>NZ_MSSM01000099.1 GCF_004123795.1 Lacticaseibacillus chiayiensis | reverse complement strand
AGTATGTAAGTACGTATGATCCTCCCAAATCACGTGGCTACAAAGAATACATCAAGCAGATTGCACGTCAGGAGCTCCATATTGAGCCTCTGACGGGTTCTATCAGGATAAACGTAAAAGTATACAGAGGTATTCAAAAATCCGGTAGCAAGCTTACTAGGCGGAAAAAACAGGACGGCATCATTAGACCAACTGTTAAGCCGGATACAGACAACTATTACAAAGCGGTGTCTGATGCGCTGACCGGGATTTTGTGGGAAGACGACAACCAAATAGTCGAGATCCATGTTGGCAAATGGTACAGCGATCAACCACGTGTTGAGATTGAAGCAGAAGAGATCGATTAAGGAGAAAAAATCATGAACAAAAAATTGACATTTACAGTAACTGATTTAGCAGGACTTATGTTTGGGC
>NZ_MSSM01000098.1 GCF_004123795.1 Lacticaseibacillus chiayiensis | reverse complement strand
GGGATGTAATGGCACCTGAAAAACTTGTTTATGACATCCTGTCAGCCAATTTGGATATTGCTGACAAGGTATATATAGGTACCCCAGACTTCAATAACCAGACAAGCGTAACTCCTGAAAGTCTAGCTCCATGGGTGAGAATCACTTCTTTGCCCGGTGATGCTGCTGATTATGCTGACGATTCTAGGATATTAGAGTATCCGAAAGTGCAAGTAGATTTTTGGGTGGACAACACTGACTGGGATCAAGAAGAAAAAATAGAAACACAGATATATCAAGCACTACATGCGGCTGGCTGGGAAAGGTATTATCGCAACTCCTACGTTGATGGCGATACCCCAGCCCTTCGCATGACAACAGGATACTTTCAGTTTCAAGGACTGCCGATTGGCTAGCCCTTTTTATTTTCCTAAAGGAGGATTTTTAATATGGCAGATACTGCTGTTACAACTAATAAGAAGTTAGCAAAATTTGGGGCTTCGGCCTTCGAATACGGGGTTGTCGGTGATGACGGACTTTGTACCAAGCAC
>NZ_MSSM01000097.1 GCF_004123795.1 Lacticaseibacillus chiayiensis | reverse complement strand
CACGCCGCGGTGAATACGTTCCCGGGCCTTGTACACACCGCCCGTCACACCATGAGAGTTTGTAACACCCGAAGCCGGTGGCGTAACCCTTTTAGGGAGCGAGCCGTCTAAGGTGGGACAAATGATTAGGGTGAAGTCGTAACAAGGTAGCCGTAGGAGAACCTGCGGCTGGATCACCTCCTTTCTAAGGAAACAGACGTCAGTCTGACGGAAACCTGCACACACGAAACTTTGTTTAGTTTTGAGGGGACGACCCTCAAGCACCCTAGCGGGTGCGACTTTGTTCTTTGAAAACTGGATATCATTGTTGTAAATGTTTTAAATTGCCGAGAACACAGCGTATTTGTATGAGTTTCTAATTTAGAAATTCGCATCGCATAACCGCTGACGCAAGTCAGTACAGGTTAAGTTACAAAGGGCGCACGGTGGATGCCTTGGCACTAGGAGCCGATGAAGGACGGAACTAATACCGATATGCTTCGGGGAGCTATAAGTAAGCTTTGATCCG
>NZ_MSSM01000096.1 GCF_004123795.1 Lacticaseibacillus chiayiensis | reverse complement strand
TGACACTGTCTCCCGCCACGTTCAGTGGCGCGGGTTAGAGTGTTCATACAGCTAGGGTAGTACTCCCACCAACGTCCATCGAAACTAGCGTTCCGATCTCTACGGCTCCTACCTATCCTGTACAAGCGGTACCAACACTCAATATCAAGCTACAGTAAAGCTCCATGGGGTCTTTCCGTCCTGTCGCGGGTAACCCGCATCTTCACGGGTACTATAATTTCACCGAGTCTCTCGTTGAGACAGTGCCCAAATCATTACGCCTTTCGTGCGGGTCGGAACTTACCCGACAAGGAATTTCGCTACCTTAGGACCGTTATAGTTACGGCCGCCGTTTACTGGGGCTTCAATTCTGGGCTTCGCTTGCGCTAACTCATCCTCTTAACCTTCCAGCACCGGGCAGGCGTCAGCCCCTATACATCATCTTACGATTTAGCAGAGACCTGTGTTTTTGATAAACAGTTGTTTGGGCCTATTCACTGCGGCTGACCTGACGGCCAGCACCCCTTCTTCCGAAGTTACGGGGTCATTTTGCCGAGTTCCTTAACGAGAGTTCGCTCGCTCACCTGAGGATACTCTCCTCGACTACCTGTGTCGGTTTGCGGTACGGGTAGTTTATTTCTCACTAGAA
>NZ_MSSM01000095.1 GCF_004123795.1 Lacticaseibacillus chiayiensis | reverse complement strand
TCGCGCGATCGAGATTTCTAAGTGGTAAGGTCCCAAGATTCGATAATTCGCTTGTATTCTTGTTTTGCGACTGGGTCAAGATGATTAGGCGGTGTTACCTGAAGTTTTGGAATGCCATCTTTGGCCATCAATTCCGCATGTAGCTTGGCTTCTTGCCGTTCTTTGGTCAAATCACCCTTAGACATTTGCAACACTTTGTATTTTCCAGCCATTTCCCACTTCACCTCCTAATATCTATATAAAATGGGCTGAGTTTACCCCTGCCGCCTTAAAAATCGTTACAATTTGGGGTGCCAAAAAGAGGCCGACCGTTCTTCCGCTTCGAGAAATGTAACCCCCGATAAAAATGGAGGGGGGTCTGGAGGATTTCAGCCCGTTTGTTCGCCCGATAAATTTCTTTCAAAAATTCAATTTTTGTAATTTTTATTTTTTATTTTCTTGAATTTTGCAAATTTGTTTTCTGATTTCATTTCGTCAAGTTTGTTCATCACTTTGATGAGTTGACTCACATCTCGACCTTGCTTAGACAGTCTCTGGATGCATGTGTCTCGGTCAGTGTCGATGAGTATGTGTTCGACATCTCGACTAGCAAGCAATGTGTCTAGCTTCTCATCTGGATATGTCATGACTAACCACACATGGTCGAAGGTCTGCTCTGCTTTAAGCTTCCGCAGTATCAGC
>NZ_MSSM01000094.1 GCF_004123795.1 Lacticaseibacillus chiayiensis | reverse complement strand
ACCGTGATATCTTTTGTGGCACCGACACCACCTGTGAACGTTTTCTGGCTCAAAGTCACTCCGTCAGGCGTTACGCTTTTGGGGTGTATGTGAGGAAGTAGCCAGCCTTTTCGTCAGCAACAGATACACCAAATCGCATTCCTGCTTGTAAGAATTGACCGTAAATCTGATCATCAACCCAGCGAACCATGAAGTCTGCGCGGTTAGCAAACAGAATTGCCCGCTTGATGTCACCCAAAAAGGCGTGTGCTTCGCCTGCTGCACCCAAAGTATCATCAGATACAACAACAATCGGCATACCAAGAACGCTCTTGCCAGACGGGGTCAAGATACTGTCTTGCAACAAGTAACGGCCATTACCGTCCTTCACCGTATCCAAGAAGTTGTAAAAGCTCTGGGACGCGATGATGACACGTGAATATGCCGGATCTAAGTCCACATTGTTGATGTGCTTCAAATCATCGACGGAGGTAATGCTCTTTGGAGTGAATCCCTTCAGCAAAGTTGCAACGGCACTGTTAG
>NZ_MSSM01000093.1 GCF_004123795.1 Lacticaseibacillus chiayiensis | reverse complement strand
CATGGGATGGATAAGCCCCCTCTCAACGCCTCTTAGGGCGCTTTTTCAGTTCGTTGTACTTTTGGTTGTTGATGTAATTCTCAACGACGTCCTTGCTCATGTTGCCAAGTGTACTCATGTAGTAGCTGGGTGACCATAAATGTCCACCCCAATCTTGAGAATCGCGAATTTCCGGATGCCGTTTGAGAAAGATAAAGGCACTTCTGCCCTTGAGCGCCTTGATGGCACTGGTTGGTGCCTTGCTGGGTGGAAAACTGATCAATACATGGACATGATCGGGCATGACTTCCATTTTTTCGATCACAATCTCATTATTATCGGCAACCCCTTGCAAAATGACCTTCATTTCGTCTGCCAGTTCCTTAGTTACAAAAGTTTGATGGCGATATTTCGTTACCCAGATCAAATGGTAATGAAAGTTATAGATATAGCGTCTGGTATAAACCGCGTCTTGGATTTTTTCTTGAGTCATAAAAGTCACCTCAATTGTTGTCATCATTGGCTAATGCTATAATACCATTATAGCAAGAAAAGAGGTGGGATTAAATGAAGTCAATGGCACAATTAGAATATCATTATGGACTGAAGATTCGCGTCTACCCAAGTGACCGCCAAAAGCAATTGATTAAGCTTAACAGCGATGCCAGTCGCTTCGTCTATAACGAGATGGTGGCGATTGGTAAAGAACTCTGGCAATTAAAACAAGTCAAGCTGCCAATTGATACGGTTCAAGCTCGAATCAAGCAGCTTGAATTACGGCAAAATGCCAAGCAGATGTCCAATCATTTCCAATTCTTAGAAGACAAGCGCATTGACAGTCTTGCTAAGGCTAACGCTATCCGGAACTACCGCAAAGCATGGAAAGCCTTTCGGAAGGTTCATGGGACTGGCGTCCCAAAATTCCACCGTAAAAGCTATGCGTGGCGCTATCAAACTAATTGCCAATATATCAAGCAGAAAACGGCGCAGCTAACCAACGGGACCGTCTGCTTTGAAGACCTCAAGCACATCTTAGTGCCTAAGTTAGGTCGGCTACGCATTAAAGGCTCCCACAAACGATTACTGAGTCGGCAAGCAGAAACTCGCATTGGCACGGTCACGATTACTAAGGACGCTGCCGACCGTTTCTTTTTATCCATGCAACTGGGTTCTGATACACCGTTCATCACGAAGCCTGCCAAAACCAATCGGCAAACCGGCATTGACCTCAACACGAAAAACTTCTTGACGACCAGTGATGGCAAAGTTGTCGCAAATCCGCGCTACTATCGAACGATTAAGGGACGACTGGCTAAGGCCCAACGTGTTTTGTCGCGCCGTGCCCGAAGGGCAAAGAAAGAGCATCGACCGTTACGTAACAGTAAGAATTACCAAAAACAGCGCTTGGTAGTTGCTAAGATTCATGCACAGATTCTAGATCGGCGTAAGAACTTCTTGCACAACGTCTCAACCACACTAATCAAGAACCACGATTTAGTGGTTGCAGAGGAATTGCGAAGTAAGAACTTACTAAAAAATCACGCCTTGGCAATGAGTATCGCAGACGTAGGCTGGGGTACCTTCTTAGGCATGCTAACTTACAAGGCTGACCTTTATGGTCGCCAGTTTGTAACGGTCAATCCTAGGAATACCACTCAAACCTGTCATCATTGCGACTTCGTAATGGGAACCGAAGGCACTGATAAGCTTAGGCTTGCTGATCGAGAATGGACGTGTCCTAAATGCAGTACCCATCACATTCGCGATCACAATGCTGCTCAGAACATACTGATCAAAGGTATTACTAAATTAGCCTGATTAGGCTCGTCCCTATGGCAACCTGGGGACGCTAAAGGCACTGGTAATTGCCGTGTAAGACAAAGCAGTTCGTCGAACTGCCTGCAGTGGTGTATCTGTGCAAATTGTGATTCAAGCACTCGCAAGAAGGGTGTTTGCTCACAAGCCACTGACTTTAGTCAGTGGTGGTTGACGAAGAAATCGGTCATTGGCATTGGGCTGCTTTTATTAATCCTCTCACCATTACTAATGGCTAGCGTGAACCTGACGAATCATGAGTTGGGATTTGTTGTTATTGTGGTTGCATTTGCTTTGGAAGGCGTGGGCAATGCTCT
>NZ_MSSM01000092.1 GCF_004123795.1 Lacticaseibacillus chiayiensis | reverse complement strand
AATTGATGGGCGATCCGTACCAGCCCATCTTGGTCTCAAAGCTATAGTCAATGAAACGCTTATCCTTGTATCGATAGCAAGGCAATCTCACGCTCCGGCCACGCGTCGGCCTCACGTCTCGGCAATATCGCTGGTCGGGATTTGCACCCGACATGATAGATGAATGTTACAACGTTTCTCTATAAGATTCAAAATCAACGTATCTGGAATTAACTGTTTTGGTTTCCCTTCTGGATAAAAGGTAATACTTCTTCTACCTTTTATATCTTCAAATGGTATCAAATAAAAAGTCTTCGTGTCCTTATGAACAGCACACAATATATCAAACGATTTGGCGTTATATTTCTTGTTGTATCTTTGGTTATTACTTCTGATGTGTGAAGTTACACAGCTGATAACGTTTCTCATTTTTGCGTTGTCCCAATAAACAGTTTTCACTTGAACTCTTTTTAAACCATCTTCACAATCAATAATCAAATCATATTCATTGAAATCATTTATAGGTTTAGACACTATGTATCCTTTTGAAACAAAAAAAGCTTCTGCTAACAACTCACTTACTGTTCCGTTTACATGTTTTTCATAAGCGCTCATTCGACCACTCCTTCTATATACCTATTATAGCATATATGATTAAAGCTATCGAACGTTATTGTTGCAATGTTTTAATTAAAAAAGCTGCACAATCGCAGCGATTTGCTCGCTCTCCCAGTGTCAGCTAGGGTCATCGCAAGCTGTGTC
>NZ_MSSM01000091.1 GCF_004123795.1 Lacticaseibacillus chiayiensis | reverse complement strand
CGCGCAAAGTGGCAAAAGTCAAGCGAACGAGGGGTTAAATACGAGCGCACAATCAACAACATTGATCATCTGTTTGATGTTTCGCCGGTGACAACACCTGCTTATCCAGACACTGAGGTAAAGGTCGGAGCACGATCGTTGGAACAGATAAAAGCGCTAGATCAGCCGCCAGAATGGGAACTTAAGCGGCGCAAGATGCTTTATCAACTGAATAAAGAGGAATTGCTCAAGGGCATCGAATAATCGGTGCCTATTTTTATACAAAAAATAAGGAGGGTCACTAGATGACTTTAGATGAAAAATTAGCTGCTGTTAAAAAGCAACTTGATGAAAAGCGTTCAGCGTTGCCAGCTATGAAGACAGAACTTCGTTCTTTACTTGAAGGTGAAGATTCCGAGGAAAACCTGAAGAAGGCAGAAGGCGTTCGTGCCAAGTATGATAAAGCTGACAAAGAGATCAAAGATCTTGAAGAAAAACGTGACTTATACGAGGCTGCGTTGAAAGGCAATGAACAGCCAAGCGACAAGAAGAAACGGCAACCTGAACAGCAGAATTATCGCACCGCTATGAATGCCTATCTTCACAGCCGTGGCCGTAACACAGAAGGCATTGATTTTGAAAAGACAGACGTTGGTACCTTTGCGGTTTTGCGTGCTGATCCTACTGATGCCAGTGATGCAGTTAACGCTGGGGTTAAGTCTGTTGACGCGAAGGAGACAATTCCTGATACCATCGTCAATACGCCACAGCGTGAATTGCAGACAGTGGTCGACCTGAAACCATTCACTAAT
>NZ_MSSM01000090.1 GCF_004123795.1 Lacticaseibacillus chiayiensis | reverse complement strand
TAATAAATAGTATGTTCAAAAAGAGGGTGGTTGGCGCGGCTCCGCGTCAAGTAGACAGTCAAATAATTAAAGGCTTATGCACTTTCTTGAACGGCATGATTCCGATATTCTTCCGGGGTCATGCCGTTTAATGCTAATTGGCGTCTTTCCTTATTATGCCAATTGATGTACTTCTTGATGATGGCGATAAGTTCAATCTCAGATAGTGGGTGTTTGAACGCCAACTCCTCAGTCTTAAATTGACTCCAGAAACTTTCCATCGGACTATTGTCACCGGGGGTACCCGGTCGAGACATGCTATGTGTGATGCCGTTTCCCGTCAGTAACGTATTGTATGCGCGGGAAGTGTATACCGAACCTTGATCGGAATGAAGAATCTCAGGTTTCAAACCGTGGTTCGCTTTAAGCGCCTTCGTCATCGTCGCCGTTACTAGTTGTGTCGTCTCTGTACCAGCGACGTCCCATGCAAGGATACTACCGT
>NZ_MSSM01000089.1 GCF_004123795.1 Lacticaseibacillus chiayiensis | reverse complement strand
CGATTTTTATATTGACAAGTGCTTATTAAGGGATTTATGCTTAGTTCATCAAGTCGCAGGAATGCGACAGAAAGGGGAATCATATATGGTTAATGTGAACTTGGATCGTTTAAAGGGACTTATGACAGAACGACATGTCACTCAAGATTCTCTAGCTTTAGCATTAGGGATCGCGAGAAGCACATTATTTAGGAAAATGCAGCGGGGTGGAAAAGACTTCACGGCACAAGAAATATTCAAAATGATGCAATTCATCCCTCTTAGCGATCAGGAAGCAATTGATATTTTTTTAAAGAAAAAAGTCGCAATAACGCGACATAAGGGGATGACGGTATGAACCAATTACAACATTTTGATTTTAAAGGTCGTCAATTACGAACTGTGGTGGTTGACAATGAGCCAATGTTTGTCGGTAAGGATGTGGCCGATATTCTCGGATATCAAAACGGAAGTCGTGACGTAAACAACCACGTTGAAGAAGAAGACCGGCTGAAGTACCAAATCGGTACCTCAGGTCAAGCACGTGAAATGGCCATCGTTAATGAATGAGGCCAAAAGAAAGAAGGGAACACATTGAATGAATTAATAATTATGCACGACCGTCAGGCAGTCACCACCAGTCTTAAGGTCGCTGAATCATTTGGAAAGAACCACAGAGATGTACTAGCAGCAATTCGTGATTTGATGAGTAGCGCGGAAAATTACGCTGTACTAAAAAAGTACTTTATTTATGGTAGTTACACCGCTTCTAATGGGAAAACGAATCCAATGTACTACATGAATCGTGACGGATTCACATTGCTGGCTGTTGGATTCACTGGGAAGCGTGCGCTTCAGTTCAAGATTCAGTACATCCAAGCCTTTAACAGTATGGAAACGCAGATCAGAACGGGTTATGCAATCCCGGGAAGCTATGCCGAAGCGTTGAAGCTGGCAGCTAGTCAGGCTGAACAG
>NZ_MSSM01000088.1 GCF_004123795.1 Lacticaseibacillus chiayiensis | reverse complement strand
AGAAGTCCAGTGATGCGAAGTGCTTAGCTAGTTTAATTAACTTAAGCAAGCTACCCGAAACTTTGCCGTCAGCATATACGCTATCTGACGCTTCATGAATCATGCGTGTATTTGCCTGAACAATTCCCCCAACAAGCACGATGATGTCTTGCCACTGTGATTCAGTAACGTTTAGGCAGCCACTGTCATAATAACGGTAGATGTCCGCTACTGTTTGATTCAATGCCGTTTCGTATGCTCGCAGCCGCTTATCCAAGCTTTGCAAATATCTATTTATCATTTCGTCTGCAGTCACGATCTTTTCCCCCTTACGTCTGTTAGTTTTTCAAAATTTAATGTGCAATCTTTTGATTTTGGAATAATTCGGCTGATGAGTTTGCTGTTGTACATGCGTTCAAGCTCATCCATCTCGTTGTTGGTTGTGATGATCGTTGATAGACGAGGCGTGTTGCTTTCAAAATCAAGACGAGCATTCGCAACACGGTACATCAACTCTTGCATGTCACGTCTCACTGGCTTGATGTCTAGCTTCATACCGCCCTCTGTTCCGAAGTCGTCCAACAACAGCACGTCAGCCTCTTTCATTGCCCGCTCAATGCCCGCTAAACGCTGGCGAACGTCTGGTGCATCGTATTGCAAGCTCATTAGGTTGCTCAGCTMTG
>NZ_MSSM01000087.1 GCF_004123795.1 Lacticaseibacillus chiayiensis | reverse complement strand
TGATGTCTAGCTTCATACCGCCCTCTGTTCCGAAGTCGTCCAACAACAGCACGTCAGCCTCTTTCATTGCCCGCTCAATGCCCGCTAAACGCTGGCGAACGTCTGGTGCATCGTATTGCAAGCTCATTAGGTTGCTCAGCTCTGCTGTTGAAATAAACAGCCCTGACTGGCCTTGATCTCGTAGACTCGTCAGCATCGCCAAAGCAAGTGATGTCTTTCCTGTTCCACGAGGGCCAAATAAAATCACGTTTTCAGGTGTTTTTTGCATTTGTTTTGCCAGCTTGTATGCCCTATTTCCCAGATCTCTTGATTTCTGCAAATTCGTCTGCATTTCAGGCTGCCATTTTTCGAACGTAAACTTAGCCGGAACGTTTCCGGGAAAGACTGAGTAGCGATAAATGGCACGTACCTTTTTACGGTTCAATGCGGCCATAGAGCGTTCGTAGAAGCGCTTCTCAATCTCCTCTTGAGTTGGCAGCTTGCTAA
>NZ_MSSM01000086.1 GCF_004123795.1 Lacticaseibacillus chiayiensis | reverse complement strand
GATGCAAGTACGGCATCTAGTGCCGCAAGTGTCGCAAGCAGTGCGGCGAGTCAGGCAAGAAGTGAGTCGTCGATTGCTTCGTCTGCTGCAAGTGATGCAAACCATCAAGCAAGCATCGCTTCTAGCGCTGCCTCAATGGCAAGCAGTGCTGCAAGTATCGCAAGCAGTGCCGCCAGTGCTGCATCTAGTGCTGCCCAGTCCGGTGACGATAGTGCAGCAAGCAGTTATTCCAATGCAGCAAGCTCAGCTGCTAGCGCAGCATCGGGTGCTGAAAGTGCTGCAAGTGATGCGGCCAGTGCAGCGGCTTCCGATGCATCGGTAGCTTCGAATGCGGCCAGTGCTGCTAGTTCCTACAGTTCGATTGCATCCAGTGCTGCAAGCACTGCAAGCAGTGCAGCAAATGCAGCGTCAAGTGCGGCAGCAAGTGATTCGGCTGCTAAGAGCAATGCAAGTTCCAGTGCTAGCGGAGCTAGTTCCAGTGCTAGTCAGGCGAGTCATGCATCGTCGGCAGCTTCAGACTACGCAAGCAATGCAAGTTCCAGCGCCAGCGAGGCTGACTCTTATGCATCACAAGCAAGTTCCAGCGCCAGTGATGCAACGAGTCAGGCAAGTAACGCCGCAAGTCAAGCTAGCAACGCGTCATCAGCTGCTTCCGAGTATCCAAATGATAGTGGGATTCAGTCTGATGCAAGCACGGCATCTAGTGCTGCAAGTGTCGCAAGCAGTGCGGCGAGTCAGGCAAGAAGTGAGTCGTCGATTGCTTCGTCTGCTGCAAGTGATGCAAACCATCAAGCAAGCATCGCTTCTAGCGCTGCCTCAATGGCAAGCAGTGCTGCAAGTATCGCAAGCAGTGCCGCCAGTGCTGCATCTAGTGCTGCCCAGTCCGGTGACGATAGTGCAGCAAGCAGTTATTCCAATGCAGCAAGCTCAGCTGCTAGCGCAGCATCGAGTGCTGAAAGTGCTGCAAGCGAT
>NZ_MSSM01000085.1 GCF_004123795.1 Lacticaseibacillus chiayiensis | reverse complement strand
AACAATACCACCGCATCACAAATGGCCTGCGCCAACTGCATGATGTGGGTGGAAAAGACAACAACTGAGTCTGCCTTCATCGCAACGATCATCTGTTGCATCTCATGCGCCGCCACCACATCGACGGTTGTCAGCGGTTCGTCAAGCAACAACACCGGCGGCTTCAACATCAACGACACCACAATCTGCAACTTATTGCGCATCCCCTCAGAATAGTCACGCAACAACTTATTCGCATCCGCCTTACCTAGCTCGGCCATATCAAAAAAGTCTGCCGCTTTAACCGTCGTGTGCATGCGTTCAAGCCGGTCACGGTTAATCGCAATAAAATAATCGACGAACTCAACGCCGGTCATGAAGGCAGGCAAATGCGGCTGCGTGTAAACCATGCCGACTGCCGTATCCGAATAATTGGTGATCAGCCCTTGCCCGTCATCTGAATCAACCGCAATCCTGCCGCTATCATATGGCAAGTTGCCCACAATCATGTTAAACAGCGTTGATTTACCAGAACCATTACGGCCCAGCAAACCATAGATCTTGCCTTGCTGAAACGTATAATTAGCGTCCTTAAATAAAACCTGTTGATCAAAAGCCTTATCCAAATGGGCAATCTCAAGCGTTTTCATTCCGCCACCTCCAGTACCACCTGAATTTTTTCTTGAGTATAGCAAATTATTTTCAGGCATACCATTGACAAGACTTCTGACACTAGCCGATAAATAACTACTTTCACCGGTAAAACAACCCAATCGATCACAGGTTGGAAACGTTTAAAAAGCGACAACAGTATCCACCAATGCTAAGCTTGATAAGATGTTATTGGGTGTAAAATACTAAAAGAAAA
>NZ_MSSM01000084.1 GCF_004123795.1 Lacticaseibacillus chiayiensis | reverse complement strand
TTGACGAAGAACTGTAATCCGGTGTCAACCACCACTGACTAAAGTCAGTGGCTTGTGAGCAAACACCCTTCTTACGAGCGCTTGAATCACAATTTGCACAGATACACCACTGCAGGCAGTTCGTAGAACTGCTTTGTCTTACACGGCAATTACCAGTGCCTTTAGCGTTCCCAGGTTGCCATAGGGACGAGCCTAATCAGGCTAATTTAGCAATACCTTTGATCAGTATGTTCTGCGCGGCATTGTGATCGCGAACGTGATGGGTATGGCATTTAGGACACGTCCATTCTCGATCAGCAAGCCTAAGCTTATCAGTGCCTTCGGTTCCCATTACGAAGTCGCAACGATGACAGGTTTGAGTGGTATTCCTAGGATTGACCGTTACAAACTGGCGACCATAAAGGTCAGCCTTGTAAGTTAGCATGCCTAAGAAGGTACGCCAGCCTACGTCTGCGATACTCATTGCCAAGGCGTGATTTTTTAGTAAGTTCTTACTTCGCAATTCCTCTGCAACCACTAAATCATGGTTCTTGATTAGTGTGGTTGAGACGTTGTGCAAGAAGTTCTTACGCCGATCTAGAATCTGTGCATGAATCTTAGCAACTACCAAGCGCTGTTTTTGGTAATTCTTACTGTTACGTAACGGTCGATGCTCTTTCTTTGCCCTTCGGGCACGGCGCGACAAAACACGTTGGGCCTTAGCCAGTCGTCCCTTAATCGTTCGATAGTAGCGCGGATTTGCGACAACTTTGCCATCACTGGTCGTCAAGAAGTTTTTCGTGTTGAGGTCAATGCCGGTTTGCCGATTGGTTTTGGCAGGCTTCGTGATGAACGGTGTATCAGAACCCAGCTGCATGGATAAAAAGAAACGGTCGGCAGCGTCCTTAGTAATCGTGACCGTGCCAATGCGAATTTCTGCTTGCCGACTCAGTAATCGTTTGTGGGAGCCTTTAATGCGTAGCCGACCTAACTTAGGCACTAAGATGTGCTTGAGGTCTTCAAAGCAGACGGTCCCGTTGGTTAGCTGCGCCGTTTTCTGCTTGATATATTGGCAATTAGTTTGATAGCGCCACGCATAGCTTTTACGGTGGAATTTTGGGACGCCAGTACCATGAACCTTCCGAAAGGCTCTCCATGTTTTGCGGTAGTTCCGGATAGCGTTAGCCTTAGCAAGACTGTCAATGCGCTTGTCTTCTAAGAATTGGAAATGATTGGACATCTGCTTGGCATTTTGCCGTAATTCAAGCTGCTTGATTCGAGCTTGAACCGTATCAATTGGCAGCTTGACTTGTTTTAATTGCCAGAGTTCTTTACCAACCGCCACCATCTCGTTATAGACGAAGCGACTGGCATCGCTGTTAAGCTTAATCAATTGCTTTTGGTGGTCACTTGGGTAGATGCGAACCCTCAAGCCATAATGATATCCTAATTGTGCCATTGACTTCATTTAATCTCACCTCTTTTCTTGCTATAATGGTATTGTAGCATTAGCCAATGATGACAACAATTGAGGTGACTTTTATGACTCAAGAAAAAATCCAAGACGCGGTTTATACCAGACGCTATATCTATAATTTTCATTACCATTTGATCTGGGTAACGAAATATCGCCATCAAACTTTTGTAACTAAGGAACTGGCAGACGAAATGAAGGTCATTTTGCAAGGGGTTACCGATGATAATGAGATTGTGATCGAAAAAATGGAAGTCATGCCCGATCATGTCCATGTATTGATCAGTTTTCCGCCTAGCAAGGCACCAACCAGTGCCATCAAAGCGCTCAAGGGCAGAAGTGCCTTTATCTTTCTCAAACGGCATCCGGAAATTCGCGATTCTCAAGATTGGGGTGGACATTTATGGTCACCCAGCTACTACATGAGTACACTTGGCAACATGAGCAAGGACGTCGTTGAAAATTACATCAACAACCAAAAATACAACGAACTGAAAAAGCGCCCTAAAGGGCGTTGAGAGAGGGCCTATCCATCCCATGACTAAAGTCACGGGATTTCCGGCCAGTCATAATTAAAAAGTGATTGAACTTTAAAAGC
>NZ_MSSM01000083.1 GCF_004123795.1 Lacticaseibacillus chiayiensis | reverse complement strand
ATCGCGAATTTCTGGATGCCGTTTGAGAAAGATAAAGGCACTTCTGCCCTTGAGCGCTTTGATGGCACTGGTTGGTGCCTTGCTAGGCGGAAAACTGATCAATACATGGACATGATCGGGCATGACTTCCATTTTTTCGATCACAATTTCATTATCATCGGCAACCTTTTGCAGAATGACCTTCATTTCATCTACCAGTTTCCTGGTTACAAAAGTTTGATGCCGATATTTCGTTACCCAGATCAAATGGTAATGAAAGTTATAGATATAGCGTCTAGTATAAACAGCGTCTTGGTTTTTTTCCTTGAGTCATAAAAGTCACCTCAATTGTTAGGGTTATTGGTTAACGCTATAATACCATCATAGCAAGAAAAGAGGTGAGATTAAATGAAGTCAATGGCACAATTAGAATATCATTATGGCTTGAAGATTCGCATCTACCCAAGTGACCGCCAAAAGCAATTGATTAAGCTTAACAGCGATGCCAGTCGCTTCGTCTATAACGAGATGGTGGTGATTGGTAAAGAACTCTGGCAATTAAAACAAGTCAAGCTGCCAATTGATACGGTTCAAACTCGAATCAAGCAGCTTGAATTACGGCAAAATGCCAAGCAGTTGTCCAATCATTTCCAATTCTTAGAAGACAAGCGCATTGACAGTCTGGCTAAGGCTAACGCTATCCGGAACTACCGCAAGGCATGGAAAGCCTTTCGGAAGGTTCATGGTACTGGCGTCCCAAAATTCCACCGTAAAAGCTATGCGTGGTGCTATCAGACTAATTGCCAATATATCAAGCAGAAAACGGCGCAGCTAACCAACGGGACCGTCTGCTTTGAAGACCTCAAGCACATTTTAGTGCCTAAGTTAGGTCGGCTACGCATTAAAGGCTCCCACAAACGATTACTGAGTCGGCAAGCAGAAATTCGCATTGGCACGGTCACGATTACTAAGGACGCTGCCGACCGTTTCTTTTTATCCATGCAGCTGGGTTCTGATACACCGTTCATCACGAAGCCTGCCAAAACCAATCGGCAAACCGGCATTGACCTCAACACGAAAAACTTCTTGACGACCAGTGATGGCAAAGTTGTCGCAAATCCGCGCCACTATCGAACGATTAAGGGACGACTGGCTAAGGCTCAACGTGTTTTGTCGCGCCGTGCCCGAAGGGCAAAGAAAGAGCATCGGCCGTTACGTAACAGTAAGAATTACCAAAAACAGCGCTTGGTAGTTGCTAAGATTCATGCACGGGTTCTAGATCGGCGTAAGAACTTCTTGCACAACGTCTCAACCACACTAATCAAGAACCACGATTTAGTGGTTGCAGAGGAATTGCGAAGTAAGAACTTACTAAAAAATCATGCTTTGGCAATGAGTATCGCAGACGTAGGCTGGCGTACCTTCTTAGGCATGCTAACTTACAAGGCTGACCTTTATGGTCGCCAGTTTGTAACGATCAATCCTAGGAATACCACTCAAACCTGTCATAGTTGCGACTTCGTCATGGGAACCGAAGGCACTGATAAGCTGAGGCTTGCTGATCGAGAATGGACGTGTCCTAAATGCCATACCCATCACGTTCGCGATCACAATGCCGCGCAGAACATACTGATCAAAGGGCTTGCTAAATTAGCCTGATTAGGCTCGTCCCTATGGCAACCTGGGGACGCTAAAGGCACTGGTAATTGCCGTGTAAGACAAAGCAGTTCTACGAACTGCCTGCAGTGGTGTATCTGTGCAAATTGTGATTCAAGCGCTCGTAAGAAGGGTGTTTGCTCACAAGCCACTGACTTTAGTCAGTGGTGGTTGACACATCGTGTGGCAAGATTCTGATACGACGATTAA
>NZ_MSSM01000082.1 GCF_004123795.1 Lacticaseibacillus chiayiensis | reverse complement strand
CCTACAAAGCATTGATGGGTACTGTCACTTGTTTAAGCGTCTCTATCCCGCCCACGCCTGTCCTTCAACGCCGACCGTTTACCGTTACCTCGACCGCGGCCTCTTGCCTTTGGACAACACGATCCTGCCTGAGAAGCTCCGTCGCCATATCAAACACGCAGGCCGTCACCGCGATCGCCGAAACAAACGCCTTGCAGGAACCTCCATCGAACAGCGGCCGCAAGCGGTGAACGAACGCAAAACCTTTGGGGATTGGGAAGGCGATCTGGTAAAGGGCAAACGTGTCGTCAACGAACCGGCGCTACTCACCCTGACAGAGCGTAAGAGCCGCTATGAGTTGATCTACAAGCTTCCCGATTACCACGCCCAAACCTGCTTGGATGTCCTACAGCGGGTCATCAACTCAAAGGGCGCTAAGTGGTTTCATTCAATCACCTTTGATAACGGCTCTGAGTTTGCCTTGCTCGACCGCGTCAAAGGAACGCAAATCTACTATTGTCATCCTTACACGCCGAGCGAACGCGGCAGTAATGAGAACGCGAATGGCCTCATCCGTGAGCTCATACCCAAGGGCATCTCGCTCCACCACTTCAGTAAGACGTATATTCACGAAGCTCAGAAGGTTCTTAATGGCAGGCTGCGTAAAAGCTTGGGTTACAGGAGTGCTGCCGACGTCTTCCAGCAATTCAGCCAACCACGGCGAACTGTCCAAACACCGGTCGCAACATTTTGACGAAATTTTCCGGGGGTCCTCTCCCCAGGACCCCGGAGGAGAGGCCAACCCAACC
>NZ_MSSM01000081.1 GCF_004123795.1 Lacticaseibacillus chiayiensis | reverse complement strand
ATACGAAAACTCAGCAATGATAGACATCTCAAAAAGCAAAGCATTCTCAAAATAGAGAAACAGGAGTTCAATAACCGGATCATTGTGTCAAAGAAATCAATTGTCGAGAAACGTGCGGTAGCCGGTGTTGATAATCGAGATATGCCTTCAGTCGCACTGATCAGCAGCATCAAGGCTGTAAACAAACGCGGGGAAGCTAACCGTAAGAAGTATGCAGTACAAGTTTCTGAGGCGGCAAGCAAGAGCAAACACTAACAGAGGTTGCAAAACGGATCGGGAAGTCAATAACGTTCGTGAGACGAGTGGCAAGCGAGTTTGAAATCAAGCTGCCAATCCGTAACAACGGTAATGACTATCTGAAGGACGTGAAACAAGCGTGATAAGGCTAACAATACCCGGTGAACCGGTTGCTCAAGGGAGGCCTAGGTTTTCTCGGCGAGGAAAGTATGTAAGTACGTATGATCCTCCCAAATCACGTGGCTACAAAGAATACATCAAGCAGATTGCACGTCAGGAGCTCCATATTGAGCCTCTGACGGGTTCTATCAGGATAAACGTAAAAGTATACAGAGGTATTCAAAAATCCGGTAGCAAGCTTACTAGGCGGAAAAAACAGGACGGCATCATTAGACCAACTGTTAAGCCGGATACAGACAACTATTACAAAGCGGTGTCTGATGCGCTGACCGGGATTTTGTGGGAAGACGACAACCAAATAGTCGAGATCCATGTTGGCAAATGGTACAGCGATCAACCACGTGTTGAGATTGAAGCAGAAGAGATCGATTAAGGAGAAAAATCATGAACAAAAAATTGACATTTACAGTAACTGTTTTAGCAGGACTTATGTTTGGGGCCGGTGCAACCACCATTGCCGACAATGTTTGGCAAGGTCACCAGAACATCGTGGAGACCAAAAACAATATCGACAAGCTGACGGCTAAGATTCACGCTTCAAAATCTAGCTTGTCCGATTTGCAACATCAGTTGTCTGACGCGCAGGCACAGTATGCGGCCCTAAAACAGCAATATGGAAACGACATGGCAAACAAAGATGCCCAGATTCAGCAAAAGATCGTTGAAGGCCAGCAAGCAGTTGCCCAGAAACAGGCTGAGGTCGATGCTAAGCAACAGACAATCAACGACCTTACATCACAGTTAGAAGCCGCCAAACAGGCAAACAATGACTTATCACAGGCAATCAAAGACGCGCAGAGCATCAAGGACTATTCAGATCAGGCTGTGAAGTCAGTCAGCGCGAAATGAGAGGCACACAAATGTACGTAGTAGCAGGATTAAACACAG
>NZ_MSSM01000080.1 GCF_004123795.1 Lacticaseibacillus chiayiensis | reverse complement strand
CTTGAAATTACTAGCTGAAGTTTCAATATAAAAGTCGGACAAGCTTTCTCAGTGATCCATGAAAGAAGGTCTGCGGATGCAAAAAAAGCCGACTGCATGGCAAACAAAGTGGCCTGAACGCATCAGTTACGGTCTGAGTGACGCAGCTGACAATTTGGTCTTTCAGGTGATGACAACTTATCTACTGTATTTCTACACCGACATTTACGGGCTGAGTGCGGGCGCCGTTGCCTTATTGTTCTTAGTCGCCCGTGTCGCCGATGTCTTTGAAAGTCCGGTGGTTGGTCTGATGATCGATCACACTCATTCACGTTTCGGTAAAAGCCGGCCATTCTTTCTTTGGTACGCGCTGCCTTATGCCATTTTTGCAGTACTGACATTTGTTACGCCAAACTGGTCCGCAAACGGTAAACTGCTGTGGGCATATGCTACGTATCTTATCTTGGGGTTCCTGTACACCGCCGTTAACCTGCCAATCACTTCAGTTCTGCCAACGTTGACGCAGAATCAGCAGGAACTCACCTTACTCGGCGTCATTCGTCAGTTCTTTGGCAGTTCCGTGCAAATTAT
>NZ_MSSM01000079.1 GCF_004123795.1 Lacticaseibacillus chiayiensis | reverse complement strand
TTCACGCTTGCGGGAATGGTGACTATCTTCTTTCTTTTCCTTCTTCTCCTTCTCTTCCTTCTTGTTTGTTGACACTTGATTGACAGTTGATTGACGTTTGATTGACACTTGATTGTCATTGTCCTGATAGTCACACCACTTAGATATTGATATGATGCTATATTTGGTGTTTGATTTGATTGTCAACATTCCACTACTTTCAAACTTCTTAACCCATCTCCACACCTGACGCCATGACACTTGATTGTCACGTCGCACACCATCATTCATCTCAGACGCCAGTGCGTGGGCTCCTGTCACCATTTCTCCGCTTGTCACGGATACTTCTTGACCGTTGAATAAGAACTTGCTAGGAGCATGATTTGCTTTCATCAAAATCAGTAGCCAAAGTTTCAACTGATTCGCGTCAGTCCATACGAAGGACTGGCGTATTTTCCGATATACTTTGATCCAGCCTCCGTCTGCCATGTCATCACCTCAAATCAGAATGGAATCGTAAATAGCTCATAGCCGTCTACCTCAGTGTCACCACGTTCAAGCGCGTCACCGATATATTCGGGGCATCTGCCAAGGAAACGACACGCTTCCGATCGGCTGTAAAAATATCGAATCTGACCAGTCGGCGGATCTCGCAATACGACAGGAACTGCTGCCTTGTTAAGCTTATGCTCATA
>NZ_MSSM01000078.1 GCF_004123795.1 Lacticaseibacillus chiayiensis | reverse complement strand
CATGCGCTAAATGGTTTACATTTGTGGCTCTGCGTCAACTGGTGTTGAAGAATAAATTTATCATTTGAGGCGGTTCTCCATTTGGGGAGCCGTCTTTGTCATGTTATGCCGTGATTTGGTAGATTCGTTTGAAGAAGTTCAGCTGATTCTTGAAGCCAAAACAGGATCGTTTGAGTGACTTGATGAGGCGGTTAACCCCTTCGATCGGACCGTTGGAATAAGGGCTGGTGACAGCGGCGAGAACAGCGACTTTGTGTCGCTTAAGCGTCGCGATCGTCATGTCCATTGCCGTACCGTTTGGCTCGTAAGTAGCTAACAGGTTTGCCAGTTCCGCGGGATGTTTCTTCACCATCAAAGCATCATGAAGCGCTAAGTAGGTCTCGTAGGTTTGCTTGAGCTTGGGCTCAGTATCAAGTGCGATATCGATGGCCTCCTGTTGCGTGACGTATTCATTCAAACCAAACAGGAACTGTTTGTGTTTAGCGTCAGGCGCAGTTTGATGAAAAAGCCGCCAGTTTGTCTTCATGATCTTATAAGGACGGCTGTGTTTGTCATCAAGCTGTTTGAGCGCTTGGACGCGTACCTGATCAAGGGCACGAGCCGCAAGTTGAATGATATGGAACCGATCAATGACGACTTGGGCCTTGGGGAAAACCTCATGAATAATCGTCTGATAAGCTGCATTCATGTCCATGGTGACCGTCTGGACCCGAGTGCGTTCAGCGAGTGAATAATGAGCGATGAAGAAGTTTTTAATCGTGCGGTTGAATCGGTCACCAAGCAAGGCAATCAGACGATGTGAATCGGCATCAAGACAGATAAACGACATCATGCCATGAGTGGAACGGAACTCATCAAAGCAGAGTCGCGTGGGTAGCCGGCGAGCCGGTCGGAGTTTGAGATTTTGGTCAATGATCCGTTGAACCGAGGAAGCTGAGATTCCGATAATATGGGCGATGGTTTTGACTGGCAACCGTTCATGCGCTAACTTCATGATTCGCTCTGTCATGTGAGCGGCGATCGTGTGGTTGGGTTGCACGAGTGGCGTCTTGGCACTGACTGTGTGGTAACAGTTATGACAGCGCCATCGTTGCTTGTGCAAGTCAATGACTGTCGGTATTTCAACCCCGTTGAGGACGCGCACGTGGGCCGTGTAAAACCCGTTAGGGTGCAAGGCCTCAAAGCCACACAGTGGGCACCGGGTTAACCGGTAAGTCAGTTCGGCATCAATCACATGATACTGGCGGCGACGTACCCCGTTGCCGCGATATTCATGACGAACAAAGGCAACTTTGATATTATGGTCTGGTATTCCAAGGACGGACAGTGTAGGATCGTATTGGGACATTTACTCATAACCTCGCTTGCTTTTGGTTTCGACGCTAACAAGCATAGCATGGACACTGAGTAGGTGTCTTTTTGCGTTATCCAAAAAGGGCCTACACGTTCAGTGTTGATTATTTCTCAACACCAGAAAGTGTAGACCCCATTTTCGCTTACAATCCCTTTGTAGATGC
>NZ_MSSM01000077.1 GCF_004123795.1 Lacticaseibacillus chiayiensis | reverse complement strand
AAAGGTAGAGGAAAACATGGTGAGCGGCAGAGGTAAGCCAGAAAACAATGAATCCAGCGTGAGGTATCCGGCGATCCAAAAACCTAGGAAAGTAAGGATGTGCTTGTAACGTTTTTCAAAGACGTCCTTGTTATTCATTTGAATCACCTTGTTTGTTAAATCCTACAAATCCGCAATGTTGCGATACGATTGGATTTATCATAGGTTGACGATTTTAAGAAACACAAGTAGCACCAAAAGGAGACCCAGTACCATAAAAATCAAGAGAATCAGTTTTGCTGGCAGTTTGACTTTTAGTTTGAAATATTCGTAGATCAAATATCCCATAATGAATAACGGGATGACTACCACAACGATTATATTGAGGATTAGTGATCTATCGGTGAGGTCAAACCCGTTTAAGAGTAAATATCCGGTGTTCCAAAAAATATAAAATCTTAAACAGCATTTGTAGCGCTTTAGGAATACGTCATCGTTATTCATATGAATCTCCCCGCAGTGCACAAGCTAACAGTTAATCAGTCGTTTTGATAAACTCTATCAAACGTGGTTTGCGTGATGTAGTTTGTGTGACTTGAGTTTCTGTAGAATTTGATGCTAGGTAGTTAGCACAGATGTTGCATGCTGAATGTCTTGTATACGGTTACATTGTAGGACGAGTTTCACCACTTCGTCAACAATTGGTTTCTCTATTCAACTCCTTTTATAGAAAAGAAAACGCACATTTTGAAGCAAAAGGTATATATTACTTCGCACAATCTTATTTCGTTATTTTAAAGCGGATCTTATGCTTGAATTGAGGCGGCCAAGTGACGTTCAACCTGAATCATCAACGAGTGACAAACTGGGGAGTAACAAGCACACGAAATCAAATCAAAAAAACTAGTGGAACGCTATCTGAGCTATTGCAACGGTCTAATAACGGGACTTTTCCCTGCCTAGATATCGCACTTGGCGTATAATGAGCGTAATCTAACAATTTGAGGAGGAACGTCATGAGGAGAGCAGCACATTTCTATGAGACTTTTCAACCGTCGCATTACGATCTCTATTTGGACATTAACCGAGAGACCAAGACTATTAGCGGTAAGACTTCGATTATCGGTGAAGCGAAGCAAGCAAACATCGCGGTTCATCAAAAGTATATGAAGATTGAATCCGTTGAGGCGAACAACCAAGCAGTTCCGTTTAAAATGGATGATCCAGCCGAGGCAGTGCGGATCACACTGCCAAAAGCAGGCGATGTGAAGTTGACGATTACCTATACGGCGCCGTTGACGGATACCATGATGGGCATTTATCCGTCTTACTACGAGGTGGATGGTGTCAAGAAGCAAATCATCGGCACCCAGTTTGAAACCACGGCGGCGCGGCAGGCTTTTCCGAGTGTTGACGAGCCGGAAGCCAAGGCTACGTTTGATTTAGCAATTAAATTTGACGAACATCCGGGCGAGACGGTGATCAGCAACATGCCGGAAGTGCGCAAAGAAAATGGCGTTCATTACTTTGACACCACGGTGCGGATGTCGACTTATCTGATTGCATTTGCGTTTGGTGAGTTGCAAAGTAAGCAAACCGAGACCAAGAGTGGCGTTAAGATCGGCGTTTTTGCTACCAAAGCCCACAAACCGAATGAACTGGACTTTGCTTTAGACATTGCAAAGCGCTCGATTGAATTCTACGAAGACTTTTACCAGACGCCTTATCCGTTGCCGCATTCCTGGCAGCTGGCATTGCCGGACTTTTCTGCCGGAGCCATGGAGAACTGGGGGTTGGTCACTTATCGGGAAGCGTTGTTGACGATTGATCCGGATAATACGTCGCTGGAAACGAAGCAGCGTGTTGCAACCGTTATTGCCCACGAGTTAGCGCATCAGTGGTTTGGCGATCTTGTCACGATGAAGTGGTGGGATGATCTCTGGTTAAACGAAAGCTTCGCCAACATGATGGAATATGTCGCGGTGGATGCTTTGCAACCGGACTGGCATATTTGGGAAACGTTCCAGACGCTGGAAGTGCCAATGGCGTTGCAGCGTGATGCCACAGATGGCGTCCAGTCGGTTCACGTTGAAGTTGAGGATCCGGCTGAAATCGATTCAATTTTCGACAGCGCCATTGTTTATGCAAAAGGTGCGCGGATGCTGGTCATGGTCCGCGCGTTGATTGGTGACGATGCCTTGCGTGCTGGCTTGAAAGCGTACTTTGAAGCGCACAAGTTTGGCAATGCCGCGGGAGCTGATCTGTGGGCTGCATTGGGCCAAGCAGCGCATCTTGATGTCGGTAAAATCATGCAATCGTGGCTGGAGCAGCCGGGTTATCCGGTTGTGACCGCAGGGGTGGTTGACGGCAAACTGACCTTGTCGCAAAAGCAGTTCTTCATCGGCGCAGGCAAAGACGTCGGCCGGCAGTGGCAGATTCCGTTGAACAGCAACTATGACGCGGCGCCGCAGATTTTTGCCGATGAGCAGGTGACGTTGGGTGACTATGCGCAACTGCGTCAAGACAGCGGCGAGCCGTTCCGTGTTAACGTTGGCAATAACTCCCATTTCATCGTGCAGTATGATCAAACGCTGCTAACGGATCTTTTGGATCACCTTGACCAATTAAATGCGATTGATCAGCGGCAGCTTTTGCAGGACTTGCGGTTGTTGGCAGAAGGGCGGCAAACGGCTTACGCTAATATCGTGCCGTTGTTACCACGCTTTGCAGAAAGCTACAGTGCCATTGTCGTCAATGCCTTGTATCGCGTGGCCAATGACCTGAAACAATTTGTAACGCCTGATTCTGCAGATGAAGCGCAGTTAAAGGCCTTCTTCAATCAGCTCAGTGCGGGTCAATTTTCACGGCTCGGCTGGACACCAAAAGAAAACGAGACTATCGACGATCAATTAACGCGGCCGTATGTATTGAGCATGGCGCTATATGCCAAAAATGACGCGGCGGTTGCCCAAGGCCACGACCTATTCACCGATAACAAGGACGACTTGCTCCAGCTGCCAGCAGACGTGCGGATGTTTGTTCTGCAGAATGAAGTGAAAAACTTTGGCAACTCGGCGTTGTTCGAGCAATTGCTGACGGCTTACAAGCAGACGACCGATTCGAGTTACAAGGCAGACATTCTCGCCGCTTTGACCAGCACACCCGATGAGGCATTCATCGGTAAAATTGTCGACCAGTTTGAAAACGCCGATACGATCAAGCCCCAGGATTTACGCTCATGGTTCCGCGGCGTGCTGAACAACCACGTAGGCGAACAGGCTGCATGGGACTGGCTGCGCAACGAATGGTCCTGGCTGCAAAAAACAGTCGGTGGCGACATGGAGTTCACAACTTACATCACCGTCATCGCCGGCATTTTCCGAACCGCAAAACGGCTCGAGGAATTCAAAGCTTTCTTCGAGCCAAAATTACCAACGCCAGGCCTGACCCGCGAAATCAAGATGGACACCAGCGTCATCGCCAGCCGAGTCGATTTGATTCAGGCAGAACAACAAGCGGTTAATGACGCGGTTGCTAAGGCGGTTAAGTAATTGTTGAGTGGCAATTAATTTATGTATTCACTAGAAAAGCGGACACACTTTTAATGCGTGTCTGTTTTTTTGTGTTTGTAAGAATAATTCGCGGCAGTTTAAATTTGTAGTGCCAAGGCGGAGCAATCGTAGGCTTTTTGGGGCTCAGCCGTGCAAACAACACAGCGACCGGGCTTTGTCGCTGATGTTGTTAGGCGACTTTGAGACAGCGGGCTTCTGGCTCAAAGCGCCGGAGATTGCGGAGTTTGGCATGGCAACAAATCCTAGTGGTAAGAACTCTTTTCCGTATAAGAACGCGTTATGGCGAAACCGCAACTGCCTTTTTAGAAAAATCTAATCGTTATCTATACATTTTCACGGGAAATAAGGGCGCCCAAACCGGTAAACTGGAGAACAAATTCCTGTTTTTCCAATGGCGGAATTTGTTTGGAGGGACTACACGTGGCAGACACAAAGAAACAACTGCGCTGGTATAACGTGGCTTTGATTGCGTTCGTCTCGGTCTGGGGCCTTGGCAATGTGTTTAACAATTATGCACAACAAGGCCTGTCCGTGGTGACCAGCTGGATTTTGATTATGCTGATTTACTTCGTGCCGTATGCCTTAATCGTCGGTCAGCTTGGTTCGACTTTTAAAGATCAAGCAGGCGGCGTCAGTTCCTGGATCAAGGAGACTGGTAGTGTTCGGCTCGCTTATTACGCGGCATGGACCTACTGGGTGGTGCATATTCCATATCTCGCCCAGAAGCCGCAAGCGATTTTGATTGCGTTAAGCTGGCTGTTCAAGGGCAATGGTAATTTTGTCAACACCGTCTCATCAATGACCGTGTCGCTGATCTGCCTGGCGCTGTTCTTGCTTTTCCTGTGGCTGTCATCGCGCGGATTAACCACCCTGAATCGAATCGGGAGCATGGCCGGTACCGCGATGTTTTTGATGTCGATTCTATTCATCATCTTGGCAGTCACGGCACCTTTGATGGTCAAAGGCGTGCATGTGGCCACTCCGGATATGGGCGATTTGAAGACTTACTTACCGAAATTTGATTTGAATTATTTCACTACGATTTCCATGCTGGTCTTTGCGGTCGGCGGAGCAGAAAAAATTTCGCCTTATGTCAATCACACCAAAAACGCTTCCAAAGAATTTCCGCTTGGGATGTTAGTGCTTGCCGGCATGGTCGCATTTTGTGCCTTGTTGGGATCTTTTGGCATGGGGATGTTGTTTAACAGCCATCATATTCCGACCGACCTCATGGCAAATGGCCCATACACGGCGTTTGCGATGCTTGGCAAGTATTATCACGTGGGCGGCATTTTCGTCATTCTGTATGCGATCGCCAATGCACTCGCTTCGATTTCGGCTTTGGCTTTCTCGATTGATGCGCCACTAAAAATTCTTCTGAGCGATGCAGATCCACATTTTATTCCGAAAAAACTGCGCCGGATTAACAAGAAAGGCACACCAATCAACGGTTACTGGATGACCGGTACGCTGGTTAGCATCTTGATTATTGTGCCGGCTTTAGGTATCGGCAATATGAATGAACTGTACAAATGGTTGCTGAATCTGAATTCAGTCGTCATGCCGCTGCGATATTTGTGGGTCTTTTTAGCCTACTATTTGCTTAATCGCCACCTTGAAAATTACCATGCAGACTATATGTTGGTTAAAAATAAACATGCCGGAATGATGATTGGCGGCTGGTGTTTCTTCTTTACCGCATTTGCCTGCTTGCTGGGCATGTTGCCGAAGATCAGCTATCTGAGCGATCCAGGTACATGGTGGTTCCAAATGGGCCTCAATGTGTTGACGCCGATGGTGCTTTTGGCACTGGGACTGATTTTGCCATTTGTCGCGCGGCGCAATGAAATGGCTGTGAAGTAAAATAAAATATGAGAAAAGATCCGCAACCGAAAATAGTGGCGGATCTTTTTTGACTCAAAGCTGATGTTGTCGAATCGCCGTCAACATCTTTTTTTCCGGGTAAAAATGAATTAACAGTAACAAGATGCCGTAAAGCAGCAGTGGCAACCAGACATAATTCAGATTGATCATGCTGAGGGTGGCAGCATTTTGGGTGGTGTTGGGGACGTAGCCGGTGAGGTCGAAGAGTCCGGCGGTGATGAGGCCGCCGATGCCTAGCCCGAGGTTGACGCCAAAGTCATTGCTTGAAGCAAATAAGCCCTCTGCTTGGGCGCCAAGCGTGATGCCATAGCGAATGGTGTCGGCTAGCATAATCGAAACCAAGCCGACGACCATGCCTTGCCCGATGCTGTTGACCAGGATACCAAGAAATAGCAGCCATAACTGACGTAGATACACGCCACCGGTAATGACAAGTTGACCGATCAAGCCGATAAGCATCCCTAAGCGCATGGTGTGCTTGTTGCCGTGATGTCCGGCAATGCTGATGATCAACAACACGCCGATCAGTGATGAAAACGTAAAACTATTAGCCCAAGAAACCAGATTCTGATGATGCAGCGTGTATTTGAAATAATACACAGTAGTTTGATTCTTGATCGCTGTCAGTAACCAATACGTGAAAATGATCGCTGACAGAATCAACCACGGCTTGTTGTGAATCGCAATTTTGGCAACAGTTTGCAAAGGCTGATGGGCGATTTTTTCTTGAGTGAACCGCTCTCGAATGTGCACAAAAGTATTCAAAATGAGTAGCAAGGAAATGGCGGCAAACAAAGCCATCGTTAAAAGAAAGCCACGCTGATCATTGCCACGGCCAAAAAACGCGACTAACGGTAAGGTGAAGACAGCAACGATAATTTGCACGGAACTGCCAAAGAACTGACGAATGACGCCGAGTAAGGTGAGTTCCTGCTGATTCTGCGTCAACGTTGGCAGAACTGAAGTGATTGGCAGGTTAACGGCGGTGTACAGGAACCCCAAGATAAGATACGTAGCATATGCCCACAGCAGTTTACCGTTTGCGGACCAGTTTGGCGTAACAAATGTCAGTACTGCAAAAATGGCATAAGGCAGCGCGTACCAAAGAAAGAATGGCCGGCTTTTACAGTATGATGATATTGCTTTTGTCCATTTGTATCCCGTGGGACCTGAGCAGAAACCAGCTGCATTTGAGCGGCTGTTAACGGTTTTACTGTTGATTG
>NZ_MSSM01000076.1 GCF_004123795.1 Lacticaseibacillus chiayiensis | reverse complement strand
TCAAGCTCATCCATCTCGTTGTTGGTTGTGATGATCGTTGATAGACGAGGCGTGTTGCTTTCAAAATCAAGACGAGCATTCGCAACACGGTACATCAACTCTTGCATGTCACGTCTCACTGGCTTGATGTCTAGCTTCATACCGCCCTCTGTTCCGAAGTCGTCCAACAACAGCACGTCAGCCTCTTTCATTGCCCGCTCAATGCCCGCTAAACGCTGGCGAACGTCTGGTGCATCGTATTGCAAGCTCATTAGGTTGCTCAGCTCTGCTGTTGAAATAAACAGCCCTGACTGGCCTTGATC
The DNA here is from genome assembly GCF_004123795.1 of Lacticaseibacillus chiayiensis. Taxonomy (GTDB): domain Bacteria; phylum Bacillota; class Bacilli; order Lactobacillales; family Lactobacillaceae; genus Lacticaseibacillus; species Lacticaseibacillus chiayiensis. The sequence continues at coordinate 1,010 of NZ_MSSM01000076.1, read as the reverse complement.
TCGTAGACTCGTCAGCATCGCCAAAGCAAGTGATGTCTTTCCTGTTCCACGAGGGCCAAATAAAATCACGTTTTCAGGTGTTTTTTGCATTTGTTTTGCCAGCTTGTATGCCCTATTTCCCAGATCTCTTGATTTCTGCAAATTCGTCTGCATTTCAGGCTGCCATTTTTCGAACGTAAACTTAGCCGGAACGTTTCCGGGAAAGACTGAGTAGCGATAAATGGCACGTACCTTTTTACGGTTCAATGCGGCCATAGAGCGTTCGTAGAAGCGCTTCTCAATCTCCTCTTGAGTTGGCAGCTTGCTAACGTCCATCCCTCGCTTTCGATGATTTTTGCACGTCCGCATGTGTGAATAGGCCTTTAGTCGACTCCATATCCCCAGTTCTCCTTTGTTTCCGTGTGTTCTAGCCGTCTACCAGATGAAAACTTGCGATTTGCCTGTGCCGCCATAGTGTCGTACTTCGATCTCAGCTTTGACGCACTTAGAATGTTGGTTTGCCAAAACGTGTCAAGCTGGCACCAGTCAATCATCTTGTGTATCTTCTCAAACGGTCGATGATCTAGTTGATTCATCTTTCGAATGTCATCAGCCCACACTTGCAAGTTTGGTTTCCTATGCTCAGGGTTGTTGCCTTTGATCTTCGACCAGAGATAGACAGCTTCGATCATTTCAGGAGAGTCGTCAGCGTATTCACGCTTGCGGGAATGGTGACTATCTTCTTTCTTTTCCTTCTTCTCCTTCTCTTCCTTCTTGTTTGTTGACACTTGATTGACAGTTGATTGACGTTTGATTGACACTTGATTGTCATTGTCCTGATAGTCACACCACTTAGATATTGATATGATGCTATATTTGGTGTTTGATTTGATTGTCAACATTCCACTACTTTCAAACTTCTTAACCCATCTCCACACCTGACGCCATGACACTTGATTGTCACGTCGCACACCATCATTCATCTCAGACGCCAGTGCGKGGGCTCCTGTCACCATTTCTCCGCTTGTCAC
>NZ_MSSM01000075.1 GCF_004123795.1 Lacticaseibacillus chiayiensis | reverse complement strand
TTCAAGCTCGAATCAAACAGCTTGAACAACGGCAAAATGCCAAGCAGATGTCCAATCATTTCCAATTCTTAGAAGACAAGCGCATTGACAGCCTTGCTAAGGCTAACGCTATCCGGAACTACCGCAAGGCATGGAAAGCCTTTCGGAAGGTTCATAGTGCTGGTGTTCCAAAATTCCACCGTAAAAGCTATGCGTGGGGCTATCAAACTAATTGCCAATATATTAAGCAGAAAACGGCACAGCTAACCAACGGGACCGTCAGCTTTGAAGATTGTAGGCACGTCTTAGTGCCTAAGTTAGGCCGGCTACGAATTAAAGGCTCCCACAAACGATTACTGCATCGGCAAGCAGAAACTCGTATTGGCACGGTCACGATTACTAAGGACGCTGCCGACCGTTTCTTTTTATCCATGCAGCTGGGTTCTGATACACCGTTCGTGACGAAGCCGGCCAAGACCAATCGGCAAACTGGCATTGACCTCAACGTGAAAAACTTCTTGACGACCAGTGATGGCAAAGTTGTCGCAAATCTGCGCCACTATCGAACGATTAAGGGACGACTGGCTAAGGCTCAACGTGTTTTGTCGCGCCGTGCCCGAAGGGCAAAGAAAGAGCATCGGCCGTTACGTAACAGTAAGAATTACCAAAAACAGCGCTTGGTAGTTGCTAAGATTCATGCACAGATTCTAGATCGGCGTAAGAACTTCTTGCACAACGTCTCAACCACACTCATCAAGAACCACGATTTAGTGGTTGCAGAGGAATTGCGAAGTAAGAACTTACTAAAAAATCATGCTTTGGCAATGAGTATCGCAGACGTAGGCTGGTGTACCTTCTTAGGCATGCTAACTTACAAGGCTGACCTTTATGGTCGCCAGTTTGTAACGGTCAATCCTAGGAATACCACTCAAACCTGCCATAGTTGCAGCTTCGTCAT
>NZ_MSSM01000074.1 GCF_004123795.1 Lacticaseibacillus chiayiensis | reverse complement strand
AATATCAAAAAGGACACATTTTCCCCGATGTTTTCGGTGCGATAATCCCTTTATGGTTGTCAGATGAAATATCATAATTCATCTGATGATCATGGAGGGATTTTCTATGCCCAGATCTAAGCATACAGCTCAAGAAAAGTTACTCATATTGGAGGAGTTCAGACATTCGAAGACAAGTATCAGTAGTTTCTCCCGTCAACACGGTCTTGGTGATCGTACATTACAACGTTGGCAGGCGCGCTATGAACGTGATGGGATTAAGGGATTAGAGGAAGCTCGAAAGAATCAACATTATACCAGAGAGCTAAAGCTTGAAGCAGTGCTTGCTTATCTTAGTGGTGAAGGGTCATTAGCCGAAGTTACGATGCAGTTTGGTCTGCGCTCATCAACACAACTGCAACGTTGGATAGCCATGTATAATAGGGATCATCAATCTTTGACGGCTTCACCGTCTAGAAAGCAGGTCCCCACCATGAGTCGTACAACCACCTTCGAAGAACGCATTAAAGTCGTTGAATATGTCACTAAGGGTAAGCACTCCTATACTGAAGCGGCAGCCCATTTTGATGTGTCTTATCAACAGGCACGGTCTTGGGTGATCAAGGCTCGCGAAGGCGGTTATGAGGCGCTGGTAGATAACCGTGGTCACCACAAAGACAAGCGTGATCTAACCGAATTAGACAAGGCCAAACTGCGCATTCGTCAACTAGAAGCTGAACTCAAGGACAAAGAGCTAGTGGAGGCCTTTGTAAAAAAATTACTGGAAATCCAGCACAAGGAGTGATCAAACAACACCGACAAGCTTACCGTGCCATTGAAGAAGTTAGTCAAGGCCACCACGGCGCTGTCACAAAGTTATTGGACGTTATTGGCGTCAGCCGTCAAGCTTATTACAAAGGCTTAAGGCGGGAGGAAACATTGTGGGAAGTCCACGATCGGCAGCTCAAGGAGCGGACCCAATATTGGTTTGACTTTCATCACCAAGGCATTGGCGCCGGGAATCTCCTGATCAACTTACAACAGGATGAGCTAATTGACTTCCCAGTCACGATCAAACAAGTTCGTCGCGTCATGCGCGAACTTGGCATTCGATGTCAGATTCGCCAAAAACGGCATAGTCGCGTCAAGCAATCTGAACAGTACCTACAAGACAATGTGCTCAATCAATGTTTCTACGTGGAACGTCCTAATCAAGTCTGGCTAGCCGACTCAACCGAGTTGAAATACGGTATCAACGGCGAGTACAAGATGCGCCTCAGTGGCGTTCTTGACCTCTATGGCCGCAATCTGTTGGCTTACAACCTGAGCGCAACCGAAACAACCGCCGCCGAGATTCAGGTCTTCCAGCGCGCTTTCACTCGCGCCGGCAACGTCCATCCGCTCATTCATACTGATCGTGGCTCCGCCTATACATCTAGGGCGTTCAACCGCTACCTTAGCCAGTTTGAAGTCACACGAAGCATGTCGCGACCGGGAACGCCCTATGACAACGCACCGATGGAGCGCTGGTGGAACGAATTTAAACTGCGGTGGATGGATCGTCATCCAATGGCAAAGACTTACAAGGAATTCGTCCAGCTCGTTGAAGATGGGATCCACTATTTCAATCACGATAATCGTTCAGGACAAAGAGACGGCCTTACCCCAGAAGAATACTGGAATAAGGCCATCTAAAAGCTACCAAAATTTTATATTATTTCATCTGTCAACTTGACAGGGCCGACCGCAAAAA
>NZ_MSSM01000073.1 GCF_004123795.1 Lacticaseibacillus chiayiensis | reverse complement strand
TATTSWTGGGTATACTCCTACTGAGGTAGACAAGCAAATAATTAAAGCTTGTCTGCCGAGGAAGGAGTATTTTTTATGGGCCGAAAAGGTTCGAGATACAGCGTAGAAGAAAAGCTTTACTATATTGGTTTAGTGAAGGGGGGTATGTCACCTAACGCCATTCGAGAAGAGTACGGTGTCCATCCTTCACATGTGGTTCAGTGGATAGAGCGGTATGATGCGGGTGGCGTGGACGCACTGGCCAAACGCCGCGAGCAGCGGAGGTATTCAGAGGAGTTCATGCTCAAGGTAGTCCAAGCATACCTTACAGGTGGCACATCATATCCGCAGTTAGCTAGACAATACGATATCCCAAATTCTTCCGTTATTTATCAGTGGGTTAAACGGTATACTAGTGGTAAATCACTTACAACCACTAGGAGGGGCACCCCGATGAAAGACGGCCGGAAAACAACTCAAATCGAGCGTGTTGAAATTGCACAGTGGGTCATTGCCAATGAGATGAATTACACCGGCGCAACCACACACTTCAATGTGTCTTACGGCCAGGTATATGCCTGGGTCAAGAAGTTCAAGCAAGGCGGCCCAGACGCGCTCGTAGATCGTCGTGGTAAGGCCAAGGAAGATAACGGGAAACTGACTGAATCAGAGCTCAAGGATTTGGAAATCAAGCGTCTCAAAGCACGACTAGCTCATGTCTCTACGGAGGTCGCGGTGCTAAAAAAACTCCAAGAGTTCGAAAGGATGGATGCCCCTCAGAAGAAAAGTACCTTACCGTTCAAGCGCTCGCACAAAAAGTAAATCCTGACACTAATCGAGTGTATGGTATCAACTTTATGTGCGCCTATATCGGTGTCTCTCGCGCTGCATATTACAAGTGGACACATCGTAAGATCACCGCCCGTGAACTTGAGAATGACGCGATCTTGACTTACATCATCAAACGTCAGGAGTCTAATAACTACATCTATGGTGTTCGTACGATGACGATGTATATCAATGTAGAAACGCCTTACCATGTCAGCCAAGGCCGAGTCCGTCGCATCATGCGCAGTCATGGAATCTACTCATCAATTCGTGTGGCCAAGCGGGACCGCAAAGCAGAAAAGAAGGAATTCATCCTCGCTAACAAGTTACTTCGTGAAGATGGTAGTCATGACTTCACTCCTGAACGGCCGAACATCACTTGGGCGACCGATTGTAGCGAGCTGAGATTCGGCGTAGATATCAAGCAACGCTTGCGCTTGAGTGCCATTAAAGATCTTTATGACGGTAGTATCCTTGCATGGGACGTCGCTGGTACAGAGACGACACAACTAGTAACGGCGACGATGACGAAGGCGCTTAAAGCGAACCACGGTTTGAAACCTGAGATTCTTCATTCCGATCAAGGTTCGGTATACACTTCCCGCGCATACAATACGTTACTGACGGGAAACGGCATCACACATAGCATGTCTCGACCGGGTACCCCCGGTGACAATAGTCCGATGGAAAGTTTCTGGAGTCAATTTAAGACTGAGGAGTTGGCGCTCAAACACCCACTATCTGAGATTGAACTTATCGCCATCATCAAGAAGTACATCAATTGGCATAATAAGGAAAGACGCCAATTAGCATTAAACGGCATGACCCCGGAAGAATATCGGAATCATGCCGTTCAAGAAAGTGCATAAGCCTTTAATTATTTGACTGTCTACTTGACGCGGAGCCGCGCCCTTTGTTGGATGTCTTTTTGTTACCGATCACCAGCTACCGGGG
>NZ_MSSM01000072.1 GCF_004123795.1 Lacticaseibacillus chiayiensis | reverse complement strand
CACTCTAAAAAGTTGTTGACATGATGCGTTGGTCATGATAATCTATCAAAGTTGTCTTTTGACAAGTCGTCCTTTGAAAACTGAACAAAGTTTCGTTTAAATGTGCAGGGTCCTTGATACTCCGGTATCGAGGCAAAAAGTAACATTTGCGAAGTCAATTCGCTAGAACAACAAATCGAGCTATTCGAACAGCTCATATTTATATGAGAGTTTGATCCTGGCTCAGGATGAACGCTGGCGGCGTGCCTAATACATGCAAGTCGAACGAGTTTTGGTCGATGAACGGTGCTTGCACTGTGATTCAACTTAAAACGAGTGGCGGACGGGTGAGTAACACGTGGGTAACCTGCCCTTAAGTGGGGGATAACATTTGGAAACAGATGCTAATACCGCATAAATCCAAGAACCGCATGGTTCTTGGCTGAAAGATGGCGTAAGCTATCGCTTTTGGATGGACCCGCGGCGTATTAGCTAGTTGGTGAGGTAACGGCTCACCAAGGCGATGATACGTAGCCGAACTGAGAGGTTGATCGGCCACATTGGGACTGAGACACGGCCCAAACTCCTACGGGAGGCAGCAGTAGGGAATCTTCCACAATGGACGCAAGTCTGATGGAGCAACGCCGCGTGAGTGAAGAAGGCTTTCGGGTCGTAAAACTCTGTTGTTGGAGAAGAATGGTCGGCAGAGTAACTGTTGTCGGCGTGACGGTATCCAACCAGAAAGCCACGGCTAACTACGTGCCAGCAGCCGCGGTAATACGTAGGTGGCAAGCGTTATCCGGATTTATTGGGCGTAAAGCGAGCGCAGGCGGTTTTTTAAGTCTGATGTGAAAGCCCTCGGCTTAACCGAGGAAGCGCATCGGAAACTGGGAAACTTGAGTGCAGAAGAGGACAGTGGAACTCCATGTGTAGCGGTGAAATGCGTAGATATATGGAAGAACACCAGTGGCGAAGGCGGCTGTCTGGTCTGTAACTGACGCTGAGGCTCGAAAGCATGGGTAGCGAACAGGATTAGATACCCTGGTAGTCCATGCCGTAAACGATGAATGCTAGGTGTTGGAGGGTTTCCGCCCTTCAGTGCCGCAGCTAACGCATTAAGCATTCCGCCTGGGGAGTACGACCGCAAGGTTGAAACTCAAAGGAATTGACGGGGGCCCGCACAAGCGGTGGAGCATGTGGTTTAATTCGAAGCAACGCGAAGAACCTTACCAGGTCTTGACATCTTTTGATCACCTGAGAGATCAGGTTTCCCCTTCGGGGGCAAAATGACAGGTGGTGCATGGTTGTCGTCAGCTCGTGTCGTGAGATGTTGGGTTAAGTCCCGCAACGAGCGCAACCCTTATGACTAGTTGCCAGCATTTAGTTGGGCACTCTAGTAAGACTGCCGGTGACAAACCGGAGGAAGGTGGGGATGACGTCAAATCATCATGCCCCTTATGACCTGGGCTACACACGTGCTACAATGGATGGTACAACGAGTTGCGAGACCGCGAGGTTAAGCTAATCTCTTAAAGCCATTCTCAGTTCGGACTGTAGGCTGCAACTCGCCTACACGAAGTCGGAATCGCTAGTAATCGCGGATCAGCACGCCGCGGTGAATACGTTCCCGGGCCTTGTACACACCGCCCGTCACACCATGAGAGTTTGTAACACCCGAAGCCGGTGGCGTAACCCTTTTAGGGAGCGAGCCGTCTAAGGTGGGACAAATGATTAGGGTGAAGTCGTAACAAGGTAGCCGTAGGAGAACCTGCGGCTGGATCACCTCCTTTCTAAGGAAACAGACGTCAGTCTGACGGAAACCTGCACACACGAAACTTTGTTTAGTTTTGAGGGGACGACCTCTTTTTCACGCCTATCGGGCCTATAGCTCAGTTGGTTAGAGCGCACGCTTGATAAGCGTGAGGTCGATGGTTCAAGTCCATCTAGGCCCATCAAGCGTTCGCTTGTTAATTGAACAACCTTTATGGGGGATTAGCTCAGCTGGGAGAGCGCCTGCTTTGCAAGCAGGAGGTCATCGGTTCGATCCCGTTATCCTCCATTGGCCGTCAGGTCAATTCACCGATGCAAATCGGCGACTTTGTTCTTTGAAAACTGGATATCATTGTTGTAAATGTTTTAAATTGCCGAGAACACAGCGTATTTGTATGAGTTTCTAATTTAGAAATTCGCATCGCATAACCGCTGACGCAAGTCAGTACAGGTTAAGTTACAAAGGGCGCACGGTGGATGCCTTGGCACTAGGAGCCGATGAAGGACGGAACTAATACCGATATGCTTCGGGGAGCTATAAGTAAGCTTTGATCCGGAGATTTCCGAATGGGGGAACCCAGTACACAGCAGTGTATTGCCTGCAAGTGAATTCATAGCTTGTTGGCGGCAGACGCGGGGAACTGAAACATCTCAGTACCCGCAGGAAGAGAAAGAAAACTCGATTCCCATAGTAGCGGCGAGCGAAGTGGGAAGAGCCCAAACCGAGAAGCTTGCTTCTCGGGGTTGTAGGACTGGACATTGGAGTTACCAAAGTCCGACGTAGTCGAAGTCAGCTGGAAAGCTGCGCCATAGAAGGTGAAAGCCCTGTAAGCGAAACGGCGGACCCTCCGTCCAGGATCCTGAGTACGGCGGAACACGTGAAATTCCGTCGGAATCCGGGAGGACCATCTCCCAAGGCTAAATACTCCCTAGTGACCGATAGTGAACCAGTACCGTGAGGGAAAGGTGAAAAGCACCCCGGAAGGGGAGTGAAACAGTTCCTGAAACCGTGTGCCTACAATTAGTCAAAGCCCGTTAAGGGGTAATGGCGTGCCTTTTGTAGAATGAACCGGCGAGTTACGTTTGCCTGCGAGGTTAAGATGAAAAGTCGGAGCCGGAGCGAAAGCGAGTCTGAACAGGGCGAGTGAGTAGGCAGATGTAGACCCGAAACCAAGTGACCTACCCATGACCAGGTTGAAGGTGTGGTGAAACACACTGGAGGACCGAACCCATGTATGTTGAAAAATGCTGGGATGAGTTGTGGGTAGCGGTGAAATTCCAAACGAACTTGGAGATAGCTGGTTCTCTCCGAAATAGCTTTAGGGTTAGCCTCGGAGGATGGATCATGGAGGTAGAGCACTGTTTGAACTAGGGGCCCATCAAGGGTTACTGAATTCAGATAAACTCCGAATACCATCGATCTTACTCCGGGAGTCAGACAGTGAGCGATAAGGTCCATTGTCGAAAGGGGAACAGCCCAGATCACCAGTTAAGGTCCCTAAATTTATGCTAAGTGGAAAAGGATGTGGCGTTGCACAGACAACTAGGATGTTGGCTCAGAAGCAGCCACCATTTAAAGAGTGCGTAATAGCTCACTAGTCGAGTGGCACTGCGCCGAAAATATACCGGGGCTAAGCATAATACCGAAACTGTGGGTGCACCCGCAAGGGTGCGCGGTAGGAGAGCGTTCTAAGGGCGTTGAAGGTCGATCGTGAGGACGGCTGGAGCGCTTAGAAGTGAGAATGCCGGCATGAGTAGCGAAAGATCAGTGAGAATCTGATCCACCGTATGACTAAGGTTTCCTGGGGAAGGCTCGTCCTCCCAGGGTTAGTCGGGATCTAAGGCGAGGCCGGAAGGCGTAGTCGATGACAAGCAGGTTGAGATTCCTGCACTAGTTTATTTTGTTTAAGCGATGGAGGGACGCAGGAGGCTAAGGAAAGCGCACGGCTGGAAAAGTGCGTCCAAGCCGCAAGTCTGGTGGCGAGTGAAATGCTTGCGACCATAAGGACAAGCGGTGATGGGGAGCGAAATTAAAGTAGCGAAGTTCCTGATGTCACACTGCCAAGAAAAGCTTCTAGTGAGAAATAAACTACCCGTACCGCAAACCGACACAGGTAGTCGAGGAGAGTATCCTCAGGTGAGCGAGCGAACTCTCGTTAAGGAACTCGGCAAAATGACCCCGTAACTTCGGAAGAAGGGGTGCTGGCCGTCAGGTCAGCCGCAGTGAATAGGCCCAAACAACTGTTTATCAAAAACACAGGTCTCTGCTAAATCGTAAGATGATGTATAGGGGCTGACGCCTGCCCGGTGCTGGAAGGTTAAGAGGATGAGTTAGCGCAAGCGAAGCCCAGAACTGAAGCCCCAGTAAACGGCGGCCGTAACTATAACGGTCCTAAGGTAGCGAAATTCCTTGTCGGGTAAGTTCCGACCCGCACGAAAGGCGTAATGATTTGGGCACTGTCTCAACGAGAGACTCGGTGAAATTATAGTACCCGTGAAGATGCGGGTTACCCGCGACAGGACGGAAAGACCCCATGGAGCTTTACTGTAGCTTGATATTGAGTGTTGGTACCGCTTGTACAGGATAGGTAGGAGCCGTAGAGATCGGAACGCTAGTTTCGATGGAGGCGTTGGTGGGATACTACCCTAGCTGTATGAACACTCTAACCCGCGCCACTGAACGTGGCGGGAGACAGTGTCAGGTAGGCAGTTTGACTGGGGCGGTCGCCTCCTAAAATGTAACGGAGGCGCCCAAAGGTTCCCTCAGAATGGTTGGAAATCATTCGCAGAGTGTAAAGGTAGAAGGGAGCTTGACTGCGAGACTGACAAGTCGAGCAGGGACGAAAGTCGGGCTTAGTGATCCGGTGGTTCCGCATGGAAGGGCCATCGCTCAACGGATAAAAGCTACCCTGGGGATAACAGGCTTATCTCCCCCAAGAGTCCACATCGACGGGGAGGTTTGGCACCTCGATGTCGGCTCATCGCATCCTGGGGCTGTAGTCGGTCCCAAGGGTTGGGCTGTTCGCCCATTAAAGCGGTACGCGAGCTGGGTTCAGAACGTCGTGAGACAGTTCGGTCCCTATCCGTCGCGGGCGCAGGAAATTTGAGAGGAGCTGTCCTTAGTACGAGAGGACCGGGATGGACGTTCCGCTGGTGTACCAGTTGTGCCGCCAGGCGCATCGCTGGGTAGCTATGAACGGAAGGGATAAACGCTGAAAGCATCTAAGTGTGAAGCCCCCCTCGAGATGAGATTTCCCATTCCTATATGGAAGTAAGACCCCTGAGAGATGATCAGGTAGATAGGCTGGAAGTGGAAGTGCAGCGATGCATGGAGCGGACCAGTACTAATCGGTCGAGGACTTAACCAAGTAGAGCGTGAAGCGGCGCGGTTAGAAGCCGGAGTGTAAGCGGGCTTGGGCGTAATGGCGGTCTTTGCCATTGCGACCAAGGTCCTTACACGCAGGCTTCTGCGCCGGTAAACGCGTTTCGATGAAATACGCCGTACCTCGACACAACAACACAACAATGATAGCCAGTTTKGAGAG
>NZ_MSSM01000071.1 GCF_004123795.1 Lacticaseibacillus chiayiensis | reverse complement strand
AGAAACGGCAACCTGAACAGCAGAATTATCGCACCGCTATGAATGCCTATCTTCACAGCCGTGGCCGTAACACAGAAGGCATTGATTTTGAAAAGACAGACGTTGGTACCTTTGCGGTTTTGCGTGCTGATCCTACTGATGCCAGTGATGCAGTTAACGCTGGGGTTAAGTCTGTTGACGCGAAGGAGACAATTCCTGATACCATCGTCAATACGCCACAGCGTGAATTGCAGACAGTGGTCGACCTGAAACCATTCACTAATGTCTTCCAAGCATCCACACAAAAAGGAACTTATCCAACGATTGCAAATGCCACTACCAAGATGGCAACCGTTGCTGAACTGGAAAAGAACCCGGCAATGGCTAAGCCTGATTTCAAGCCTGTCAACTGGTCAGTAGACACCTACCGGCAAGCGTTGCCAATTTCGCAGGAATCAATTGATGATTCTGCGATTGATTTGGTCGGCTTGATTGCTCAAAACGCGCAACAAATCAAGGTCAACACGACTAACAGTGCCGTTGCAACTTTGCTGAAGGGATTCACTCCAAAGAGCATTACCTCCGTCGATGATTTGAAGCACATCAACAATGTGGACTTAGATCCGGCATATTCACGTGTCATCATCGCGTCCCAGAGCTTTTACAACTTCTTGGATACGGTGAAGGACGGTAATGGCCGTTACTTGTTGCAAGACAGTATCTTGACCCCGTCTGGCAAGAGCGTTCTTGGTATGCCGATTGTTGTTGTATCTGATGATACTTTGGGTGCAGCAGGCGAAGCACACGCCTTTTTGGGTGACATCAAGCGGGCAATTCTGTTTGCTAACCGCGCAGACTTCATGGTTCGCTGGGTTGATGATCAGATTTACGGTCAATTCTTACAAGCAGGAATGCGATTTGGTGTATCTGTTGCTGACGAAAAGGCTGGCTACTTCCTCACATACACCCCAAAAGCGTAACGCCTGACGGAGTGACTTTGAGCCAGAAAACGTTCACAGGTGGTGTCGGTGCCACAAAAGATATCACGGTGACAGTCACTCCTGATGGCGCTCCTCAAGCAGTCGAAGCTGTGTCGAGCGATGAAAGCGTAGCTACGGTTGTTAAGAAGTCCGATGGTGTTTACACTATTACCAATCTGGCAGCGGGCACAGCGACAATCACATTTAGCACTAATGGCATCAGCTCAACGCTTGCTGTTACTGTTAACGCCGGGTAGGTGATTACTCTTGGCAGATACTACGCTTGACAAAAGCCCACTGACTGATGAACAGTTTCAGGTTCTGAAAATGTACTTGAAAGTTGATCAGACAATCGAAGACCAAATGATTATGCAACTGGTGCATGACGCTTGTGGTGAAATCAGTTCGGCTATTAGTTTTGGATCAAATCCGGAACAATTTCTAAGCAATCCAGAAACTCGGGATCGTTTCTTCACAGCGCTGATGAAGCAAGTGAAGGAAGACTATGACTACCGAGGTATGGGTGCTGAAGTCATGCGCTTTCCTTTACAAACATCAACAACAAATATCATCAATCAGCTTCGCTCAGAATTGCCGGAAGAGGATGGTGATTCTGATGCGAACTAATCGAATGACTGAGAGAATTGCGTTCGTCAGCTATGAGTCAAAAAAGGTTAACGGAGTTCCGGTTGATGGTGTGCTTGTTAAGCATATGACGGTTTGGGCTGAAGTTCCTAAGGTACCAATCA
>NZ_MSSM01000070.1 GCF_004123795.1 Lacticaseibacillus chiayiensis | reverse complement strand
GATTCCCGCATGCCACATTTCACCCGTGAAGGTCTGTGACGGAGTAGCTACCGTCACTACGTCCCGATACGCCTACCATGACGATGAGTAGCAGGGTGAACTTATATGCCTCCTTAGAGGCTGAGCTGCCCGGTTGAGCGGGACCAGCCACGGCAGGTCGTGGCACAGTTCTTTGTCCAGTTTAGCGACCGGACACAGCTTGCGATGACCCTAGCTGACACTGGGAGAGCGAGCAAATCGCTGCGATTGTGCAGCTTTTTTAATTAAAACATTGCAACAATAACGTTCGATAGCTTTAATCATATATGCTATAATAGGTATATAGAAGGAGTGGTCGAATGAGCGCTTATGAAAAACATGTAAACGGAACAGTAAGTGAGTTGTTAGCAGAAGCTTTTTTTGTTTCAAAAGGATACATAGTGTCTAAACCTATAAATGATTTCAATGAATATGATTTGATTATTGATTGTGAAGATGGTTTAAAAAGAGTTCAAGTGAAAACTGTTTATTGGGACAACGCAAAAATGAGAAACGTTATCAGCTGTGTAACTTCACACATCAGAAGTAATAACCAAAGATACAACAAGAAATATAACGCCAAATCGTTTGATATATTGTGTGCTGTTCATAAGGACACGAAGACTTTTTATTTGATACCATTTGAAGATATAAAAGGTAGAAGAAGTATTACCTTTTATCCAGAAGGGAAACCAAAAACAGTTAATTCCAGATACGTTGATTTTGAATCTTATAGAGAAACGTTGTAACATTCATCTATCATGTCGGGTGCAAATCCCGACCAGCGATATTGCCGAGACGTGAGGCCGACGCGTGGCCGGAGCGTGAGATTGCCTTGCTATCGATACAAGGATAAGCGTTTCATTGACTATAGCTTTGAGACCAAGATGGGGCTGGTACGGAT
>NZ_MSSM01000069.1 GCF_004123795.1 Lacticaseibacillus chiayiensis | reverse complement strand
GCTATAGAAATAAAGCCGAGGACAAACTCGTATCACACGCTGACGAGCTGTACTATATAGCGTGCTGTGAAGGTGCCATTGAATCTCTGGAATCAGAGAATCATCGGATTATACTAACAAGCTCTTACTTAACCAAACGATATAGTGACAAGCAAATAATGGACAAGCTTTTTTTATCAAAAGCCCAGTATTATCGAACAAAACGAGAAGCGCTAATTGCATTCGCCGAGATTTGTCCATTGGTTGAAATCGAGATGAGACCTTTGTGAGACATTTCAACTGTTTTTCCGCCTTATGATGGTATTGTGCCAAAGGTGAGAAACCTGAGACACCGCATTTTTCCTCCGAGCCTCAGTGATGATAAAGCTGTGGCAAGGCGTGGCAATGAGGACTGGCTGAGATAGTCAGGCGGGTTCGATTCCCGCATGCCACATTTCACCCGTGAAGGTCTGTGACGGAGTAGCTACCGTCACTACGTCCCGATACGCCTACCATGACGATGAGTAGCAGGGTGAACTTATATGCCTCCTTAGAGGCTGAGCTGCCCGGTTGAGCGGGACCAGCCACGGCAGGTCGTGGCACAGTTCTTTGTCCAGTTTAGCGACCGGACACAGCTTGCGATGACCCTAGCTGACACTGGGAGAGCGAGCAAATCGCTGCGATTGTGCAGCTTTTTTAATTAAAACATTG
>NZ_MSSM01000068.1 GCF_004123795.1 Lacticaseibacillus chiayiensis | reverse complement strand
GGATGAAAAGCCAAGCAGACAAGCCGATGAACTAAAACTGCTTACAAGCACGAGATTTCCATAATGTTACGCGCTTATATCCACCTTTATCCGTTTTCTGTTTAAGCGTTCTGCCTTGCCATTTGCGTTCGTAAGTGGTGCCATTTCGAACTGTCACAGTTGTTTTACCAGGGACGGTTCGAATCTGTCCACGATCAGAAACTTGATAAAGATGCTCATATGAAGGAATGTCTTTCCAATTTTCCATTTTTAATTACCTCTTTTAAGTCAGAATGGAAGATCGTCACTTACGTCTATTGGTTGACCGTTGTTGGCAAATAGATCGGCTGTATTGGTTTGTCCTGCTTGTTCCGGTGTGCCGAAAGACGGATTAGAATTTGAAGCAGATGCAGCTTTGCTATCTTTCCAACGATGCTGAATCTGTGGGAAAGCTGTTGGCTCCCACTTCTTGATATGCGGATAGGTTTTGCCGTTGTATTCTTCATTTTTGACGGTAACTTTAACGGCATGACCCGTGAAATCTGCAAGCATCGCCGCAAGATCAGCCCACTTCTTATGGTCTGGAATGCCAGCATTTTTGCCAATCATGAATAGGTATCCCATTGCATACTCTCCGGTGTCTTTCTTTGGATATTGGTTGTCGAAGATATGCTTGTTCTGATATTTCTGTGGAACGTCATTGCGTACGATTAGGTCGAACTTGATAAACTCGCGATCTTTGTAGTTATCAAATCCAAAGCGGTTAATAACGCATTCATATACACCATCTTGAATGTCGCCATTTCCTTCTGCTGCTTGTGAGTAGTCCATTGTGATAGCCATGTTTTAGTCCTCCTGTTTAATTGACTTTTCCTGATTTCCAAATTTGAATAGCTCTTTAATTGGCACTAACTTTCGATTGTCTAATCTGTTTTTAGCAAAGATTGCATCGGTTCCCTCGAGAATGACGCCACGGCCATCAGTCTTGGGATTAACTACCACGCGTCCCACAACGTCTGTCAAGCCTAATAGCCCGTCACGTACGCTGTCACGAATTGCTGGTGCATACTGGCTGAACGATTGTCCAGTTTCGCTTGTAATGTCTCGTGTGTTCTCCCAAGCGGTTACTAGCACGTTAACTGGTGCGTCCATGAAGATCATGGTCATGATACGGGCAAAGTAATTTGTCCATCTTGAGTAATCCTGAAGCTCGTTGCCAATGCCGTTTTTACTGTGCTTGCCCATCTCGACAAACCAGTCTTTTTCGAACGCTGAGACGTTGTCGATCACCAGATTGTCGTATCCTTGCACGCGTCCTTTTAGGTCAGTCAGAAATTCTTTCCATTCCTCGCTTGGCTTGCTTCGGTCAAATGGTTGTACATCGATGTTTGCTGCACCAGATAGCACTTTTGAACTGTCATCAAGATCTAGCACAAGTGTTTTGCCATCAAGATTGCGAATGGCTGACGTCTTACCAACACCAGGCTTCCCGTAAATCAAAACTCGCCAGTTCTTTGTTCGATCAATTGAAGATGCATGTTTAATTGGCTGCATCTACCGCACCCCCAGTCCGATATTCTCAACCAGTCGCGCGTTTGGTACCTCACGACCAGCTTGTAATGCTTTCTTCAAGTCGGCTTTGTTGACCGTCAACGTGGTCTTAATGAACTCTGGTGGCAACTTATTCGGGTCTTCTGGTGCTTCCACGCTCACTGTTCTGCGAGTGTAAATACTGAACAGTGGTGTATGAATGTGTTCACGACCAGTTTCAACCATCGCTTGCGCCAATCGTGATTTGATTGTCGCAGCGTTTTTCTTGGCACTTGTCTTTCGTTCTTGCAAACGCCTGATTTCAGCATCGATTTCTTTGACGTCTGCTTCGATTGATTTATAGACTTTGACATAGCCAACCGCCTTATCATCAAAGTCTCCCTCAACCATTTCCATCGTGTCAGCAATAGCTTTTGGATCAGCCTTGCCACTTTCTGCCAGTCGTTGCAAACTGGTCAATTTGTCTGTTAAGTCGTATAATACTGACATATAATATTTTCCTTTCTATCAGTCGTTGGCCTGCACGCCAGCGGCTTTTTTCATGGCTTGTTTGATAATGAATAGGATTGCGTGTGCGCCATCTTCCTGACCCATCGCATACGTTTGATGAGGGTCTGTGTTGGTAGGCCCATAGTCAGTGGCAACCTTGTGATATGCCGCGATCTGGCGGTTAGCTTCGGCTAGAATTCGTTCGTATTCCTCATTGGTTATCACGTCATCCCCTTAGCTTTGCTAACCGTGCACGTAGCTTCTCGTTCTCGACAAGCAACATCTTTGCAATTGGTGTGTGGTTGCCGCGAATGACGTCTAACGCTAATTTGTTGTGTTCTTTAAGCAAATCACCAATGGTTCGTTCTGCTTCATTCAATCCACTGCCTCCATCCTTTCGAAATAGTTGCGCCGATCATGATGCCAGCCGCTACCAATAGCAGGTAACACCATATTGGTGCGGTGGGCGTCAGCAACGTCTGTACAATTGCATCAATCATTATTTACCTTTCTCTCTAAGTGATCTTGAAAACTCTGGGAACCATTTATCGATGAATGTTCTCCACGGGCCTGCGTGGAACACATATCCCTTTTGGCCAGGCGGTGGATAATGAACGATTCTGTCCTCTAACACTTTTCGAAAGCGAGGCACATCGAGGATGTTATTAACGACCCATGTGTTGTTATGTCCTTTGATTAGACTAGCGGCCGTTGTTAGGTCCCAATATTCCATTCCTTCAAGCTTGCGTTTTAACTCTTGGTTCTCCTTGATCATCTTTGCTAGTTCTTCTTCATCGACCGCTAAATACTTTTTGCTTGAAATCTGATCATCTTCAACAACCTGCAACAGTGGCATGGCATTTCCTCCTTTCTTTTGGCCTCCCCTTGACAGATAATCAGGTTATCTGGTGATGGAAGGAGGTGATATAAATGGACTTGCCATACAAAAAAGTATTTGCTCCTACCAGTGGCAATATTGGCGCGGTGTTTTCTTCGAAAGATGTAGCAATTAAAAGTGCCTACTCATTCAAAGATAGAAATGAATTCTTTATGATTCGTAATCTTATTGTTGATGGTAAAGAAGAGGTACTCGTTGAAAGAGCGTCCAACGTTCTTACCGTATGGAGCACTCTTCCTTTAGGAGACGAAAGCAAAGGTTCCTACAGTGTGGGTTAATTCTTCGTCCTCAATAACGATTGTCACCAGGTCTCCCGGTTTTACTGCTGGGGGAAATGGATAACTAGTGCGCCAAGTGTAAAGAGTTACCCCCGTGCTGCCCATATCAGTGCGGGGCTTTTTGTTTTCTTCGTTCATACTGTTATCTCCTTTTGCAGAAACTTGTTGATAAAATACTGCTGGCCTTTTCCGGTTACCTTGGTCGTCTTGGTGATTCGCACGCTGCCGTCTGGGTTCTGGAATGTACGTTCCTTGATGTCGAACAGTTCCAAGTCCATCGCGCGTTGCGTTGGCATGTTTCGCCGGTCACCCTTACTAATCAGATAGCCGTGATCTCGCAGCCAAGCGAACAGCCTATTCTGGCCAATATCCACACCGTTCTGGCGGATGAGCTTGGCTAAGTCACCGATGAGAATGCTCGTATGGCTGGTTGCCACCGCGTCTGCAAACAGTGCTTTAGGTTTCATATCTTCAATCTGTTCAGCCTGACTAGCTGCCAGCTTCAACGCTTCGGCATAGCTTCCCGGGATTGCATAACCCGTTCTGATCTGCGTTTCCATACTGTTAAAGGCTTGGATGTACTGAATCTTGAACTGAAGCGCACGCTTCCCAGTGAATCCAACAGCCAGCAATGTGAA
Organism: Lacticaseibacillus chiayiensis; assembly: GCF_004123795.1. Classification (GTDB taxonomy): domain Bacteria; phylum Bacillota; class Bacilli; order Lactobacillales; family Lactobacillaceae; genus Lacticaseibacillus; species Lacticaseibacillus chiayiensis. Next base: position 999 of record NZ_MSSM01000068.1, on the reverse strand, counting down.
TCCGTCACGATTCATGTAGTACATTGGATTCGTTTTCCCATTAGAAGCGGTGTAACTACCATAAATAAAGTACTTTTTTTAGTACAGCGTAATTTTCCGCGCTACTCATCAAATCACGAATTGCTGCTAGTACATCTCTGTGGTTCTTTCCAAATGATTCAGCGACCTTAAGACTGGTGGTGACTGCCTGACGGTCGTGCATAATTATTAATTCATTCAATGTGTTCCCTTCTTTCTTTTGGCCTCATTCATTAACGATGGCCATTTCACGTGCTTGACCTGAGGTACCGATTTGGTACTTCAGCCGGTCTTCTTCTTCAACGTGGTTGTTTACGTCACGACTTCCGTTTTGATATCCGAGAATATCGGCCACATCCTTACCGACAAACATTGGCTCATTGTCAACCACCACAGTTCGTAATTGACGACCTTTAAAATCAAAATGTTGTAATTGGTTCATACCGTCATCCCCTTATGTCGCGTTATTGCGACTTTTTTCTTTAAAAAAATATCAATTGCTTCCTGATCGCTAAGAGGGATGAATTGCATCATTTTGAATATTTCTTGTGCCGTGAAGTCTTTTCCACCCCGCTGCATTTTCCTAAATAATGTGCTTCTCGCGATCCCTAATGCTAAAGCTAGAGAATCTTGAGTGACATGTCGTTCTGTCATAAGTCCCTTTAAACGATCCAAGTTCACATTAACCATATATGATTCCCCTTTCTGTCGCATTCCTGCGACTTGATGAACTAAGCATAAATCCCTTATAAGCACTTGTCAATATAAAAATCGCAAATACGCGACTTTTATTGTTGCAATTTTGCGACGTGGGTTTATAATTGTAGCCATACAGGAGGTGCCACATATGAACGTTGGAGAACGAATGAAAACTATTCGTAAAGAAAAAGGCATTAGCGCAGATTCTCTTGCCGACAAAATTGGCGTCTCTAGATCAACGGTTTTTCGATATGAAAAAGGAGACAWCGAAAAGGTTCCAAT
>NZ_MSSM01000067.1 GCF_004123795.1 Lacticaseibacillus chiayiensis | reverse complement strand
TGCTTCTCGCGATCCCTAATGCTAAAGCTAGAGAATCTTGAGTGACATGTCGTTCTGTCATAAGTCCCTTTAAACGATCCAAGTTCACATTAACCATATATGATTCCCCTTTCTGTCGCATTCCTGCGACTTGATGAACTAAGCATAAATCCCTTATAAGCACTTGTCAATATAAAAATCGCAAATACGCGACTTTTATTGTTGCAATTTTGCGACGTGGGTTTATAATTGTAGCCATACAGGAGGTGCCACATATGAACGTTGGAGAACGAATGAAAACTATTCGTAAAGAAAAAGGCATTAGCGCAGATTCTCTTGCCGACAAAATTGGCGTCTCTAGATCAACGGTTTTTCGATATGAAAAAGGAGACATCGAAAAGGTTCCAATTGAAGTAGTTGCAAAGGTAGCGAATGCCCTCGATATTAAACCAGAAGTTTTAATGGGTCTGAAAGCTGACACCGTTGTGGATAAGATTCATGACACGGTGGTTCAACTCCACCCTTCACGTCAGCAGAAAGTCTACACGTACGCGGAAAAGCAGCTCAATGAGCAGCAGAACCCCGATAACGTTGTCAGCTTAGATGAAGCGCGTGTAGAACGTAATCTTGATGAGCCAGCGTTCAATGTTGAGGTTGATGGTATTGTTGCCGCTGGATATGGTGCCTTTAATGATGATCGCTATGAACCAATGGACACGGTCAAGATTCCGGATAGTGCTATACCGCTACACTATGATTACTGTTTCAAAGTTGTTGGCGACAGCATGTCCCCCTACTACGAAGACGGCGAGTTTGTTTTTGTCCAGAAAACGCAAGATGTTACTAACGGCATGATCGCGGTAGTTGATATTGATGACATGACATTCATTAAAAAGCTGATATTCGAACAAGATCGTTTGTGTCTTCGTTCATTGAATGATGATGTGGACGAAAAAACGGGTGAACGTATCTACCCAGACTTCTATGCTGATGAAACTGATACCATTGATGTTATCGGTAAGGTCGTTGGATCATATGCATTTAAATAAATAGCTAACCTACGTCCAAACCCTGATCGACGTTAAAAGCTGGATTTTTTGGAGGGGAATAATGGAACCACTTATCTTAATTGCCTTTTTGGGATCGTTCCTATTGGCTGCAATATTTGGCACATTGTCTATAGTTCAAAGAAAGGATCCGAGAAAACTAAAGCGGAACCTTATTATTACCGCATTGTCGGCTGTAGCATTTATTGCAATCTTTTTTTGGATTGGCACCTACTCGGGAGAAAGCAACAGGTCAGCTGCGTCTAGTTCGTCTTCAAAAGCTGAATCGTCAAAGGCAAAATCGTCGCAAGAAGATGATGACAGTTACGAAGACACTGATAGCGATGACTCTGATGATGAAGAATCATCAAGCACAGAAACATTCAACGCAAATGACTACAACACTGGGATCACTTATGAACAGTTGGCACGGACTCCAGACGACTACAAGGGCAAGAACATCACTTTAACGGGCGAAGTTATTCAAGTCGTTGAGGGTGACGATGAAACTGATTTGCGTGTTGCAGTTGATGGTAATTATGACAATGTAATTATGGTCGGTTATGATCCAGATATTATGAACGGCTCTCGCATTCTAGAAAATGACAAGATCACCTTCTATGCTGAAAGCTTGGGTACCACCACTTACAAATCTACCATGGGTGGCAAAATCACAGTTCCATTGGCTTTGGCCAAGAAGATTGATGACGCCGGAACTGCTCCCGACGACTATGGTGATTAGTCCCTTCCCCCACGCAAGCGGCGTCCCCGTGCAAGCCGGAGAGTGTAGCTGGATACAAAATAAAAAGCGCCTACCCCACCGGCTAAAGTGAACGGGTAGACGCCTAACAAATAATCGGAGTCATAAGGCTCTTTGTATACTCGATTTTACCAGAAAAGGAGGAATAATGCATGGCAACATTTAGAAAACGCGGCAAATATTGGGAATACCGTGTTAAGTATACGGATTCCGCCGGTAAGCAGCTGGTTGCTTCACACGGCGGGTATCGGCTCAAATCATCTGCGCAAGATGCTGCAGAAGCTGTTGAAGATGACCTGAAACGTGGCGGTGATCCATCAAAGCAAGACATTCTGTTACTTGATTATTGGGATCAATGGGTTGAAGCATACCGAACCAATGGCAAGTCAATCAACACTGTATACCGTTACAAGCTTTTCAGAAAGCACCTAAAGAGCCGATTTGATGGGCGAAAGCTTAATTCTATTCGACCTATCGAATGGCAGAAATTTATTAACGATTTTGCTGCTGGCAAAGATCGCAAGGATAAAACCACACGAAAGCGGCCACGTGAGCGTTCGAAAGATGTTGTTACCAAGATGAACAGCTATGTTCGTGGGATGGTAAAAGCGGCAATCAATGAACGCATTCTATTTTCTGATTTCACCTTTGGAACGAAGACATCAGGCGTGCGCTCTAGTGGGAAAGTAAAGGTGCTAGACAGCCGCGATTTCGCTAAGGTTAAAGCAATTGCTATTGAACGGGCTTCGTACCGCAATATCGGGGCGCTTGCTGTTTATATTGGCTCGATGACTGGCATGCGAATATCTGAAGTGTTGGCTTTAACTTGGCCTGACATCGATACTAAGCTCGGCGTCATTCATGTTACGCGTTCTTGGGATCATTTGTATGGAACAGGATTCAAGCCAACTAAAACTGATTCGTCAGTTCGCGACATTGAGATATCGCCCAGCGTCATTGAGCTTCTTAATAAGATCCATCAGGAACAAGCAGCATCTTATCTTCGTACTGGATATCGTGACGAAGACCAGATGATTATGCGTGATCCACGTCACAACGTGATTACAGACAGCGCATGTAACAAAGCCCTGCACGTCATTCAGAACAAAGCTGGGATCCCTGAAGATAAGCAGATCACCTTTCACGGGTTGCGTCATAGCCACGTCAGCTACTTGATCAGCAAAGGCGTCGACATCTATTATATTTCAAAGCGGTTGGGTCATTCAGACGTGACTATTACGATGAAAGTCTATGGTCATTTGTTAGACTCACAGAGAAAACAAGAAGCACATAAGGCCGTGTTATTCATGGATCAGCTATGATTGTGTTTGTCCCCTTTTTGTCCCCCGAAAAATAAAAACAAAGGAACTCTAAAGATACCTAAATTGCTGTAAATGCTGATACATAAGCTTTTTAAAAAGCTAAAATAACCTAAAGAAAGCTAAATAATGCCTCCACCGGGCATAACTGATAGCTATGTATCAACATTTGAGGTATCCTTGTCCCCTTTTTGTCCCCTTTGGCTCGCAAATCTAGAAGCATCCAGAAGCAAGTTATTAAATCGTGTTTCAACGGCTTCGCTGTGGCTGATGATTTATGCACAAAAATAAGCCTCCCACCCAATCGGGCAGAAGGCTTATTTTTGAAAGCACTCGCACTTTTCTGCACACCATGTTTGGACCGCAAGTGCCGGATTTGTACCACAAAGTAATGAAAATGGCGTTTTCAACTCAAAACCGTAAATCTCAAGATATACTCGAAAGCTTTACTTGAATTTTTTGTGCTGGGGATCTATGCGATGAATAACAAAATAGTCTTCATCATTATAGTAACCGTGCACTCTAAATTTAGTTCTGTCTTGTCCGAAATGGTACATCTCTTTCTTCTCGCCATCGACTTGTTCGATGTTCTTCGCGCCATGTGGTCCATCAGTTCTCAACAGAGAACTCTCCACTTGAGTAATCGTCAACCCTCGCCCAACTGTGGATGTTATAAACTTACTAAAGTTTTTTATATCCTCAACTCTCATATCTTTGAACTGGTAATTATTTTCTAAAACATGTTCAATTGAGAGCTTAAAACGGGCAGTTGTCCGAGAATCCGATGCCAACTGTATGCCTTGCGGTTTATCTGAGGCAAAATTCCTATTCGTCAATATCCTACCGAAGGAGGACTTACTTTGCTCTGTGCTTGTGTGCTTGGTCAACTGGTTCTTCTTTGACTTTCCCACGGTCAGTCACCTGAGTAAATGGACTGATAAAACTCTTTCATATCTTCATCAGCAATGCGCTTATTACTGTGTTCCCCTGGGCCTAACTCTGCTCTGGCTTTTTTCCAAGGCATTTCTTTATGGGTCAAAGCCTCAAGCTCGTTAGCCGATTTATCGCCATACGTGACCCAAACAGATTCTAAAAGATTATCCAGGTTCTCAGAATTAATCTCAATGGGCTTGCCTTTCTCAATATCAGTCCAGCCATATTTTTTATAGTCCTGATACAAATCCATCGAAACCGGGCCATGTGGCCAAGCTTCAAAATACGTATCATCGATGACTGGATAGTGTAGGAGTGCATTGCCCCAAGCCTGAAAATAGTAAACAAGTTTCTGAAGCTTTTTAGGCGACATCGCAGACTTTGATAAGAACCATGCGGCGACGTCCTTATACGACATATGCTGTTCCATCTGTTATGCCCCTCCTTTGATTTTGGTGATTTCTTTAACCACAACTCAATCGTATCATATCCAGTGTCAAGTCTGTTGATAAACCCTGTGTATAACTCTTGCAAAGCCTATAATAAAGGCATTTCAGACATAATATATAAAATATACAAACTCGCTCTAATCCCTGATGCTATGCGATTCTTAAAATTCCTTCATAAAAGGAAAAATTAGAATATTTTCATTTTAAATTCAAAATCGGGCTAAAAATAAGCCTTCCACCGCGGTTAAACGGCAGAAGGCTCTTTTTGTGGTGTTACCGAATCAGCAATCGCTGTCCAGGATGAATCACGCTGTTGATTGACAGACCGTTGTTGGCCGCCAAGGTATACATGTTGACACCGTATCGTTGGCCAATGCTCCAGAAGCCGTCACCCGACTGTACCGTGTAGTACGTGTGGCTTGAATAACTTGTGCCAGATACTAGGATAACATCGCCTGGGTGAATCACACTGTAGATTGACTTGCCGTTGTTAGAAGCCAAAGTATACATGCTCATGCCATACTTGTAAGCAATCGACCACCAACTGTCACCAGACTGAACCGTGTAGGTCGATCCTGAGCTTACTGATGGCACACTGGTAGTTGTCAACAATTCAACATTGCTACGATTGATCCAGCTCATGATGCCACCAAGCAATACGTTAGATCCAGATACTTGCTGCACGGTGTACGTCTTGCCCTGAACCCAGCTAGGCATTGCGACACCGTTCGCCCAACGGGTTGTACCGAAGTTTACCTTAACACTATCACCAACTTTGATCTGGCTAAGCGTGGTGTTGTTAGCTTGCTGGCCTGCGTTGGTTGCCGGTGTATCGGTTGATGGCTTGACGTATGTCTTGCCGCTGTCAGTTGTCGCGCTACCGTTGTAGCCTGAATCAGTGATGCCGGTTAGATCAACGTTGCCATCAAGTCCACCAGCGCGATAAGTTGAAGTGAACTGGAAGATGCCAACATTGTCGAAACTTGGGAAGTAGCCATAATTCGGCACGGTAGTGACATTGTAATCAGGATATTCCGCAAGCCACAACTGATAGTGGCTGGCAATTTGTGACAAGTCGATGTGGCTCATCAAGAAACTCTTATAGCCGTAAAGCATTGGTGTGTAACCAGCATCGCGGATATAGTCGAGTGCCCACAGCAAAGTTGACGTGTTGGTCGACCCAGCTTCATAGTCAAGAGCAACAATCGACCCTTTTGGTGTCTGAACTTCAGACAAGAAATGATCTAGCACTTGCTTGGCCAAATTCGTATTGTCAATATTCTGCCACCAGATATAGGTGTGTGCTCGCTTGCCAGCGGCAATCAACGATGCAACCTGTGTCTTATACGTGGTTTGCTCGTACGTGCCGTAGCCGCTATAGCCACCGATTTGAGAGATGCCGAACTTGTCAGTGGAATAACCAAAGACACCGTTATCTCCTTGGTACCGGCTCCAGTCGACACCTTGATCTCCCTTGGCCGCATTGACCTGCGATGGCAGGGCAAAAGAAATAGCCGCCAAGAAGGCGACTACCAAGGTGATGAGTTTAGTTTTAAATTTCATGGGCCCTCCTTATTGCTGTGGAGCAACAGATGATGGTGCCAGCTGAGCCTTAACTGCGTCTGCGGCTGCCTGAGCTGCGGCCGCTACCTTGTCTTGATTAGATGCTTCCTGATCAACTGGCTTTTGTGGATAGGTTTCTGCCAGACTATCCTTCAAATCCGCATAAGCTTTCTCAACCGCGTTGGCAATCGTCTGCTCGTCTGTGCTGGTGAAGCCGAGCGATTTTAAGCCGTCTTTCACAGCCTGAATGGCAGTCGATTTCTTAACCGCACCGTCAATCGCCCGTGTCACACCAAGCTGTTCTGCCGCAGTTACGGCTGCATTTGCCAATGGGCCTAATACCTTTACCAAAGTCAGCGCTTGCTTGTTAGCCAGCAACTGTTTTGAGATCCAAGCCCCAATGATTGGGACTGCTGCTACTGCAAGTGATACTAAAAGTTCTGTCCAGTTATTCATGATCATTATCTCCTTTGATGCCTACATGGTCTTCCAATCGAGTAATCCTAACCGAGTGACTGCCAAGCTCGTCATCGTGTGTCCTCAGATGTTGTCCCAAGTCTGCCAGCGATTGTTCGTGCAGTTTGAGCTGACGATTAATCGTCTCTGAAAGCGTTTGAATATCAGAACGTAATGGATCTAATGCAATCTTTTTGAACAGCCAGCTGCCCGCACTTACTCCCACCCCGATGATTGATATAACCTCTGCCCAGTCACCAATCGTGTATCCAAAAAATGTCACTTTCTCACTTCCTTCCATAAAAATATCCGCTAGCTTTTGCTGGCGACATAGTCACTGCCTGTTATTTGCTTGTATTGATCTGGGGTGATCATTATCGGTACATAAGGTGTTAAATCAATCCCCCAACTGTAAAGTAGTGCACACTGATCATAATTAGTCACTTGATTTCGCCGCCTTTAGCTGTGCTACCTCAAGAGTTAAATTTGCGAGTAGCATCTGTTCTGCACTCGGTGTCACTTGATTAGCCTCTTTTTCTAGTGCTGCTTGTTTATCGGTATCTATGACAACAGTACCGTCATCAGCCAGTTTTGAGGCGCCAATGGCAATCTTTTTCAGTTCTTCCGGTGCAATCAGAATGGCTTTCTCATCATCGAATGGCGTTTGCCACTGACTGCCGTCCCAAAACTCCTGCTGGTAGCCAGTGATATATCCATCTTCATCAGTGCTAAAAATTGCTTTTACTTTGTCAACTTCCATAGCAACCTCCTAAACTGCGTATACCTCAGTCATAACCGCTTGTGCACGCGATCCGCCCTTGTTTTCATCAGAACCAACAATGTGTGTGTCGTCATACCAAAGTGTCTTAGAAATGGTCCCAACATTAAGCATGGTAAAGGTGACTCTCAAGTAGTTAGCGCCGGTTGTGTTGTAAGCCAACGCTGCCTTTGGTAACAGCGTGAACGCATAGTTGTTATACGTTGGCGATCCGTTTTGAAAATAGCTCCATGCAATTAACCATCCAGATAAAGTCTTTGAAAGTGGTGTCGATATTGTTGCAATATCAACCTGAGATGGATAGAAAGCCCCATGCCACACAAGCAAGTTATTATTTGCTAATTGCAAGACTTTTAAAGCGTCTAAACTGCTGGTGATCCACTCAACTGGGCTACTAGATGTTACTTGGTAATTGCTTCCCAGCGTTAATGTACCCAAAGTAGCTTGAACGCTTCCCATCAGTGTCCCATTGTTGTAAATGTTGCTTAACAAACCGAACTGATTGAGCTCAGTGTGGGTGATTTGACTATTGGTGGCATCTGAATAAGCATCCGTGACAATCGATCCATCAGCCATAGTGGTCGTTCCGTGAACACTATAGTCAGCTACTCCATCGGGCTTGACGCCTGTAAACGAAGAGATGAACTTAGATCCAATGAAAGTAACCCCATTGAAGGTCATCCCATTAAACGTAGCGGCCGAAATGACACTGGCGTCAATTTTGTTAGCCTGCCATGTCGAACCATCATAGGTATAATAGCCTGTCACAACACCACTGCTATTAGTTAACCAATGCATATCGCCTTTTTTAGGACCGGTCGGATAAGCTGTGCCAACGGTAATGACTGGCACATTATCGCTGCCATCTTTGCCATCACGTCCATCAGCTCCTTTGAACAGCGCCCACGAGTATTTTGTCGGGTCGGTGCTATCGGCTTGGGTCTGGTCAACATATTGGCCAAAATAAGACTTACCATTGCCATCTGTGGTTGAAAAGCCTTGTTTCCCATCAATGCTGTTAGCATAGGCTGTATGAAAGTAGCTAGTTTTGCCATCAGCTCCCTTAGGGCCCGGCACACCATCAGCACCATCAGCGCCCTTAATCAATGCCCACTTGCCAGCGTAATCTGATGGATCATCGCTTGGGACTGATGTCTTGTTAGACCAAACGATTGCCATATACTTTTTACCGGCAGGTAAAGCGCTCATATTGGTGCCCTTATCATCATCAGCGTAACGAACCCATGGATATTTTTCTGTTTGCTTTGCCAAACCGTTAATCATTGCAACAATTCTTGGGTCAAGATCGGATTCAAGCAAGCTGTAGTTACCAAAAACAGCAGTATCACTGTTTGGCACTGTGTAATGATTTTTGACTTCTAACACACGGGCGCTTAGATAAACTGGCGGATGATAGTTGTGGTGAGCAATTTGTACATAATCTCCAATATCGGCCTTAATATCAACAACATCTGCTTCGTAACTTTCTTTTGGCGTATTGACAGATTTTAATTGAGTAATCGTTCGGTTAAGCAATTCGTTTGGATTGCTTGTATCGTAGCTGTAGTTACCAACAAGGTAACCTTTGGTCGCCGATCTGTTTTGAGGATCAAAAGCTCCTAGACGAGCCCATGTTTTTCCTGCCACGCGATCATAAACCACTTTGTCACCTTGCGGGCTAAAAAATTGGCCGTCATCATAGGCAATATCAGCAAATGTAATTGGTTCTTGCTCTTGACCTGTATCAGTAGTTGATGTAGGCGTACTACCATATCCTGCCATGGCAGTATGCAACGAATCAATCGTACCACTAGTCTTTAGCGCGGATAGATTGACTGCATCCACAAATCGCTGTTGCGTTTTTCCATTGCCGATTTTCTTCCAAACATTGACAACCTGTTCAGTAATGGTCGAGCCATCCATTTTGACTACAAATTCAAGCTCTGCTCCATCAAACTCATTTGCAATATCGCCAATACGCTTCAGCTTGGTATCTTCTTGGCCATCAAATGACAAAGTTCTGGACAGCGTTGAAATTTCATTGATACCTAGCGTCCATCCCGTATCGGCCAAAAGTTCGTTAGCATAGTAAGCAAAGCCATGCGGTTCTTTATATGTGACTTTGTCTGCCTGCTCATTAATGAGATCCATCCCGATGTCTTCGGCATGCCATGTTTGCGTGAAGTCATCGCCATCATGGTCAATTAATGTACAAAGTTTGACTTGATGATATTTGTTTGTATAGGCAATATAGCCTCCCAATGAAAGCTTTTGGGCATCTGGATGAGTGTTATCAACGGTGAATTCATAGCTTGTGATTGCAGTATTGTTAGACAAAACAATATCTTCGGTATCGTCGTAAATTGGCAAACTATTCCTTGCGTCAGTTGAAGGCGCGCAGAGGACATGCTGATCACGCGATAAAATAAACCATTGCATCTGTATCACAACCACCCTTCACGAAGCTCTGTCGATACTGCTGGCAAATTTGCCCACGGGCTTACTACTATTCCTAATGTTGACTGTCCTGGCGGCGCAAGCAATGGCTGTGAGCCAATGTCGACACGATCCCAGTCGGTATACTGATTGATTTTCAATAAATTGGTTGATGAGTCTAGCGTGACGACATCTCCCGCTTTAAAGTAGTTAGGCAAGTCTTTGTACAAGTCGACATAGTCCTTCTCAAAATTCCACTCAATCAACCCAAAGTAGTGTGGAAGTGGCAAATCTGCCCATTGTAAGAAGCTAAACGAAACATACATTACCTTTGTGTCTGCGAATTCTTCGCACGTATACGTTTGTGCGGTTCCGCCGGCTTCACCACCCCAAGCAAAAATGAATTGACTGCCCGTTTTTCTGATATAGCAGTGACCTGTGAATCCTGGTGAATTGGCAAAGTCTTCTTCTCTTACTTTCTTTTCGTTTAAATCAAAACGAACATTGAAATCAGAAGTCGTCTGTGACATGTCGGAATAGAGAATTCTTGCCAAAGCCTTTTTGTCTTTGTCGTATATCGTCATGCAAATTTGGCCAACCTGGCGCGTATCGCTTGGAGAATCCAATGACAGAGCTCCTAATCCTGCGTGCATTCGCAGAATGCAATTTACTGCTCCCACTTCACCGTTTGAATCAGCGGGCAGTTTATAGATTAACGAAGGCCCATGAGGACCGTAATTATTTGGACCAAAATCAGATGGCGTGGTGATACCCAAATAGGTTGTCGAGTCTGGATTAATTGTGACGGTCCCTGTTTGTGTCATCACGCCCTGATCGGCAGGTATCACGGCAAAAGAAGGGTCGTTCAGTATATATTTGTCAATTGTTGGGCGTGTCTTAACAAGCATTTGAGAATCATCGTAGGTTTTCCCGTTTACTTCCTTCGTATTGCCTACTTGATAATATCTGCCGTTAAGCGTCAGCCCTAAAAAACCGTCATCTGAAGAAAACTGGCTCGTTACTTTAACAGGGACCGGTACTGTTCCGCTATTTTTAACCGTGATGGTGTCGGTATAGTATGCAGCATCTGCTGGGTTAGGTGACCAAGGAGAAGCAGAAGTGCCTATTTCAAGCTTAACGTGTCTAAAGGTAAGCGTAGATGTTGGGCAAAAAGCGTCTACGGCAAAATTAGGATTACCGGCATCAAAATGAACCGAATTGATAGTCCTTGTGAAATATAGCCTGATATATTCATCAGAATCGACCTGTTGAGTTGGACTATCGTCTTCCCAGCCACTGCCTGTAAAATACCCGAAACCAATATTTCCTTGGCCTTTAACGTCCACTGAAATAGTGACTGTTGCTCCGGAAGTAAGCCAGCTTGAATCGTTCGGATCAACAACAGTCTGAATAACCGACTTGCTCGTATTAGTTGCCGTTGTAATCCCGTCATGAGTCGTTGTCGTACCATCAGTACTCCATATGACAGGATTCCAATCATCCCCAGTGTTGTGCAGCAGATTATTAGAGAGATCCTTGTATGGCATGTTGTCAAACGTCTTCGTGGCTACCGAGTGCGCAATGCCATCGGGGACAAGAAAATTAATAGTACCAGTGCCAAGAAAATAAGCCCGGTCCATATCAATCTTGCCGTCAACTTTTGCATACCAAAACTCATCAGGACGATCATCAATGATTAGCTTTTGAACATCCGTGCTATAAAGTAGCGGCGCTAACTGTCGTTCAAATTCACGACGAGATAGCGCCACAAAATCATAAGTCACTGGAATGATTCTAGACTTAAGGTGGCTTCGAACCAGCATTTCTCCGTCTGATGCACCGACAGACTGGGTTGTATTCTCAACTTCAGAAAAAACGCCACGGGCCGCACTGAATTGAAGAGAGGAACTGCCAATCTTATGATCTCCGAATATTAAATTTGCCACTTAGAAAATCCCCCTTCTTCTATTACTCATAATGGTGTCTCTGTTTTTCAATTTATTTATTGTTGGATATAGCCACCGTCCTACTTCACGCCCATTGTCGAGAACAACCTTGCCTTCAGGAACAGACGGGTTACTAATCTGATAAGTTGTTAATTCGATCAGTCTTGCTAGCAAATCCTCAACACGACTATTGCTACCACTAGAAATGCTGGTAACAAAGGTTTGCGGATTCAATTGGTTTATTCTATTAGCAGCGCCTCCGAAGTCTGTGGTGCCGCCAGCAAAACGCGGAATGTTCATACGTCGTGCTTTGTCAGCGGGAATGACCATCGAATGCCGCGGCAATGGTGTTACCACGTTTCGCTCTTTGAACATAAACATGTTGCCGCCAGGTGTGATGATCGGTTCTTGGTAATTAGATCCAGGGGCATCATTGACCATCGCCAGTGAACTCGTTCGGAGATCATTAGTTCCGTGCTGCAAGTGAAGGAACTTCCGAATAATGCTCGGAATATTAACCACAAAATTTAAAGTCTTCGTGATGACTTCATTCCCACCAAATGCGCTAACTGCACGTTTGGCGGCACTTGCGGGTCCTGTCGTATTATCATGGCCTTTGAAATATTTATCTCCCGGATTTGTTCCATTAAAACTTCCGATACTGTTTTTACCAGATCCGGCAGCCCCCACAACGCTTGAAGCATTACCCATGAAGTAACGCATTGATGGGTTAGTTCCATTGAAACTGTTGACTTCGCCCTTACCTTTTTCAGCATGCGTCGTCACGTTTGAGGAATCCCCATTAAAGTAACGTGCCAACGGATTAGTCATGTTAAAGGTATTGATCTCACTCTTACCGTGTTCAGCATGTTGAGTGACATTAGAAGAATCGCCAGTGAATTGCTTCATCCCCGGCTTGTAAGAATCATAGGAGATTAGATCTCCTTTCGCTTGCGAAGTCTTCGTCAGTAAATCATTGACGTTAGCCGTCAACTCTTTCGGTCTCGGGTGTTTGGCCTCGTATGCATCTACATCAATGCCTGCCTCAACTAGTTTGGCGCGGGCATCAGCATTATTTACCAATAATTCTTTGGTCTTTGACGGTAATTGATTCCACAAACCAAACTTGGCCACAGCGTCAGCAAGCTGTTCCTTGCCTTTGGCCTGAATCAGTGCCGTCTTAGCCTCGACTGACAACCTGTTCCAAGACTGTGCTTCAATCATGCCTTGAATCAAGGTGGCTGTTGCTTTATCTTGCACAATCATCTGCATCTGCTTAGGTGTCAGTTGGTTCCAACCGTTAACTTCATCAATTGCCGTGACTAGAGATGAATAATCACCCTTAACCACCGCCTGCATTTGCTGAGGAGTAATCTTGTTCCACAGGGCCAACTGGTCAAGCATGTCAGCGAGTTTACCCTCGCCCACGGCTTTAAGCGTTGTGTACTGATCTTTGGGATCGATTGACTGCCACACGCCCAGATTGAATAAGACGTCCTTGAGTTCGTCTTTACCCTTGGCATTGATCAACGCAGTTTGTTGTTTAAGTGTCAAACCCTGCCACTTGCCAGATTGCGTCAAGATATCAATGAGTGGCAAAGTAGCCTTGTCATGAACGATCGCTTGCTGTTCTTTGAGACTCAATTCATTCCAGTAACTCATTTTAACCAGTGCGTTGACAAGCGGTGTGTAATCTCCACTGACGATGGCTTGTTGTTCTTTTGGTGTGAACTTATTCCATGAAACAAACTCGGTTATGATGTTAGCTAAGTCTTTTTGACCGGACGCCCTCACTAGAGCTGTCTTCTCTTGAACGGTCAGCGAATTCCACTTGTCGGTAGAGGCCATCGCCTCGACAATCATTTGCTTAGCATTTGAGCTAATCTTGGCATTCTTTAGGTCAAATTTAAGACGTTTCCAACCATCTTCCGTGCTTGCGGTATCCTTTAGAACTTGTGGCAGATTGGTGACAACTTTACCAGTTTTAGGATCTAGTACAAGGTTGTTCCAATCGTTACCAGCCTTCTGGACACTCTTGCTCATATTGGAATTAACGGCGGCCGCAAATTGCTTACTATCTTTGACACCCTTACTCATTGCCTCTGAATAAGCGCTCATTGCTTTTTTAGCTTGAGACGCCGTCGCACCAAACTCTGTTTGAAGTTGTTCTTGAATCGTCTTGTTGGATAGTCCTTGCGCTTTCATTGCTTGGATCGCACCCGCATAAATCACGCTCATGTTGCTTTGATGATCTTTTTCCAGCTTTTCAAGATCTTTATTCTTTTGAGCCGTACTCAACTCAGCAGAGTTTTTAATGGCAGCATAATGTTTGCCATAAGTATCAGTTTCGTCAGCAAATGCCTGTTGCATCTGGCTGTATTGTTCCTTAGCCGCTGCTTGACTCATCCGAATCTTTTCGCCATTAATAGCTTTTAAGACATTTGCTTGTTGGGTACCGGAAATTCTAAGTGTCTTAACGGCCTCGGCTGCACTGCTCTTGCGCAAATTATCCAGAATCTGAATTTGATCTCGAGTAAATTCGGCATGTTCTTTGCTGGCAGATTCAGTAATTGACTTAGCTTGTTTGGCATTAGCCTCAATTTGCTTGATGCGTGCATCGTCGGCCTTCTTCATTTCTGCTGCGTCTTTACGGATCTGATCAGCAGTCGATCCACCGACTTGCTTCGCCAACTTGTCGAGTGCGGTTTGGGTATTTTTGGACGATTCTTTAGCGGCCTTCGTAATATTATCAAAACCGTTGGCGATCGTTTTGGCATTTTCTTTGACAGTGTGGTTAGTGTCAGTGAAAGCACCACTGATCTTGCCAGAAGCGTCTCGCATCTTAGTT
>NZ_MSSM01000066.1 GCF_004123795.1 Lacticaseibacillus chiayiensis | reverse complement strand
ACGTGATTACAGACAGCGCATGTAACAAAGCCCTGCACGTCATTCAGAACAAAGCTGGGATCCCTGAAGATAAGCAGATCACCTTTCACGGGTTGCGTCATAGCCACGTCAGCTACTTGATCAGCAAAGGCGTCGACATCTATTATATTTCAAAGCGGTTGGGTCATTCAGACGTGACTATTACGATGAAAGTCTATGGTCATTTGTTAGACTCACAGAGAAAACAAGAAGCACATAAGGCCGTGTTATTCATGGATCAGCTATGATTGTGTTTGTCCCCTTTTTGTCCCCCGAAAAATAAAAACAAAGGAACTCTAAAGATACCTAAATTGCTGTAAATGCTGATACATAAGCTTTTTAAAAAGCTAAAATAACCTAAAGAAAGCTAAATAATGCCTCCACCGGGATTCGAACCCGGATCTGTGGTTTCGAGGACCATTATGCTATCCATTGCACCATGGAGACTTACGAGTTTTATTATAGCGCTTTTAACGTAGTGGTGTTGACTTTCATCGACTGTTCAGGCTTGAATCTGTCAAAGCTTTTTAATTGCAATTAAATAAAAAAGCCCGATGGTTAGCCCATCAGGCGCTACTGGTTTTTCCGTTGTCTGCCAACCGCACGTATTATTTTCACCGTGGAAGAATTTCAGATTAATATAGGAGCCAGCACTCCGTTTGCTACGTTTAAATTGCCATCTCCTAAACTGATGCGTCAACTTATTTCTTCTGACAACGGACAATTTAGCCAGACAATGGTCAGAAGACAGCTCGAATGAAAACACTCCCAAAAGCCCCCAAAAGTTTACGATAAATCAGCCCAAAACAAAAAGCGCCCAACCCCTTTAACATCAAAGGATTGAACGTTTTTGATCCCGTCTAAGTGTCAAAGATTGGCACCCACAACGCCACTACCTACGCATCGTTTAGCTAGGTACGGCATTCGCTGACCTTAATCATCAAACTTAAACAAATCCGTCGACAGATACCGCTCGCCGTTATCCGGAGCAACGGTTGCGACGCTCTTGCCTTTGCCGAGTTTCTTGGCAATTTCAATGGCCCCGAAAATGTTGGCACCTGCAGAAATGCCTGGTAGGAAGCCTTCTTCATGGCTAACGTGCCGCGCCATGCCGATGGCCTGGTCACTTGTTACTTCAACAATGTCTTGGTAGAGGTTCGTATCCAAGACATCGGGAATGAAGCCGGCGGAAATGCCTTGAATCTTATGCTTGCCGCCGTGGCCTTCTTTTAGCATTGGCGACTCGGCTGCTTCCAAAGCGTAAATCTGGACGTTTGGATTGATTTTCCGTAAAGCACGACCAACACCGGTTAACGTACCGCCTGTACCGACGCCTGCGACAAACGCGTCTGGCGTGCCGCCGTCAAATGACCGGATAATTTCCTGTCCCGTGGTACGTTCGTGGACGTCTGGGTTAGCCGGATTCTGGAATTGCATCGGCAGGAAGTAGCCATTTTCTTTGCTGAGTGCTTCGGCTTTTTTAATGGCACCTGGCATACCGTCTGCGCCTGGGGTCAAAATCAATTCAGCCCCGTAGCCGCGCATCAATGCCCGGCGTTCGACACTCATGGTTTCCGGCATCGTGATGATCAGATGATAACCCTTAGCCGCTGCGACCAGTGCAAGGCCGATTCCCGTGTTACCGGAAGTCGGTTCGACGATGGTGCCACCTGGTTTCAATACGCCTTTGTATTCAGCATCTTCAATCATTGCCAGCGCGATCCGATCCTTCACGGAACCACCTGGATTGAAGAATTCAAGCTTTACGTAAACGTCAGCTGCGCCTTCAGGTACAACACGATTTAACTTAAGCAATGGGGTGTTGCCAATCAAACCTGTAATATTATCTGCTGCTGTCACCATGAATAAAACCTCCAATTTAGTGAGCGTGAACCAGCCCGCTTAGAAACCGGAGTGTAAGTGGCCTCAGACGTGATGGCCCGGGCTTAGGCCATTGCGGATGAGGTCCTTACACGCAGGTTTCTGGGCTGGTGAGCGCGTTATAGTGAGCGTGAACCGGCGCGATTAGGAGTCGGAATGTAAGCGGCCTTGGGCGTGATGGCCCGGGCTTAGGCCATTGCGACCAAGATCCTTACATGCAGGCTCCTGCGCCGGTGAACGCGTTATTGTGTCAGCGTCAAACGATTTTCATTTCGATGCGCGGCAACATGCCGTACCCAATTGTCAAAAATCGTTCGTTGCGTTTTCTTCCAATTAAACTTCGGATGATCATAATCGTTTTTGTGATGGTAGTAATGTTTAGCGCGCGCGTAATCAATCTCGGGATGCGCGGCAATTTCGCGGTGGTATTCCGCATCCAATCCCCACCGATCATATTCGATATGCGAAAAGATAAACGTTTGCGTATCAGTGGGTTCCGTGACCATAAACAACTTGCCCTTCGTCGTTGTTGCGTTGATTATCAACCGTGGATCATGACGAATATCGCGCACATCCATTTCGGCATAGCGAGCATGCGGTGCCTTAAATCCATCTTTCAAACCTTTTAGTAGTGGGTGTGGTTTTAAAATCGTCTGCGGATAAACACCAAACAATTTATGCGGCAAAATGAGCTTATTGACACCAAAAAAATAATTCAGTGCCACCATCCCGCCCCAGCACAGGTAGAGCTGATTCGGCACGTGCTGCCCGAGCGTCTTCAAGAGCGTCCGCACCTCGGCGATATAGTGCACCTGGTCAAACTCCAAGGTCTCGATCGGCGAGCCGGTAATGATGAACCCATCCATGGTCGCCGCCTCGTGAATATCCAGCGGGTCTAAAATCGCGCTGACCGCTTCTGGTACATCGCGTCCGGCATAATGGGTCATGGGATAGTAAAAATGCAATTCGACCGGTACGTCTGTGCACGTCAAGACGTGTTGCAGCCGCGTTTTGGTGTCTGCTTTATCGTGCATGACGTTTAAAATGCCGATCTTAACTGGCGCTTCCGTCAAGGTTCACCTCCTAGCCTCTGTCTGATAGTACCCGTTCAACCTTAAATGAAACTTTGCACATGACCGCTAAATAAACTTCTCCCGCGAATGGTCACTTGCCCGTACACATCAGGTGGATACCCTGAGCGTTTACATGGCGCCAACATCGTTTAAAGCCATTGAGGTTTTTCATCGTATCCTCCCTTTCAGTACTTATATACTAACTAAATGTAAGACCAATAACAAGCGTTAGCGTCAAGATATTCGCGAATTCTTTTTGTTGGATTAGTTGGCAATCAGCAACTCACCTTTGTCGCAATTTGACGGTCAATGCCTGCACATTGAGAACTTCGCTTATATCTTTTCAACCGATAAACTAAGACTTTCCTGTCCAAAACATGTCAAA
>NZ_MSSM01000065.1 GCF_004123795.1 Lacticaseibacillus chiayiensis | reverse complement strand
GCATTAGCCTCAATTTGCTTGATGCGTGCATCGTCGGCCTTCTTCATTTCTGCTGCGTCTTTACGGATCTGATCAGCAGTCGATCCACCGACTTGCTTCGCCAACTTGTCGAGTGCGGTTTGGGTATTTTTGGACGATTCTTTAGCGGCCTTCGTAATATTATCAAAACCGTTGGCGATCGTTTTGGCATTTTCTTTGACAGTGTGGTTAGTGTCAGTGAAAGCACCACTGATCTTGCCAGAAGCGTCTCGCATCTTAGTTGCGGACCTATCTGCTGCTTCGCCAATGTCCGTACCCCATCGTGAAGTTCTGTCAGCAGACTCAAGAGCCTTTTTGCCCCACAATTCCCAAATGGCTACACCGGCACCGACGACTGCTGTCACACCTAAAACAACTGGGACGATTGGCCCCAATGCCGCTAGCAATCCTGTTCCGCTCGCTGCGGCTCCGCCCATGGCTGCTCCCATTCCAGAAGTACCTTCTGCCGCCGCTGCTGCGGCTGGTGCAACCTTCAATGCTTCAAAAGCTGTCTTGCTAAACCCAGACTTGAGCACATCCATTGCAGTTCCACCGAGCTTCGCGGCTGTAGCGGCTCGCCCAATGACTCCCGCAATTCCAGATATTCCTTTGCTCAAAGCAACAACCGGCTTAAGAGCTCCACCGATAAGAGAACTCACTGGCCCTACAACTGCCGCAAACGCTGCAAATTTGATAATGGTTTGTTGCGTACCGCTGTCCATTTTTGAAAAGGCATTGACAACATCGGTTGCTGTTTTGATAAGAGGAGTCAGCGTCGGTAGAAGTTTTTGACCTACTTCAATTCCTAAAACATGAATCGACTCTTGAAATCTCTTCAATTTGGCGGCATCCGTATTGTTTAACTGGTTAGCAATTTTGGCAGTTGTTCCGCTAGCATGCTCAGCTTCACTGGTATATTTGCGTAGCTCACCGCCACCTGCACTAATCAAGGCATTCATGCCGGCTTGCGCTTCAGTGCCAAAAGCCAACGCTACTGCAGAAGCACGTTGCTGGTCCGTCCACCCCTTAGTGTTATTCTTGATTTTGTCAAGAATCTCTGGAAGAGTTAGCGTTCCTTTTTTGAAATCAGCAACAGATATACCTAATTCATTAAAGCCCTGAATATTTTGCTTAGAAGGCTTCAACAGTCTTGTTAAAGCACCACGTAATGCTGTGCCAGCAACTGATCCTTCAATCCCTTTGTTGCTCATAATACCAATAGCAGCCGCTGTTTCCTCTAGTGAAATACCAGCAGCATGAGCAGAAGGCCCGACATATGTCATTGCCTCGCCCATATCTTGGAACCCTGCTGCAGTAGCGTTAGCAATATAGGTAAGAGCATCTGTAACGCGAGACGTGTTTTTAAGCATGCCCGTTGTTGATTCTGTCTTTAGACCAAATTGTTCCAGAACGGATGTAGAAACATGCATAACATCGTTGAAGTCATCGCCAGACGCTTTTGCCGCATTGAGAACTGCAGGCATTGCGCCTAATGTTTGCGCAGCGGTATAGCCACGTTTGATCATTTCTGACATGCCTTCGTTAATTGCAGCCGTGGAAACGCCATATTCAACCGACCACTTTTTAGATGCTGATGCTAGTTGATCAAGTTGCGCACGATACTTGGCAGTAATCGCACCCCCATTTGTTAGCAAAGGTCCCATTGCTTGAATCTGGCTGTTGAAATCAATAGCAGATTTAGCGGCTGCTACAAATCCAATGGCAATTGGAGCAGTTACTGCCTTGGTCATCGTTGATCCGAAACTAGTTAGCTTAGAGCTTGTCTTTTCGGTAACAGATGCAAACCTTGATGCACCGTTTGATACTTTAGTCCAGCTATCGCTTTGCAGCGCAATTTCTTTGCGTAAGGCCGCCATTCGGTTCTCATTTTGTGCAGCAGCGGCTGCAGTTCGATTGTACTGCGAGGCGGCATTAGCTTGCAGCTTTGTAGCACGATTAATTTCTTCCTGCGATGCAGTCTCGCTTTTATTAAGTCTTTCAACCGCTTTCGAATTTTCATCATACTGTTTTCGCTGTTTCTGAAGCTGAGCTTGGTAGTTCTTTGATTGGCGGCTCAATGTGTCATAGGTTGAACGCATGTTGTTGATAGACTTTTCAGAGCCCTTAAACGCAGCATCTTGAGCCCGCAACTCAGCGGCAGTTGCTTTAATTGAAGAATTCAAAACTCGCTGGCTTCCTTGAAACGGATCAATGTTCAAACTTACGGTAGCCGCAATTTGTCCGAGATTTCCTAACATGTTTTACCTCCTTTCATAGAACTAGAAAAGGAACGGAAAGGCCTTGTCGATCGTGGTCTCCCGTTCCTCGTAAATCTGGTTAAGCTTTTCAATATCGCGGAGCGTCATAGCATCAACGTCAGCTAATCGGTAGCCTTCAGAGAGCCTTGCTTTGTAGAAGTCGTCAAGGTTGCTAATGGCTTCTTTGACGTCCGCTTCGGTGATTTTTTTGCTGTGCCCTTCTCATTCTCTTCACCATCGCTTAGAGAATCGCCAATGGCATCATTGATTGAATCCAACGATTTCAAAGAAATAGACGAGCCATCAATAACATCATCGGTAGTAAACTGGTTTTTCCAGAAATCAACCGCAAATTTGGCTAAGTTTTTCTCGTTCTCATCGTAATCATCGTTTGAAGGGCCATCTTTACGGTTTAGCATGCGTAGCTGTTGTTGCTGCACTTTTAAGGCGTTCGTGGTATCACGTAAAGTTGGCTCTCCATTTCGTGTGAACACGCAAGTTTCGCCTTTGATATTTAGTTTAATTTGATATGCCATGCTTAATCTCCTTTTTAGGTATAAGCCGCCCGCTGTTCGCGTATTGTGCATTTACAAGGCGACAAGTTTATTGCTAAGCCACAGTTACAGTTGCGGTGGCAGTTTTACCACCATCATCAGTTGTGGCTGTCACAGTTGCAGATCCCACTTTCACACCGGTCACAGTTCCATCACTGGAAACAGTGGCAATGCTAGAATCTGATGTTTTGAAAGTAACTTGTTTATTTGCGGCATCAGCCGGATTAATTTGCACTTTCAGCGCTGTAGATGCGCCAACCGCAAGATTAATCGAACTGTTCTCAAAGCTGACACCGACTACGCTTTTGGGGCAATAGTCGCATCTTCAGCGGTCTTAGGGAATACATAGCCGTGGAAGGTATCGAAATCAAACCCATCGTTGTCTTCCCGACCAATCAACACAACATTACCAGTATCTTGGTCACCACGAGGAATAAATGAGCCTTCGATGCTGTCAGCACTCGGATCTGGTGTGCCGTCAACAGTCTTGGTATCAACGCCCGGAAGTGAGAACATTCCCTTTAGCATACCAACCCAAACGTATTTACCATTTGAGAGCTTCGTACGGAACAAAGTTGCGGCGTAATTAGGGCTAAGGTTCTTTGGATATACTTCAACCCCATTAACAACCTTAATTCCAAATAAATCAGACTTCATCTGTGAATCCACATCGTACATTTCGATTGTTTCGGTTGCTTCTGTGATACCACCAGAAAGAATCAAGTACGGGCCATCATCAGCGGACAGCGTCTTTTGCTCTGTTTTAATATCCAATTTCACACTAGATAAGCCTTGAATCTTTCGTGTGCTTGGTACAAAGTCGTCATCACCGACAACCCCGTATTCGAAGGCCGAAGCCCCAAATTTTGCTAACTTCTTATTAGTTGTAACAGCAGTATCTGCCATATTAAAAATCCTCCTTTAGGAAAATAAAAAGGGCTAGCCAATCGGCAGTCCTTGAAACTGAAAGTATCCTGTTGTCATGCGAAGGGCTGGGGTATCGCCATCAACGTAGGAGTTGCGATAATACCTTTCCCAGCCAGCCGCATGTAGTGCTTGATATATCTGTGTTTCTATTTTTTCTTCTTGATCCCAGTCAGTGTTGTCCACCCAAAAATCTACTTGCACTTTCGGATACTCTAATATCCTAGAATCGTCAGCATAATCAGCAGCATCACCGGGCAAAGAAGTGATTCTCACCCATGGAGCTAGACTTTCAGGAGTTACGCTTGTCTGGTTATTGAAGTCTGGGGTACCTATATATACCTTGTCAGCAATATCCAAATTGGCTGACAGGATGTCATAAACAAGTTTTTCAGGTGCCATTACATCCCGCCTTCCTTCAAGTGGCTTAGGAAAGTAGCAATAACAACTGGCCGCATGACTTCTTGGGTTTTCTCAATGAAATGTTGCGGATCCTGCATTGAAGTGCCCGAGTTTGGAAAGTGAGCACGCCAGCCGGTATCTTTACCATATCCAACGTCTACTTCTGTTACACCACTCGTTTCACGGACACTTGAAAGCTGAATGTCATCTCTCAGATGTCCGCTCATATCAGTCTCGCCGTCCCACTCAGGCGTATTGCTTTTTAGCTTGTCGGCAAACTTCTGTGCACCATCTCGGACAGCCGCTCGAGCTTCTTTTGCAACCCCAAATTGTAGTTTGTTAAGATTAGCGAGCAGTTCAGCATCACCTGTGACTTTTACGCCCATCAGCTCACCGCCTTTGCCGTAATCGTTGTCAGATCGCGCCTCTCGTAATCAGGATCAAGACCCGTGATTTGATATTCCTTCCCACGCCACTGAATTCGCCAAGTTGGTTGGATTTCCTCTGCGGTCAAAAATCGCACTAAAAAAGTCGGGCTGTCTTTGCGAGTGCCCAACTTCGTCTGTGGATCATTTGCTTCTCTGATTGGTACCTTAGGAACTTCAGCCCAAACCGTCATATGCTTAACAAGCACACCATCAACCGGAACTCCGTTAACCTTTTTTGACTCATAGCTGACGAACGCAATTCTCTCAGTCATTCGATTAGTTCGCATCAGAATCACCATCCTCTTCCGGCAATTCTGAGCGAAGCTGATTGATGATATTTGTTGTTGATGTTTGTAAAGGAAAGCGCATGACTTCAGCACCCATACCTCGGTAGTCATAGTCTTCCTTCACTT
>NZ_MSSM01000064.1 GCF_004123795.1 Lacticaseibacillus chiayiensis | reverse complement strand
TTTGTCAGCTTTATCATACTTGGCACGAACGCCTTCTGCCTTCTTCAGGTTTTCCTCGGAATCTTCACCTTCAAGTAAAGAACGAAGTTCTGTCTTCATAGCTGGCAACGCTGAACGCTTTTCATCAAGTTGCTTTTTAACAGCAGCTAATTTTTCATCTAAAGTCATCTAGTGACCCTCCTTATTTTTTGTATAAAAATAGGCACCGATTATTCGATGCCCTTGAGCAATTCCTCTTTATTCAGTTGATAAAGCATCTTGCGCCGCTTAAGTTCCCATTCTGGCGGCTGATCTAGCGCTTTTATCTGTTCCAACGATCGTGCTCCGACCTTTACCTCAGTGTCTGGATAAGCAGGTGTTGTCACCGGCGAAACATCAAACAGATGATCAATGTTGTTGATTGTGCGCTCGTATTTAACCCCTCGTTCGCTTGACTTTTGCCACTTTTGCGCGTCTTTGTCTGGCGCAATCGTAAATGCAAAGCTTGACTGACTGATAATCCCTTGCCGGACGTTTTCTAGTAAGTCACGACCGAGTTGTGTATCTGGTGGCGTCAGAGTGTACTTAAGTCCAGTGTCGTCAATGGTCAGTTCCAAATTAACGCCAGTGCGGCCTAACACTTGGTTTTGATCATGGTTAAATAGCGCCACGACATTGCTCATATCAGCATTGTCGAGCGCATGGCGGTCAATGTGCTCACGAAAACTAAATTCACCGCCGCCCATGATTTCAGATTTCCGGTCAAATTTAAGCGCATAACCTTCGATGACAGTTGGATGTTTCTCATCCCCATCACGAATTTGCATGGGTGTCGCTGTCATTCGCAGCTCCTTTGTCATTAGCATCACCTCCCTTCAATTGCGATGCGTGTTCAGCTTGATATGCTTCCTTTTGATCAAGGAACACTGTGTTAAGTGTCGACTGAATACGATCCATGTTCGGGTCTTTTAACGGTTTCTTTCCAAGCTCCGCACGTCCCTCGTTTCCAGTCCACAGTCCGCCATTAACTGCTGTATTGACGTCAGCAATCGGCAATCCGTTTACTGATTTTGTGTCAAAGCCAATGCGATACTGATGGCGCTGGTTGTCATCAAGCAACTTTAGTTCAAACTCGCTTGTAATCGGTTCAAAGTAAAATGGAAGATCATTTCGAATATAGTCATCAGCAAGCTGCTTAACTGACTGATTGGGACTATTTTGGGCTAATCGATACGCTGGCACCCGTAAAGCCTTCGCAATCTGCGCTGTTGAATAGTTATTGCTGTTAATCAGATTAAGAACGTTGGTATCAACTTCCAACGGCTGATAATCCATCGTCGCGTCAACTATAATTGGCGATCCAGCATCAGCACCTGCCTGTGCCCTTTCAAAATCTTCACGAATCTTCTGGCGTGCTTCGGCAGATAGGCGGCTCTCTTTTGCTTTGATAATTGAGCCTTTCAATCCGCTCTTGAAGAACTTTTGAAGCGTGGAAACACCGGATTCTTGAAGTCCAATCTCATCACCTAAGGAAAGTAGCGGCGAGCGGCCCATGATGGTGTCATATGAAAAGAACTTCCAATGAATAACATCCTCAAAACTGCAAACTTTTTGAACACTTGCGTTGTATGGTGTGAATCGATAGACAAGATTCTCGGGATCGCTTGTGTCCACCTGCGTCTGTGATGGGGCATAGAACTCAAGCATAGCTGGTTCGTTGGTTATCGGATCGCGCACAATCCGCGAATAAGCATTGCCAGTCAAAATTGCATTGACCATCATGGAAAATTTCCACTGATATGCTGATAAACGTTTGTTAACCTTTGTGTTCATCAGATAATCAATGTCAGACAAGTCTATCACTTCATCGGTTGAGCTGTCAGTAATCACTAACGGGAACCGGCTGACGTCACCAGCGACAATTGATACTGCTGTTAGCACATCAGAGTTGCGTAACGCTGAAATCCCAAGATAAGCCCCACGAAATGACGGAATCACCCCTGAATCAAGCAAATTATCAGCCCAATGGGGATCTGCTTCTGTTGCAAGTCCTCGAAATAGCTTCATTCAATCACCTCCCTTCGTTATCAGGAAGCAACAGAATAAAGGCGAGAACAAACAACAATCCGCCGCAAACCATGAATCCAGTAGGCCTATTGATCAAAAAAGCCCCATATCCAGCTAAAATGAAGCCTAAAACAGTGGCAATTCCAGCCATATTTGCGCCAAGAATTCTAAAAAAGTTAGCTAGTTTTCCATTCACGTTCTCACCTCCTAGAAGCCAAAATCATCGCTGAAGACACGCTCATCGTCCAAGTAGTTGTCCAAGTCTTCCTTGAACGCGATGGCATAAGCATCAAGCGTGGCATCAATCATGTCTATTTTGTTAGCATACTTATTCTTATTAATACGGACGCCGTTGTTGTCAGACATTAGAACCGCGTTCATTGCGGCGGCCTGCATAATGCGATTATCTGAATGCTTTATGCGACCGCCTATAACATCATCGCGGAACTGCTTAGTTGGCATTGACAGTGTCAGCGTTCCTTGTCGCACCTGTACCATCGGCCACTCAGGATGATTCTTCTCAATTGCCGTTAGCATTGGTCCAAATTGATAAGGGTCGTACATGATACCTTGAACATCTAAGTCATTACGTTCAATGAAGTCTTCGAGCCATTCATATACCCGATCGTTGTCGATGATACCTGACTCTAAGCTGCTGATCTCTCCTTCGCCGTGTTGTTCAGCAGCCAAGTAGTCAATCCGATCCGTCTTGATTTTGTTATCAATTCCGCCTTTAGAAGCGACAAATGCATAACCATCGAGCCACCACCAGCCTTCTTGCGGGATTAACCAAGTAATGGCAAAAAGGTCGCTTGTACGACCAACATCAATACCAATCCAAGCTCTTTTGCCGCGAATATCAGGCTTTTCACTCAATTCAGCATCCTTCCAAGCATCGAAGTCTAAATAACTATCTTCAGTCGCTTGCCGCCAAATGTTGAAATTCTTGACCAGTTTTGCATTTAAACTGCCATCAGCACGTGCTTGAGATAGCTTTGTGGTCAAATAGTCGGTGATCTGATCATGCACAATATCAACGTCAAGTAGCGGATTCGATTTAATCCAAGAATTGGGGTCATCAACCTCTTGTACGTTGTCTTGTTCAGCAATGAATGCAAAATAGCGTTCTGCCGTTTCTTCACCGGACAACACCTTTTTGGCATATGGATAATTTTGTTGAAACATCGGCACGTTCATGTCGAATCCAGCCGTTGAAATGATGAACGTCAGATAACTAGGGAGTAACACCTGCCCTGAGGCAAGGGTTTCAATCATATCTGTTGTTTTAGCGTTGGCATATTCGTCAACCACCGCAACATGGGGTTCATAGCCATCGACAAGTCCTGTATCACGAGAGAACGAACGAATTGTTGATCCGTCGTCTAAATTGACAAGTTCATCTCGCGTAATCTTAACCATTCGTTTGATGCCTGGGTCTTTCCGCATGAGCGCACGTAATCGGTCTTTTACCATTCCGAATACAATGCCGGCCTGCTTGCGATCGTTAGCAGCGGTATATAATTGCCGTTTGTTGGCTGGATTCTTTCCGAACAGAAACTCATACAGAATGACGCCAGAAATCAAAAGCGACTTACCGTTTTTTCGTGCCATCGAAATGAACACATCGGTAAATCGCCTTATATTTGGATCATCTTTGTCAACCCAGCCATATATACTGCCAATAATGAATTTTTGAAACGGTGCTAATGGTTGTGGTTTCCCACTTTTTGGTTCTGGCAGAATTTCCATAAATTTAACAGCCTTTCCCGCTAGATTTGGATCATAACGCCATCGCCAATCTGTTCGTTTCAAGTCTTCTTGATGCCGTTTCACCGCGAGATTAACTGCATTAGAAATAATAAGACGACCGTCCAGCACACGTTTTATAAAATTAGGCATTGGATCTTTAAATTTTGACAACCAGCATCACCTCCATCGCGTCTAGCCAAAAGTATCAATGATTGAATCGTTCTTCTGTGCTTCGGTCTTAGGCATGCTCATCTGCATCCGGCTGTTGACATTAAGGCCAAGATCACTGGCTAGACTTTTAATATTTGCTGTAGCTTTATTCAAGGTGCTAATGTACGCATAATATTCATCTTGATCTCCATTCTTTAAAGCCAATTTCATGTTGACCGATGTGTTTTTGTAAACCGAATACCATGTACAATAGTTTTCCAACTCGGCGCGATCGAGATTTCTAAGTGGTAAGGTCCCCAAAGATTCGATAATTCGCTTGTATTCTTGTTTTGCGACTGGGTCAAGATGATTAGGCGGTGTTACCTGAAGTTTTGGAATGCCATCTTTGGCCATCAATTCCGCATGTAGCTTGGCTTCTTGCCGTTCTTTGGTCAAATCACCCTTAGACATTTGCAACACTTTGTATTTTCCAGCCATTTCCCACTTCACCTCCTAATATCTATATAAAATGGGCTGAGTTTACCCCTGCCGCCTTAAAAATCGTTACAATTTGGGGTGCAAAAAAGAGGCCGACCGTTCTTCCGCTTCGAGAAATGTAACCCCCGATAAAAATGGAGGGGGGTCTGGAGGATTTCAGCCCGTTTGTTCGCCCGATAAATTTCTTTCAAAAATTCAATTTTTGTAATTTTTATTTTTTATTTTCTTGAATTTTGCAAATTTGTTTTCTGATTTCATTTCGTCAAGTTTGTTCATCACTTTGATGAGTTGACTCACATCTCGACCTTGCTTAGACAGTCTCTGGATGCATGTGTCTCGGTCAGTGTCGATGAGTATGTGTTCGACATCTCGACTAGCAAGCAATGTGTCTAGCTTCTCATCTGGATATGTCATGACTAACCACACATGGTCGAAGGTCTGCTCTGCTTTAAGCTTCCGCAGTATCAGCTCATAGATTAGCTGCACATAATCATTGGCGTCTATATTGCCCTGATGTAATGGCAGGCCTGTTAACGCCGCCATAAGATGGTCGTAATCATAGACGAGGTCATGCTGTCCTTGATGTCGCTTGACGTACGTTGACTTACCACTTGCTGGATAGCCAACGATTACTGTAATCTTCATGGCTCGATGCTGTCCCTTCTTACGCTTGGTTGTCTCACGTCTCGTCTTCCAATAGTGGCAGTCCCTGCATAAAGCCTGCAGATTATCCGCTTTCGTGCGGTCTTCCCAGTCATCTTCGCTTGGAACAATATGATCAACCAATGAGGCTTGCAGGCCACAGCGTTGGCATAAACTGTTGTCTCTAATCAATATCTGCTCACGCAGCTGCTTCCATTCATTACTGTGATAGAACCTAAGGTAGTCCGACTGCTGCTCATTCCGCACACGGTTGTACTGCCTATCCGCCTCCGATCTAACACGAGCATTTGCATCAACCAATTGTGGTCTGCCATTTATAAAGGCAAGCTTCTTACTTGGCATGGATATCTCCCGTATACGATGTGTTAGTCATGCCCATCACTCCTCATACAAAAAGAATTGCACATGCTAAATTGCCTCCAGTCTTGATGCACATGAATATTAGTTGATATCATTCGTTTGTCCAATACCTGTGTATTGATATTGACTTGCGTCTTCGCCGTTACGATATTCGATGTTGTAATGTTTTGGATTGACATGTTCATCGTCAGCATTCCATTCGAGATTGATACGAACTAGCCCGTGATCTGGAAAGCTACTTATATATTTGCCATCAATCCAAACACGAGGCACATCATTAATGTCATCGAATTCGATACGAACATGCGGAGTGCTTGCGTTCTGTGATGACTGCTCCTGCTTTTGCTGATAGTCAGTCAGCGCTTTGTCTAGCTCTGCAATGAATGATTCGCTAAATTTGGGATTATCAGACAGCGTGACGCCTTTTAGTTTTGTCATGATTTTCCCTCCGTGTATTGTTTGATCTTGTCAACCCGCAAGTCACACCAGCGGTCATGCTTCCTGTTCGATTTATATACCGTGACCACGGGAAACGATCGATAGCCTTGTTTCCGGAACCGTTCAATGTCACGCTCGTCTGCTGTGACTGTTTGCACCGGCATGACTTGTGACAGCTTGAATACTGTTCGCCGGCACTTTTGACAGTGCGGCTTCGTGTAGATAATTGCTTGCATGTGTTTCTCTTCTCTCGATAGCTTCTCAATGATTAATTGCTCTGTTCGGCTTACATATCCGTATCCGACACGTTTCATTCCGCTAGACATAATAGATCGCCCTCGTCTCGTGGTCCGAATATTCGACCAATTCGAACGTTTTGTGAGCAACAACCCCGAGGTCATCTGTCCACTTATCCGTAGGTTTTCTCGTAGACATCTGCCTTTGAACGAATCCACCTAAATCCTTGCTCATTTCGCTATGCATGTGCCCCGTTATCAGCTCGCGGTTCTGCGCTGTTCCTAACATGAAGCCGAACTCATCAAGATATTTTGCAAGGTAGTTGTTCTTACCTTTATCACCATGAGTAGCACCAATGAAGTTGTGGCCTAACATTGTGCCTTTGTAATGCTTCAGTGATATGTCCCAAGTGATGTTCGGCTGGTTGCTGTAGGCACGTTTCAATAGACGCGCAAACATATATCCAACTGACGGATCGTGGTTACCTGGCGCATACATGACCTCACACTCATTGGCGTTCTTAATGATTGCTTCAATCAACGTCTCGAAGTATTGCTCCATTTCGTTCACAGTCTCTCCTAGGTCGGTTGTTTCGAGCTGTGTGCCCTTTGCTGTGGTCGAGTTGATATTATCCACATGAGCAAGATCACCGCCCAGAATGAGCAATATTTTGGCGTAGTGGCCGCGTTGAATGATCTCTAGTTGCCGTTTAAGTGATTCAGCATAGAGGTCGAATGCGTGGCCGTTGAAATGTGTATCAAAAGCAGGAATGACCAAATAGCGATCTGATTCCACAAAAATAGGAGCCTTAGCTTGATACGGCTCCTTGTGTGTGATGATGTCATTCATCAGCGATTCATATTGTTCTGCTTCAACTAACGGCCTGATTTGTATCTTGCTTTGATACAACGTTGCTTCAGGCGTCTGCTTCCAGAAGTTGCTTGTGGCACGTACAAGCTCCCACTTGGTGTAATCATACCCGTGAGCTTCCAGCACCTCTCTAGGCGTCATTTTGTGACCCCTGACAACCTTTAGAATGGTTTCACTGGACTGTGTGCCGTCTGAATCGTATTCATTCTTGACTGGTTTTTGGAACTCGATACCAAGCCGTCTTGCTTTTCCCTGCAACGCATCATAGCTAATCCCGAGTTTGTCGGCTGTCTCGCGTCTGGTAAAGCCTTCAGAGGCGAGCTTCCTAATGTCACTGATTTGTTCATCTGTCCATTGCATCTACTCGCCTCCTGAAATATGTATAAAATAGCACCTCACATGAAGTGAAGTGCTATAGTCCGGTGCCTTCTACTATGGACCCCAAGACTAAAAGCGAGCGGACGGAGTTGCGCCGTCCTGTTTCAGCATCGAGTAACTAGTATCAATGTCTATTCTGTTGCTCGCATAATTGATGGGCGATCCGTACCAGCCCCATCTTGGTCTCAAAGCTATAGTCAATGAAACGCTTATCCTTGTATCGATAGCAAGGCAATCTCACGCTCCGGCCACGCGTCGGCCTCACGTCTCGGCAATATCGCTGGTCGGGATTTGCACCCAACATAATCGAATCCTCAGATGTACGAGCTTGCTTTATCGTACACGACGATCTCACTGAATTCAGCGTCTACCTATTCCGCCACAGCGATTTGCTCGCTCTCCCAGTGTCAGATGGGGTCATCGCAAGCTGTGTCCGGTCGCTAAACTGGACAATGTGGCATGCGGGAATCGAACCCGCCTGACTATCTCAGCCAGTCCATTTGCCACGCCTTGCCACAGCTTTATCATCACTGAGGCTCGGAGGAAAAAACGGTGTCTCAGGTTTCTCACCTTTGGCACAATACAATAATATGACGGAAAAACAGTTGAAATGTCTCACAAAGGTCTCATCTCGATTTCAACCAATGGACAAATCTCGGCGAATGCAATTAGCGCTTCTCGTTTTGTTCGATAATACTGGGCTTTTGATAAAAAAAGCTTGTCCATTATTTGCTTGTCACTATATCGTTTGGTTAAGTAAGAGCTTGTTAGTATAATCCGATGATTCTCTGATTCCAGAGATTCAATGGCACCTTCACAGCACGCTATATAGTACAGCTCGTCAGCGTGTGATACGAGTTTGTCCTCGGCTTTATTTCCATAGCTGGGTGACTTAGGCATGCCGTCCATCACGGGACTTCTAAGCGCTATTTTGGTTCGTTGAGCGAGCCGCTTGTGATGCCA
Source organism: Lacticaseibacillus chiayiensis (assembly GCF_004123795.1). Lineage (GTDB taxonomy): Bacteria > Bacillota > Bacilli > Lactobacillales > Lactobacillaceae > Lacticaseibacillus > Lacticaseibacillus chiayiensis. The sequence continues at coordinate 3,594 of NZ_MSSM01000064.1, read as the reverse complement.
GTAGTTCCCCAAGACCTCTTTGGCGTTTTCGATTGTTTTGTCATGATCAATTGGGCTAAAATATCTCGTTGCTCGCACCACTGCGTCCACTCCTTATGGTATAATTTGTCTGGGTTTGTAGGATAAGCGTGCCGTAGTGGTGCGCTTTTTTTTACCTGAACTGGAAGGCAGCAAGCCGTTGTTCAATCTTTGGAGCGGCCGCCTTGAAGACTGGATAAAGCGCTTTTGCAAGTCCGTCCATTTCGTGCTCATATTTTCTGCGTTCATACATGAGCTGTTCCTTGCGCGCTCGCATGACTGCTCGATGCCGATCATTCATTTATTTTCCTCTTTTCCAGTTAGCCCACATCCACATTGCAGCGCCTGAGATTAGCAGCATGACGGCAATCATTGTTTTCCCTCCAGCAGCTGTTTGTCCTCAAACCTGAATGCATATCCATTGACGGTGTTTCGCTTACCCTGAAGCACCAAAGTAATATCTCCGTTTGATTTCAACCCTAGAAAATATTGTGCATCTTTCACCGACTTAAACTTTCCAATTTCGACACCGTTTTTCAACATTATAATAGGCTTGTGCTTCTTTTCTGAAACCTCAGCAACTCCTTTTAGATAATTTTCATTCCATGAAAGCCACTGCATGTTACTGAACTCGTAGCCTTTATACGGATTGATTCTGTCTACGGAAGGCTTTGATTTTTTAGAGTAGTCATCTGCCACCCAAAGATTAAACAATCTCAAAAACTCAGAGTTATTCATGGCCCACGTTTGAAAATCGCCAAGGGTAAAAGAAAGCGTTCCGTATCCTTTTAACTCGTTTCGACTAGACAACTTTTGAAACAAGTTGGTCAGCATTCCTTTTGGCGTGTGTCTGTAAACTTCTGTTGCATTTTCAAACTTAGAATTTGAAATATCTCTCCACGCTCTGAACTTAATCTCTTGTTTCATTTCTCCGCCTCCGGTGCTTCCTGACTAGACCAGCTATAGTATTGAATTCTATGTCCATCATCATCAAACTCAGGTTTGTCTTCTGGACGATCTGTTTCCTCCGGTTGAGATAAAGCCATTTCTTGAACCAAACTAACAGCATATTGATAGGGCTCAGCCATAGATTGGTAACCAATGTCGTCTTCAAATTCAAACTGTTGACGGTTGCATTCTTTTTTGTAAAGTCTACGCGCTTCCTGATAGGATAGCCCGCTACCAATGCAGCCATTATCGCCTGAATAAACACTATATCTCTTCATTTTTCCGCCTCCATCACATAGTTGTGATAACTCATACCCAGCTTGTCTGCTCGCCTTGCTATTTCAACACAGATTGTTTTAATAACCGACTTTAGGTCCTCGTATGACACGCCATAATAGCTTTTATTCATCAAATCAACGATCTTATTGGCTGCTTGTAGTCCGGTATCGCCATGACACATGTAATGTGCATAGTCATCGAGCGAGACTGCATTACGAATCAAAGCGTCGACTCTTAGCTCAACTGTCTCAATGTCACCGTCAGCAGTCATAAGATACTGAAGAATACTACCAAGGCTTTCAATCCTTGCGTTTCCACGAAAATGTTTTAAATAAATGTCTTTGTCTGCGGCCACTCTTGCCGCCATTGAACGCCAAGCTTTATTCTCAGGTGTTCTAGTCATATCCGCACGACCTCCCCATTCTCTTCGACTTGCCATGCTTCCAACACCCACGCACGAGCAAAGGTATCGTGTCGATCCTCCGACCCGGCTATCCTTCGAGTTGTCTGAAACATGTCATCACCATTTTTCTCTCGATCCATCAATGATATGCTTTCAAGTTTGACTATTTTGTTACTCATTATTCCTTCACCTCTCTGTTAGCGGCACTCGTTGCAATTCGTTCAATATCGGCTTCTGTTACACCAACGCCAAAGCATTTTGCTGTTTCAAAGTTATTTTCATTTGTGATCACCGGCTGTTTGAAATAAGCCAGCATTTCAGTATTTGAGATATACGATACCGCCGATAGATTTAGCAACTTCCCGCTGTCTAGCTTAATCAGCATCGTCAGTCACCTCCCACTGACTCAATGGTTCTTCCTCAATCTGCGCATCTAGCTCGCGTAACAATCCAAGCACCATTGCAAGGTACCAGAATCGGTCCTCCTTCATCTGACTACTCATCGCGTATCTCCAATAATTTCCATCCTTTACACGTCTTGTGCTGTCTCGCGTGGTGCAAAGCGTCACTGATAAGCCCAGTTGACGCTCCAATTACTGATGCAGCGTGCCTCATAGAATTGAAAGTGACCTTAATTCCGCTTGGGCTTATACCATAAAACGGCTTTTGCAATTTAGCAGCTGTACGCTTAATTCCATCTCCGTAGTGTCTGTTGTATAGCGGCGTGCAATATTCCAAATTTTCAACGTGATTGTTTTTTCGGTTCATATCTTTGTGGTTGACCCATAAATCAGATGGTCCAAAAAATGCAGCTGCAACTAATCGGTGCACTCGGTATGCTTTGCGCCTTCATTGCTTAGACAAAGCAACATACAAATATCCGCAGTTGTTCTCATACTGCTTCATCATTTTGCCTGCACGTCTCTCGACACAAATTGATCCGGCTGCTGATTTCTGAATGATTGCTCGTGGCATAGATCTAACTCGTCCTTTGCTCGACACCTCATACCAGCCTTCAAATCCAACTACTGGTCTCCATTCCTCAGTCATCGCTATCACACCAGACTTTCTCGCAGTCTTGCAAGCCGTAATGTTCGATCTCTGCTTCGGTGAACTTGCCGCGAAGTTTTTTATCCGCTGGGCAAATTGCCAACAAATCTCCATCAAGCGACTTGTAATACCAAACATCTTTAGTGTGTGGCACCTTGACGTTCCACCGCTTTGGCTTCTCAACCGTCCAACCGTTCACGTAGGCGCGCATTAGGCGGTCTTCAAGAAGTACCTCATCGTCTGCCTGTCGTTCATGCTCGCGTGCATATCTTTCTATGACTGATGCGGGACGCCACACGGTTGTGTTTTTGGCCTTTTTTAGCATCTTGTCTTCTTCCTCGCTCACCACGACCTTCGCCGGGGCCTCTACTAGCTCGACCATGTGGCCGCCAGAACGGTTTGCATCATGTCGTGCGCTAATTGTGTCGATATACCATTCGGCATCATAGATTTCATCTTTCCAATAAACCGTGCCGAATGTGTCGGTTCGAAGCCACTCACCATCATCGTTCTTTACCGCGTACATTTTTTCTTCGCTCATTTTTCGTCCTCTACTTTCTTGATAATCAGTGGTTCCGGAATATTGACTTTAATGTCATCACCACGGGTGTTGTGCGATTCCGTGTGCTTGGCCATGTTCTCGTTTATCCATCGGATACACTGAGATTGATACTTGGCTCGATAATACTCGGTTTCTGTGTTTAATCCTGCTACTACGTACATTTGTGTGCCTCTCATTTCGCGCTGACTGACTTCACAGCCTGATCTGAATAGTCCTTGATGCTCTGCGCGTCTTTGATTGCCTGTGATAAGTCATTGTTTGCCTGTTTGGCGGCTTCTAACTGTGATGTAAGGTCGTTGAATTGTCCTGTTGCTTAGCATCGACCTCAGCCCGT
>NZ_MSSM01000115.1 GCF_004123795.1 Lacticaseibacillus chiayiensis | reverse complement strand
TTTGCCCTTCGGGCACGGCGCGACAAAACACGTTGGGCCTTAGCCAGTCGTCCCTTAATCGTTCGATAGTAGCGCGGATTTGCGACAACTTTGCCATCACTGGTCGTCAAGAAGTTTTTCGTGTTGAGGTCAATGCCGGTTTGCCGATTGGTTTTGGCAGGCTTCGTGATGAACGGTGTATCAGAACCCAGCTGCATGGATAAAAAGAAACGGTCCGCAGCGTCCTTAGTAATCGTGACCGTGCCAATGCGAGTTTCTGCTTGCCGACTCAGTAATCGTTTGTGGGAGCCTTTAATGCGTAGCCGACCTAATTTAGGCACTAAGATGTGCTTGAGGTCTTCAAAGCAGACGGTTCCGTTGGTTAGCTGTGCCGTTTTCTGCTTAATATATTGGCAATTAGTTTGATAGCCCCACGCATAGCTTTTACGGTGGAATTTTGGAACACCAGCACTATGAACCTTCCGAAAGGCTTTCCATGCTTTGCGATAGTTCCGGATAGCGTTAGCCTTAGCAAGACTGTCAATGCGCTTGTCTTCTAAGAATTGGAAATGATTGGACATCTGCTTGGCATTTTGCCGTTGTTCAAGCTGCTTGATTCGATCTTGAA
>NZ_MSSM01000114.1 GCF_004123795.1 Lacticaseibacillus chiayiensis | reverse complement strand
TTTTAGTAAGTTCTTACTTCGCAATTCCTCTGCAACCACTAAATCGTGGTTCTTGATGAGTGTGGTTGAGACGTTGTGCAAGAAGTTCTTACGCCGATCTAGAACCCGTGCATGAATCTTAGCAACTACCAAGCGCTGTTTTTGGTAATTCTTACTGTTACGTAACGGCCGATGCTCTTTCTTTGCCCTTCGGGCACGGCGCGACAAAACACGTTGAGCCTTAGCCAGTCGTCCCTTAATCGTTCGATAGTGGCGCAGATTTGCGACAACTTTGCCATCACTGGTCGTCAAGAAGTTTTTCACGTTGAGGTCAATGCCGGTTTGCCGATTGGTTTTGGCCGGCTTCGTGATGAACGGTGTATCAGAACCCAGCTGCATGGATAAAAAGAAACGGTCCGCAGCGTCCTTAGTAATCGTGACCATGCCAATGCGAGTTTCTGCTTGCCGACTCAGCAATCGTTTGTGGGAGCCTTTAATGCGTAGCCGACCTAACTTAGGCACTAAAATGTGCTTGAGGTCTTCAAAGCAGACAGTCCCGTTGGTTAGCTGCGCCGTTTCCTGCTTGATATATTGGCAATTAGTCTGATAGCACCACGCATAGCTTTTACGGTGGAATTTTGGGACGCCAGTACCATGAACCTTCCGAAAGGCTTTCCATGCCTTGCGGTAGTTCCGGATAGCGTTAGCCTTAGCCAGACTGTCAATGCGCTTGTCTTCTAAGAATTGGAAATGATTGGACATCTGCTTGGCATTTTGCCGTAATTCAAGCTGCTTGATTCGAGTTTGAACCGTATCAATTGGTAGCTTGACTTGTTTTAATTGCCAGAGTTCTTTACCAATCACCACCATCTCGTTATAGACGAAGCGACTGGCATCGCTGTTAAGCTTAATCAATTGCTTTTGGCGGTCACTTGGGTAGATGCGAATCTTCAAGCCATAATGATATTCTAATTGTGCCATTGACTTCATTTAATCTCACCTCTTTTCTTGCTATGATGGTATTATAGCGTTAACCAATAACCCTAACAATTGAGGTGACTTTTATGACTCAAGGAAAAAAACCAAGACGCTGTTTATACTAGACGCTATATCTATAACTTTCATTACCATTTGATCTGGGTAACGAAATATCG
>NZ_MSSM01000113.1 GCF_004123795.1 Lacticaseibacillus chiayiensis | reverse complement strand
GCCCTTTGATCAGTATGTTCTGCGCGGCATTGTAATCGCGAACGTGATGGGTATGGCATTTAGGACACGTCCATTCTCGATCAGCAAGCGTCAGCTTATCAGTGCCTTCGGTTCCCATTACGAAGTCGCAACGATGACAGGTTTGAGTGGTATTCCTAGGATTGACCGTTACAAACTGGCGACCATAAAGGTCAGCCTTGTAAGTTAGCATGCCTAAGAAGGTACACCAGCCTACGTCTGCGATACTCATTGCCAAAGCATGATTTTTTAGTAAGTTCTTACTTCGCAATTCCTCTGCAACCACTAAATCGTGGTTCTTGATTAGTGTGGTTGAGACGTTGTGCAAGAAGTTCTTACGCCGATCTAGAATCTGTGCATGAATCTTAGCAACTACCAAGCGCTGTTTTTGGTAATTCTTACTGTTACGTAACGGCCGATGCTCTTTCTTTGCCCTTCGGGCACGGCGCGACAAAACACGTTGAGCCTTAGCCAGTCGTCCTTTAATCGTTCGATAGTAGCGCGGATTTGCGACAACTTTGCCATCACTGGTCGTCAAGAAGTTTTTCGTGTTGAGGTCAATGCCGGTTTGCCGATTGGTTTTGGCAGGCTTCGTGATGAACGGTGTATCAGAACCCAGCTGCATGGATAAAAAGAAACGGTCCGCAGCGTCCTTAGTAATCGTGACCGTGCCAATGCGAGTTTCTGCTTGCCGACTCAGCAATCGTTTGTGGGAGCCTTTAATGCGTAGCCGACCTAACTTAGGCACTAAGACGTGCTTGAGGTCTTCAAAGCAG
>NZ_MSSM01000112.1 GCF_004123795.1 Lacticaseibacillus chiayiensis | reverse complement strand
GCCGAGCTTAGTATCGATGTCAGGCCAAGTTAAAGCCAACACTTCAGATATTCGCATGCCAGTCATCGAGCCAATATAAACAGCAAGCGCCCCGATATTGCGGTACGAAGCCCGTTCAATAGCAATTGCTTTAACCTTAGCGAAATCGCGGCTGTCTAGCACCTTTACTTTCCCACTAGAGCGCACGCCTGATGTCTTCGTTCCAAAGGTGAAATCAGAAAATAGAATGCGTTCATTGATTGCCGCTTTTACCATCCCACGAACATAGCTGTTCATCTTGGTAACAACATCTTTCGAACGCTCACGTGGCCGCTTTCGTGTGGTTTATCCTTGCGATCTTTGCCAGCAGCAAAATCGTTAATAAATTTCTGCCATTCGATAGGTCGAATAGAATTAAGCTTTCGCCCATCAAATCGGCTCTTTAGGTGCTTTCTGAAAAGCTTGTAACGGTATACAGTGTTGATTGACTTGCCATTGGTTCGGTATGCTTCAACCCATTGATCCCAATAATCAAGTAACAGAATGTCTTGCTTTGATGGATCACCGCCACGTTTCAGGTCATCTT
>NZ_MSSM01000111.1 GCF_004123795.1 Lacticaseibacillus chiayiensis | reverse complement strand
ACTCTCCATAAAAAACTCCGGTTGTCAGGCTCGAACTGACGACAACCTGATTAACAGTCAGGTGCTCTACCAACTGAGCTAAACCGGAATAAACAGCGTGGCAGCTTCCTACCCTCGCAGGCAGTTTCCCACCAACTACTCTCGGCGTGAAGAAGCTTAACTTCTGTGTTCGGCATGGGAACAGGTGTATCCTTCTTGCTATCGCCACCACACTTATGAGAACTTTGCGCTCTCAAAACTGGCTATCATTGTTGTGTTGTTTTGTCGAGACACGACGTATTTCATCGAAACGCGTTCACCGGCGCAGAAGCCTGCGTGTAAGGACCTTGGTCGCAATGGCAAAGACCGCCATTACGCCCAAGCCCGCTTACACTCCCGCTTCTAACCGCGCCGCTTCACGCTCTACTTGGTTAAGTCCTCGACCGATTAGTACTGGTCCGCTCCATGCATCGCTGCACTTCCACTTCCAGCCTATCTACCTGATCATCTCTCAGGGGTCTTACCTCCATATAGGAATGGGAAATCTCATCTCGAGGGGGGCTTCACACTTAGATGCTTTCAGCGTTTATCCCTTCCGTTCATAGCTACCCAGCGATGCGCCTGGCGGCACAACTGGTACACCAGCGGAACGTCCATCCCGGTCCTCTCGTACTAAGGACAGCTCCTCTCAAATTTCCTGCGCCCGCGACGGATAGGGACCGAACTGTCTCACGACGTTCTGAACCCA
>NZ_MSSM01000110.1 GCF_004123795.1 Lacticaseibacillus chiayiensis | reverse complement strand
GATAATTCGCTTGTATTCTTGTTTTGCGACTGGGTCAAGATGATTAGGCGGTGTTACCTGAAGTTTTGGAATGCCATCTTTGGCCATCAATTCCGCATGTAGCTTGGCTTCTTGCCGTTCTTTGGTCAAATCACCCTTAGACATTTGCAACACTTTGTATTTTCCAGCCATTTCCCACTTCACCTCCTAATATCTATATAAAATGGGCTGAGTTTACCCCTGCCGCCTTAAAAATCGTTACAATTTGGGGTGCAAAAAAGAGGCCGACCGTTCTTCCGCTTCGAGAAATGTAACCCCCGATAAAAATGGAGGGGGGTCTGGAGGATTTCAGCCCGTTTGTTCGCCCGATAAATTTCTTTCAAAAATTCAATTTTKKAATTTTATTTTTATTTTCTTGAATTTTGCAAATTTGTTTCTGATTCATTTCGTCAA
>NZ_MSSM01000109.1 GCF_004123795.1 Lacticaseibacillus chiayiensis | reverse complement strand
CTGTCAAGTTGACAGATGAAATAATATAAAATTTTGGTAGCTTTTAGATGGCCTTATTCCAGTATTCTTCTGGGGTAAGGCCGTCTCTTTGTTCTGAACGATTATCGTGATTGAAATAGTGGATCCCATCTTCAACGAGCTGGACGAATTCCTTGTAAGTCTTTGCCATTGGATGACGATCCATCCACCGCAGTTTAAATTCGTTCCACCAGCGCTCCATTGGTGCGTTGTCATAGGGCGTTCCCGGTCGCGACATGCTTCGTGTGACTTCAAACTGGCTAAGGTAGCGGTTGAACGCCCTAGATGTATAGGCGGAGCCACGATCAGTATGAATGAGCGGATGGACGTTGCCGGCGCGAGTGAAAGCGCGCTGGAAGACCTGAATCTCGGCGGCGGTTGTTTCGGTTGCGCTCAGGCTGTAAGCCAACAGATTGCGGCCATAGAGGTCAAGAACGCCACTGAGGCGCATCTTGTACTCGCCGTTGATACCGTATTTCAACTCGGTTGAGTCGGCTAGCCAGACTTGATTAGGACGTTCCACGTAGAAACATTGATTGAGCACATTGTCTTGTAGGTACTGTTCAGATTGCTTGACGCGACTATGCCGTTTTTGGCGAATCTGACATCGAATGCCAAGTTCGCGCATGACGCGACGAA
>NZ_MSSM01000108.1 GCF_004123795.1 Lacticaseibacillus chiayiensis | reverse complement strand
CGCCTCATAACCGCCTTCGCGAGCCTTGATCACCCAAGACCGTGCCTGTTGATAAGACACATCAAAATGGGCTGCCGCTTCAGTATAGGAGTGCTTACCCTTAGTGACATATTCAACGACTTTAATGCGTTCTTCGAAGGTGGTTGTACGACTCATGGTGGGGACCTGCTTTCTAGACGGTGAAGCCGTCAAAGATTGATGATCCCTATTATACATGGCTATCCAACGTTGCAGTTGTGTTGATGAGTGCAGACCAAACTGCATCGTAACTTCGGCTAATGACCCTTCACCACTAAGATAAGCAAGCACTGCTTCAAGCTTTAGCTCTCTGGTATAATGTTGATTCTTTCGAGCTTCCTCTAATCCCTTAATCCCATCACGTTCATAGCGCGCCTGCCAACGTTGTAATGTACGATCACCAAGACCGTGTTGACGGGAGAAACTACTGATACTTGTCTTCGAATGTCTGAACTCCTCCAATATGAGTAACTTTTCTTGAGCTG
>NZ_MSSM01000107.1 GCF_004123795.1 Lacticaseibacillus chiayiensis | reverse complement strand
TATCGAACGATTAAGGGACGACTGGCTAAGGCCCAACGTGTTTTGTCGCGCCGTGCCCGAAGGGCAAAGAAAGAGCATCGACCGTTACGTAACAGTAAGAATTACCAAAAACAGCGCTTGGTAGTTGCTAAGATTCATGCACAGATTCTAGATCGGCGTAAGAACTTCTTGCACAACGTCTCAACCACACTAATCAAGAACCATGATTTAGTGGTTGCAGAGGAATTGCGAAGTAAGAACTTACTAAAAAATCATGCCTTGGCAATGAGTATCGCAGACGTAGGCTGGCGTACCTTCTTAGGCATGCTAACTTACAAGGCTGACCTTTATGGTCGCCAGTTTGTAACGGTCAATCCTAGGAATACCACTCAAACCTGTCATAGTTGCGACTTCGTAATGGGAACCGAAGGCACTGATAAGCTGACGCTTGCTGATCGAGAATGGACGTGTCCTAAATGCCGTACCCATCACGTTCGCGATCACAATGCCGCGCAGAACATACTGATCAAAGGTATTGCTAAATTAGCCTGATTAGGCTCGTCCCTATGGCAACCTGGGGACGCTAAAGGCACTGGTAATTGCCGTGTAAGACAAAGCAGTTCTACGAACTGCCTGCAGTGGTGTATCTGTGCAAATTGTGATTCAAGCGCTCGTAAGAAGGGTGTTTGCTCACAAGCCACTGACTTTAGTCAGTGGTGGTTGACAATTATAGTAACCATACTGCGAATCCAAACA
>NZ_MSSM01000106.1 GCF_004123795.1 Lacticaseibacillus chiayiensis | reverse complement strand
TTGCCCTTTACCAGATCGCCTTCCCAATCCCCAAAGGTTTTGCGTTCGTTCACCGCTTGCGGCCGCTGTTCGATGGAGGTTCCTGCAAGGCGTTTGTTTCGGCGATCGCGGTGACGGCCTGCGTGTTTGATATGGCGACGGAGCTTCTCAGGCAGGATCGTGTTGTCCAAAGGCAAGAGGCCGCGGTCGAGGTAACGGTAAACGGTCGGCGTTGAAGGACAGGCGTGGGCGGGATAGAGACGCTTAAACAAGTAACAGTACCCATCAATGCTTTGTAGGCGAAACTTGGCTTTTTTGACCTTGGCCGTGAGCCAGTTGAAGAAGAAGTGCCAGCGTCCCTTCAAGTGCAGCTGGCAGTAGTCGTGTTGGCAGCGCTGCTCGTGTAGAATCTGTGCGGTATCAGCGTAATGGCTTCGTAAGACAAGTAGTTTGACCTCAGCTGACGGGTCTTACCGCGATTGAGTTCCCGACTGATAGTGCTCGGCGCCCGATGGAGACGAGCAGCAATCTTTCTAATGGAGAAGCCTTTCGTGTGATGAAGCCCCTCAATAACGCCGCGGTCTTCAGCGGTGAGTTGAGTGTAATGTCGAGTGCTGTTAAACTTGTCTTGGGTCATGAAGATATC
>NZ_MSSM01000105.1 GCF_004123795.1 Lacticaseibacillus chiayiensis | reverse complement strand
AGTCGAGTGGCACTGCGCCGAAAATATACCGGGGCTAAGCATAATACCGAAACTGTGGGTGCACCCGCAAGGGTGCGCGGTAGGAGAGCGTTCTAAGGGCGTTGAAGGTCGATCGTGAGGACGGCTGGAGCGCTTAGAAGTGAGAATGCCGGCATGAGTAGCGAAAGATCAGTGAGAATCTGATCCACCGTATGACTAAGGTTTCCTGGGGAAGGCTCGTCCTCCCAGGGTTAGTCGGGATCTAAGGCGAGGCCGAAAGGCGTAGTCGATGACAAGCAGGTTGAGATTCCTGCACTAGTTTATTTTGTTTAAGCGATGGAGGGACGCAGGAGGCTAAGGAAAGCGCACGGCTGGAAAAGTGCGTCCAAGCCGCAAGTCTGGTGGCGAGTGAAATGCTTGCGACCATAAGGACAAGCGGTGATGGGGAGCGAAATTAAAGTAGCGAAGTTCCTGATGTCACACTGCCAAGAAAAGCTTCTAGTGAGAAATAAACTACCCGTACCGCAAACCGACACAG
>NZ_MSSM01000104.1 GCF_004123795.1 Lacticaseibacillus chiayiensis | reverse complement strand
ACTGCTTTGTCTTACACGGCAATTACCAGTGCCTTTAGCGTCCCCAGGTTGCCATAGGGACGAGCCTAATCAGGCTAATTTAGCAAGCCCTTTGATCAGTATGTTCTGCGCGGCATTGTGATCGCGAACGTGATGGGTATGGCATTTAGGACACGTCCATTCTCGATCAGCAAGCCTCAGCTTATCAGTGCCTTCGGTTCCCATGACGAAGTCGCAACTATGACAGGTTTGAGTGGTATTCCTAGGATTGACCGTTACAAACTGGCGACCATAAAGGTCAGCCTTGTAAGTTAGCATGCCTAAGAAGGTACACCAGCCTACGTCTGCGATACTCATTGCCAAAGCATGATTTTTTAGTAAGTTCTTACTTCGCAATTCCTCTGCAACCACTAAATCGTGGTTCTTGATTAGTGTGGTTGAGACGTTGTGCAAGAAGTTCTTACGACGATCTAGAACCTGTGCATGAATCTTAGCAACTACCAAGCGCTGTTTTTGGTAATTCTTACTGTTACGTAACGGCCGATGCTCTTTCTTTGCCCTTCGGGCACGGCGCGACAAAACACGTTGAGCCTTAGCCAGTCGTCCCTTAATCGTTCGATAGTAGCGCGGATTTGCGACAACTTTGCCATCACTGGTCGTCAAGAAGTTTTTCGTGTTGAGATCAATGCCGGTTTGCCGATTGGTTTTGGCAGGCTTCGTGATGAACGGTGTATCAGAACCCAGCTGCATGGATAAAAAGAAACGGTCCGCAGCGTCCTTAGTAATCGTGACCGTGCCAATGCGAATTTCTGCTTGCCGACTCAGTAATCGTTTGTGGGAGCCTTTAATGCGTAGCCGACCTAACTTAGGCACTAAGATGTGCTTGAGGTCTTCAAAGCAGACGGTCCCGTTGGTTAGCTGCGCCGTTTTCTGCTTGATATATTGGCAATTAGTTTGATAGCGCCACGCATAGCTTTTACGGTGGAATTTTGGGACGCCAGTACCATGAACCTTCCGAAAGGCTCTCCATGCTTTGCGGTAGTTCCGGATAGCGTTAGCCTTAGCAAGACTGTCAATGCGCTTGTCTTCTAAGAATTGGAAATGATTGGACATCTGCTTGGCATTTTGCCGTAATTCAAGCTGCTTGATTCGAGCTTGAACCGTATCAATTGGCAGCTTGACTTGTTTTAATTGCCAGAGTTCTTTACCAATCGCCACCATCTCGTTATAGACGAATCGACTGGCATCGCTGTTAAGCTTAATCAATTGCTTTTGGTGGTCACTTGGGTAGATGCGAACCCTCAAGCCATAATGATATTCTAATTGTGCCATTGACTTAATTTAATCTCACCTCTTTTCCTGCTATAATGGTATTGTAGC
>NZ_MSSM01000103.1 GCF_004123795.1 Lacticaseibacillus chiayiensis | reverse complement strand
CCACGGCAGGTCGTGGCACAGTTCTTTGTCCAGTTTAGCGACCGGACACAGCTTGCGATGACCCTAGCTGACACTGGGAGAGCGAGCAAATCGCTGCGATTGTGCAGCTTTTTTAATTAAAACATTGCAACAATAACGTTCGATAGCTTTAATCATATATGCTATAATAGGTATATAGAAGGAGTGGTCGAATGAGCGCTTATGAAAAACATGTAAACGGAACAGTAAGTGAGTTGTTAGCAGAAGCTTTTTTTGTTTCAAAAGGATACATAGTGTCTAAACCTATAAATGATTTCAATGAATATGATTTGATTATTGATTGTGAAGATGGTTTAAAAAGAGTTCAAGTGAAAACTGTTTATTGGGACAACGCAAAAATGAGAAACGTTATCAGCTGTGTAACTTCACACATCAGAAGTAATAACCAAAGATACAACAAGAAATATAACGCCAAATCGTTTGATATATTGTGTGCTGTTCATAAGGACACGAAGACTTTT
>NZ_MSSM01000102.1 GCF_004123795.1 Lacticaseibacillus chiayiensis | reverse complement strand
CCATTCAGCACGTGCTTGAGATAGCTTTGTGGTCAAAATAGTCGGTGATCTGATCATGCACAATATCAACGTCAAGTAGCGGATTCGATTTAATCCAAGAATTGGGGTCATCAACCTCTTGTACGTTGTCTTGTTCAGCAATGAATGCAAAATAGCGTTCTGCCGTTTCTTCACCGGACAACACCTTTTTGGCATATGGATAATTTTGTTGAAACATCGGCACGTTCATGTCGAATCCAGCCGTTGAAATGATGAACGTCAGATAACTAGGGAGTAACACCTGCCCTGAGGCAAGGGTTTCAATCATATCTGTTGTTTTAGCGTTGGCATATTCGTCAACCACCGCAACATGGGGTTCATAGCCATCGACAAGTCCTGTATCACGAGAGAACGAACGAATTGTTGATCCGTCGTCTAAATTGACAAGTTCATCTCGCGTAATCTTAACCATTCGTTTGATGCCTGGGTCTTTCCGCATGAGCGCACGTAATCGGTCTTTTACCATTCCGAATACAATGCCGGCCTGCTTGCGATCGTTAGCAGCGGTATATAATTGCCGTTTGTTGCTGGATTCTTTCCGAACAGAAACTCATACAGAATGACGCCAGAAATCAAAAGCGACTTACCGTTTTTTCGTGCCATCGAAATGAACACATCGGTAAATCGCCTTATATTTGGATCATCTTTGTCAACCCAGCCATATATACTGCCAATAATGAATTTTGAAACGGTGCTAATGGTTGTGGTTCCCACTTTTGGTTCTGGCAGAATTTCCATAAATTTAACAGCCTTTCCCGCTAGATTGGAT
>NZ_MSSM01000101.1 GCF_004123795.1 Lacticaseibacillus chiayiensis | reverse complement strand
TTCGTTTGGAATTTCACCGCTACCCACAACTCATCCCAGCATTTTTCAACATACATGGGTTCGGTCCTCCAGTGTGTTTCACCACACCTTCAACCTGGTCATGGGTAGGTCACTTGGTTTCGGGTCTACATCTGCCTACTCACTCGCCCTGTTCAGACTCGCTTTCGCTCCGGCTCCGACTTTTCATCTTAACCTCGCAGGCAAACGTAACTCGCCGGTTCATTCTACAAAAGGCACGCCATTACCCCTTAACGGGCTTTGACTAATTGTAGGCACACGGTTTCAGGAACTGTTTCACTCCCCTTCCGGGGTACTTTTCACCTTTCCCTCACGGTACTGGTTCACTATCGGTCACTAGGGAGTATTTAGCCTTGGGAGATGGTCCTCCCGGATTCCGAAGGAATTTCACGTGTTCCGCCGTACTCAGGATCCTGGACGGAGGGTCCGCCGTTTCGCTTACAGGGCTTTCACCTTCTATGGCGCAGCTTTCCAGCTGACTTCGACTACGTCGGACTTTGGTAACTCCAATGTCCAGTCCTACAACCCCGAGAAGCAAGCTTCTCGGTTTGGGCTCTTCCCACTTCGCTCGCCGCTACTATGGGAATCGAGTTTTCTTTCTCTTCCTGCGGGTACTGAGATGTTTCAGTTCC
>NZ_MSSM01000100.1 GCF_004123795.1 Lacticaseibacillus chiayiensis | reverse complement strand
TCACCTGAGAGATCAGGTTTCCCCTTCGGGGGCAAAATGACAGGTGGTGCATGGTTGTCGTCAGCTCGTGTCGTGAGATGTTGGGTTAAGTCCCGCAACGAGCGCAACCCTTATGACTAGTTGCCAGCATTTAGTTGGGCACTCTAGTAAGACTGCCGGTGACAAACCGGAGGAAGGTGGGGATGACGTCAAATCATCATGCCCCTTATGACCTGGGCTACACACGTGCTACAATGGATGGTACAACGAGTTGCGAGACCGCGAGGTCAAGCTAATCTCTTAAAGCCATTCTCAGTTCGGACTGTAGGCTGCAACTCGCCTACACGAAGTCGGAATCGCTAGTAATCGCGGATCAGCACGCCGCGGTGAATACGTTCCCGGGCCTTGTACACACCGCCCGTCACACCATGAGAGTTTGTAACACCCGAAGCCGGTGGCGTAACCCTTTTAGGGAGCGAGCCGTCTAAGGTGGGACAAATGATTAGGGTGAAGTCGTAACAAGGTAGCCGTAGGAGAACCT
>NZ_MSSM01000009.1 GCF_004123795.1 Lacticaseibacillus chiayiensis | reverse complement strand
GAGATGATCAGGTAGATAGGCTGGAAGTGGAAGTGCAGCGATGCATGGAGCGGACCAGTACTAATCGGTCGAGGACTTAACCAAGTAGAGCGTGAAGCGGCGCGGTTAGAAGCCGGAGTGTAAGCGGGCTTGGGCGTAATGGCGGTCTTTGCCATTGCGACCAAGGTCCTTACACGCAGGCTTCTGCGCCGGTAAACGCGTTTCGATGAAATACGCCGTACCTCGACACAACAACACAACAATGATAGCCAGTTTTGAGAGCGCAAAGTTCTCATAAGTGTGGTGGCGATAGCAAGAAGGATACACCTGTTCCCATGCCGAACACAGAAGTTAAGCTTCTTCACGCCGAGAGTAGTTGGTGGGAAACTGCCTGCGAGGGTAGGAAGCTGCCACGCTAAGATAAGATCCGGTCACGTTGACTGGGTCTTTTTTTTGTCAGCGTGAGCCAGCTCGGTTAGGAGTCGAGCGTAAGTGGACTTGGGCGTGATGGACCCGGGCTTAGGCCATTGAGACCAAGGCCCTTACATGCAAATTTCTGCGCCAGCGAGCGCGTTATCGAAACCTGAGTAAGACTTCACCCCACCCTAAATAGAACAAAAACCATAACTCACAACTAACAGAAAATCAAAAATAATCTTGAAATAACCGCAGTATGCATGCTACATTGCAGAAGCAAGCGGAAAAGGGGGGTCATAAAATGCCAGTAAATGCGACAAAAGAGACATTGAAAAAGTTGACTGCGACAGGTACTGTTGTGGTCGACTTTTGGGCGCCGTGGTGTGGGCCTTGTAAGGTGCTTGATCCGATTTTAACCGCACTTGAAAGTGAATTGTCTGGGCTGACGGTCGTGCGTTATAACGTGGAGACAGATGCTTCATTGCCACAATCTTTGGGGATCATGGCGGTACCGACGATGGTGGTTTACCAATGGGGACAGCCAAAAGAAAAAGTAAGCGGTGTTTATACTAAAGAGAAACTGAAACGTTATTTTGAAAAGAAGTTAGAGGCGACGCGATGACACATTCAGCTGAACAACCGCAAACTCAGACACCAAATCGCGTTTTGGCTACTTGTTTATTAGCCGGACGCATTATGATCGAAGGCGGCTCGGAAATGTACCGAGTGGAAGATACGATGCGCCGAATCGCCTTTAATGCTGGTCAACCGCAAACGTTGGTGTTTACAACGCCTACTGGGATTTTCGCGAGTATTGAAAATCAACCGTATATTCAGGAACGGCCAATTAGTAAACGCTCAATTGACATGGAGAAAGTGTCCCGGGTGAATCAGCTTTCCCGATCGTTTGCCGCAAGAGAGATCAATTTGGATGAGTTGTACACGGCATTGCTTCAACTGGATCAAAACACCCCTTTTTTCCCGATCAGTTGGCAGGTGATCAGTGCTGCTATTGTCAGTTTGACCTTAATGATTTTATTTGCGCAAAAGTACAACTGGTTTGATATGCCTTTGGCGGCTGCGGTTGGAGCACTCGGCTTTTGGGTTAATATCAAAGTGAATGCACTGACGAATATTCGCTTTATTAGTGAATTGCTCGGTGCCTTGGTTGTCGGATTAACGGCGTGGATCGGCGTGAAAGTGGGTCTTGGTCATGACCTTGACGATATTATCATCGGTGCAATTATGCCCTTGGTGCCCGGGGTTGCGATTACCAATTCGATTCGCGATATGCTGGCTGGGCATCTGTTGTCTGGTATGGCGCGTGGGACAGAGGCGATTTTAAGTGCCTGTGCGATCGGTGTTGGGATTGCAATCATTTTTCGGTTCTTTTAGTAAAGGAGGCAGCGCTCTTGCCGTGGTTTCTTGCGTTATTTATTCAGCTATCTTTTAGTTATTTAGCGACGGTTGCCTTTGCGGTGATTATTAATGTACCGCGGAAAGCGCTGAATCTTGCTGGTTGGGCAGGTATGATGGGCTGGTTGGCTTATTGGCTGCTGATGGAGGCGGGAGTCGGACGAATGTTGGCCAACTTAACCGGCGCTTTTGTCATCGGTGTGTGCGGGATCTTTTTTGCGCGTTATAAAAAGATGCCGGTCATTATTTTCAACATTCCCGGGTTTGTGCCGCTTGTTCCGGGTGCCGTTGCGTACCAGGCTGTGCGCGCGATCGTGATGGGGCAACTGGATAGTGCCTTGCAGTATGTCAGCCGGGTAGTCATGATTGCAGGGGCGATTGCGGTTGGTTTCATGTTGGCACAACTCTTATCGGAATTGTTGTACAAACAGGCAGTTTTGAAGCCTAAAAAGTGATATACTTTAGCCATGCGATGAGTCGAGTAAGCGCAGTTTTTGTGCTGAAAGTTGCAGCTGACAGGTTAGAAGCCACCCGCCGGATTGTGGGGTCAGCGAGATTCTATCTAAGTTGAATTAGGTACTGCAAAAGCAGCAGCCAGGCGAAAATGCTGGCTGTTTTTTTTGTTTCCAGTTGGTTTCCTCTGTTTTTGCTTTGTTTTTAAAAAGCAACAATGGTGTTATAACGAGTTCCTTTTATTAATAAAATTATGAGAAAATCCACATATTTTGGACGCCACTTCACCTTTTAATAAGGCCCGAAAGATGATTGGACAGCAGCACATCGGATATTCCTTATGAACTGGCAAAAAAGTTAAAAAATAAGTTGACTTTTGGCGTGAGTCCAATTAGTATTCTAACCAATCATTAATTTTAACGGGAGAAGGCGAGTCAATGTCATCTATGTGTATGTCAACTGAAAGAAATTGTGTTCACCGAAGCATATGCCTAGTCTTGTTGTTGATGCCGGGGACCCGAGAGTTTGATCGTTAACCTAACGACCAGCGTATCGAGCCCCTTTTCGTATCGACAATGGGGCTGATACATGGCACCCATTCGTCGGAATGGGTGCCTTTTTGTTAAAGATTAATGAAAATTGCTAGGGATGTTTAAAAAGGGGGAACCAAAGTGAAAAAGAGTGTTGTGAAAGCCTTGATTGGCGCAGGTGTTGTTGCGACATCCATGCTGGTGCTGGCCGGTTGCACGACCAAAAGTGCGACGAATAAAGGCAATACGGCCGGTGATACCGTTAAGATCGGCGTGAATATGGAGCTGTCCGGAGCTGTAGCTGGTTATGGCGAACAGGAAAAGCAAGGTGTCGAACTGGCGATTAAGCAGATTAATGCAAATGGCGGCGTTAAAGTCGGCAAGGATAAGAAGAAGCTAAAAGCCGTTTACCGTGATAACAAGTCTTCAACCGGTGGCGCGGCTGCGGTTGCAGCACAGTTGGCGAATAACGAAAAAGTCGTGGCGATCGTCGGACCGGCAACGACCAATAACGGGACAGCTTCGATTCCAAATGTCACCAAAGCGGCGGTGCCAATGGTAGGGCCGAGCGCAACAGATCCTAACTTCACCTTACAGAAAAACGGCAAGGTACAACCTTATGTTTTCCGCGCCTGCTTTACGGATACATTCCAGGGTCAGAAGGCGGCCATTTTTGCCAATGATACCTTGAAGGCTAAAAATGTGGCGATCATTGCCGATAACTCGACTGATTACGGAACCGGTTTGACCAAGGCATTTAAGAAGAAGTTCGCCGGTAAGGTTGCCGTGACCGAATATTATCAGTCAGGCGATAAGGATTTCAACGCAATGCTAACGAATATTAAGAACAAGAAAATCGATGCGATTTATACACCGGGTTATTATTCAGAACTGGGACTCTTGATCAAACAGGCGCGTCAATCGGGAATCAAAGTGCCGATTATCGGGGCAGACGGTATGGCTGATCCTAAACTTGCACAGATCGCCGGTAACGAAAATGCGACGGATGTTTACTACACCACCCCGTTTTCAACGCTGGGAACCAACCGCAGTTCATTGGTTAAGACGTTTATGGCCAATTATCAAAAGCAATACAAAGCAGAAGCACCAACTTTTTCAGCGTTGGCTTACGATTCGGTTTACATGATTAAGCAAGCTATTGAGGATCAGAAGTCAGCAGATTCGGCAAGCATTGCTAAGGGACTGGCGAAAATCAAAAATATGCCCGGTGTGACTGGGACCACTAGCATTGATAGCAAGCACAATCCGGAAAAACCGATCGCGGTTGAACAGCTGACCCAAGGCAAGATTACGAAGGCCTATACCGTTAAATAATCATTTTCCACAATTCCGGGAAGGGGGTTACAATTTTGCAGACCATGATGCAACAAATGATCAATGGACTTTCACTGGGTAGTATTTATGCCTTGCTTGCGCTGGGCTATACCATGGTCTATGGGATCATTAAATTGATTAACTTTGCTCATGGGGATATTTATATGCTCGGCGCATTTTGGGGATATTACGCGATAAATTATTTGCACTTCGGCTTTGTTGGCGCTTTATTATCTGCGATGGTGATGGCCAGTCTTTCAGGGGTTTTGATCGAGTATCTGGCATATCGGCCATTGCGTAATTCACCGCGGATCGCTGCTTTGATTACCGCGATCGGCGTCTCATTTTTCCTCGAAAATGGCATGTCGTTTCTTTTTGGAGCTAATGCGCGGAATTTTCCCCAGGTGATTACGACTAAAACGTATTATTTTTTCGGCGTGGGGATATCCAATGTGCAGTTGCTGATTCTTTTCACATCGCTAGTGTTGATGGTGTTGTTGCAGTTCATCATTAAGCAAACCACGATGGGCAAGGCGATGCGGGCCGTCGCGGTGGATCCGCAGGCGGCTCAGCTGGTCGGGATTAATCCGGATCATGTTATTTCTTTCACCTTTGCTTTGGGGTCGGCACTGGCAGGGGCAGCTGGCGTCATGATCGGCCTGTATTACAACTCCATCGATCCATTGATGGGGATGGTGCCGGGGATCAAGGCCTTTGTCGCGGCGGTTGTCGGTGGCATCGGCTCGGTGCCGGGCGCGGCGGTCGGCGGCTTCTTGATCGGCTTGCTGGAAACCGGTGTGCAGGCCATTGGGTTGTCGGCTTATAAGGATGCCGCAGTTTATCTAGTGCTGATTTTGATGCTGGTTGTTTTGCCGGCGGGTTTATTCGGCAAGCGTCAACGGGAGAAGGTGTGAGTGCATGTTAAAAAACTTACGCAGCAAATTAAGCTGGCTGGCGATCATGGTTGGCGGCTTCATCCTGATCAATGTCGGCGTCTTAACCGGCGTGATCAACACCTTTATCGAAAATGCCTTGGTGACGGTTGGTATTAACATTATTTTGGCTGTCGGCTTGAACCTGATTATCGGCTTCTCGGGACAATTTTCGCTTGGACATGCCGGATTTATGGCGATTGGCGCCTATGCAACAGCGATTGTGACCCAAAATATGGCCACACCACTCGGGTTCTACTTGGCGATGGCGCTGGGTGTGGTAATTGCGATCGTGGCAGCGTTGATTGTCGGCGTTCCAACACTGCGACTGCGCGGTGATTATCTAGCCATTGCGACCATGGGTGCCGCGGAAATTATTCGCGTGGTGATTAACAATCTGAAAATCACGAACGGTCCTGCCGGTATGTTCAACATTCCGCCGTTAGCATCATGGCCAACCGTTTACATCTTGATGTGCGTGACAACGGTGGTGATCGTCAATTTCATTCACAGCCGGGCCGGACGTGCAGTGATGGCGATTCGCGATGACGACATTGCTGCCGAATCGATCGGGATTAACCCGACCAAATGGAAACTGGCTGCGTTTGTGTTAGGGGCTGCGACTGCCGCAATTGGCGGTTCCTTACACGCCAGCTATCTGCAGACGATTGCGCCAAGCGACTTTGGCATTATGAATTCGATCTCACTGCTCATCATTGTGGTGTTGGGCGGCGTCGGCAGTATGACCGGAACGTTTGTGGCTGCGATTGTCTTGGGCATCATCGACACGGCGTTGCAAAATTTTGGCACCTTACGCATGGTGATTTATGCGCTCGCGCTGATTTTGTTGATGGTGTTCAAACCGTCCGGACTGCTGGGCCGTTACGAACTTTCTTTTGGGCGTAAGCGGCGCGCGCGAAAGGAGGCGGCATCCTCATGACCAAGCAACTGGTGATTGACCATGTCAGTAAAGTGTTTGGCGGACTGAAAGCGGTGGCCGATGTGAGTCTGACCATCAATCAAGGCGCGTTGATCGCGTTAATCGGGCCGAACGGGGCTGGCAAAACCACGCTTTTCAACATGTTGACCGGTGAATCCGGGCCGACAACCGGGAAAATAACCCTGTCGACTGCTTCAGGTGACGTCGACATTTCCAAAAAGAAGGCGTATCAGGTTGCCAAGTTAGGCGTTGCCCGAACGTTCCAGAACATTCGGTTATTTGGTGCCATGTCGGTTAAGGAAAATGTGTTGGTGGCCAGAACCCATCTTTATCATGAAGACTTTCTCGGCACGGTTTTGCGCCTACCGCAGTTTTATCAACGGGAGCATGACGTTGGCGCCGCGGCGGATGAATTGTTAGACTTTTTTGATTTAACTGCCGTGGCAGATGAACCCACGGCAAGCCTGCCTTATGGAACCCAGCGACGGGTCGAAATTGTTCGCGCTGTGGCGACCAAGCCGCAGCTGCTGTTTTTGGATGAACCGGCAGCCGGCATGAATCCGGAAGAAACCGCTGATTTGAGTCGTTTGATCGCACGGGTGCGGGAGCATTTTGGCATTACGGTGGTGCTGATTGAACATGATATGTCGCTGGTGATGAATCTGGCTGAATATATTTACGTGCTGGATCACGGCGCGATGATTGCGAAAGGCACGCCGCAAGTGATTCAGCGCGATCCACAGGTAATTCGGGCGTACTTGGGAGGTGACAGCGATGCTTGAGGTAAAAGACCTTGTCGTCAATTACGGCGGGATTCAAGCCGTAAAAGACGTCAGCTTCCGCGTTAACACCGGCGAGGTTGTCGCCTTGATCGGGGCGAATGGTGCCGGGAAAAGTACCATCTTGAAAACTATCTCAGGCTTGTTGCGGCCGCGCTCTGGTACAATCTTATACGAAGATAAAAACATCGTGGGTATGGCGGCTGCCAAGATTGTCAAAATGGGCATCTCTCAAGTGCCGGAGGGTCGGCATATCTTTGCTGGGTTGACCGTCAGCGAAAACCTGCAGATGGGCGCGTTTGGTCTCAAAGACAAGCAAGCTGCGAGCGACCAGTTGGCGGTGGTTTACGATCGTTTTCCGGTTCTAAAGGAACGGCTCAATCAAGACGCTGCAACCCTGTCTGGTGGTGAGCAGCAGATGCTGGCAATGGGCCGGGCACTCATGGCGCGGCCCAAACTCCTTTTACTAGACGAGCCGTCGATGGGCCTATCACCGATTTTTATTCAGGAAATCTTTGATATCATTACCAAAATCAACGAACAAGGCACCACGGTTTTGTTAATCGAACAAAATGCCAAGCAGGCGCTGGCAATCGCAAATCGCGGTTATGTTTTGGCCAGTGGAACAGTGAAGTTGACCGGCACAGGTGCGGAATTGCTGGCGAATCCCGCGGTTCAGGCGACGTATCTGGGGGTGCAGCCAGCGACTTGAGCAAGCAAATTTGCAAACGAAGCAATTTTAAATAAACGGATCAGCAAAAAACAGGCCATTGTGATCGACCTGTTTTTTTGTGCGTCAATTTATTTAGCACAGCTTATTCATCAAGGATTCTGCGTCCCGTCACGTGGCGCTGGACCAACACCGCGGCCGCTACCACCTTGTCCTGGACGAACACCTTGTTGATTTGGTGTTGCGACCATGTACTGGCTGATCAAATTAACAATTTGCCGGTTTTGTGGTAATTCGCTGTGTCCCGCCTCATCGCCTGAAACCGTAATCTGAGTATAGTGAGCAACCTGATTTTGGAAAATATATTTACCAGCCTCTACACTTTCTATTGGTACGGTGCCGTCACCATCGAGATTTTCGGTTCCGGCAATCGAATAAACAGTCAGGGTGTTTGGCAACTTGTCACGACTGGTGATGAAGTCATTCAGCATTTGGGTGCGGTTGTTAGGATTGCTTTCTTCAAGGTTGTATGGTGTCCCGATTGTCATGAGTCTAGTCATTTGCACGTCATACTCACTGTAATATTTTTCTAAAAAAAGAGTGAAAATGAGACCGCCGTTACTGTGCCCAATGCCGCGGAAACGATTAAAGCTATAAGTTTTGGTCAGCTGCTTGAAGGCAATGTTAAACCACGCCGCCTGTTTTTTGATGTTGTTATAACCATCTTTGTTGTCTTCAAACGCCACAACGATGTAAGGTTCAGTATCGCGCGCAGCAATTTTGCCACTATATGTTAGCTTACCATTTGTTTTCACCGTAATCTTCAGAAGACTATGACCGCTTGTCTGATGATTGAGTTGTGTGATTAAGCTGTTGAACCGATCTTCGGTAGCCGAGCTTCCAGGAATTAAAATGATCGGTTGCATGCGGGAATTATGAACAACCCGCGCCGATTTGACGTTTTGGGCCATCCATTTGGTTGCAGGAAACACAACCGCTCCGATGGCTAGAATGCTGAAAAGAATAAGCAGCCATCTGCGCCAATGTTTAATCATGATGATCACCGACTTTCGCAGATTCAAGATTAATGGTTTCTGCCAATCGGATAAACGGTGCATAAATGAGAACCGAGACGATTAGGCAAATGACGGCCACAATTAAGGCGACCAAATTACCATTTGTCCCCAGAAACGCTGCCAAAGGTCCCGGCGTGGTCGTCGGAATCGTGTAAACCGAGGGTGGCATAAGGCGCAAGCGGATGGCAGTCCAGGCAATAGCCATGTTCACCAAAGGCGTAGTCAAAAATGGCACGAGCAAAATCGGGTTAAGCGTCACCGGCCACCCGATCATGACCGGTAAACTGATATTGACCAGACCCGGGAGAAGCGAGAGCCCGGCAATCCGGCGCAACGGTTTGGATCTGCCTACCCACAGCGTGGCGATGATCAACGCCAGTGTCATGCCGACACCGCCAAAACTGGCAAAAGGATGATAAATCGTATTTATAGTAATCGGATTGGGCACGTTGAACAAGTTAGCGTGTTCCAGTGCGTAATTCAAATTGGCTGTGCTGGTAGTGCTTCCTGCTTGTACCATCAGCGGATTAATTGGGCCTTCAATCCCTGTCCACCACATCAGCGCGTTGATCGTCGTGACCAAAGCGAGTCGAAGCGATACATGGGGGATGTTGGTGGCGGGCATTTGGAAAACCACATAAAAAAGGCCGATAAATCCTTCCGTTGATACTCGGCTGAGACCGTATGTAATCGCAACACTGCCAATGAGAATCAATATAGTTAACCAGGTGCCACGCAACCCGCGACTGATTAAACCGGCGATAGTATAGTGGTGCGAAGGTTCCTCAAAATCAGCATGGGTGAAACGGAACACCCAACCTATAAGCAAGCCGAAAACAATCGCGATAAATAACCCACGATAGCCGAAATTATTCGTCTGAAATGACGACTGGGCATTGCGCTGCGCATTAAAATTTAGAATCAAAAAAGCCCCTACACTAGTAAGCCCTGCCAACGAATCATCTTTTTTATACGATCGGGCCATATACTTTGCCACAAAGAAGGCAGCCATGACAGACATCATGTTGATAGTTACGGTCTCGACAATGAGCAAGAGCGTGCGAATCTGGTTGTAGTGCGGGATGACGTTGTCGAGATTGTAGATAACCGCAAAAAAGCCGTTACGCGAAAAGACGCTTTGTTCGAGCATCTGCGCCCACGCACCGACAATGACAAACGGGAAAATGACGGCAAAGGTTTGTTGAAGTGCACGATAAATGCGGTTATGCCGCAGTCGAACACTGTTTGTTACGAGCATGGGAAGCAATCTTTTCATGAGATTGCTCATTGCTGCCATCTCCCTTAATTTTTATTTGATGAAGTACTATTAAGGTTATTCTAACAAATATTAATGTAGGCGAGTAGCTTTAAGTCGGAATCACCACGGGCTTAACGAATTACTAAGCACGCTCGCAATGAGAACTGAAACGCATTCGCTGGCGCAGGAGCTGCATGTAAGGACCTTGATCGGCCACTTACACTCCGGCTCCTAAACGCGTCAGCTCACGCTCTTTTTTTCTGGCATGCAAGGGCTTCCCTACCATGGTATTCTTAAGTTAAGACAATAAACGGAAACGCGTTCGCCGGCGCAGGAGCCTGCGTGTAAGGACCTCGGTCGCAATGGCAAAGACCCCGCCATCACGCCCAAGGCCACTTACACTCCGACTCCTAAGCGCGCCGGCTCACGCTCTTACTTTTGGAGGCTAAATAATGAATAAACCATTGGCAAAGTATATTGATCACACCTTATTAAAACCGGATGCAACCCAAGACCAGATTGATGTCGTCTTGGATCAGGCAAAGCAGTATGATTTTGCCTCGGTTTGCATCAATCCTTATTGGGTCGCTCGGGCTGCGGCCAGCTTACACGATACGGATGTCAATGTTTGCACCGTGATTGGGTTCCCGCTTGGTGCCAACACCACGCAAACGAAGGTCTTTGAAGCGGGTCAGTCGCTTGATAAAGGCGCAAAGGAAATTGACATGGTCTTGAACATCGGCGAGCTAAAAGCAGGCCATGATGACCATGTTCGCGCTGATATTCAGGCAGTTGCGGATATGACCCATGCCAAAAGCGGCTTGTTGAAAGTCATCATTGAAGCGGTTTTGTTAACGGATGAAGAAAAGGTGACGGCCTGCAAGCTGGCAGCTGCTGCCGGCGCTGATTTTGTCAAGACGTCAACCGGTTTTGCTGCGGGCGGGGCAACAGTTCATGATGTTGCGTTGATGCGGCAGACAGTCGGCGACAAGCTCGGTGTTAAAGCGGCTGGCGGCATTCATTCCTATGCCGAGGCCAAGGCTTTGATTGAAGCCGGCGCTGATCGGCTAGGGGCAAGCGCTGGTGTACAGATTTTGAAAGAAGCGGGTGAGGCATAATATGGCATTTGCACGAATCATTACCATTGTTTTAGACTCAATCGGCATTGGCGAAGCACCGGATGCGGCCAAGTTTCATGATGAAGGTGCCGATACATTAGGCCACATTGGCGACTATTTTGGCGGAAAATTAGCATTGCCGAACCTGCAGGCGATCGGACTGGGCAATATCGATCGTAAAACTCCCATCGCTGGTGTTGGCCCACTAGGGAGTCCCGGCGGTTATTTTGGTAAAATGGCGGAAATTTCTGCCGGTAAAGATAGTATGGATGGTCATTGGGAGATGATGGGGCTGCCGGTGACGGAACCTCTTGGCTATTTTCCTGAGGGCTTTCCGGCCGATTTGATTAAGCAAATTGAAGATTTTTCCGGACGCAAAGTTATTCTTAATAAACCATATTCCGGCACTGAAGCCATTAAGGATTATGGCGAGCGGCAGATTAAAACCGGCGATCTCATCGTTTATACGTCTGGCGATTCCGTGTTGCAAATCGCGGCGCAAACCGATGTGATCCCGCTTGATGAGTTGTATCGGATTTGCCGTTATGTCCGGAGTATCACGATTGACGCCCCATACCGGATCGGGCGCGTCATTGCCCGTCCGTATGTCGGCACCGATCCGACGACTTTCACCCGCACCAGTGATCGCCACGATTACACGTTGCAGCCAGACAAGCCAACTGACCTTGATCGCCTGCAAGGAGCTGGCGTGCCGACTTACGGCATCGGGAAAATCAATGATATTTTCTCAGGACAAGGTTTAGATGACGGCGTGCACACCGTCAGCAACACAGATGGCATGGATAAAACGATTGAGGCAGCGAAATCCGACCGTAAAGGTTTTATCTTCACGAATCTGGTCGACTTCGATGCCATGTATGGCCACCGGCGCAATGTCCAAGGTGATGGCGAGGCGTTAATGACGTTTGATCGACAGTTAGGCGATTTACTGACGGCTTTGCGTCGTGACGATTTACTTATGATCACAGCAGACCACGGGAACGACCCGACTTTCCGCGGGACGGATCATACGCGTGAATATGTGCCATTGTTGGCTTACAGCAAGCAATTCGTTGGCAATGGTGATTTGGGTGTTCGGTCGCCATTTGCTGATTTAGGCGCCACGATTCTCGATAATTTTGGTGTCCGTGGCAATCAGGTCGGCCAATCATTTCTGAGATTGTTAAAATAACACGACCCAGTGAAAGGGGATCAATCATGAGTACACATATTGCAGCTTCAAAAGGTGCCATTGCAGATGTGGTGTTGTTGCCAGGCGATCCATTGCGCGCCCAGTACATTGCCGAGAACTTTTTGGAAAATGTGACGCGTTACAATACGGTTCGCAACGCTTTTGGCTACACTGGTACGTTTGAAGGCCGGCGCGTGTCGGTTCAGGCAACGGGGATGGGCATACCATCGATTTCGATTTACGTCAATGAGCTGATTCAGGAATATGGCGTCAAGACACTGATTCGCGTTGGCACGGCTGGCGGCATGGGTAAGGATGTCAAGATTCGTGATGTGGTGCTGGCGCAAGGCTCGTCGACAGATAGCAGTATTATTTTGAATACTTTTGGAGCGGGCATGTATTTTGCGCCGCTGGCAGATTTCCAGCTGTTGCGTGAAGCAGCAAACTTGGCAGATGAAAGTGAAATCCGCTATCATGTTGGTAACGTTCTCGGCGAAGACCGCTTTTACAACGACGAAATGGACCGCCAAAAGCTGATTGATTATGGGGTGCTGGCAACCGAAATGGAGACACCAGCGCTTTATCTACTCGCGGCGAAGTTCCATGTTCAGGCGTTATCGATCCTCACCGTCTCAAACCATTTGATCACAGGTGAAGAAACCACTGCTCAAGAGCGTCAGACCAGCTTCAATGACATGATCGGAATAGCACTTGGCGTCGCTAAAAAGGTTCGTGTACGTTAAATAACGTATAAGTTTTAATTATACCAATGAGCATTAACTAATTGTTTTTTGGCTGTAACAACAATTTAATATGCGAACGACTGGAAAACGTGTTATTCTGTATATGGTTTCTTAAGAAAAGGTAAATGCCAATTGAATTTTAAAAATTCAGTCTCATGCAATTATTCACAGTCTAGGAATGGAGGAGTACATACATGGTAAAATCTAAAAAAGTATGGTCAGTAACGGCAGGATTTGTTGGTGCTGCCGGTCTGGCGGCTTTAGCTACCGGTGCAAATACTGTTTCCGCATCAACAACGGGAACAGTTAATTACAAGACCGGTGCGACCACCGTATGGAATAGTCCATCATGGAACCACGTAAAACGCTACGTGACGTTTGGCGACACGGTGCAACTATTAGGTAAAACAGTCGATCATAATGGTGCAACCTGGTACAAAATCGGGGACAATCAGTGGATTCCAGAAATCTATTTGAACGTTGACGGGAAGTCAGCCCAAGTTCAAGCACCAGCATCGACAGCTAGCTCAAGTCAGGCGCATGCTAGCCAGGCACCGGCAAGCCAAGCACCTGCCAGCCAGGCAACGACTGCAACATCGCCAGCAACCACACAAAGCGCTAACATTCAACTTTATGTTAAGAATGTTGGTTCGGCTGTGACGGTTTGGGCAACGCCTGCGTATGGTCATGCAACCGGCCAATATCTTGAAGGTCGTCAATCAGTAACTGCTGCGGCTCAACAGCAAGCAAATGGTGAAACATGGTACCAACTGGCTAATGGCGGTTACGTACCTTCACGCTTTGTCAGCACGACACCGGTAGCAGCTGCGCCGCAGTCAACCGCACCACAGTCGACGGCATCCAGCGTAGCGGCGCCGGCATCATCTGCGGCACCGCAAGCACCTGCTTCAAGCTCGGCAGCACAGCCAAGCCAGGCACCTTCATCACCGGCACCGGTTTCTAGCGCTGCACCGTCGTCACAAGCGAGTCAGGCATCACAAGCACCTGCTTCAAGCTCAGCAGCACAGCCAAGTCAAGCACCAGCAGCACCGACACCGGCACCAGCTGCAAGTTCAGCCGCACCGGAGTCTGAAGCAAGCGCGACACCTGCTCCGGCTTCATCAACCACGGTACAAACAACACAGTTAAGTCAACAGCAAAATAATAATGTTGCAGAGGCTGCTTACACGGCACCTGTTGCTCAAACTCAAACTCAAACCCAAACTCAAACTCAAACCCAAACACCTACTGTAACAAGTACTTCACGGCAGGCTAAGGTTCAAGCTGTTATCTCGATTGCTGAACAGCAGATCGGCAAGCCATATGTTTGGGGTGGCAAGGGTCCTAACAGCTTTGATTGCTCAGGCTTAATGTACTATGCATTCCTGCATGGTGCAGGGGTTAATATCGGTGGTTGGACTGTGCCACAAGAGTCTTCAGGTCAACAAGTTTCTCTGAGTGCGCTTCAACCAGGCGATTTGCTCTTCTGGGGTGGTCATGGTGCAACATATCACGTTGCACTCTACATCGGTGGTGGTACCATGATTCAGGCACCACAACCTGGTGAAAACGTTAAGTACACGGCAGTGAACTACTTCATGCCTGACTTCGCGGTTCGTCCGAATCTGTAAACTTAATTGGATCGGTTTTTTCGGAGAAGGGCGTCTTTTAATAAGGCGTTCTTTTTTTACAATCGCACAGTTGGCACATGTTCGGCACAGAAAAGCCCTCGGGATATTCCTGAGGGCTTTAATGCGTCTATGAAAAGATAGATAAACGGGAAGTGCAAGTTTTAGTTAGTTTCGGCCACTGGCGCCTTCTCAGCTGCGTCGGCTTTTTCAACCGCCGCCATCGCCACAGCATTGACCCAGTTGATCGGCTGGTCGAAGTTTGGCTGAAATAGCATGTCGACCATCGCTAGGGTTTCGATGGTCATGTGAGTTTGGATGGCTAGAGAGATGACGTTGGCACTTTGGCTGATGTCATGCTTGGAGTAGAATGCACCACCTTTGACTTCGTGGGTTTGCGGATCCCAGGTCAGACTGCACAGAACCGGCGTAGTGGTGAGCATGAAGTCTGGGCGATAGTCTTGCTCAATGGTGACACTATCGAGCTTCAGACCACGTGCCTTGGCTCCTTCGGTTGTGAGGCCGGATGCAGCAATGGCATGATCAAAAAGTTCAACTGCTGAGCTTGCTTGCGTGCCGAGGTATTTCTCGGTTGGCGCCACAATGTTTTTACCGACCAGAATGCCTTGGCGGACGGCGTTGGTGGCTAATGGAATGTAATCAGACTTACCAGTAGGATTATAGTGAACAGCTGCTGTATCACCGGCGGCAAAAATAGCCGGATCACTGGTTTGCATGTACGCATCGGTGATGATCGCGCCGTTTGGCAGGGTGTCGAGATGATCCTTTAGCAAATCTGTATTCGGCCGGAAGCCGGTGCACAAAATCGCAATATCCGCGGTATAGCTACCTTTGTCGGTTCTAACCACCGTCTCACCTTGATCATTTTTTGCAAACCCGCTGACCATTTCACCGAGCGCTAAATGAACGCCGTGATCGGTATAAAGCTTTTCAACCCGGTCAGTGATGGTGGCGTCAAAATTCTTGGCCAACACCCGCGGTAGGCCGTCGATCAATGTGACCTGCTTATCGGTTAAGGCAAATTGTTCGGCAAGTTCAGCGCCGATATAACCGGCACCGATGACAATCGCACTTTTAATGCTCGGCGCCAGATCTTTCAAGGATTTGGCATCTTGCCAGTTCTTGCACAGGTGGACACTCGTATCATGAATGCCCGGAATATTTGGAACGATCGGAGTGGAACCGGTGGTGTAAACCAGTTTGTCATAAGTATCGGTGGTGATATTGCCAGTGTTTAGATCCTTGACTTCAACGGTTTTGGCATCGGGGTCAACGCTGAGGACGTCATGTTCCATTTGCATGTTGGCGCCAAGCTTGGCAAGTGCCTCAGGGCTGGAATAAAACATTTTGTTGGGATCGCTGACATGATCACCAACCCACAAGGCGATGCCACAGGATAAGAACGACAGGTTGTTGTTGCGTTCGTAAACGGTGACGTCTGCGTCTGGGTGCTCAGTTAGAATCTGTTGGGTCGCGAACGTACCAGCATGGGTGGCACCGATAACAATAATTTTCATAGTTAGATCGCTCCTTTGTGTTTTTGATAATGATTTCACAAAGAAAGTGTAACACAATTAATTGTGCACGGCTATATTGTTTAGTACCTTTTTTGTGAAAAAATAGTTAAGAAGCGTTTTCAGCATGTGCTGTTAATCTTGCAGCCAGCGACCAATCATTTCTAAGTGGTGCATCAACTGGAACTTTCGGATGACGCCTAAGCCGGGAAAATGGTGATCGGTAGCGGCTTTCATGAGCGCCGTCACGCCGGCTGTTTGCACTTGGGGATGATGAGGCAGCCAAGCGGCGAGTTGCGTGAGTATTTCAAAAAACTTGGCTTGCGGGTTGGTGAAATCTTCATTGTTGACGGAGACAAAATGATGCAGTCGTAAGGAGCCGTCTATCGCGGGGTAGACTAAGTGAATCGCCAAGGCGCGCTGAGGGAAACCGTGCTCAAAATAGTCTGAGGTTGCCAGCGGATAGTCGGCAAAGCCAACGCCAGGCAACATGTTCGGCGGGTATTGATAAAACTCGTCTTGCAACAAGCCGTACGCTGACGTATGCGAATAGACAGTGAAGTGATCATTGAGATACACGGCCCGCCGCAGACCTAACTGCCGAACCCGCGCTTCATCAGGCACTAAAGCGAGTTGGCGGCGTGTCAGCAACTTGGCTTGGGCGGCGGTGGCAGCGATGATCAACGGTGCTGGCCGGGCATCAAAAATTCGCGCGACCTGCACTGATGGGCTCAGCATCGGTAGGTGACGCGGCGTTGCCAATAAACGATACGTGCCGACTTGTGGATTCTGAATGACGTAGGCTGCATGTGCGTTTTTTGCTAATGCTTGCGTGGCTTTGGTCAAACCGGGGGTATCTTTGACAGGCTCAAGCACTGGAATGACTGTGGTGGGTAGTCGCTGACTGTTCGCTAAGGCAGTGATTGCTGCCAAATCGTATAATTTTCCACGGATGACTGGGAAATAATTCATGATAAGCGATCCATTTTCAATGTTGCCACTTCTGCATTGAGTGCGTCGATTTCTTCCTGAAGCGCGGTGATGGTCGTATTGTCGAGTTCATCGACAAACTGGTCATAAAGATTCTTTTCGGGATGATAAATGTCATAGTCAGCGGTCCGTTTGCGTAGCTCGCTGAACAGTTCCGCAGTCGAAAATTGTCCGAGTCCTTTGGCGACCTGCTTGGCTTTGAGCACTTCACGATTGAGGCTGGCGATGAAGTGATCGGTTAACTGGTCTTCAGGTACTTGTAAGTCTTGGCGCCGCGCCATTTTTGCAATGGTCAGTGTACCCGGCGTGATCACCGGAACAGCACTGGCGGCAATGGCAGCTTTGGAAAATGGTTGGTAGACAAACACGCCGATACCAGTCGGAATTTCAGATGCGACCGCGTGATAAAGTCGCTGCGGCAACACGAAATAATTGTAATGACCGATGAAGCTTAACCGCGCCTGACTGTGAAAGTCCGCCTTTGTCACTTTTAGTTCAAAGCAGCGCCAAATTGTCTCGGTTCCCTGCTTTTGCCGCACAAGGGTATCGACAATGCCGAAATCATCAGGCATCGTCACTTCTTCAACAGCTGTAGCGCCTTGCTCCTGCCAGTATGCATATAGCGTTTTTTCAAGATCACGTGTGAGCTGGGTCTTCATGATGCGCCTCCCAAAAGTGAGTGAGTAACTGAGCGAGTTGGTTGGTGTTGTAGCTAACTTGCGCATGAGTCCAGTGATCCGGAAATAGTCGGGCATAACGTGGCGTCACGAACCGTTCATCGATGAGCAAAATCACCCCAACATCATTGGCACCGCGAATCACACGGCCACCCGCTTGCAAGACATTGTTAAACCCTGGCAGTTGATACGCGTAGGCAAATCCCTGACCAGCGCTGTGGTCAAAATAATCCCGCAACTGATCGGTTTCCGCATTGAGTCCCGGTAAGCCAACCGAAACAATGGCAACACCGATCAGCTGAGCACCGCGTAGATCGATGCCTTCCGCAAAAATACCGCCGAGCACGGCAAAGCCAATGACCGAGTCTTCTCCTGCTTTAAAATGATCCAGAAACGCCTGGCGATCCGCTTCGGTCATGGCATTTTCCTGGACGCAGGTTTTGAGCGTGGGGTTGGCAGCGGTAAACGCATCGTAAGCCATTTTCAAATAGGCATAGGACGGGAAAAAGAAAAGATAATGACCCTTTTTGGCGCTAACTAAGGTTGTGAGACTCGCAATCAGTTGTGGCAGATCCTGCTCGCGTCGACGATATGTGGTGTTGACACTGGCATCAACAATGACGGCCTGATTTTTCGGATCAAACGGTGACGGTAAGGCGTAAGTCAGACTGTTGTCAACGCCGCCAAGTAACTTTTGAAAATACGGCATCGGCGATAAAGTGGCAGAAAACAACACGGCACCGCGGCCTTTTTTCAATGATGCATCGACGAAATGCGAGGGATCCAGACACAGTTCTTTGACTAGGATGACGCCATGATCCTTGGCAATTTCGG
This sequence comes from Lacticaseibacillus chiayiensis, assembly GCF_004123795.1. GTDB lineage: Bacteria > Bacillota > Bacilli > Lactobacillales > Lactobacillaceae > Lacticaseibacillus > Lacticaseibacillus chiayiensis. Next base: position 47,137 of record NZ_MSSM01000009.1, on the reverse strand, counting down.
TTTTGAACGTCTCATCGTAAAAGTCACCGATGCGCAAATATTGGTTGGCCAGGAAGAAAACCGGCAGCACGAGGTCAACAGCAGGCTGCAGGGATGGGGTCGGCGGTTCAGCCAGCCAATCATGAACGACTTCAGTAAACTTGGCGAGGACATTGGTGAGTTCGTCAAGTGGCGCCTCATCAAAAACAAGCGGCTGACTGGCTAACCGCTGATCGGCCACGGCTGTCATGGTGTTGATGATCCGGGTGACGGCACGGCGCAACTTGGTCAGCGCCGCACCTTTATAGGGGATGAGCGCCTGCTTGAGGTTGGTGAAGTCGTGATCGGTGATACTGACGGTGTACATGTCTCGTGCACGACTCACAAGATTGTGAGCTTCATCAACCAAGAAAAACTGACGATCATCGGCATCACTAAAGAACCGCTGCAAGAAGACCAGGGGATCAAACAAATAATTGTAATCACAAATAATAACGTCACAAAACAGGCTGGCGTCTAGCGAAAACTCAAATGGATCGACGGTGTGTTTTCGCGCGTAGGTTTCAATGACGGAACGCGTAATTTGATCTTCATGTGCCAAAAGATCATGCAGTGCTGGTTTCAAACGGTCATAATAGCCCAGCATGTAAGGATTTTGACTGGGATCGTCCGGTTCATCGGCAAACGTGATCGTATCCTTGGCTGTTAGCGTGATACTTTTGGCCTTAAGTCCGGACCCCGCCATTAATGCCATCGCTTGCTCGGCCACACGCCGGGTACTTTGCTTAGCCGTTAAATAGAACACCCGTTGAATCAAGCCGCTACCCATGGCTTTAACGGTCGGAAACAGTGTCGAAATCGTTTTGCCGGTACCGGTGGGCGCTTGGACAAAAAGGCGTGCGCTGCTGTAAATGGCTTTATAAACTGCCGCCGCGAATTCATGCTGTCCAGCACGATATTGCGGAAAAGGAAAATCAAGCTTATCAATCGACATATTGCGCCGCTTGATAATGTCACTGCGCAACTTGAGCCAATCGGTAAATTCGGTCAGTAAATCGGCGAAGTCAACGGCCAACTCGGCAGCAGTTTTGGTTTCAGTGAAACGGCTGATAGTGTCAGTGCTGGCTTGAACGTACACTAGCGTAATGTTTGCGCGGTCAAGGTGGCGTTGCTGACAAAGCAGATGACCGTAAATGCGCGCCTGGGCCCAGTAGCGATCTTTGGTGTTTGGCGTACACTCTTCCCATGGCCGGGCGCTGGTTTTGATTTCTTCGACAGTCAGCGTCTTGTCATCATCGGTCCAGACCCCATCGGCCCGACCTTCCAACTGATAATCCTCATCTCCAACAGTGACCGTGGTTTTTAGATAAACTTCTTTTTCATAGTCAGATTCCTGGTGGGCGGCTTGCAGCTTGCGGTGAATCTGGCTGCCGATGATGGCGGTATTATTTGAATTGCTGGTGATCGGATTGAGATCGCCGGTACGAACGGTTAGCTCAACAAATTCACGAATACCGATACGATTGTGCGCCATCATCAAACCTCCTGAGCGTGAACCGGCGCGGTTAGAAATCGGAGTGTAAGTGGCCTTGGACGTGATGGCCCGGGCTTAGGCCATTGCGACCGAGGTCCTTACACGCAAGCTCCTGCGCCGGTGAACGCATTAATGCTGTGTTCCAATATAACTAGCTTTCAGTATAGAACATACATTCTGTTTAAGGAATGGACGGCGCATGTTTATTAATGAATTTCCGATGTTACTTTGCTTTTATACCAATTAGAGGCATAATAGGGGGTGTCAAGACATATGACAAATACGGCGGCTTGCAAACACTGTCGATCGGTAAGCCGCGACATCAAATGAGGGACATAGGATGAAAAAGACAAGTTTCTGGCGTTTATTAGGTTTTATGGGTGCGATTTTGGTCTTGTTGACAGCTTGCGGCAAGCAGAATTCAGCAGCAAAATCGTCGTCATCCAGTGCACCAGTGAAAATTACATACTGGCACCGCATGACCGGTTCTTATGATAAGGCGTTGAACAAGCTCATCACGAAGTTTAATCAAAGCCAAAAGAAGTACAAGGTGGTTGCAACCTCACAAGGTTCCTATAACGCGTTGCAGCAAAAAATCATGGCAGCGGGTAAATCCAAAACCCTGCCGACCATGGCGCAGTCGCCGTATACCAACATTGGCGACTATGTGAAGAATAAGTTGCTATTACCATTTGATCCGGAAATGTTGGATGGTTCGGATAAGTTAAGCAGCAGTCAGTTGAAAGATATTTACCCAAGCTTTTTGGCGGCTGGCAAGTATCAAGGCAAGTATTATGGCCTGCCATTTTCGGTTTCGACTTCAGTGCTCTTTTATAACAAGCGCCTGATGTCACAATACAACATCAGTATGCCAAAGACATGGACTGATTTTTCCGCTGATCAGGACAAGTTAAAGGGAACCGATATTAACGCGGTCGAATTGGATCAAAGTTATGATGTTCCGTTAGAAGGAATGGCATACGGTGCAGGCAGTCAGCTGATTACGCCGAAATTGAAGGCAAACCTGAACGCACCGAAGACGTTAGCCGCCGTGAACCAAATTCTTGATCTGCGTAAGAGTGGCGCGCTGAAGACGGCGGGCGAAGATCAATACTTTAGCGTGCCGTTTGCAAATGGCAAGGCTGTCTTTGGCATCGGATCCTCGGCAACTGTTCCGGTCTTACTGCAACAGGCACCCAAGAATCTCGAATGGGGCACCGCAGTTATCCCTGAGTATGAAGGCAAGCGCAGCAATCCATTGAACGGGAACTACAATGTGCTGTTCAAAGGCGCATCCAAGGCTCAGCAGGATGGCGCATGGGCATTCCAGAAATTCCTGCTGAAGTCGGAAAACGCAGCGCAGTGGGCAGAAGATTCCGGTTATGTGCCAGTGACCAAGAGCGCATCTAACAGTGCCGGCTTTAAGAATTACTTGAAGACACACGAACAATACAAAGCAGCCGTTTCTGCTGTACCGCAAAGCTTTGCGTCAACCGTCTTTGCTGGCTACACCGATTACCGCAACGACCTTATGAGCGCGGTTGACAGCACCTTGACGAAGAATGTCAGCGGCGAGACTGCTTTTGATCAGTTGCAGAAAGAGACTGAGAAGATTTTGAAAGCAAATCAGTAGTAGTTGTAGCCTAATTAGTTCTGGACCGCGCCAAACTCCGCAATCTCCGGCCATCTGCCTGGTGACCGCGAAGCTAGAGTGGTGGGCACGACTGAGACTCATCTGGCCTACAATTCAAGAATGCTTATAAATTTTCCATGACGCAACAGAGAACGAATCGCTAATTCGGGTTCGTTCTTTTTGTTTGCTTCTATATGAATTCGAAAGTTCCCTTGAATCATTTGCACCATCTATCCTTAGTGGGCTATGATGGTCGAAGGATTGTTAGGCATTAAAGGAGACTTGATATCGATATGGAAATCAATGTACACAAGTTTCAAGAAGCCGTTTTAGCCGGCACTTTCGAGCATACGGAAGTGCATCTGACCGCTGCGGCTTTCAAAAAAGACGGCGTTGATGCTGCTATGGCAAAGGTGTTCGAGGATGTCCGCCGCGGCATCGAAAAGGATCAGCTGATTCAGGCCGATTTGGTGATCGACTTTCCTGAGCCGACCACGATCACAGTTGAAACCGGCGTGATTAATCTGCCGTTTGCCAACGTTAATAAAATTACGAATTTTCTTGAGCCGGATGAAATTGTGCCTGTTCGCGTTTATTTAATTGTGACTTCCCCATTTATCAATGTTTCCGGTTTGCGGATTGATGAAGCTGCCACCGCCGCCGATTATCTGCAGGATTTTGCAACCATCAATGACCAGATGATGGTGTCGATTCAGGAAAAGTTGGATCACATCCAAACCGAAATGGACAAGCCTAAAGAAATCGTCAAAGAAGTGCCAGCCAACAAGCGGAAGCCGACAGCCAAAACATCACCCCGCCGCACCGCGACCAAAAAGCGTACCACCACACGAAAAACGACCAAGAAAACAACCGCTGCAAGCAAAGCAGCAACCAAAACAACGACAGCCAAAAAAACGGCCACGCGGAAAACAACTAAAAAATAAGCAAATACAGGTTGTGTCCGATAGCTAGCGATACTTAGTTGGATCGCTGGCTATTTTTATGTTCAGAAAAGCAACTGACTTCACTGATATGAATAACGACAGGAGGCCAATTCAAAGCCGCTGTCTGAGGCGAGCGTGAGAATGATATGTGAAAACGGCCGAATGAATTGAAATGAAAACGATTGCATATTATTCTTGTGATGTTGGTGGAATAGGCCAATTTTGTTTCAGACACCAGTCATAGGGGAGGTTGAGTTATTGAAAAAGCAGGGGATACATGTTTGGCTCTTGGCACTTGCGGTACTACTGGGTATTGCCGTTGGTTTGAAGCAGCCGTCGAAGCAGGTCGCGGCTGCCGATAATCGCTTGCAAAGTGTCTTTTCGATTGATGCTGGGCGGAAGTACTTTTCGGTTGACCAGTTGGAAACGATCATTGATTGGGCACACACAGACGGATACACCGATGTGCAGATTTTATTGGGTAATGATGCTCTGCGTTTCATGCTGGATGATATGAGTCTGACCGTTGACGGCAAGACTTATTCAAGTGATGCGGTTAAGCAAGCGGTTCTTGGCGGAAACCAGGCCTATTATAACGATCCAAACGGCAATGCCTTGACGCAGGTCGATATGGACACGGTTTTAAAATATGCCGCCGCACGTGACATCAACATCATTCCGGTGATCAATAGTCCTGGGCATATGGACGCTATTTTGACGGCGATGACGAAGCTTGGCATCAAAAATCCGGCATTTAATGGCTCCAAGCGCACGGTCGATTTGAACAACGACACAGCCATTGCGTTTACCAAGGCTTTGTTACAAAAATACGTTAGCTATTTTAAAGACCACGCCACGATTTTTAATTTCGGCAGCGACGAGTATGCCAACGATGTCGATACCGGTGGCTGGGCGAAATTGCAACAAAGTGGCACCTATCGCAAGTTTGTGGCGTATGTAAATGACTTGGCTCAGATGGCGCAAAATGCCGGACTGAAGCCAATGGTGTTTAACGATGGGATTTATTATAACGATCGCACGGATTTTGGCACGTTTGACCAGAATCTCATTGTGTCTTACTGGACGGCAGGGTGGTTTGGCTATGACGTTGCCAAGCCGGAATTCCTGGCGAATAAAGGCTTAAAGATCATGAACACCAACGATGGCTGGTACTGGGTTTTAGGGCGCATGACCGGCAATCTGTATAGTTATGAGACAGCAGTTGCCAGCTTAAAGAGCAAGAAATTTACGGATGTGCCAGGCGCCAGCAGTACGGTGCCGATTATCGGCAGTGTTCAGGCAGTTTGGGCCGATAATCCGAGTGCAAAGCTGGATATGCCAGCGTTGTTGAAATTGATGGATCAATTTTCCACGGCTTATACCCCTTACATGCCGCGACCGGCGGATTACAGCAAGGTTGACGCCGCGATGGCCACTGTGCCGCGGCAACTGAGTCAGTATACGGATGCTTCGTTAGCCAAATTGGAAGCAGCACTTAATGCGGTGATTCGCGGGAAAAAGGCCAATGAGCAGGCAATCGTTAATGGCTATGCCCAAGCAATTATCGCTGCCGTCAAAGGCCTGCAGTTGCGTGGTGCTGATTACAGTCAAGTCGATGCCGCGATTGCGACCGCCCAAAAATTGGACCGGCTGCATTACCAAGACTTTGCCGCCGTTGATGCTGCGATTGCGGCTGTAAAACGCGGTTTGGACATCACCCAGCAAAGTAAGGTTGACGCAATGGCGACTGCAATTCAAACAGCCATCAAAGAGTTGGCACTTGAACCGACACCGCCAAGAGCGCCAACGCCGCCACCAGCACCAAAACCGACAGCGGCCGCGCCATCAAAAGAGACAAACAAGCAACCGCCGTTACCAAGTACGGCAGAAACGACGACACCAGCGCTAATGCTCGCAGGCGCTTCCCTACTCATTAGCATGGGCCTGCTATACTGGCGCCGTCTTATGGCAGATTAGTTATTTTCAAACTGACAATAACACCCGCTGCGCGTAATTGCGTAACGGGTTTTTGGTTGCGCAAAAACCGATCAAGTGGCCAGCACCAACGCGTTCGCAAATCAAAAAGGAGGAAACCCTAAATGCGTCACGACAACTATTTATGGCAACAACACGTCATAGCAGTGCAAAAATTGCGCTTTCATAAATGCAAAAGCAAGCGTTTGCAGCGGCTTGCTAGTGGTCTAGACTTTTTAATTGGAAAGGGGGAAACGGCAATTTGAAAGATAAGAAACTATTGATTCTGGACTTTTTACTGAAGCACGGCACGGTTCATTACGATCAAATCGCCGAAGCAACCGGACTTTCCGAGCGTACAGTTGGCAATTACTTAAATCGACTGGACGCGGATTTATCGCCATATGCCGTCAAACTGGTGCGTAAACGCAACGTGGGCGTGTTTAGACGGACCGGCTGACCAAAAAGCTCATTTGTTGCGAAGCATTCATGGTCAGGAAGGGTTCGCCTCGCAAACAGCGCGCCGTTGCCCATCAAAAGAGCATGACATCCGCTGAATAACACAAATCAGCCCGCTGCGCATCTTTTGCGTAACGGGCTGTCGATGTTTTCCAACACCAAAAATTATCTTAGTGGAAAAATGTGACGAAAAGTTGATTAAATAAACTAATTTTTGCGAGCGTGTTAGAACTATAGCTCAAAACTGGATTTAAAAAGTCAAAATATGCCTTCAGAGTAACGTTGAAATTAGGAAGAATTTAGCATATCACATAGGGGTTCAAGGTGTTTGGCCTAGAGCAATCGTGTATAATGGAAGTCGATAACAGGAAAGCGCAGTCATGACATAATCGACTGTGTTAGACGCATGTAAAGGGAAGTGGATCTTTTGACAGAACCATTATTTTTGAAACCTTACTTTAACCCTAAGATTTGGGGTGGCCGGAAGCTTAAAACCGAATATGGCTTTGATATTCCGGATGGCAAAATCGGTGAAGCGTGGATCATCTCAGGGCATCCGCATGGTCCGGCAACGATCGAAAATGGACCACTTAAAGGCAAGACCTTACGTGAGGCTTGGCACGAAGATCCAGTTTATTTCGGGCCACAACATAGTCAGGAATTTCCGCTTTTGGTGAAAATTCTGGATGCCGAGGCGAGTTTAAGTGTGCAAGTGCATCCCGATGACGCTTACGCAGCTGCACATGAAGCGAAGGGTGAACTGGGAAAGACCGAATGTTGGTACATTTTGCAAGCGGATCCGGGTTCTTATCTGATTTATGGCCATCATGCCAAAACGCGTGAACAACTTAAGCAAATGATTGAAGCTGGTGATTGGGAGCATCTGTTGCGCAAATATCCGGTTAAAACAGGAGACTTCGTTTATGTGCCAAGTGGAACCATTCATGCGCTGAACAAAGGTATTGTTGCCTTGGAAACCCAGCAAAGTTCAGACACAACGTACCGACTGTATGACTACGACCGGACGGATGATCAAGGCCATAAGCGTCAACTGCACATTAAGCAAAGCCTTGACGTGACAACCGTGCCATTCCATGATCCGAAGTTAAACATTACCAAAGAGCAGGTAAAAGGCGGGCAGATCACGACATTTGTCAAGCCGCCATTGTCACCACATTTTGCCGTTTATCGTTTGGATGTTGACGGCACGATGCCGTTTACCCAGCAAGCACCTTATACCAATGTAACCGTTCTCGAAGGTGAAGGCGCCTTTACGGCAGACGGACAGGATTATCCGATTAAAACTGGCGATAGCTTCCTGATTCCAAACCAAATCAAGGCATGGCAGTTCACTGGTAAACTCGCTATTGTCACTTCGACACCGGGCGCAGATGCTTAGTGTTTGGGGTGAAAGGCAAGGCATAATTTACAGTCAAAGAAAGAACGCACGAGATTCCATGATGGAATTTTGTGCGTTCTTTGTTTCGTCAGGGACAATTTGTCAAAATTCTTGAGACCTTAGTGCTAAAGCGGAGCAATCGTAAGCGTTTCGGGGCTCAGACTTGTGCCCACTTCTTTAGCTTTGCGTCACCACCTCCATCTGGCCGGAGATTGCGGCGTTTGGCACGGCACGGGACTACAATTGTACACAAACAGTTCCAGAGAATTTCTCTAGGAGTGCTTTTTTAAATACGTCAACACCAAAAAAATTAGCCAAAAATAAGAGCGCTTTCATATAGATATTTTTATATCAAGCAGTTGGTTAAGACAGTCAAAAGCCACGAGACTTGTTAACGGTGTTTCTGTCAGCGAGACGGTCGTGCAAGTGGTATGGATCACGCCAAATAAGCGGTGTGAGGCGGCGCATTAGAATTGATTCGTTTCCGTTGACAATCAGAAGCGCAAGCGCATACACTACAAGTGGTTGGTACCACGTGGAGGTGAGGATATGGAAAAGATTCCGTTGACTAAACAGTTGGTAGATCAGCTGGAGACATTTATCAAAGAAAAACTTCAGCCCAATGACAAGTTGCCATCCGAGCGGGATCTTAGTGAACTGTACCATGTCAGTCGTAACACGGTTCGGGCAGCGTTGAACGAATTGTTTCTGCGTGGCTTCATATACCGCAGCACTGGCAAAGGTACGTTTGTTGCGGAACGGTTTGATGAGCGAACCGATGTCAGCGGCTCGTACAGTTTCACCAAACAAATGCTAGCCATGAATCGGCAACCTGTGACCAAGATTCAGCGTCTAGAAAAAATCGCGGTACCGGCAAACATTGCCAAGCGGATGCGTATTGATCCCAAGACGCCGGTTTATGTTCTTGACCGGCTGCGGATTGCCGACAAATTGCCGATGATGATCGAGCGCAGTTACTTACCGGCCTTAACCGTGCCGGATCTTGAAAAAGAAGCGTTGGAAAAGTCGCCGTTGTACGACTGGCTGGAATCACATTACGGCATCCATATCGCCTCGGTTGACGAAGCCTTTTTCGCTGGTCTGGTTTCGGCGGAAGATGCCAAGTTGCTCCGAGTCGCGCCAGCATCGGCATGTTTGAACATTCAGCGGACGACTTTTGCTGACACGGGCGAGATCGTCGAGTATACCTTGAGCGTGGCACGGGCCGATCAATTTGTTTATCACGTTCATCATGTTAATCACTAGAGCAGACGTTTTCTGATAACGCCAGCCGGTACTTATATTTTGCAGGAGGTAGAAAGTTTTGTTCGAAAAAACAACTGAAGAATTAACCAAATTAGGCGCAGAGATTACGACTGCGGAAATTAAACAGCAGCCAGAGCTGTGGCAGGAAGCATTTGATAACTACACTCGTGACAAAGATAAGATCACCGCATTTTTGAAACAGGTCACGGATGCCGCCAATGGTAAGCAGGTTCGGGTCATTTTCACTGGCGCCGGGAGCTCCCAGTATGTCGGCGACACGGTAACCCCGTATTTGCGGGCACATGGCGATCGCAGCAAGTTTGTGTTTGAATCAATCGGATCGACCGACATCGTATCAGCACCATACGATTTTCTAGAAGCTGATACGCCGACAATTCTGGTTTCATTTGCTCGTAGCGGGAATTCGCCGGAAAGCCTGAAAACCGTTGAACTTGCCGAACAAGTGGTGCATAACCTCTACCAAATCAGCATTACCTGTGCGCCTGAAGGTCAGTTGGCTAAGAAATCGGCCAGCGAAGACAAGACCTTGCTGCTGTTGCAACCGGCTGGATCTAACGACAAAGGCTTTGCGATGACTGGCAGCTTCTCCTGCATGACATTGAGCGCATTACTGGTATTTGATACTGCTAGTGACGCTGACAAACAACAGTGGGTCAAGGCGATCGCTGCAATGGGCCAGGAAGTCGTTGAACGCGAATCCGAAGTTCAAAATGTCCTCAACCGCGACTTCGAACGGATCGTTTATCTGGGATCGGGTGCGCTGGGCGGCTTGACTCGGGAAACACGCTTGAAGGTTTTGGAACTGACGGCCGGCCAATACGCAACCATGTTTGATACATCAATGGGCTTCCGTCATGGCCCAAAGAGCTTTGTGAATGACAAGACCTTACTGTTCGACTTTGTCAGCAACAATGCCTATACCCGCCAATATGACATCGACGTACTTGAAGAAGTCAAAGGCGACAAGATTGCCCCATCAGTGATGGCAGTTGGCACGAAGCAAGATCAGAACTTCTCAGGTGACGGCTTCTACTTTGAAAATGGCCTACAAGATCTGCCTGAAGGGTATCAAGCATTACCAGATGTGATGTTTGCCCAGACACTGGCACTTCTGGCTTCCATCAAGGTTGGCAACTTACCTGACACACCATCACCGACTGGCACCGTTAATCGGGTGGTTAAAGGCGTAATTCTGCACGATTATTCAGGTCAGGAATAAGGTTGGCGTTGTCAAGGTGTTATTCGAAAAGTGAAATGAATGGCACGGTTTAAACTGGGAGGCAAATGTTCATGAGTTATTACATTCACGCCGCAAAGTTTTTCCTCAAACACGCGACTGAAATTGGCGGGTATCTTGAAATTACTGATGACGGCGAGTTCGGCGAATACCTACCGGAAAATGCCAAGCCGGATGGTGACATCGTGGAACAACCCGGTAAGCTGATTGCACCGGGTTTGGTTGATACTCACATTCACGGTCTGTTGGGTCATGATGTGATGGACAACGATTGGGATGGTATTGAGGCAATGAGTCAGAACTTGGTTAAGGCGGGCGTCACAAGCTGGCTGCCAACGACTTTAACCGGTTCATTTGATCAGTTGAATGATGTTTGCAAAACCATCGCTGCACATGCCGGCGAAGAAACCGGCGCCAAGATCCAAGGCATCTATTTTGAAGGGCCATACTTCACCACCAAACACAAAGGTGCGCAGAATCCTAAGTATTTTAAGAACCCGAGCGAAAAAGAATACGATGACTGGCAGACTTCTGCCAATGGCCTTTTGAAAAAAATTGCTATTGCACCCGAACGTGATGGTGCCGCTGCCTTTACGCGGTACGCGACTGCTGAGGGAACTGTGGTCGCACTTGGCCACAGCGATGCCACGTTTGAGCAGGCAAAGGTTTGTGTTGATGCTGGTGCGACAGTCTTCACCCACACGTTTAATGGCATGAGCCCGTTGAATCATCGGGAACCTGGCATGGTCGGAGCGGCGATGTACCTGCAAGGCGTTGACGACGAGCTAATCTGCGACGGCCATCACGTGCGGCCAGAAGTCGCTACAACGCTCATTCGGCTAAAAGGCGCGGAACACATCGCGCTGATCACTGATTGCATGCGGGCAGGGATGATGCCGGATGGCGATTATGTTTTGGGTGAATTCCCGGTTTATGTTAAAGATGGCATGGCGCGGTTGGAAGATGGCGATAGTTTAGCCGGTTCCGTGTTGGAATTGAAAGATGCATTGACAAATTTGCTGACATGGAATGCCGCGACACCGGAAGCGATTATTCAGATGGCGACCCAGACACCGGCTGCTTCATGCAAGATTGACGGTCAGTGCGGCAGCATTTTGCCGGGGCGGGCGGCTGATTATCTGGTACTAAATGCCGATTTAACGCTGCAGGCAACCTATTTAGACGGCAAATTGGCTTATCAAGCAGAGGCATGAGAGCTTATGTGACACAAAACCTGTGAAAATCGGGATTAATGTGTGACACTGAGTATTGTTGACGCGACAGCTGTTATGAGTGAAAGGGGGCCAGACCTTCATGACGACTTTTTCGATCGAACATGATTTTATGTTAGATGGCAAGCCGTTCAAGATCTTATCTGGCGCAATTCATTACTTTCGGGTTCATCCAAACGACTGGTACCACAGTTTGTATAACCTGAAAGCATTAGGTTTCAATACGGTGGAAACTTATGTGCCATGGAATCTGCATGAGTATCGTGAAGGCACATTTGACTTCAGCGGCATCCTCGATATCGAGCATTTTCTGGATATTGCTAAAGATCTTGGTCTGTACGCGATTGTTCGACCGTCACCGTATATTTGTGCAGAGTGGGAATTCGGTGGATTTCCAGCATGGCTGTTAACCAAATCCATGCGATTGCGTACCGATGATCCCAGTTATCTGCAAGCGATTGATCATTATTACGCAGCGTTAATGCCACATTTGATTGATCATCAAGTCACCCACGGCGGTAACGTCCTCATGATGCAGGTGGAAAATGAGTACGGCTCATACGGTGAAGATCACGATTATCTGGCGGCGCTTGCCGAATTGATGAAGCAGCATGGTGCCGATGTACCGTTGTTCACCTCAGACGGACCGTGGCCAGCAACGCTAAATGCCGGCAGCATGATCAACGACGGTATTCTGGTAACCGGTAACTTTGGGTCGGCAGCCGACAAGAATTTTGATCGACTTGCTGCGTTCCATCAAGTGCATGGGCGGGATTGGCCGCTCATGTGTATGGAGTTTTGGGATGGCTGGTTCAATCGCTGGGGCGAGCCGATCATTCGCCGCGATCCTGATGAAACCGCCGAAGATCTGCGAGCCGTGATCAAACGTGGTAGTGTCAATCTCTACATGTTCCATGGTGGCACCAATTTTGGGTTCATGAACGGCACTTCTGCGCGGAAGGATCATGATTTACCTCAGGTGACTTCCTACGATTACGATGCACCGCTTAACGAACAAGGTAATCCGACGCCGAAGTACTTCGCCATTCAAAAAATGATCCATGAGGTCTTGCCGGATGTCGAACAAGCCGAGCCATTGGTCAAGCCGATCATGGCACCGGCTGAGCATCCGCTGACGGCGAAAGTTTCATTGTTCTCGGTTCTCGATCAGCTTGCCAAGCCGATTGAAGCGGCGTATCCGCAAACGCAGGAGTTTTTGGGTCAGTACACTGGCTACACGTTGTATCGTACCCAGCCGTTAATCAGCGGTACTGACAAAGGAACGCCAGCGAAGTTGCGGGTGGTTGATGCCCGCGATCGGGTGCAGGCCTTTTTGGATCAAAAGCGGCTGGCCACTCAGTACCAAGAAGCCATTGGCGATGACATTTTGTTGCCAGAGGTTGAAGGCCATCACCAACTTGACTTGTTAGTCGAAAACATGAGTCGCGTGAACTATGGTGCCAAAATCGAGGCCATTACTCAGTTCAAAGGCATCCGCACTGGCGTCATGGTTGATCTGCATTTTATCAAAGGCTACGAGCAATACCCGCTGGACTTGGATCAGGCACCAAAACTGGATTTCACAAACGATTGGCAGCCTGAGACACCGGCATTTTACAAATACACGTTTGATCTAACAGAGCCGCACGATATCTATTTGGATTGTCGCGGATTCGGTAAAGGAGTGATGCTGGTTAATGGTGTAAATGTCGGCAGGTTCTGGGAGAAAGGACCCACGTTGTCACTGTATGTGCCAGTCGGGTTCCTGCATACCGGGCAAAATGAGGTCATCGTGTTTGAAACGGAAGGCCGCTACGCCGAAAGCTTGAAATTGGCTGACCACCCGATATTTGTAGAACCATAACGCGTTCGCCGGCGCAGAAACCTGCATGTAAGAACCTCGGTCGCAATGGCCAAAGCCCGGGCCATCACGCCCAAGGCCGCTTACACACCGGTTTCTAAGCGCGCCGGCTCACGCTCACCATAACGCGTTCACCGGCGCAGAAACCTGCATGTAAGGACCTTGGTCGCAATGGCCTAAGCCCGGGCCAATGCGCCCAAGGCCACTTACACTTCGGTTTCTAAGCGCGCCGGCTCACGCTCAAACAAGAGGAGGAGTAGAAAATGGCTATTATTGCAGCACGTGTTGATGGTCGTCTGGTCCATGGCCAGGTTGCCAATCTTTGGACCACCAAACTGGGTGCGACCCGAATTATGGTTGTCGATGATGCAGCATCCAAGAGTGACATCGATAAAAGCGGGTTGCGGATGGCGACCCCGGAAACGGTTCGTTTGTCAGTTCTGGATGTTAAGACCGCAGCCGACCACATTTTGAACCACAAGTACGATTCGCAGAAGGTTTTCATTGTCGCAAAACGGCCGGAAACATTTTTGGCATTAGTCGAAGCCGGTGTGCCGATTAAGGAACTGAATGTTGGCAATATGTCCCAGACAGATGAGACTCGTTCCATTACAAAGTCGATCAATGTAGTCGACGCCGACGTTGAGACCTTCAAGAAGCTGGATGCCGCTGGCGTTCACTTGATTGCACAAATGGTTCCGGGGGATCCCGCAGCAGACTTCATGTCACTGCTTAAAAAAGGATAGGGGGAGTCAATAATGATTGCATGGTGGCAAATAGCAATTTTAACTTTATATGCAGGTTATCAAATCCTTGATGAACTGCAAATTTATTCAGCCATGAGTTCACCGGTTTTTGCCGGTTTGGTAACAGGGTTAGTGATGGGTGATATGAAAGCCGGTTTGATGATCGGTGCGTCCGTTCAGTTGATGGTTTTAGGGGTCGGCACATTCGGTGGGGCGTCTAAAATTGATGCCAACTCCGGTACGATTCTAGCAACGGCATTTTCTGTTAGTTCCGGTATGAAGCCGGCGACAGCGGTTGCTGCGATTGCGGTTCCGGTTGCAAGTATCATGATTCAGACGGATATCCTGGCACGTTTCGCTAACACCTTCTTTGCACATCGGATTGATAAGATGGTTGACGAATACAACTACAAGGGGATCGAACGTTACTTCCTTGCCGGTGCGCTGCCATGGGCACTGTCACGGATGATCCCGGTTGGTCTGGCGCTTGCCTTTGGTGGCGGCTTTGTTACCAACGTTGCGCACGTCCTGAATACGAGTTGGAAATGGTTGGGGGATGGACTCACGACTGCTGGCGCGGTTCTACCGGCTGTCGGGTTTGCGATCCTGCTTCACTACCTGCCAGTTAAGAAGCACTTTGCTTATCTGTTTCTTGGATTTACTTTCACCATGCTCTTCACAACTTTGTTTGGCAGCGTCCAAACGCTTGGAACAGCCATGACTGAAGTAACCAAGAAGTTTACGGCAAACTTCAACGGTCTGTCCATGTTAGCGATGGCATTTATTGCTTTTGCCTTTGCTGCAATTGCTTATCAGCAGTCAACAGCACTGCACGACAGCACCAACGGCGGTAACGGTGAAAATGGTGCCGCAGCGAAGAAGAATACCAATGAAGAGGGGGAAATCACCGATGATGAACTCTAAAAAACCCGCTTACAAATTAACGGATAAAGATTTCCGGCAAATTAACCGGCGCAGCTTGTTCGGCTTCCAGTTGGGTTGGAACTACGAACGAATGCAGGCATCTGGCTACCTTTACACGATCCTGCCACAACTGCGGAAGATTTATGGTGATGGCACACCAGAACTGAAGAAAATGATGAAGACGCATACCCAGTTCTTCAACACATCGAATTTCTTCAATACCATCATTACCGGCATTGATTTGTCAGTCGAAGAACAAGAAGGTATCGCTGGCGAAGAAACTGTCGTTGGTTTGAAAACTGGGTTAATGGGTTCCTTTGCTTCCATTGGGGATTCGATCTTTGCTGCTTTGATTCCTGCGATTTTCGGGGCTATTGCGGCTAACATGGCGCAGGAAGGTAACCCAGTCGGCGTGTTTATCTGGATTGCAGCCCAGGTTGCCATTATGGTCTTCCGGTGGAAACAGTTGAAGATTGCGTATAAAGAAGGGGTTTCCTTAGTCACCACGATGTCGCATCGGTTGGCAGCTTTGACCAATGCCGCAACGATCATGGGGGTCTTCATGGTTGGCGCGTTGGTTGCAACCATGATTAACGTTAAGTTCGCCTTTGCACCAAAGATTGGTAATGTGCCATTGGATTTCCAGAAGTATTCAGATATGATTATTCCTAAGCTATTGCCAGCCTTGATCGTGGGTGCCATTTACTGGTTGCTTGGCCGTAAGCACATGACCTCAACCCGGGCAATCTTCATTGTCTTGTTCGTATCCATCGCACTGTCGGCTTTGGGTGTCATTGCAAAAGGCTAATCAAGTACGCTAAGTTTTTAGTTGTAAGCATCAGCTGCTTCAACCATATCTGATTGCAGGTATCATTAAACAGTCATGCGATTTTAAATCATCAGAACAGCGGTCGATCGGACCAGCGCATGTTAAAGGAGTCTTTCTTAAATGAGTAAATTAGTTTTAATCAGTCACGGTCAATTGTGCGAGGAACTTAAAAAGAGTGCCGAAATGATCATGGGACCACAAGACGACATTGCGACAGTGGCTTTGTTGCCGAACGAAGGCCCTGAAGATTTTCAGGCCAAGTTCAAAGCCGCCATCGAAGGTGCCGATGATGTCACCGTGCTAGCCGATCTCAAAGGCGGCACTCCAAACAATGTGGCTGCTCGTGTATTGGCAGAAGGCGGCAACTTTGATCTCTATGCCGGCATGAACCTACCGATGGTCATCAGCTACTTGAATGGCCAGATGTTGGACATGAAACCTGATCTGGTAGGCGACGGCAAAGCTGGCGTGGCTTATATCAATGATATTGTGAAGCACTAATCAGCTTGAAAAAAATGAGGAGGGCCTGTGTCCGGTTGGATGCGGGCTTTTTTGGTGTCTTCGCTTTTACGGCGTTTATATTTGTCATCAATGATTTTTGTCATGATATAGCCTCCCTCCCTTGTTGTTATTTGCTGTCAGCCGCGGGATTTACCACCGGAAACATTAACCGTCTGACCTGTCATATAACTCGAACGGTCGGAGAGGAAGTAGGTGACCAAATCTGCAACTTCGGATAATTTACCGCTGCGGCCTAGTGGAATGGTTGATGTTTTCGCATAACCTGCCCGCAGCCGTTCAACGGTTTCATGGCGGGAGTAAGCCAGACCTTCTTCATAAGAGAGTGTCCGCAATCCGGTTGCTTCCAAAACGCCAGGAGCTACACCGATCATCCGAACGTTATATTGTCCCAGTTCTTTAGCCCATGCACGGGTAAAACCATTGATAGCGCCTTTGGTACCGGAATAAATCCCTGCACCTTGCGAACCTTCCAGCCCGGATTCAGATGACATGTTAACAATGACACCTTTATGCTGCTTGACTAACTCTTTGACGATGATGGAAGAGCAAAGCCAGACACTTTTGACATTAATAGTGAACATCTTATCGAAATTAGCCTCGTCAATCACATATTTGCCATCCGGATCGGTTGGATCGGTTAAAATTCTCGGGATGTTAATACCAGCATTGTTAACTAAGCCATCGATCTTGCCAAAGTTTTCTTTTGCGACTGCGACCATAAGCTCGATTTGATCCCGCTTAGTAACATCCGTCTGAACAAACAGCAGATTATCATCTTTAAAGTTGCCTTCCTTAAGATCGGCGTTGACAACTTTAGCATTATTACTGAGTAGATCCTTAACAATCGCATCACCAATTCCTGACGATCCGCCTGTTACGATAAAAACTCGACCATCAATATTCAACCAATCATTAACCATAATTTAATTCCTCCTAATTTTAAAGATCATTCACTGGCTTTTGCGTCGGTGAAAGATATGGTTTGCTGTTTAACGAAAAGCTTATTTTGCCTTGTCATCTGTGACGTAAAGCCGCTGACGTTTATAGGCAATATACGTGTAGGCGAATGCACCAATGAAAAGAATCGCGATCACAATGAAGCCGATGCCGACTTGTCCTGTGAAGCCTTTTGTTAATAGATAAGTGATCGGTGACCCAGCCTGATCAAGTGATGAAACCTGCTTGCCTTTTGCCAGCAAGTTCGTAGCGTGGCCCAGCGCAATTTCCAGTGGATACATTTGATTTGAGATCCAGATAGTAATGAACATGATCACAGAGCCGGAAATTAAGGTACGGAAAATGTTTCCCTTATGGACGCCAGTTGCAATGGCGATGAAGAAGCCGATGGTTGCTAAATCGCCAAAAGGCAGAACTCGGTTTCCAGGAACAAGAACAGCAATCAGCAATGTAATTGGGACAAATAACAGACCGGCTGCAATGACCTCTGAATTACCAAGTAACAAAGCCGGATCCATTCCGATCGTGAATAAACCGCCTTTAAAATGCTTGTCCATAATGACTTTGGCACCTTGCGAAATTGGAATAAGGCCTTCCATGATGAATTTAACGACAACTGGCATTAAAACCATAACAGCCGCCATCTGAATACCTAGCTGAAGTGATTTGCCAACTGGAAACTTCGCTAAAAAACCGATGAGTACACCCAAAATCGCGCCAATGATGGATGGCTGACCTAAAACGCCGAATCGTTCTTCGACAGTTTTAGAAGTGATGGTAATTTTGTTCAACCCTGGGATGGCCTCAATTAAATCATCAATCGGCTTGGCAAAAATGCCCATATATGCAGAAGTCCCGTGTGGAATAGAGATTCCTTCCAAGCCAAAAAAATTATCCGTGACCGGCTTGAAAATATCCCCCAATTTATAGGCGATTGCAGCATGAACACAAATGGCGACAATACCCCAGGTAAAGCTACCGGTGGCCAGTTGTACAATCGCGCCAGTAAATGCCATATGCCAAATATTCCAGATATCAACGTTGACGACTTTGGTCATACGTGTGAGCAACATCACTACGTTAACGGCAATGGCAATAGGGATGGCGATGAGTCCCATCGCTGACGCCCATGCCATCGGTGACGTTCCGGGCCAGCCGATATCAACAACGCTCAAGCCTAAATTAAAGTTCTTCGCCATTGCTTCGGCGGCCTTGCCCAAGTTATCAGTCAAAAGTGTAATGACCAAATTGATACCCACAAAGCCAATGCCAATTGAGATACCCGCGCGCAGCGATTTACCAACGCCTTGACGCAAGCAAAGACCCAAAATGAAGATGATAATCGGAATCATGACGCTCGGCCCCAAGTTCACAATGTATTGAATAACTTGCATTTTGCTACCTCCTCGTAATTAGAAATTCGTCATTTTAAAAGGCTAACTTGATAACCGGTCGTTTACGTTGAAATTGTCATGACCGCTAAGAAAAGCTTTGCCGATTAGTGAAAGCCCTTACACGAATGATGATAAACAATTTATAGAAAAATGCAAGACATTTGTTTGAACTTTTCTGGTATATACCCAAATAAAAGCGCTTAAACGGACTTATAATTAGTGAAAATAATATTAAGGTAAGCGATTGCATTAATTGCGAATAGCGACTATGATGACTCTTGAAACCAATCAAGAGGATGGAGTGTGATCAACATGGCATTGCTGAATAAGAATCTAATTCACCGGAATGTGACGTTTTCGAACTCCGATGACGCTTTGAAGTCGATGGCCACAACAATGGTCGAAAATCAATACGTTAAGTCGTCATTTATCGATGCGGTGGTGAATCGTGAACATCAATTTCCAACCGGTTTACCGACTGGCGGCATTATGGTAGCCATTCCGCATGCTGATTGGACCAATGTTAATCGCGGTACGATTTCTGTTGCAACGCTAAAGACGCCTATCATTTTCAAAAATATGGGCGATCCGGGAGAAGATTTAGCGGTTCGGCTGATTTTCATGTTAGCTGTTAGCGAGCCGCATGCCGAAGTGACTTTATTGAAGGACTTGATGGGGATTGTTCAGAACCAGTCAACCTTGCAGGGGTTACTTGACGCCAAGACTGATGATGAATTATTCACTCGACTCGAAAGTGTGTTTCGTGATGTAACAATTGACTCAACAGAAAAGGAGCGTTCAAAATGAAAAAGATTATTGTAGCATGCGGCTCGGGGATTGCGACGTCAACGGTAGCGCGAAATGCCTTAGAGGAAAAACTAAAGGCAAAAGGAATTGATGTCACTCAAGTATCAATGGATCAGACCTCAATTCCCCAGTTGCGTTCTAAAGCCGATCAGTTCGATTTAGCGATCACAACGGCAAAATTCACAGAAGATATTGGTGTACCGGTTTTAAATGGCTTGCCATTTTTGACAGGTGTAGGTGAAGACCAACTCGTTCAGAAAGTGATCGATATACTTGACTTGAAACCCAAAAACTAAACTTTATTGATTTTTATGGACCGCTGGTAAGCAAGTTCAGTGTCTTGAATTGCGACTCAAACATGGTATGATCATACTGTGTTGTTTCACTATGCAGACATGAAAATGAAGCATAACGGTTATGCTTTTAATGATCTGAACTTTCAGAAATTAAAAAGAGGGATAGCCCTCTTTTTTTTATTGAAAGATGGGCATTGTGATCGTTTACTTTAAGTGGAGGTGTTTATGTTTGAAATATTTTGGTGTGACGCTTGCATCCACTGAAGCTACGCATATCACCCGTGACAATTTTTTTGAGCCGCTCGACTTGACGATCAGAAAACGATTATTATTTAATTATGCTTTGAAAAATCGCCGGTGGATTAAAGTGAATGGCTTTTTGCGGCGTCCGGGAGACTGGATCAATGAGAAGGAAGCTTTTGAGGTGACTAATTTAACTTCCCGGTTACCACTAGAACAGCTTCAGCGCCGTTATCCGGATTATTATCCACTGATTAACAAATCCCACTGGCTTCAGCGTCGAGATGAAGCCCAACAGCTTTTTGATACTTTCATTCCAAAAGTGAAACGGCGAAAACGTGCGCGGTTTGAAGATGAGATCATGGAATTTTGTCAGAGCAATGGCTTTCAACAAATAACATCGCTCCGAACACGCGCTGCTCGAAGTGCGGGTGCGTATGTACTCGTTTTGGATGATTATTTGTCGATATACTTTAGTGTCGTCCCTAATATTGCGACTGGCATCACTGCACATTGGGACGCTTTGCTCGATTTAGACGCCATTACGTCTTTTGATGCTTTGCCAATTGACGCGTTTAAGCCACTTGATACAACCCGTATCTTTGTGAGAACGACAGAAAAACGCAATTTAGAAAAGCTCAAGAGTGAGTTGACCGACCTTGTTCCATACCGATATACACTTAATCAAACGTCACCTGGGATTCCAGGAGTGGACAGCCGTCAGGAAACCAACGCGGCTCTTTTTCCCAAAGGCGTCGAGGTTCACGACGCCATGGGTGGTTATGAATTATTTGAGTATGATCTTGCACGCGAACTGAATATTCATCCGCGAAAAGACGACGAGTCGAAGTAAATTTCTGGCACGATGTCGATTGTCAACACAGAATTGGCAGTAGACAAGTGCTTTTTTGCGCGTATGCCAAACGAAGTGACTTTTATGAGCCGCAGTTAGGGAATATATGGCAATTTTTTGATAAAATTAAGGGAGAATGCTTTTGTAATCTTTTTAACAACAGTACAATGGAGGGAGTCACTTTTAAAATGAAGGCGGGTATCTGAATGGATGACAAATTAAAGATCATTGAACTGCTCAAGCACCAAGTAACTGCTAAAACGGCTGAATTGACCACTGAGAATATTCAGAAAACAACTCAAGATATTCAAGATTTGCTAAAGATTCTGAATGATGTTGCCGCCATTGATTTTGTCGCGGGCACTTCTGAAACAGTAACGAAGCAAGAAACGGAAATGCCAACAAGTACGGAAGAAATGACCATTGAGCGTCCTGCTGTTACGCCGGTTGCCACCACGCAGATCGCCAAGCGCGAATCGGCACCGGAACAACCCAAAGTCAGCAACGTTCCCGAAGTACCACTGTTGTCAGAACATTGGCTGAATAATCACAAAGCATATATTGGCCGCTTCCACTTTGATTTGAACGGCGGCCACGTGGGTTCAATTAAGATCTCTGAAAGTAAGCTACATAAAATGTCGAATGCTCCGGAGAATGGTGATTGGGTCAGAGCAGATGAGTATAAAGACGGCGACTCGTTGAATTATAAAATCACAACTTTGAAGCGCGATCCGCTGCCAACCGATATTGTCCGGTTGAAGTTTTTGCCGGCCGTCTTCCGGCAAGATGTTAAACGTTGGTATATTGAGTTTCAGTCACCGGAACACGAAACCACGCAGCAGTTGCTTCTCGGCGATTATGATGTCATGCAGTTTAAATTGAGGCCTGGCGATTACATTGATTATGCGTATCGGCGCGGTCAGGAAATTGACGGTAAGATTATCTGGCGTTACACGGATTCAGCCGCAGTAGCCACACGTATGAAGCAGAAGTTTGCCAGGACGACAGGAGCAGAACTCAGCCATGAGACAGCCTCAAGTCGTCAAAATCAGTACAAAGCCACGGTCAACAAGCCTGCCAAACGGAAGCAACGGGCTTTGCAGCAGGTATTCGCCAACAAACAACTATTATTAGTTTGCATTGAAAACTCCGGCATGCCGCGCAAGGTCAAACGTAACGTGGAAGAACGCGGCGGCAAGTTAATTTTATCGCCACGTTCAGATTCCAATGCCATGTTAAAGAAAAAAGTGCAAAAAGCCGATGTGGTCATTGTGCCGACTGATTTTGTCGACCACGGCCAGATGTTTGCAGCCAAAGACGAAGCCAAGCGCATTGGCAAGCCGATCTGGATGGCTAAGAACACCAATGAACGCAACATGCTTCAGTGGTACAAGCGGCATTTTCCTAATGAAGCGAAGGTGCCGGTGGTTAGTGACGAAGCGTAGTCAAATCTGTGCGACAGTGCTCGCCAAATGGTATCTGGCGTTAAGCCTCTTTAAAAAAAATACAAAAATTGATCCCAGGAGACGTGTTTTGGTCTTGCTGGGATCAATTTAGTTTGGCGCTCATTTTTCGGCTGGTGTGGGTGCTGCTTGAGCTTTTTCTGTGAGTGGCCACTTGGCGTAAGTGGCAAGGATTCGATCCAGTGCTTCCTTGAGCAGCGGCCGTGGCATGCCGATGTTGAGGCGGACGAAGCCTTCGCCATTTGCGACAAAATAACGCAACAATGTCATTATGCCGGAATATCCGGGCCCGCAAAAGTCCCACTTTTGCAAGTTGGCATGGCAAAAATGGCGGGGTTTGGTTAATTGTTTTGAGCGTATTTAAAACTGAGCAAAAGTTTAGGGAGGTACTGATGCTTAGTTCTTTTTAGTTGAACAACCTATATATACGTCATATAATATTTTTGACGTATATAAGGACAAAAGGAGGGCATGGATGACGGACACTAAAAAGCTTGATGCGTTGTTGAAAAAATACCACACCTTTGTCAGTGGAACGGCACGGCGTTACGGCATTTCCTCGTCAATGCTTAAACATGCTGTCAATATCGGCCGTATCTCACGTGAAGAACGCGGTGTTTACGTTGAAGACGGCTATACCTGGGATGATTTTGCAGTTCTTGCACAGCGATATACAAAGGGAATCTTTGCACTAGATACGGCCTTATTTTTGCATGGGCTCACTGATCAACTCCCTGATCGATTTATCATGGCTTTTCCGCATGGATACCGAAATCCTCGTCTCGCCGAACAAGGAGTTGTGCCGATTTACTATGTTTCTGACCGGTATTTTCCGGGCATTACGACTGCTGAAACTCCGAACATGGGGATTGTGCCGGTTTATTCGATAGAAAGAACGATTCTCGAACTTTGGGAGCGCGCCGATGTAGCACCCTATACTCGGAAGGAGGCTATTAATAACTATATGTATGAATATGGCAACAGTGTTGAGTCGTATCGTAAGCTTAAGAAACTCAAGGAACAGCTTTATCCAAAGAGTGATATTTTTAAGTTGTTGGAGGTTCTCAACTGATGGATCATTACGCCAACTTATCCCCTCAAAAGATTGCCAATAAGATCAACAAAGCAGCAGATGTTCTTGTATACAGTGATAAAAAATGCAATTGCTTTTCCGATGACAGGAATTGCTAAGAAAGGGAAAAGATTCATGAGAAGAGACGTTGATTTTGACGATTACTTGCGAGAACAGCTCCGCAATCCTAAAGTGAAACAAGCGTACGATTGTGAGTCGAGCAAACTTGAAGCTGCTGTCGTTATTAGCCAAGCAAGAGAGGCTGCCAGGTTGACGCAACGTGCACTCGCAAACAAAGCTGGTATACCACAGGCAACAGATAGATTTACCAAAACAGATTCTGATTAATCGTAGTTAGCAATTGTAAAATAAAACCGACCAGACTCTCACAGAATTGCACGTGCATGCGATCGGTGAAAGTCTAGTCGGCTTATTTTTTTAGCTCTGACCGGTGCATAAAATTCGAGTGTTCACCCTAAAAAATTTCTAAGCCACCGTACCCTCAACGTTTAACTGCGCCATATGGATCAAAGTTTCAGCAATCTTGCCCATCGCTTCGGTGGAGACCACTTCGTAAGGGCCGTGGAAATTGATGCCGCCGTTGAATAGGTTGGGTGTCGGGATGCCTTGATAAGTAATTTTTGAACCGTCTGTCCCGCCACGGAATGGCACGGTTTTAGGCGTGAGGCCAGCCGCTTTGATCCCGGCTTCGGCTAAGCGAATTGGGTAAGGATCCTTGTTGATGATATCGGCCATGTTGTAATACTGGTCGTACATGGACACTTTCAAGCGGGGGTGATCAAACTGCGCGTTGAGTTCGTCCACGACTTTCAGGAAGTAGGCTTTACGAGCTTCAAACTGTTGATGATCAAAGTCGCGAATGATGTAAACCAGCTGGGCTTCGCTGATTTCGCCGTGAAACTTCAAGAGTAAGTAATAACCTTCGTGGCCGGCGCTAAATTCCGGGCGGTCAAAAGCAGGTAAGGAGGCATCGAGTTGACGGCCGAGCGTATTGGCGTTGACCATCAATCCCTTAGCTTCTCCGGGATGCACCGACGTCCCTTCAATCGTTACCGTGGCCTGCGCAGCGTTGAAAGTTTCATACTCGATTTGCCCCGGATCACCATTGTCCAGCGTGTAGGCAAAATCAGTCGCGAAACCTTTTGCATCAAACTTATCTGCGCCGACACCGATTTCTTCATCCGACCCAAAACCGAACTTAATGAGGCCATGTTTGATTTCCGGATGGGCGAGCAGGTAGCGGGCAGTCGCAACCGCACCAGCAATCCCGGCCTTATCGTCAACGCCCAGCAAAGTCGTGCCATCGCCGGTAATGAGCGTTTGGCCAAAATACTGCTTCAGCGCTGGGAACTGCTCGACGGTTAAGCGCAATCCATTTTTAAATTCAATTGGGCTGCCGTCATAATGCGGGTGAACTTGCGGTTGCACGTTTTTAGCATTGTAATCGGCCGTGTCAAGATGGGCAATAATGCCGAAACTTTTGGCTGGCTTGTCCGTGTTAGCGGATAACGTTGCGGTGACGAAGCCATTTTTTTCGTTCAGACTGACATCCTGCAGGCCTAAATCCTGCAATTGCTGCACCAGTAATTTCGCCAATTCCGTTTGCCCCGGCGTTGATGGCGTGGTGTCACGTCCGGGATAAGAGCGGGTGTTGATTTTGGCATACCGGATAAAATCTGCTTGTAGTTGCGCTAGATCGATGTTGATCGTCAATGAGAATCCCTGCCTTTTCGATGAGAAAAATATTAACATTACATTGCAATCAGTTTGAATCTGGCTTAGTATTTTGTCAATAGCGCAATTTTAGAATGACGGGGGAATACATATGTTCAGGTCGAAAAAATGGCTTTTAGCGTTGCCATCCGCGGCGCTCGTACTTTTGGCCGCTGGTTGCTCATCAAGCAGCAGTGGGCAATCAAGTACCAATCAAACTCTGAATTGGTCGGAATCATCTTCAATTGTGACCAATGATCCTTCACAATCGACGGATACCGTTTCTTTTCAAGTGATGAATAATACGCAGGAAGGGATTTACCGGTTAACTGATAAGGGCCAAAAGCCGCAACTCGCATTGGCTAAGAAGGTCACGACCAGTAAAGATGGCATGACGTATCATGTCACGTTACGCAATGCAAAATGGAGCAATGGCGATCCGATTACGGCACAGGATTTTGTGTATAGTTGGCAGCGCACCGTGGATCCAAAGACGAAAGCCACTGATGCGTTCTACTTTGCGCCGGTGAAAAATGCCAGCGCGATTATCAAAGGAACTAAGCCGGCGTCTGATCTAGGCATTAAGGCCACCGACAGCCATCACTTAACGATCACGCTGGAAAATCCGACCGCTTACTTCAAGAAGTTGCTGGCGTTCCCGCTGTATTATCCGCAGAATCAAAAAGTGGTTGAAAAATATGGTAAAAAGTATGGCACTTCCGCAACGACGCAGGTTTACAGTGGGCCATTTAAGTTGACGAAATGGAATGGAACCGGAGACAGTTGGACGCTGGCCAAGAACCCGCAGTACTGGGATAAAAAACACGTTAAACTTGCTAAGGTTAACGAAACCGTGATCAAGGATGTTCAAACCGGCATGAACCTTTATCAAACCAAGAAGTTGGACTCGATCGTGCTGACCGGTGAACAAGCCGCCGCCCATCTCAAGGACAAAGATGCGGTTAAACGGCTGTCTTCCAACATGACACGCGTTGACCTGAATCAAAAACAGGTTCCGGCGTTCAAGAATCTTAAGGTACGCCAAGCCTTTTCCATGATGGTTAATCGAACGGCCCTGACCAAGAACGTTTTGAAAGATGGCTCCAAGCCGGCGCTGGGCTTCATTCCGATCGGTTTGTATACCAATCAGAAAACCGGTGCGGATTTTGCCAAGACAACCCAGGTGAAAAGTGCGGTTGCCTATGACAAAACTAAAGCGAAGAAGCTATTTGCAGAAGGCATGAAAGAATCTGGCCAAAGTCAACTGAACTTAACATTACTAGCCGATGATACGGATGTTTCCAAACAGGTCGCCGAATATCTGCAAGGTGCGTTTGAAGACTTGCCACATGTTAAAGTCACGATTAAGAGCATTCCGAAAGCACAACGCCTGCAAGCGATGAATTCCGGCAATTACGACATGGTGGTCACCGGATGGCAATCGATCTTTGCTGACGCGTACAACTTCCTGGACGTATGGATCAGCGACTCGAGCTACAATTCATCAGGCTACAAAGACGCCAAGCTGGATCAGTTGCTAAGCGAAACCGAAACCAAATATGGCAACGACCCGCAAAAACGCTGGACCATGTTGCAAGATGCCGAAAAGATTCTGATGAAGGATCAAGGCACCTTGCCACTTTACCAAGCTGATAACCTGCAATTGTTGCGGTCGAATGTAAAAGGTTTGTCGTTCAATCCTAATGGAACACCATATGATTTCAAGACGGCTTATCTGAAGTGAAAATGAACTGAAAAAACAGCCCATCATGCTGTGCACATAGAAACTGTGCCACATGGTGGGCTGTTGGTGTTCGATGGATTATTGGTGGTCATTGACGTAGATGGTAGCGGATCTCGTCTTATGCCAATAATCCGGCATGCTATGAAACCGGCAGCTACATTCCTCGAAAGAAGGTGATAACTTTGGCTTTAGAACTGTCGTACGTCATAATCCTGAAGAAAGGAGTAGCCTTGTGTCAGTCAAAGACGTACTTGATTTGATGTTCTGTGTGGCGAGGTCTATCTCTCCATACTAACATTAATCATTGTGCTAGTTGACCGGAATAACACAAAATAGCCGTCTCGCACAGCCAGCGAATTGACGGCTATTTTGTAGCCTTAAATGAGCTGCTGTTAAATAGCATTCCAAAGGGCTTGGTGTTCCTGCACCAGGCTCTTTATGTGGATATAATAGCAGGTGGTTTGAAAAACCTCAATAGTGATGATACATTATTGAGAACGCTTAATAATAACAAAAGGTATTTAAACAAACTATTTCCCTTCTAGTAAACCCATGCTACAATAAATTCAGAATGCTACGCGACGGCAGCTACACTATCTGAAAGAGGGTGATCGCTATGGTTTTAGAACTGTAGTACCTCACAATCCTGAAGAAAGGAGTAGCCTTGTGCCAGTCAAAGACGCACTTGACCTGATGTTTCAGTTCGGCAGTTTCATTCTTGCCCTACTGGCGTTAGTCATTGTGCTAATTGACAGGAATAACACAAAATAGCCGTCACGCCTCGGTAGCGAATTGACGGCTATTTTGTAGTCAAAACGAGCTGCTGTTAAATAGCATTCCAAAGAGCTTGGTGTTCACTCACTAGGCTCTTTGTTCGTTTCTATTATATCATGTAGATTTTGAATCTGCTACGCTAACGTATCAAAACACATTCATGAGTTTAAACCTTGCACGTAAGGGGCCAAGACTGAATCCGTCTGTTGACGTTCTCCGATACTAAGACACATACACATACACGTGCGTCTTTCCTGTAGCGCTTCCAAATAAAAAGTGATATACTGCCGTTACAATCGAATAGAAACATTTGGGGTGCTGTAGAAGCTGAGATGATACCCATGGAACCTGATGCAGTTAGGACTGCCGCAGGGAAATGTCGTTAAAAATCAATTCTTTTGATGATGCTTATTTGTGCGTTCATGGACCCCGCCGATGATTTGGTGATGGGCCCTTTTTTTGTAAGCGTGAGCAGGAGCGCTTAGAAATCGGAGTGTAAGTGGCCTCAAGCTAAATGGCTGGGATTTGGCCATTTAGGCTTGAGGTCCTTACACGCAGATTTCTGCGACTGCGAACGCGTTATAGAGCGCGGACGCCGGTCTGAGCCATTGCGGTCTGAGATCCTTACACGCAGGCTTCTGCGCCAGGGAGCGCGTTATGGAGAGCCGCCGCGTTTGCCAAATTAACGAGTGGGCGGACATGAATGGCATGGATAAACACCGCAATCAAGGATTGATACTATTTAGCCCCCGTCTGTCTTTATTTGAAGAAATGGGGGTTATTTTAATGGATAAATGGTCGTTGCGTGATGTGGTTTTGCTGGCATTTTTGGCCTTTCTATTTGGTGGCGTCTTTATGGGTGCCGATGCCATTTATGCTTTGCTAGCAGCGGCATTGACGCCAATCGGTTATGCGCCGTTTGCTAATGAAATTTTGTTTGGCATGTGGGTGATGGCAGCGCCGATGACCGCCATGTTACTGCAAAAGAAAGGCAGTTCGATTTTAGGTGAGTGTTTGGCGGCGCTGGCGGAAATGCTTTATGGATCTTATTTTGGGCCGGCCGTGTTGCTTTCCGGTTTTGTTCAAGGATTGGGCAGTGAGGCGGGCTTCATTGTGACGCGTTATCGCCGCTATGACACCGTGAGCCTGTTGTTAGCAGCAGTTGGTACCACCGTTTTCAGCTTTGCCTACGAATATTTCAAACTAGGTTATGGGGCCTATAGTCTCGGCATGATTCTGGCATTGGTGACGGTGCGGCTGTTGTCGGTTATTTTCTTCGGCGTGGTGTTGGTTCAACTCGTGATGAAACTTTATGAACAAGCCGCTGGGGTCAAACGACTGACGGGCAGGTCATGAGCCATGGGGATTGAACTCAAGAAGTTGCGATTTCAGCGGGATGGCCCACTTTTTGACGGCCTCGACTTCGCATTTGCGACTGGTGCGATGACCGTGTTGACCGGCGATAGTGGCAGCGGCAAGTCCACCTTACTCAACTTGATTGCCGGATTCGCGCCGATGATGTATGAAGGCAAAATCTTGGTGAATGGTCACGACAATCGCGATGACGCTATGCAATCGAAAGCGCGGCAGGTTGGCATGCTGTTTCAAAATCCCGATCAGCAGTTTACCATGCGAACACTGCGCGGCGAACTCAACTTTGCCTTAGAAAATCTCAACTTGCCAGCGGAAGCGATGGTGAAGCAAATCAGACAGGCTGTGGCATTGGGTGAAACCACGGCATTCTTGGATCGCGACTTACAAACCTTGTCCGGTGGCGAAAAGCAGCGCGCGGCGTTGACAGTTTTACTGGCGATGGATGCGCCGGTGTTGTTGCTTGACGAGCCTTTTGCAAGCATTGATCCGGCCAGCCGCCAGCAGCTCATCACCAAGTTAGGCCACTTGCGCGATGTCGGGAAAACCATTGTCATCGCGGAACATGACTTGAGTGATTACGCTGACGTTGCCGATGAGCTCGTCTCGTTGAAAAATGGCCGGCTGACTAGATTGCCTTTATCGACACTAACGACGATTCCGACGCATTTTCAATTAACGCAAACTAACGCGGGCACGAAACCTTTGTTTCACCTTGATCACGTGATTTGTGGCCAGAATCGTCAAGTCCTGATCCGAGCGGCTGATTGGCATTTTAATACCGGGATAACGACACTAACCGGCGCCAATGGTAGCGGCAAGTCGACATTGTTGCGTGCTATGGTACAGCTGCATCCCTACCAAGGCCGCATGCTTCTTGGCGATCGCCGCTTACGACGCAGGCAGCGACTGTTTCAAACGATGACGTTGGCAGTGCAGGACGCCACCAAACAATTTGTGACCTTGACGCCGGCTGACGAGTTGAAATTTGGATCACCACTTACGGCAGAAGTACGTGAACGCCAACAAAACGCGCTTGAGTATCTGGGGTTGGCAGACAAGCAAAATGGTAGCCTGTATCACCTGAGCGATGGCCAAAAGAAAATGATTCAACTCATCGCAATGCTGAGTCTGGACCGATCATTTTTACTGTTAGACGAGCCTTTCAGCGGGTTGGACGAGCGGGCATGTGCTTTTTTCACTAAATGGATTCAGGAAAAAGCCGTCGAAGAATCTTTTTTGATTGTGACCCATCGCCTTGCTCCGTTGGCCGGTGTGAGTCAGCAGCATGTTCAGTTGGCGGATCAACACTTGCAGGTGGTTGGAGGATGAGATGATGGTGTCAAAAAAGACCAATGCCTTGAATTTGAGCTTGTTGATTCTGGTGTTGACCCTGGAAATATCGTTTAGTCATTCGGTGAAACTCGACTTGGCACTTATCGGACTGGCCGCTGCTTTTCTGTTGTGGCGGCGGGCGTTTAAAAGTCTTGTCGTCTTAGCGCTGCTGCCGTTGATTCCGGCAGCGAGCACTTACTGGGCGATCACGTTACATGGCACGGATACGACATATGCGTTGCTGCTGTTTGTGCGGACGTATGCCTTCACCGCACTGGGCTTGGTATTTCTGGTCGGCGTGGATCTGGAAGCGTTGCTACTGTGGCTGGAACAACACAAGCTGTCCCCCAATTTTGTCTACGGGTTGTTAGTGGTCATCCACGCCTTGCCGCAAATCATACACGAAGTTGCGGCGATCCGCGAAGCCAGTCTGTTGCGCGGACAAAAACTGCATCCCTGGTCGCCGATGATTTACGTCAAAGTAATTTTCGTCGCCATGTCGTGGCAGGACCAGTACGTCAAAGCTATGTACGCTCATGGGTATACCGAGGGCGCCGCACGATCAGTTCCGCGCGCCATTGTCAGCTCTCGGTGCGGCTTGATGGCGGCCGCGGCACTGTTTCTGCTTTTGAATGTGTTGGTTCGGTAGTTTGCCAGTAAAAGGGTTCATCAACCCAAAACGAGATACTGACGTCAATGAGAGGACGAGAAATGAAATTTTCAAAAATAGCTCGGCAACAAGTCGTGCCTTATTGGGAAGGGAGCCTGTCGCATCCTTTTCTGACTGAATTACAGGATGGGACGCTTGATCCGACAATTTTCCGGTTTTACCTGATTCAGGATGCGTATTATTTGAAACACTTTAGCCATTTGTACACGTTAATTGCCAAACAGGCGCAAGAACCTGAGCTAAAAGCTTATGCCGAGCAGTCGGCAGCAGGTTTAGCGGCTGGGGAGTTGGCGGTACGTGAAGATTTTTTTGAAACCCTGGCGATCACGGATGATGAAGTGGCGGCGACGGCCATTGCGCCGACCGCGTACCATTACGTATCCCACATGTATCGGCAATTGGTTGAAGGCACGCCGCATGTGGCGATTGCGGGAATGCTGCCGTGTCCGTGGCTTTATCAGGAAGTCGGGCAATATTTGGCGCAGCGCCAGTCACCGGTACCGATTTACCAACGCTGGATTGAAACCTATAGCGGCGATGAAAATGCCGACGACCAGCAGGCAGCGGTGGCGCTGGTAAATCGGCTGTACGAGGAAAGCACACCAACTGAACAGCAGCAGATGATCGCCGCTTTTCGGATTAGTACACAAATGGAATATAGCTTTTGGGAAATGGCCTATCGCTTGGAAGTGTGGCCGAAAGGGAGGATCGCCGATGGGGCAAAACCACGTTAAACGGCTGGCCATGTTAGCCATGATGATTGCATTGGATGTCGTATTGTCACCGTTATTTCGGGTAGAAGGGATGGCGCCGATGTCGAGCGTGATCAACGTGATCGTGGCTGTTGTGATGGGACCGCTGTATGCGACGGTCATGGCGGTTGCCTGCGCAATTTTACGTATGACACTGCTTGGCATTCCGCCACTTGCTTTGACTGGCGCAGTTTTTGGCGCACTGTTGGCAGGCATTGGCTATCGCTTGGTTCGCCAAAATTGGTGGGCCGCAGTTGGTGAAATCATCGGCACCGGATTGATCGGCTCACTGCTGTCGTATCCGGTAATGGTATGGTTCACCGGCAGTAGCCAGTCATTGTACTGGTTTGTCTATACGCCACGGTTTCTCGGCGCATCCATTGTCGGTTCATTGATTGCACTGTTCGTCCTATATGAGCTGGAGCACAACGGTTTTATGAAACGGCTGCAAAAAATTTTTTGAGCGTGAGCGGGCGCGTTTAGGAGCCGGAGTATAAGTGGCCTTGGGCGTGATGGCGGGTTTTGCCATTGCGACCAAGGTCCTTATACGCAGGCTCCTGCGCCAGCGAACGCGTTATGGTGAGCTAAAACAACTGCCTATAACTTCAATTTAATATTTAATTCAGGAGGAGTTTTTATGAGTCAAAAAATTACTGAAGTATTCGCCCAAGCATTTAAAACGACTTTTCCTTTGAAATCGTCGCCATTGGTGGACTGCATCACCAATGCCGTCACGATCGAATCGATGGCTAATGCCCTGCTTTATATCAATGCCAAGCCGATCATGGCGGATGTTCCAGAAGAATTTCCGGAACTTTTCACCCAAATTGACGCGCTGTTGCTAAATTTGGGTCACATTTCTGCCGAGCGCAAGGATAGTTTGCTGGCCGCCGGTAGTTATGCGGCGGAAACCCATAAGCCCAGTGTCGTTGACCTTGTCGGCGTTTCGGCGACCCAATTGCGGTATGACATCAGCCAGCAGCTGTTGCAAAATCATCCGAATGTGATCAAGGGGAATATTTCCGAAGTACGCCGGTTTGCCGGATTGAAAAGTACCGGCCGCGGCGTTGATGGCAGTCAGTTAGACCAAAGTGCGGATGCATTGTCAGAATTAACAGCTGCTTTACAATCATTAACTCAGCAATACCCGAACACCACCTTTTTGGCAACCGGTGAGACGGATTTAGTTGTCAGTGCGAAGGGTCAGTGGCAGTTGAAAAATGGCGTGCCGCAGCTGGATCGTTTCACCGGAACCGGCGATATTGTCGGCGCCTTGATCGCTGCGCTGCTGGGGCTCGGCTTGACGAACGATGAAGCGGTTGTCGTTGCGGTGAGCTATTTCAACTGCTGCGCTGAAGTAGCCGCAGCTCAAAATCCAGAAGGCGGCATCGCGTCATTCCGGACAAAAACATTGAATCAGCTTTCATTGCTGGCAGACAAGACGGACTGGGTTGAAATGGTGAAAGGAGAAGCGGTATGAGAACTGAAGATTTGAAACTTTATTTGGTCACGCACCGTTATGACGATTCGGAGCTTGACTTTTTGGCCAAAATCACCGCGGCGTGTGAGAACGGGGTCACGATGGTGCAGTTGCGGGAAAAACATTTGAAAACCCGCGATTATTACACGTTGGCACAGAAGGTCAAATACATCACTGATCAATATCAGATTCCGCTGATGATTGATGACCGCGTGGATATCTGTCTCGCAGTTGATGCTGCCGGTGTGCATATTGGTGATGATGAGTTGCCGGTAGCGGTCACGCGTCAACTGATTGGGCCGGACAAACTATTGGGGGTTTCGACCAAAACGCTTGCTGCGGCAACAGCGGCCGCGGCAGCCGGAGCAGATTATCTCGGTGTCGGCGCCATTTTCCCAACGCCAACCAAGCCGGATTCGCCGGTACTCAGTCTTGAGGCACTCAAAAACATTGCCGAATCGGTGCCGATTCCTGTTGTGGCAATTGGCGGGGTCAAGGAAAGCAACCTCGACATTTTCAAAAACACAGGCATTGCCGGCGTGGCGATGGTCAGTGACATCATGCAGGCGCCGGACACGGCTCAAAAAGTTCGCGCCATTAACGCAAAGCTAAAAGAGGTGTTGTAACATGGCGGTCAATCGCACACCGCAAGTGGTTACCATTGCCGGATCGGATTCTGGCGGTGGTGCCGGAATGCAGGCTGACTTGAAGACCTTTCAGGCGCGCCATGTTTTTGGGATGAACATTGTCGTGGCACTCACGGCGCAGAATACCTATGGCGTTCAGGCCAGTTTGCCAATTCCGACTTACTTTATCGACGCGCAGTTTCAGTCGCTCGCTGATGATTTCGCAATTAAAGCCGCCAAAACCGGGATGTTGGCTGATCGCGAACACGTGGAAGCAGTTGTCCGTAATCTGCAGCAAGTCGACTTTGGTCCGTTAATCGTCGACCCTGTCATGGTAGCCAAGGGTGGCGCGACTTTGCTTGAACCAGAGGCCGTGGCGACGATTAAAAGTAAGCTACTGCCGCTTGCTGATGTGGTCACACCTAATTTACCGGAAGCCGAAATCATCGTCGGGAAGCCGATCAAAACAGACGCCGACATGATGGCCGCTGCGCAGACCATTCAGCAACTCGGTGTTAAAAACGTCATTATCAAGGGCGGTCATCGCAGCGAAGACGAGCAAGCAGCAGATTTTATTCTGATGGCAGACGGCAGCAGCTTTTGGCTCAGCGCGCCGCGGATTGCAACCGGCAATACGCATGGCACCGGCGACACGTTTTCTGCGTGCATCGCCGCCGAGTTGGCAAAAGGGCAGCCGCTGAAAAGTGCCATTGTCACGGCGAAAGCTTTTCTGCAAGGTGCGATCAGCCAAGGCATTTTTGTTGGCCATGGTCATGGACCAACCAATCATTGGGCGAAGTTAAGCGATGAGGTGCAGGTGAGCCAGACTAGGTAGTTTGAGATTGACAACGTTGGTTCGCTATCCATGAAACTAAGGATATCGGATCAGCGTTTTTGTCGTGCAGAAAAATTTGTCCGAGATTCAGAAAAAAGTTTCACACACTTTGCTTAAAAATCACGATCTTGACGCGTCATCTGTTATGCAACAGTTTTCAGAAATAGACGAGACACTTGGTTAACATTAATGATCGGACTTGCTACTTTGACAGGGTATCAGACAGAAACACTTTTAACATTCGGTTGAAGCAGGTAATGCTGTCAATCGAGTTAACCATGCTCAAATTCCCCCTTTTTGTTTCATAAAATCTGAATGCTTTTAATTGACAGCGCTTACAGGATCGCGTTAGACTTAATTTATAAAGTTAAGTAAAACGTTTTACCTAAAGATGCAGGCAGGGTCGTGGTTGTGATGAAGAAAAAGGTGTCCATTACTGATGTGGCTAAAGAAACCGGACTTTCGGTTACCACCGTTTCGCAAATTTTAAATGGCAAGGGTGCGCGGTTTAGCGAAGCTTCGCGAAAACGAGTGTTGGCCGCTAAAGAGTCACTGGGATATGAGCCGGATTTGTTTGCCCGAGGGTTAGTCGGCAAGCGTGGGAACTCAATTGGCGTGGTGATTCCGGATATGATGAATCCATTCTTCGCCAGCTTTGTGGTTAGCGTTGAAAAGGTGGCGATTCCGCGCGGTTTGTTCCCGCAGATTTTTTCGATTAATGGGTTTCATGAAAATGTTGATTATTTTATTCGGCAGTTTCTGGGCGGTACCCAACGTGGGTTAATTTTGGCCGCTCCGGAAGCTTCACAGGAAATTGTGCAAAAAGTCAGCCGCCAACTCAACTTGCCGATGGTGTTTACCGACCAGGCGACCACACTGATGACCGGCGATAGCATTCGGATTGACGAGCGGCATGCAGGTTTTCTGGTGGCGGATCATTTGCTGCAATTGGGGCATCGGCGGATTGCGCTGGTGTTGCCAAAACGCTTGACGATTAACCTGCAAGATCGCTTCGCCGGTTATCAAGAAGCTTTTGCCAAACATGGCGTCACGTTTGATCCCGGGATGGTTTTTCCTAGCAGTTTTGATCCGGAAGGCGGGCGGCAAGCCGTCGCGCGGATTGTGAAAACCGACGCTACGGCCATTATCGCCATCAATGATGATGTTGCCAGCGGCGTTTACCGCGGCTTGTACGAACAACACAAACGGATTCCGGAAGATTATGCCGTGGTCGGTTTCGATGATGTCACGCAAGCCCGTTTCATGACCCCGGGTTTGACAACATTGGCGCAACCGATCGACCAACTTGGCCAGCAAGCGGTGGAATTACTGGTGGCGCAAATGAGTGGTGAACCTAACACACGCAACACGATCGAGCTGCCGGTGAAGTTGGTTAAGCGCGGGTCTACGCGACCGATTTAGTCCAAAAAATGGAGGAGGTCATTCACATTGAAAAAAGGATCTGTCATCAATACGCAACTGGCACAAGTGATCGCGGACATGGGGCATTTTGACTTACTTGGCATTGGCGACGCTGGCATGCCGGTGCCGGATGATGTCTGGAAAATCGATCTAGCCGTCAGCAAAAATCTGCCAAGTTTCATCGATGTTTTAGAAAATATTTTGACCGAACTGCAGATCCAAAAAGTGTATCTGGCAGGGGAAATCAAAAGCCAAAATCCGACACAACTGGCACAAATTCAGCAACGTATCAATGCGCCCATTGTCTTCATCCCTCATGATCAGATGAAAAAAGATCTCAGTAAAACGAAAGCATTCATTCGCACAGGGGAAATGACGCCTTACTCGAATATTTTGTTGGAAAGT
Source organism: Lacticaseibacillus chiayiensis (assembly GCF_004123795.1). Lineage (GTDB taxonomy): Bacteria > Bacillota > Bacilli > Lactobacillales > Lactobacillaceae > Lacticaseibacillus > Lacticaseibacillus chiayiensis. The sequence continues at coordinate 10,347 of NZ_MSSM01000009.1, read as the reverse complement.
GGCGTCACATTTTAAAGAGCGTGAACTGGCGCGGTCAGGAGGCGGAGTGTAAGCGGCCTTGGGCGTGATGGCCAGGGTTTTGGCTATTGCGACCGAGGTCATTACACGCAGGCTCATGCGCCAGTGAACGCGTTTCGAAAATTTGAAATCATCCTTTTTACATCACCAAACATTCAGTACTTGGGGGAAAACACAATGAAGATCGAAATGAAGAAGATCACCAAGAGCTTTGGTGCCAATCAAGTTTTGAAAGGGGTAAATTTTACTGTCGAATCCGGCGAGGTGCATGCGCTGATGGGCGAAAATGGCGCCGGTAAGTCAACGTTAATGAATATTTTGACTGGGTTGTATCCTGCGAACAGCGGCGAAATTCTCGTGGATGGACAGCCCACCACTTACGCCGGACCAATGGAAGCCGAACAGCATGGCATTAGTTTTATTCATCAGGAAATGAATAATTTTCTGGAGATGCCTGTGGTAGACAATATGTTTTTGAATAAGGAATTGCGTAACAAATTCGGCTTGATGGATAGCAAAACGATGCACGATCAGGCGGTTCATTATCTAAGCCAGCTTGGTGCCAAATTTGATGTCGATCAGCCGATTGGCAACTTAAGCGTTGGTCGTCAGCAAATGGTGGAAATCGCAAAATCGCTGATGACCGATGCCAAGATCATCATCATGGACGAACCGACTGCCGCACTGACCGAAGCAGAAATCGCCCAACTTTTCAGTGTCGTGCGGCGACTCAAAGCTGACGGGGTGGGATTCATTTACATTTCCCACCGCATGGAAGAAATTTTTGAGATTGCCGACAAGGTGACGGTCATGCGGGATGGGTTGTCCATCACTGAATACGCAACCAAACAAGTGACCATGAAACAGCTGGTAAAAGACATGGTAGGCCGTGAGATTGACGACTTTTATCCGGACCGTACGCCAAACTTTGGTCCAGTGGCAATGGAAGTCAAACACTTGACCGAAAAAGGCGTGTTCAGCGATGTGAGCTTCAGCGTGCGGCAAGGTGAGATTCTGGGATTCTCCGGCCTGATGGGGGCAGGGCGAACGGAAATTATGCGGGCGATTTTTGGGATCGACAAGTATCAATCCGGTGAGATCCTGTTAGACGGCCAACCGGTTAAAATTCGCGACCCGCAAGATGCCATTCGCCATAATCTCGGCTTCTTGACGGAGAATCGCAAGGATGAAGGACTCATTCTGGACGATTCATTACACGACAATATCGTGTTGCCTTCAATTGACGGCTTCGTTAAACATGGTTTGGTGGATGAAAAAGCCACCGACGACTTTGTACGGATGCTAATGAAAAGGCTTACAGTCAAAGCAATGGGTCCTGAAGTCACTGCTGGCAGCCTCAGTGGCGGGAATCAGCAAAAAGTGGTTTTGGCCAAATGGATCGGTTCCGGGTCTAAAGTCTTGATTCTTGATGAACCGACGCGCGGTGTGGATGTCGGCGCCAAACGAGAAATTTATGACTTGATGAATGAGTTGACCGATCGAAACGTTGCGATCGTGATGATTTCCAGCGACTTACCGGAGATTTTAGGAATGAGCGATCGGATTGCAGTGGTCTATGAAGGACGCATCACCGGTATTTTGGATGGTAAAACGGCAACGCAAGAGTCGATCATGACGCTTGCTACAGGAGGAGTGGAAGAACATGCAGGCGCAATCTAAAACCAAAGCCGCCAACAAACTGGATGTCAGGAAGATTTTCAGTCGCTTGGGACCGTTGTTGGCATTGGTCGTGTTAGTGATTCTCGTTACCATCATGAGCCCGACATTTGTGTCACCGGCGAACCTTTTGAATTTACTGCGGCAGGTATCGATTAACGCGGTCATTGCTTTTGGGATGACCTTCGTAATTCTGACTGGTGGCATTGACTTATCTGTTGGCTCGATTTTGGCACTGTCAGGCGCGGTAACTGCCTCTATGTTGACAAGCGGATTTGCCGCACCGTTAGCTTTGGCGGTCGGACTGATTTTAGGGGCGATTTTCGGTTTATTCAATGGCATCCTCATCGCTTACGGAAAAGCGGCGCCGTTTATTGCTACTTTGGCGACCATGACGATTTTCCGCGGCGCCACGTATGTCTTCACCAATGGGAACCCGATCACCGGCGCCAAAATGAACAATAGTTTTCTGTTTCAGTTCATGGGTCGCGGGTACTTGTTCGGCATTCCGTTCCCGATCATTATCATGATTGTAGTCTATGGCATTTTGTTCGTATTGTTGCACAAAACTGCTTTTGGTCGGAAGACTTATGCCTTGGGCGGTAACGAAACGGCGGCGCGGATTGCCGGTGTGCGGACGAAAGTAGTGACCATGCTTATCTACACGATTTCCGGGTTAATGGCCGCTATCGCCGGAATCATTCTCACATCGCGACTCAGTTCGGCGCAACCGGATGCAGGCACAACTTATGAAATGGATGCTATCGCGGCGGTCGTGCTAGGCGGAACTTCACTGGCTGGCGGTAAAGGCCGTATTTTTGGAACGCTGATCGGTGCGTTGATTATCGGCACACTGAACAACGGGATGAACTTGCTGGGTATTTCCAGTTTTTATCAGCAGATTGTCAAAGGAATTGTGATCCTAATCGCGGTGCTGTTGGATCGGCGTTCTTCTAACAATGGGTAACAAGTTGTGGGTGAAAATCCCCGTGAAAAGCAAAAACGCTCATATATTAACTTTAGGAGGAGAAAGACATGAAACAATCGTTCAAACGCTTTTTGATGGTCGCAGTTATTGCTGCCGCCGCTATTTTCACGTTAACGGCATGTGGCAACACCGGTCTGGGATCCAGTTCCGACAGTGGCAGTAAAGTAACCAAAAAAGCGCCAAAGGATCTGAAGGTCGGTGTGTCACTTTCAACCTTGTCCAATCCGTTCTTTGTTTCAGTTCAAAATGGGATTCAAGATCTAGCTAAAAAGAATAAAACCAATGTCCAGATTTCCGATGCCCAAAACGATACGGCTAAGCAGAATAATAACGTTGAAGATATGATTCAAAAGAAGGTTGATGTTCTGATTATCAACCCAGTAGACTCGAGTGCGATTACACCGGCTGTTAAAGACGCCAACGATGCCGGCATTCCGGTCATCACCGTTGATCGCTCCAGTGATGGCGGGAAGGTCTTGACGCTGGTGGCTTCTAACTCCATCAAAGGTGGTCAGATGGCCGCGAAGTATTTGATTGACAAGTTAGGCAAGAATGCAAAGATTGCTGAATTGCAAGGTATTCCGGGCGCCTCAGCAACCCGTGAACGTGGTAAAGGGTTTGATGCTGCGGCAAAGGGACAGCTTGATATTGTTTCCAAGCAAACAGCCGGCTTTGATCGTGCTAAAGGATTGACCGTAACGGAAAATATTCTGCAAGGTAATGGCGATATTGTCGGCATTTTCTCGCAAAACGATGAAATGGCTTTAGGTGCGGTGCAGGCAGTTAAAGCAGCTGGCAAGAAGATCACTATTGTCGGGTTTGACGGCGAAGCAGATGGCATCAAGGCAGTTAAAGCCGGTGACATGGCCGCAACCGTTGCCCAGAAGCCAGAAGAAATGGGTCGACTGGCACTGCAGGCAGCTTATGACCACTTCAATGGCAAGACGGTCAAGAAGAACATCGAATCACCACTGTCCCTTGTCACAACAGAGGATGCGAATAAGTAAGCGTCGTGCTATGCTTGGCGTTAATCACTAACGTAAGCAGTCACAATAACGCGTTCACTGGCGCAGAAGCCTGCGTGTAAGGGCCTTGGTCGCAATGGTCAAGAGGCGCCATTACATCCAAGGCCACTTACACTCCGGCTTCTAACCGCGCCAGTTCACGCACACACTAAAAAAAGGGCCAGTGCAAGGTCCTTTTTACTTATTGGATATTGGAGGAATAATGATGCCTAATCATGTTGTTGTTATCGGCAGTATCAATGTCGATGCTATTTTGCACATTCAGCGGCTGCCGAAGCCTGGCGAAACGATGGAGATGGACGCCTTTTCACAGGCGGCTGGTGGAAAAGGCGCGAACCAAGCCGTGGCGGCGGCGCGATCCGGTGCCAAAACCAGTTTTATCGGTCGGGTCGGTGATGATGCCAATGCCGCGTTCATGCGCGGTGAGCTGGCCAAAAATCAGATTGACACGGAATATGTGACCACGACAATCGGCACGCAAACGGGGCAAGCTTATATTTTGCTACAGGCATCCGGGCAGAATTCCATTATCATTCAGCATGGCGCTAATTTTGCGCTGAAGGCAGACGATGTGCAACAGGCGGCTAACCTGATTCAAAGCGCTGATTTTGTAGTGGCAGAGTTAGAAACGCCGTTAGCCGCAACGACAGAAGCCTTCAAGATCGCCAAAGCGGCCAGCAAGGTGACAATTTTAAATCCGGCACCGGCGCAAAAAGACTTACCTTTGTCGTTGCTAAAAAATGTCGACCTCATCACGCCAAATGAAACCGAAAGCGAGTTGATCACGGGTATTCCGGTCACAGACGAGAGTGGCATGCGAGCATCAGTAGCATATTATCACGAGCTTGGTATTCGCGGCGTGATCATCACGTTGGGCTCGAAAGGTGCGTTCATTTCGCTTGATGGTCAAGCAACCATTGTGCCAGCCTTTAAGGTGAAGGCCGTTGATACCACGGCGGCAGGCGACACATTTATCGGTGCCTTGGCCAGCGTGTTGCAGACTGATCTCAAAAATATCGTCGAAGCCGCCACCTATGCCAGCATGGCCAGTTCGTTTACGGTTCAAAAGTTGGGGGCGTTCCCGTCGATTCCGATTGGGGATGAGGTTCGGGCGGCACTGAGTAAAAGCAGGAAATGAATCATTAGCGGTGATCTTCGAAAACAGCTTTTGGATCAACAATATGCAGGATAAAGACAAAGTACTAGTGATGCCCACCAACAACGCTTGCCAGTGGGCATTCTTGGTGTTCCCGAAATGGACGTTAACTAGGGGTGAAATTCTATGACAGATCGTAGTGGTCGGAACCGCTCGCCAAGGGAAGGGGGGCTCAGCGCGAGTTAGATGGAAAGACGTACTGATATACCTTTTCTAAGTCAGGCCAATTAGTTGGCTGGCCGAACGAACCCAGTCGTTATCTGGTCTGAGATGCGTTCCTAAGCCAGGACCAAATGACTCAATTGATAGCTGAAGTGGCTTCTGTAAACGACAAACTATGATTTCCTCCCATTAGAGCAACCATAACTTCAAAGGAAAACCTGGAAATGCTGGAATTGGCATACATTTATTATAGTACGGTAATGGAAGCGTAAACCTCATAGCAATATGTCTGGTATTTAAGTGTCCTCCACCAAATAGGACGATCAGGGCCGACTAATACATCTATTACTTGAGACTCCATCATCAGGCTACTGTTTGGAACCTTTCAAAAACTTATAGATGTCACACCAACGATTAAGCTTTAGGTTGCTTTTTTGTACGTCGAGCAATAATGAACCTAATAATAAAATTGTGGCACCCAGACTTGATACCCCCAGAGCCGCCCCGCCATGCTCTTTTACATTTGTTAAACCAATTAAGAAAATAGTCCCCCCCCGCAATCATGATTATCGAGCGGAGGTACATTGCCTTTCTCTCTATCTGCGCAGGCTTGACCGAATGGACGAAATTGAGAACTTTGCGCGTTTCACTTTTTTCTATAAATTTACTTGATACCGCTATGAGACTTACCCCAACTGCTGCAACTACCAAAGTTCCAGCACCGTACGATTTAAACATAATAATACTTCCGAAAAACAAAATATATCCTGATATAATTAAAAAAGCAGCAATGTCCTTTTTTTTCATAAAAATCTCCTTCTTTCTTAAAAGGCCAAAATTTCTCAGCTGGCAGCATACGGATCCTTTGAATCTCACTTATGGTTTGTATATGAATGAAGGGAACGGTATAGTAGACCATCTTTTACAAGGAAGAACTGAGATCTTTCCTTGATAGTCAGTGCAAGTCCCAAATTCTCCTTATAAATCATATCCATTACCTACCTTCAACTTTTTTTCTTCAAGTAACTCCGTATTTCCTCATACGCCCTTAGCTTTTCTCTACGCTTAAAATCCTCAAGTCGCACACTGGCAAACGTAATTGGAATCAGTAGCAACATTGCGAAAATAAGAGAAATCATTCCAGCTGATCGCGTGAGGGAAAGAAGTAGTAGCATGGCAACAATCGAGATTATCAAGATTGCAACATCTAAGTTGATTTCATTAATTTTCTTTGTAACCTGATTGTCCATAGATTCGGGTTCGTCTTTTGTGTCGACTGAGACAAAAGTAGAAAAGTCAATTTTGTAATGCCTGCATATCGATAAGATCATCTCGACATCGGGAATGCTCTTTCCTGTCTCCCAGTTAGAAACTGTTTGCCGAGTGACATTGATTGCCTCAGCAAATTGTTCTTGAGTAACACGTCGAGTTTTTCTAAATCGTTTGATTGCCTCTGAGATTGGAATGGCTTGCATGATAAGATTACCTCCGTGTTGTCGTTTTGTCTGTCAAACATGTGTTGAATTTTGCAAAAAGATCAAATTCAAAAGAAGTTTTGCATTCAATATGTTGGTGCCTGGAAATTTTTAAAACATTTAAAAACCACCGGCTAAGTCATTCTGCACATCAATTCAAGCTGATCGAAGCTGCTTCCGATAATTGCTCAAAACAAATTTTGAAAATCGTCTAGAAGTATAGGTTTCTTCACCAACCAACATTCCAACCTTAGCTTTAAAGAAGGACTCGAATTTATGCGGCCGCAATGCGTTAATATTAAGAATTTTAAAACTTCCTGGAAAATTTTAAAATCACGAATTCATAAAACGGTTTGTATCTCCCGCCGGCGTGGTTACGGTGCTTGCCAACAATCCCACCAAAAATCGCTAACGTCATGACCAAAAAAATGGCATTGTATTTAGCCGGCGGGCTAGCTGCGTTGGGATTTGCTTTATTACGATACCTGGTGCTGAACAAAGGAATCTATGAACTCGGGCGGCTCGTTTATGGTTTAGAAGTTGGAAGCGTTCCCGTCGATTCCGAATGGGGATGATGTTAGGGCCGCGTTGGATAAGAGCAAAACATGACACTTTATTTGTTGTTGTCGCGATCACATATCCGCATCAATGCCTAAATTTCGCAGCTGATGACGTTTTGTTTTTCCGGCAGCTACCTGTGCATCCCCATGCTTGATTCTTGCCATGAGCTCAGAATTGCTGAGCAAATACATCGTTTCTTCGTTAGCATCAAAATCACGTTTGCTCATCAGCACAACAGAATGATCTGGATTTTGGGCAGTGACCACTAATGGCTTCGTTTTTTCAGCGACCTGTCGCATGTAAACGTCAAAGTTCTGCTGGAAGTTCTTGGCGCTAATTGTATCCAAGTTGATCACCCTTTCTTTGTAAAAACATAACATGACGCAGGCTTTCAAGATAGTCTATTCGAAAAATCGCGCCGATCTCTCATTACTGGTGAGAAATCGGCGCGATTTTTAAGTGGGTGAAACAAACGTTCATTTAATACAGACTAGCAACATAAGGTTTCATGGCAGTCACAACTTCGCCGCTGCCAGTGCCTTCGATCAAAGCCACAGTCAGATAACTGTTCTTATCAGCATCCATGGCAACCAGGAAGCCGTTCTCTTTGCCATCAGTATCTTGCTTCTGCTTGAGTTCGGCGGTGCCGGTTTTGGCGGCGATGGTGTGGCCGTCGATGGCGAGTCCGTGTGCGGTACCAGTCGGATCGGAAACGACGTGGGTTAACGCGGTTTTAACGGTATTTGCACTGTTGGTTTGCAAGACGCTGGTTCGTTTGCCTTTGGTGTCTTGGATCAGCGTAGGCTGTTGCATGGTACCGCCGTTTGCGATGGCGCTGTACATGGCCGCCTGCTCGATGGGTGACAAAAGTAACTGCCCTTGGCCATACGCGGTGTCGGCCAAAAGGGTGTCAGACGCGAGCTTGCCAGAGTTGGAAATCTGAGGTTTTTTCATGGTCAATGGCAAATCGGCCTGCGTCTTGAAAAATGGGTCCAGCCCTTTGAGATAAGCCGAAGCTCCCATTTTCAAGGCGACTTGGGCAAACCAGATGTTGTCGGAGTTGACCAAGGCTTGCGTCATATTTTCCGGCGAAGCATCGACTGTCCGCGTGATCTTGTAGTCGCCCCAAGACGAATTTTTCTGCCATTTGAGGCCGGAGATGGATTTGGTTGTGTCTAGGGTGATTGTTTTGTTTTGCAAGGCGATGGCTGCCGTCAGCATCTTGAAAGTTGAGCCTGGCGCGTAACGCTGGGCGAAGCGACTGAGGAACGGCAGGGATTTGTTGTTGGCATACTTGTCATAATCTGTTTGACTGATGCCGTTGACGAATGCGTTCGGGTCGTAACTAGGTGCACTTGCCAGCGTCAGCAGTTCACCATTTTTCGGGTTCATCGTTACAACACTGCCGGCCTTGTCGCCAAGTTGCGCGTAAGCCGTTTTTTGCTGGTTGGCATCAATCGTCAGTTTTAAGTTTTTGCCGTTGACAGCTTTTTTGCTTAAAAGTGGGTGGACGTTGCTGCCATTTTGAATTGAAATGGTCCCCCCATCGGTTCCGCGCAGTTGCTTGTCATAAACCTGTTCCAGTCCCGCTTTGCCGATTTTGCTGTTGGCGGTTAGAGTTGGATCTTTGCGAATGTCGTCGGCCGTTGCGGTGCCAACGTAGCCGATGAGTTGGGCGGCTGCTTCGCCGAGCGGATAGGTGCGTGAGCCGATGGTTTGGTAAGCGGCGCCGGTCAGTGTCGGAGAGTCGGTGACGATTTTGACGGGAACAAAGGTGTCGTCGGTGACCCAGGACTGCTTAAGTAACGTTTCGAGGCTGGCAACCTTCACGTTCCATGCTGCCGCGATTTTTTCAAGATTAGCGGTGCGTTCATCGCCGGTACCAAGCTTGCCCGGTACCAGTCCTGCCTGCGTCACATCACCGTTTTTAGCAAGCGGTTGGTTGTTACGATCGAGAATCTGGCCACGGGTTGCGGCGGTGACATCAAGTTGAACCGTATCCTTACCATCCATCGAAGGAAACAGCAGGCTTGGCGTCCAGCGTATCAACCATTTGTTGCCACTTTTAACGATGGGTGCCCCGTAATGTTGCGTGTTGAGTTTGCCGATTTTGGTGTTCATGGTCGCATCAAACGTCATTTCGTAGGTCTTGGCGTCCTGTTTCTTAGTGGTTAACTTGCTGATTTTGATGTTGCTAGCTCCAACCCGATCGAAAACGGCCTGATTGCGGGCGACCAACGTTTTAGGCGTATACTTCCAGCCTGGGCCAGTAAGGTGTTCAGTGTCTACCTGCTTGACCGCCTTGGTATATTGGCGCTTGGCGAACGCCTGTGTATAGGCTTGCGCGGTGGCCTGAACCGCATCAGCTTCAGACTTGGCTTGATACCAGTGATAAAAGCCAAAACCGCCGCCAATAATGACCACGGCAGCGATGACGCCGCCAATGATGGTGAGGGTCGTTTTTTTCATTTCTAATTCTCCATTCTGAGCGCGCGACGACGAAAATAGAAGTCGGGACGCGCGTTATGCAGCATGCAAAAACTCCAACAAGGTTATTCTACGCTATGAAGTGCACGGAGGAAACTTTGACGAACTGAAAAGGCCTTAGAGAAAATGAATACTTTCTCTAAGACCTGTATGATAGACGATCATTTGCAAACCAAATAAAGCAGCCGTGCTCATATCCAATCCCATGTCGGATAGCACTTGTTGCGCCGGTTCTTTGATTTCTGGGTTCACTTCGGCAAAGACACGAACGGTTTTATTTTTGTTGGTCACGCTTTCACCTCCAGTGCTTATTGTACGTTTCGTCTGCACAAAAATCGATTTTGGAGCATTTCAGGACAAAAAAGGGACAGAATTGCCATTAACCGGCACTGTGCTGAAATCGGCATGATGTCGTGGACCCGATCTTTTTAATAGGTTCGTTTGGGCAGGAGTTATAGCACTTGCAGTAAGGCCATCGCTTGTTTTCGCGACAACTTTTCTTCATCAGCTAGCGTGGTCACTGCCAGTTTCATAACCTGTTTATAGCGTTGAAATCCTAATGCAGGCAACGTGGACTGGATATCAGCCAACAATGTTTCAAAGGCTTCAGGCGTCCACCGTTTCGGCGTTTGCATATACATCGTTGTACCAAACGTTTGCAAGGTTGCCGTGATCGTTTCGATGTCAGTAAAGTACAACGTTGCGTTTGGGATAGGTGAACTGACAAAAGTGTTGATGGTGTCTTGAATACTGTTGAGTTCTGCTTGCGACATTGGTTTTGCCTTTCTATCGCTGTAG
>NZ_MSSM01000008.1 GCF_004123795.1 Lacticaseibacillus chiayiensis | reverse complement strand
TTGGTTAGTCTGTGCCGTTTTCTGCTTAATATATTGGCAATTAGTTTGATAGCCCCACGCATAGCTTTTACGGTGGAATTTTGGAACACCAGCACTATGAACCTTCCGAAAGGCTTTCCATGCTTTGCGATAGTTCCGGATAGCGTTAGCCTTAGCAAGACTGTCAATGCGCTTGTCTTCTAAGAATTGGAAATGATTGGACATCTGCTTGGCATTTTGCCGTTGTTCAAGCTGCTTGATTCGATCTTGAACCGTATCAATTGGTAGTTTGACTTGTTTCAATTGCCAGAGTTCTTTACCAATCGCCACCATCTCGTTATAGACGAAGCGACTGGCATCGCTGTTAAGCTTAATCAATTGCTTTTGATGGTCACTTGGGTAGATGCGAACCTTCAAGCCATAATGATATTCTAATTGTGCCATTGACTTCATTTAATCTCACCTCTTTTCTTGCTATAATGGTATTATAGCATTAGCCAATGATGACAACAATTGAGGTGATTTTATGACTCAAGAAAAAATCCAAGACGCTGTTTATACCAGACGTTATATCTATAATTTTCATTACCATTTGATCTGGGTCACGAAATATCGCAATCAAACTTTTGTAACTAAGGAACTGACAAACGAAATGAAAAGCATTTTGCAAAAGGTCGCCGATGATAATGAGATTGCGATCGAAAAAATGGAAGTCATGCCCGATCATGTCCAGGTATTGATCAGTTTTCCGCCTAGCAAAGCGCCAACCAGTGCCATCAAGGCGCTCAAGGGTAGAAGTGCCTTTATCTTTCTCAAACGGCATCCGGAACTGCGTCATTCGCAACATTGGGGTGGGCATTTATGGTCACCCAGTTACTACATGAGTACACTTGGGGACATGAGCAAGGACGTCGTTGAGAATTACATCAACAACCAAAAGTACAACGAACTAAAAAAACGCCCAAAAAGGCGTTGAGAGAGGGCCTATCCATCCCATGGCTAAAGTCACGGGATTTCCGGCCAATCATAATTAAAAAATGAACCAGAAAGATAACGTTGACAATTCTCGTAAATCTCAACTGTGTAAACAAAGTGTACAGGTAGTACTTATGTATGTTGCCAAATGTCTGATGACTCATCCCACACTCCTGTTAAGCTTTTCTTTGTCTCTATAAGCAGAAAGTTCTCATCTATGTTTTTACCAAGAGTTTGAATTTTTTGAATAATAGCAAACGATCACATCAATTTAATGATATTATCATTAAACAAATAATGTGTAAAGAATTTTTTAATTTTCTGTCTATTCATGAACATCAAAAATGACCAAACATTCTCGTCACAATCGAGTCTGCTTGGTCATTCCTTTTCAACAATCCTATACCTCTATTTTTCAACGCACCAACCTATTGCCCGTGCTGCTTCTCTTCAATATGCGCCTTAGTCAGCTCATAAATCTCCAAAACATGGTCGTCAACTAAGTGATAATAAATCTGCTTACCCGAGCGATCGCCCACAACGAGGCGCGTCTGTTTTAAAATTCGCAACTGATGCGACACGGTGGATTGGCCGAGGTCTAACATGGCCGCAAGCTCGTTGACGGTGATCGGTCCCTTGGCAATGGCTAAAATAATCCGCATGCGGGTAGGGTCGCTCATGGTTTTAAAAACTTCGAGAACATCACGAAGCCCTTCATCATCGGGAATGTCGCTGTCACTGGCAGCAGTTGTATGAACATCATTGGTTGTCATCTGCACTGGCTCCTTATGATACTTAAAGCCATTTTAGCAGACTTTTGTAGTCGCGGCGCTTTTTATCCTTAAGACTTCTGGGGAAGCAGTAAGCGCAACCCGTTTAAGATCACAACCAAGGTGCTGCCTTCATGGAAAACAACGCCCCAGGCAATGTTGGTGAGTTGCAACACGTTCAAAATGACCAACATCACCACGACTGCCATTGAGAATAGCAGATTTTCAATTACAATCCGGTTCATCTTGGCGGATAAGCGGTGGGCAAAAGCCAAGCGGGACAAATCGTTTTTAACCAGCACCATATCGGCCACGTCAATGGCGACATCGGTACCGGAGCCCATGGCAATCCCCACTTCGGCATTGGCCAACGCCGGGGCATCATTCACGCCGTCGCCAACCATCGCGACCGGTCGCATTTTTGCCTGCAGCTGTTTGACGATGGAGACTTTTTGCTCCGGCATCACATCGGTCACAACTTGTTCGATGCCCAAATCAGCCGCCACAGCTTCACCGGTTTGCTTGCCATCTCCGGTAATCATTACCGGCTGAATATCATGACGCTTCAAGTAGGCAATCGCGGCTTTTGCGCTGCTTTTAGCTTGGTCCATTAAGGCAATCAAGCCAACGACTTCCTGATCAATGGCCACCAAGACTACAGTTTTCCCTTGCTGTCCTAGCACCTTAGCGCGTTGTCGATAAATCGGATTGACATGTGCAAAACGTTGCGGCTTGCCGATCGTATAAGTGTGTCCTTGATACTCAGCCGTCAGCCCTTTGCCGACTTCATTGCGCACGGATTCGATCACCAAATCACTTGCCGGAAAATGCGCCACAATCGCCGTCGCCAGCGGGTGGTTGCTTTGCTTCTCCATCGCGGTGATAATCGCCTTTAGCGCTGCCTGATCCACATGCGGCGCAAACTCACTGTTGGTCACCACCGGCCGGCCTTCTGTCAACGTCCCGGTTTTATCAAACGCAATCGCCTTAAGCTGGGTCAAATTCGCCAGATAACTGCCACCTTTGAAAAGTACCCCATGACGCGCCAAATTCGAGATCCCGGACAGTGTTGCCGGGACGGCGCTGGCTGCCAAGGCACATGGCGAGACGGCTACCAAGAAGACGATTGTTCGATAAACACTAGTCATCCACGACCAGTGCAGCAATAACGGCCCTGCTAAGAAAACAATCGGCAATGCCACCAGGACAGCTTTGACGTAAATCGGTTCGAACCGCTGAATGACACTCGCCATTTTGGTCGGCGATTGTTGCGCCGCCTGGACCATCTGGATAATTTTGGCAAACACCGTCTCATCGCTTTTCTTCGTCACACGCATGTCAAACGTTGATTGGCCGTTAATCGTCCCACCAAACACCTCATCGCCGACTTGTTTTTCCCGCGGAATGCTCTCACCGCTGATTGCCGATTCATCCAGACTCGCCGTCCCGGCAACAATCACACCATCTGTCGGCACCTGTGCCCCGTTCAGAATCTGCAGGCGATCGCCAATTTCCAGTTCGGCAACTGGCACAACCTCAAACTCGCCATCATGTCCATAGCGTCGGGCCTCAAGTGGTGCCATTGCCAAAAGCGCAGTGATCTCTTTGCGGCTTTTATTCTCCACATATTCCTCAAGAAAATGGGCGCCGGCAAAAATCAGAATCAACATCGCCGCTTCCTCAAAACTGCCGATCGCAATCGCCCCGATCGCCGCCAAAGCCATGAGAATATGGATATTCGGCGAAAACCGGTGCTCCTTTTTGGAAGCCTTAACCGTCTCAACCACGCCTTCCAAAATGACGTGATAACCGGCAACCACAGCTGCTAAAATAAGCAACGTCGCCCGCGGCAATGGCTGACTTATCCACAAACCGCCGATAAAAGCAATAACACCAAACAAATACAAACCAATCGCTTTCGTCATATCGAATCATAACCACCTTTATATTTTATGTACATATGAGCATTCGTTCATACGTTACTTTGAATATAAAGGCTTCTGTAACCGATGTCAATCAAAGTTTTCGAGTGATTGGAGAGTTTGCTCAGGGACTCAAAAAGGGCAGATGAACCTCCATCACAGAAATAGATGGAGGTTCATCTGTCCTTTGTTTTCTCGTGGATAATTTGTAAACATTCCAAGACCGTAGTGCCAAAGCGGAGCAATCGGAGGCGGGGACGGGCTCAGTGGTGAAGTTGTACTAGCCGGGCGGTCTTCCCGGCGTAGTACAAGGCCGAGCTTTGAGACTCAGCGCTTTTTGCTGAGGCTCAAAGTCGTGCCCACCACGTTCCAGCCCAGGCCCCGCCGGAGATTGCGGAGTTTGACACGACCCCGAAGCCAAACCCTAAACATGTTCCAAAAAATACTTCGCCTACTTAACCTTATCCCAAACATTCGCAATCACGTTCGTCTGATCGCGATCCGGCCCAACAGAGAAGGTCAACAAATCAACCCCAAGCAATTCAGTAATCCGCTCAACATAATGCCGCGCATTTTCCGGCAGATCAGCCAACGTTTTGGCGTGGGTAATGTCTTCCTTCCAACCAGGCAATTCTTCATAAACCGGCTTGCATTCACTCAAGAATTTCAACGAAGCCGGATAATTTTCGATCCGTTCTCCATCACGTTCGTAAGCAACACAGATTTTGACGGTATCCAAGCCCGTCAAAACGTCAATCGAGTTCAGGCACAAATCAGTAATGCCCGCAACCCGGCGCGAATGGCGAACCACAACCGCGTCAAACCAACCGATCCGCCGCGGCCGTCCGGTAACGGTACCGAACTCATGCCCCGCATTGCGAATAAAGTCGCCCGTGTCATCAAGCAATTCAGTCGGGAACGGCCCGTCACCAACCCGCGATGTGTAAGCCTTGGCAACGCCGACGACCCGATCAATCTTGGAAGCCCCGACGCCAGCGCCAACGGTCACGCCGCCAGCAGGGTTCGATGACGTCACGAATGGGTATGTCCCTTGATCAATATCCAGCATGATCCCCTGAGCACCTTCAAAAAGAACATGTTCACCTTGGTCAATCGCATCGTTCAAAACGATTGACGTGTCGCAAACATATTGTTTCAGCTGCTGGCCGTAGTTGTAATATTCCTCAAAAATATCATCAAAAGCCATTGGCGTGCTGTTATAGACTTTGACAAATTCCTCATTTTTGGCCTTCAGGTTGGCTTTTAAGCGTTCTTCAAAAATATCCTTGTCCAGCAAGTCTGCCATGCGAATTCCGACACGTGCCGCTTTGTCCATATAGGCCGGACCGATGCCGCGATTCGTTGTGCCAATCTTATCGGCACCTTTGGCAGCTTCCTGTAACTTATCGAGTTTGATATGATAAGGCAAAATAACATGGGCGCGATCCGAAATCCGTAAGTTTTCACCGGTTATGCCTTGTTCAGCAAGCCGCGCCAGTTCACCGACCAGACTCCTGGGATTCACGACAACGCCGTTACCGATGACAGACAGTTGGTGCGGATAAAGAACGCCTGATGGAATCAAGCGCAGTTTGTAAACCTGACCGTTAGCATGAATCGTGTGGCCGGCATTGTCGCCACCTTGATAACGGCTGACCACCTTGGCGCCTTGGCTCAGGAAATCGGTAATCTTCCCTTTACCTTCATCGCCCCACTGTGTGCCGACAATAACTACAGTTCCCATTAATTGATCGCCCCTCACGGATTATTGCGGGATTCGCCCGCCATCTGGTAGTCTAACAGGATCGGCATGGGAAGACAAGTAAAATACGAACTTTAATCTTTTATCTCCTGTTTTATCTTCAAAAATACGAACAATTATATTAAATGTCGACTTTTATATAGCTGAAGCCGAAAATAGAAGCTGCTACACTGGCTCGGCATTTTCCGGTTGGTATTTCCCGTTAACATATTGGCATTCGTGAGAATTCATGGCATGATGGCTTGAGGGCAACGACATCTGTACGAACTTGTACGTTTTTTTGCCTCGCACGGACTGGAAGATGGTATCCAGCTATTTAGCAAGCATAACGATCAGCGAGTATCGCATTTTTGCATCTAGACGAGGACTCACCGTGCTTATAAGGAGTGATAATGATGAGTGTTGAAGGTAATTATCAAAGTACGCGCGGCGAACTTTCCGAAGCCGAAAAGAAAATTGTCGATTACGTGTTAACCCACGCACAAGACGTACTAACCATGAGCGTTTATGAATTAGCCAAGGCGGCAGGCACCAGCCCCGCTACTGTCAGCCGCGCTGCCCAGCGACTGCAATTTGCCGGCTATAACGAGCTAAAAATGCAACTGGCCGCAGATTTAAACGGCGAGGCTAATGACCTTGATTATCAGGAAATTCAAAAAGATGAAAGTCTGACCACCATTAAAACCAAACTATGCACCAATGCCGAGCAGTCGTTAAAAGAGACGGTCGATCAAATCAATGAAGCGACGGTACAGACGATCACCGACCTGATTCATCACAGTCGCCAAATGCTGGTATTCGGCGTCGGCGCCTCATACCTTTCTGCCCAAAACATCGCACAAAAATGGGGTCGCCTCGGCTATGCCTGTCACTTCAGCGATGACCTGAACCTTTTTCTTCCAGTTGCGGCAACTGCCGATCCCAAGCGTTCCCTTACTTGGTTCATTTCCAATTCCGGCGAGTCGCCAGAAGCGGTTTTAGGCGCTAAATTGGCTAAAAAAGCTGGCTTGCCAGTGATTGCCACGACCAAGCTCGGTAACAATTCGCTTGCCCATTATGCCGACATCGTGATTCAAACATCACAACCGATGGAGGCACCGAATCGCCTTGCCGCCACCCAGTCGCTACATGCACAGTTTATGTTAATTGATATTTTATACTACGCCTACGTGAGCCGTTATTACGACAGTTCCAAAAAACAAACCGACGATTCAAAGGCACTTGTCACGACCTATAAAGAATTTATGCGCCACGGATTCAAATAACAAACGACAGTCACCACCCACACATCGGTCTTCGGTGTGTTATTTTTTAACTATTATTGAAACTTTATTTCAAAAAAACCAGAAATATGTTGAAATATCGGAAAGGATCAGTTATCTTTAATTTCGAAAGGGCTTTCACCTTTCACCGTTGCTCGTCACTTCATCACCAGCACAGGTTGATGACGCAACTTATGGAGGAACAAGGATGATCGGGTTTTCATGCTATCTAAGCGAACCGGCTGATGAACAGCAAACAGCTTATCTCAAACAGATGCAGCAAGCAGGATTCACTGGAGTTTTCACATCTTTGCAGTTACCAGAAGATGATCCAAAAACATTACACCAACGTTTAAACCACCTGATAACGAGCTGCCACCAGTTAGGTTTGGCGGTTGTGGCAGATATTTCCCAGGCATGCTTGACGCGACTGGGGATTGCAGCGGATGACTGTCGGGGCATTGAAGCCTTGCAATTAGACGGCGTGCGCATTGATGACGGCATTGCGATGACCACCGTTGCCTCCTTGTCGCACACCATGGCTGTTGCCTTAAACGCCAGCACGCTTTCGGCAAAGACGGTCGATCAGTTAGCTAATGCCAAAGCCAACCTCAGAAACATCGAAGCGTGGCATAATTTTTATCCACGACCGGAAACCGGCTTGGATCCATGTTGGTTCCAGGAAAAGAACCACTGGCTGCATACGCTCGGGTTTAAAACCATGGCCTTTATTCCCGGCGATGCCCAGCAACGCGGACCGTTATTTGCCGGTCTACCGACACTCGAACCTCATCGCGGCTTACTACCGATTGCCGCTTATCTGGATCTCAGGCGGCTGGCAACCGACCATGTTTTCGTTGGCGATCCGCAACTCAGCCCGCGCAGCATCGCCGCTTTTCAGGCCTATACAAGCGATGGGGTGCTTTTGATCCAAGCCGAAGCCGCCGATGACCGTTTATATCATCTAACCTGGCATAATCGCCCAGATGTCGCCCAACAAGTCGTGCGCCTGGCAGAAGCCCGCCTCGAGCATGTCTTTACCGCTCCGAAACCACAAAACACCGTTGACCGCGTGCGTGGCAGCATCACCCTTGATAACACGGACTACGGCAGATACGCTGGCGAATTACAGATTACTCGTTGCGACTTGCCGGCCGATCCGAAAGTCAATGTCATCGGCCGCATCGTACCAGCCGCGCTGTCGTTACTTGACCACATTGGCCCGAATCAGGCAATTCGCTTTAAAAAATAATGACCTTACAACACGAGAATGAAAGAGGAAGATCATGACTTTATCAATCAACTTAGATCAAATGACAACCGAAACCCGTAACCCACGCACCATGCAACTGGACACGATGACCGTCCATGAATTTGCAACCGTGATGAATGCCGAAGACCAAACCGTTGCACCGAGCGTTCATCAAGCTTTACCAGCTATTGAAGCCGCCATTCAAGCCATCACTGCTGCCTTCAAACAAAATGGCCGCCTTTTTTACATCGGCGCCGGCACCAGCGGACGGCTTGGCGTTTTGGACGCGGCTGAATGTGTACCAACGTTCGGTACCCCGCCGGAAATGGTGCAGGGATTGATTGCTGGCGGGATGAAGGCCATGACTGTTGCCGTCGAAGGGGCCGAAGACTCGCAAGAACTTGGCAGAACTGATTTGGAAGACCGAAAACTGACGGCGAACGATGTTGTGGTCGGCATTGCCGCAAGCGGTCGGACGCCTTACGTGATCGGTGGACTCGACTATGCCCAAAAAGTCGGGGCAGCCACCGTCAGTCTGGCTTGCAATGCTAGTGCGGAAATCAGTCGCCATGCGCAAATCGCCATCGAAGTCCCCGCCGGTCCGGAAGTGCTCACCGGCTCAACGCGACTCAAGGCCGGGACTGCACAAAAACTCGTTTTAAATATGCTCTCAACCGGTGCCATGGTCGGGATTGGCAAAGTTTACAAAAATCTCATGGTCGATGTTCAGCCAACCAACGAAAAATTGGTGGTTCGCAGCAAACGCATCATTCAACAAGCAACCGGTTGCGATACGGCCACGGCGGCAAAAGCCTTTGAGGCAGCCAATCGGCACGTTAAATTAGCCATTGTCATGATTTTGACCGACCAGCCTAGTACCATCGCACAAACGTTACTCAATCGTGCAAACGGCTTCATCAGCAAAGCCGTTGCACTAAGTCAGGAGGAGGAAGTATAAAATGGGGCAAGATAAGTATCAAATCATGGGGGACGGCATCTACGCACAAGTCGGCGGCCCACAAAACGTCGCCAAACTGATCCACTGCATGACACGTGTGCGGATGACCATCAAAGACAACGCTAAAGTTAACGTGGCTGGTCTAAAAAAAGTGCCCGGCGTTCTCGGCGTTGTTGAAGAAGAAACACTGCAAGTCATCGTGGGTCCCGGCACTGTCAACAAAGTGGCGCAGGCAATGGTCGCAAAAGTCGGTGTGGGCTTGGGTGATCCCTTCCCGGACGTTGCCGTTGCCGGAAATGCCCATCAAGACAACAAATCCGCTGTCGAAGCCAAGGCAGCCGAAGTTCATGCTGCCCACAAAGCATCCCTGAAACAAACCTGGTGGCGCACTGCCTTGAAGCACATTTCCGCCATTTTCATTCCATTGATTCCGGCGTTTGTCGGCGCTGGTCTTATTTCCGGGATTGCCGGCATTTTGGCTAACATGTTAGCTGCCGGAGACCTGCCAAAAGACTGGACTCAATTCATCACGGTGTTAAAAGTCATCAACGGCGGTCTGTTCACCTTCTTGAACATCTACGTCGGTATCAATGCTGCCACCGAATTTCGGGCAACTCCCGGTCTCGGCGGCATTATCGGCGGGTTGATTTACCTGCCCGGCGTTGTTGCACCGGTCACGATTACCAATATTTTCACGCATCAACCGTTATTGGCTGGACAAGGCGGAATCATCGGCGTCATTTTTGCCGTTTGGCTGCTTGCTCTCGTTGAAAATCAATTGCACAAGGTGATCCCGGACTCAGTTGACATCATTTTCACGCCAATGTTGAGCCTACTGTCAATCGGCGTGCTGACAATCTTCTTCATCATGCCGCTTGCCGGATGGGTTTCAAACTCACTGGTCGGTTCCATCAACTGGATTCTCCAAGTCGGCGGGGCTTTCTCCGGCTTTGTCTTGGGACTAGCCTTCCTGCCGATGGTCATGTTAGGACTGCATCAGATTCTCACGCCGATCCATCTGGAAATGATTAAAAATACCGGCTTTACGGCGCTGTTGCCAATCCTTGCGATGGCAGGCGGTGGCCAAGTCGGTGCAGCGCTGGCGTTGTGGATCAAGTGCCGCAAGAACAAGCAATTGACCCGCCTCATCAAAGGTGCTTTACCCGTCGGCATCCTGGGTGTCGGCGAACCATTGATTTACGGTGTTAGCTTGCCGCTTGGTCGCCCGTTCATCACCGCGTGTGTCGGCGGCGGCATTGGCGGTGCAGTCGTTGGCGCTTTTGGTCACGTCGGCGCCATCACGATTGGTCCTTCCGGCGCGGCACTTATCCCGCTGATCGCCAACCACCAGTGGATGGCTTATGTCTTCGGTCTGCTCGCTTCTTACGCTGGCGGATTTTTGGCCACCTACTTCTTCGGCGTTCCTAAGAGTGCCATGGTGGCAACAGCCGCTGACGGCACGGTCATCGATGAAGGTACGTCGCAAGAAGAGGTTCCTAGCCCAACGCAACCAACTGCTGACCCGGGAGCCGAAACAGAAACCGTTCAAACCGGCGCCATCAACTTTGTCGCACCGGCCACAGGACAACTAAAAGACTTATCCGAAGTTGCCGATGACGTTTTCTCCCAGAAAATGGTCGGAGACGGCTTTGCAGTTGAACCTACCAGTGGGACGATTGTTGCCCCAGTGGATGGCACAATTGTCAGCGTCATGCCTACCAAGCATGCCTGGACGATGACCACCACCACTGGCCTGGAAATTCTCGTCCACATGGGCTTAGACACCGTTGAACTCAACGGTGCACCTTTCTCAATCGATGTCCACGATCAAGACACAGTCAAAGCCGGCCAACCGATTGCCACCATGGACTTGGCAGCAATCAAGGTAGCTGGCAAAGCAACCACTGTGATGACCATTATCACCAACATGGACCACGTCGCCTCCCTGACAGCATTCACGGATCAGGAGGTTGCCGCTGGGGATGAAGTCTTTACGGTTACGAGTAAGTAATGGCAAGTGAATAGGCAGCAAAAAAGCATGATGCTCACGTTACCAAATGAGCATCATGCTTTTTATATACGCGATCTCAGGTAGTCGGCCATCAACGATCCGCATTTTTCAACTGCGCTTCCTGCAAATAGGCGAAAATGTGACCAAACGCAATCTCCCGAATCTGGCCATAACGAATGCGCACCGTTTCGCCGCTGTCTTGACCCACCAGCTTCAAATCAAAATCGGTTTCGTCAACGTGCTCCGGATAGCCAAGAAAATGCTCGTCGCTATCCGCCACCTTAATCCGAACCACCCGCTCAAAACTAGCCGCCTCGGAAATAATCGCCTTCACCAGGTTATCGTTCGGATCAAACTCCCGATCCGCATTCAGAACAGGTTGCTGACTGAAATGATGTGTTTGATCCCATTGCTCATAAAAACTGATCGTCTGCAGATAATCCGAAGCAGTTGCCACATTCTGAATACTTGGCAACGTCATGAGAATATAGCCGCCAAATTGCCCGGCCATGTCCTTCAAGCTCAGCACCACGACCCTATCATTGACTGCTTTAACCCGGCCAACAAAGAACTGATCCTCTGGCCCCTTAGGCACAACAGAAATCAACCGATTCTCCGCCAGCGCATTCTGAAAAACGCCGTCAAGCTGCCCATCGTTTTGATACAGCTTCGTCGGCACATGCTGCAATTGATCACGGTGCCGTACCAACTCGGTTTCCAACTTAAGATCCAACCCGTGAAATTCCATCACCAGAATATCCGAGAAATCGACTTGCAACGCGCGAACATCCGTGTAGTTGAACTTATTGAAAATGGCCATGCTGAAACGATCTTCGGCAACGGCCGTGACCCGTCCTTCAAGATAGGCATCGTCATCAGCCACCACCACCATGATCATCTGCTCACTAGCCTGAGCCTGCTTCGCCAATTGCCAAATCAAGCTCTCGGTCGCATCAAACTGAAACGGCTTTTCCTTACCTTGAAGCGTCAAAAAATGCTCCGACTGCGCCAACCCGATCCGAAAATTCATATTATCCAGATCATCACCGGCAAATTCCACTTGATCAATCGCTGAAAAGGCAATCAAAGCGCAGCCGTCAGCGATTCCCGAATCATTATAGGTCCCCAGAACAACCGCATCATGACCCAAAACCTGCACATAACCAGTATAAAAATCATCGGTATCACGCTGGTAAACATTGATCAACAGATGTTCATTGAGCGCTGTCATCAAACTCATTAAAATGGCATCCATGCGGCATCCCTCACTTTCTTAATTTTGAGCGTGAGCCAGCCCGCTTAGAAACCGGAGTGTAAGTGGCCTTGAGCGTGATGGCGCTTTTTGCCATTGCGCTCAAGGTCCTTACACGCAGGTTTCTGGGCTGGCGAACGCGTTATGATGGAGCGTGAGCCGGCGCGGTTAGAAGCCGGAGCATAAGTGGCCTTGGGCGTGATGGCCCGGTCTTAGGCCATTGCGACCAAGGTCCTTACACGCAGACCCCTGCGCCGGCGAACGCGTTACTGTGCTTCAATCATATTTGATACTTCATCTTTTATACAAAACTCACTGATCCGGACCATTATAAGCGATATTTGTGAATTTATTGTACGATTTGACAAACAGCAACTTCACTGTACCGCGAGGACCGGAACGATTCTTTTCAATGATGACTTCGACTTCACCGACATTATCATCCCCGTCGTCACTGCCGCCTTGGTCATCATCGTCATCGCCTTCTGCATCGCGATAATAATCGTCACGATATAGGAAAGCAACAATATCGGCATCCTGTTCAATTGAGCCGGATTCACGAATATCACTCAAAACCGGGCGCTTGTCTTGCCGTTGTTCCACGCCACGACTCAGCTGCGACAAAGCAATCACCGGCACGTGCAATTCTTTTGCCAGCTTCTTGAGTTGCCGCGACACGGCGCTAACTTCCTGTTGCCGGTTTTCCTGGCCAGAGCCTTCAATCAACTGTAGATAATCAATGATGATGAGCCCCAGATCGCCTTGTTCGCGGGCCAGTCGACGGCACTTAGCGCGGATCTCAGCCATCCGGATTCCCGGCGTATCATCCATATAAATTTTAGCTTTACTCAAACTACCCATGGCAATAATCAGATTCTGCCATTCTTCCTCATTCAATTGGCCGGTCCGCAGATGATTGGCATCGATACTGCCTTCCGAACACAACATCCGGTTCACCAACTGCTCCGCGCCCATTTCCAAGCTGAAAATGGCGACACTTTTATCGGTTTTAGTCCCGACATTTTGTGCAATATTCAGCGCGAATGCCGTTTTCCCGACAGCCGGCCGTGCGGCTAAAATAATCATTTCATCTTCATGCAAGCCGGTCGTGATTTTATCAAGGTCGCGGAAGCCGGTTGGCAAACCTGTAATCGTCTGATCATTTTGATACAGCTGATCAATTTGCGCCATTGCTTGATTCAAAACATCTTTAATTTGCTTAAATCCGGCTTGGTTGCGATTCTCGGAAACATCCATGATCTGGCGTTCAGCATCTTCAACCAGACCTTCAACATCGTCTTGCTCGGTATAGCTGCGGCTGGCAATATTTTGCGCCGTGTTAATCAACTTACGTAAGGTGCTCTTTTGTTGCACAATTTTGGCGTAATATACCACGTTACTGGCAATCGGCGTCGATGCCACCAAATCGGTAATATAACCGGCACCGCCGATATCGTCCAACTGGTTGTGATTGTCCAGATAGTCTGTCACCGTAACCGTATCAATGGCAGTCCCGTTATCTTGTAAGTCCGTCATCGCCTGGAACAAGAGCCGATGCGCTTTTTTATAGAAGTCATCTGCCGTCACGTATTCCTGGGCATCCGGCAATGTGTCGGCATTCAGAAAAATCCCGCCAAGGACGGCACGTTCCGCTTCATCACTATGCGGCGGTTGCTGTTCAATTAACTGATTATCCATGCGCGTCCTCCTTCTGTTCGTCCATTTCACTTTGCAATCAGTTCGCTATTAAGTGTTGCAAAGTGATAGCACTTATCCTTAACAGTCTACGTTAAACCGTTGACCAAAACAAGCGTTCCCGCTTAACGTAACATTGCTTATTTTAGGCCGGAAAAACCCGACCTTATGCGCTTTCCGTTGCCATTGTCAGACATGACTTCTGAAACATTCAAAAAGCGCTACAAGTCTGAGGCAATAAATTCCAAGCCGTGCCAAACTCCGCAATCTCCGGCCAGCTGGGGCTGGAACGCTGTGGGCACGACTTTGAACCCGCAAAAACCGCGGTTTCAAAGCTCGGCCTTGGTCTAAAACGGGAAAACCACCCGTTTAAGACCAACTTCACAGCTGAGCCCCATCCGGCCTACGATTGCTCCGCTTTGGCACTCATATCTTAAATAACTCAACCGAATCACCCCATAGAAACAAAAGGCGAACATACTCTTGTTGCGAGTAGTTCGCTTCTGTATTGCGGCTATGAATTATGACCCACTCTCTTAACACGCACGATCCATATTGATTGCCACTATTTAATTAAAAGCTGATCGGCAGTCGCTATGCTACTTCTGTTCAATCACATGAACCCGAATCCGCGCATCAATGCCGGGAAACAGGTTAACCTGTACGTTGGTAAAGCCTAACGAGCGAATCGGCTGCTTCAAATCGATTTTGCGCTTATCGACTTTAATCTGATATTGCCGATCCAAAGCCGTGGCAATTTGCTTGCTAGGAATCGAGCCAAACAACCGGGAATCTTCACCGGCTTTGGCTTGAATCTGCACAACTGTCTTGTCGTCTTCAATCTTGGCTTTAAGCGCCTCGGCTTCAGCCTTTTTTTCGGCCTCTTTTTTCTCTTCAAGCCGTTGTTGCCCACGCAAAGCACTCATGGCCTGCGGAGTGGCCGCTTTAGCCAGACCTTTGCGAATCAAAAAGTTCTCCGCATAGCCGTCAGGTACTTCCTTCACCTGACCACGATTACCCTTACCACGAACGTCTTGTGTAAAGATGACTTTCATTATTGAATCCCTGCTTTCTGCTCTGACGACCGCATCACGCGTCTTCGTCTGCTTTTTTAATCTGAGCAAGTAAGTCGGTGCGAACTTCGGCGATGGTTTTGCCTTTGATCTGGGTAGCCGCGTTGCTTAAATGGCCGCCGCCGCCCATGGCCTCCATGATGACTTGCACGTTGACATCCCCGGTCGAACGGGCCGAAATACCGACATCCCCGCTTGGCCGTTTGGTAATGACAAAACTGGCATCAACACCATTCAATGACAGCATGGTATCAGCCGCTTGGGCAGCAATCACCGGATCGTAGCGTTTATCTTCTTCCCCAGTACATAGTGCCATATTTGGCGCAATCATTTCAATCGTATCAATCAAATGGTTGCGTTGAATGAAGCTGTCGATGTTTTCTTTCAGCAGGTTCTGTGCCAGCATGCCGTCCGCACCCATGGACCGCAGATAACTCGCTGCGTCAAACGTCCGCGTGCCAGTCCGCAAACTGAACGACTTCGTATCCACGGTAATCCCGGCTAACATGGCCGTCGCCTCAAGCTTATCTAGGCTCGGAACATTCGTCGGCTGATATTCAAACATTTCGGCAATCAGCTCACATGTCGAGCTTGCATACGGTTCAATGTAAACCAACATCGGATTATCCGGGAACTCTTCCCCACGGCGATGGTGGTCGATAATCACAGTCCGTGCCGCTAACCGCTTGTATAACTCAGGCGCAGCCGAAATTGACGGCTTACTGTGGTCAACCAAAATCAGCAAACTTTGATCCGTCGCCTGGGACAATGCCGCTTCCGGTGTCACAATCGCATTGGCCACTTCCGGATCTTGACCAACCTGCCCCATCAACCGTTCCACATCTGAGTGTAAATGGTCAGGATCAATCACGATATAACACTCTTTGCCATTCATCTGGGCAATCCGGCGAATCCCCATCGCAGCCCCAACAGCATCCATATCCGGCCGCTTATGACCAACGACAAAGACTTTATCCGTTTGCTTAAACAGCTCCTGCAAGGCCTGCGCAACCATCCGCGCTCGAACCCGCGTGCGTTTCTCCATGGGATTGGTTTTACCGCCATAAAAGCGTGCTTCGTGACCTTTTGCCCGAACGACAACCTGATCACCGCCACGACCCAGCGCCAGATCCAGATTACTTTGCGACGTCACCGCAAGTTGGGCTAAATCTTCATCGCCATAAGCAATCCCGACAGACAGCGTCAATGGATAATTCTGCTTAGACGTTTCTTCCCGAATCACATCCAGAATCTTGAACTTGTCGCGCTCAACATCCCGCAGCGACTTGGCATAAGCCAGTAAGAAAAATCGATCATCATCGATCCGCTTCAAGAACATCCCAAACTGGTTCGCCCAATCAGTTAACTGGTTGGTGACAAAACTATTCAAATTCGTAACAACCTGGTCATCCATCGTCTGAGTAATTTCGTCATAGTTATCAATGAAAATCTGCCCGATCGCAATTTTTTCATCTTCAGCCCGCTCTTCAATTTCGGCGTACCGCGTGACATCCATCAGATAGACAACACCGATGCTTTTTTGCACAATGATCTCAAACTGATGTTGTCCCCAAGTCACCATTTTGGTTTCATTGGTGTCCTCGTGACTGCGAATCAGCTCCGCCAGCTCGGCATCCACTTTTTCTAGCGGCTGCCCCAGCACATCCGTATCGCCAAAATACTTCTGAAGAAACGGATTCGTCCACTCAATATTCAGATCCTCATCATAAATCATGATTCCGATCGGCATTTTAATCAGCGCTTCTTGTTCCCCACGCTTAATCCGATAACTAAGATCCGAAATATACTGATTCGTATTCTTGGCAATGGTCTCGAGGGCATAAAAAATCGTCGCCACAAGACTGATCAAAATCAGCAGCATCAACAAAGCCAGCCACGGGCGGATCAAGGCGCCAATCAAAATGCCGATGACCGCAAGAACCACCATCGCAATTGCTGCATACCGCATCCGCATGTCTTCCAGAAACTCCGGCATACGAATCCGTTCAAACAATTTCTTCATAATAGAAAAACTCGCTTTCACTTGCGCAGATACTTAAGGATTTCTTTAGCTATTCTACCATACTGTGCAAGCGGATTCTGGAATAAGGGGCAGAGCGCGAACTGGCGCGGTTAGGAACCGGAGTGTAAGCGGCCTTGGGCGTGATGGCCCGGTCTTGGCCATTGCGTCTGAGGTCCTTACACGTAGACTTCTGCGCGAGTGAACGCGTTTTCAGAGCGTGAGCCAGCCCGGTTAGAAACCGGAGTGTAAGTGGCCTCGGGCACAGTGGCCCGGGCTTAGGCCATTGTGCCCGAGGCCCTTACATGCAGGTTTCTGGGCTGGCGAACGCGTTTCAGAACGCATCGGTCGACAAGCTCTGTCACGAATTTGTATACAAGCCGGAAAATAATGTTTCGGTTTAACTCAAGCACTGTTTTCTGTTTGGTGAGGATCTGAATGTGACTTGTAAAAAAGGAAATAACAAGCCTCAATATGCCAAAGCTCAACATTAAGCCAAAGAACAGGACAAACAAGCGCGGGTCGCGACTGTACACCAAACTGTCCAGTAACTTGCCTTCGAGATATGCATTACCGGTGATCAAGCCTGCGCTAATCATCGTGAGGATGACCAAAATGATAAAGGCTGTGCGATGTCTTTTTAATGTCCGCCATACAACAGCATTCATAGACGTTCCTCCTCGTGAGCAGTGTGGGATACAGTAAGATAGTTATGGTTTTACGCTCGCTAAAGTTTTCGTCAATGAGAATGCAATCTTTGTTTAATTTTGTCATCTTCTTCTAATTTGTCGTCGCTAGCCATTCCTAAGCCTTAAACCACTACTGGCTTTGAGTGCATGTTGGGTACACAGAAAGGCAACTTGAATATATGCAAAACGCCAATCTTCAGAACAGAACTATTTTATCGGACATCATCCCGACCTATATAAAATGACCTGCAATTCCGAGAAAATGTCGGCAATTGCAGGTCATTTGTATAAGCGCAAAGATTGTCCTTTGCTAGATTTAATTCGATGAACCCTATGAAAATGATCAACCTGTAAGATGCATACAAAAGTTTTGGCAGTTTAATGAACTGCATCTAGGATTGAACAGACTGCTCACTATCAAGGGATATTTTAGTCAATTTCCGTCTTCTTAACCGGCAGCGACATCCAGACAATCGAAAGCACAATCAACACGCCGCCTAATAAAAATGCTGGCGTTATCTGAATTGTGAAGAATGGCAACGAGTAAAGTAAGACAAATACCGGATTAAGCGCCCGGATTAAATTAGCATCACGAAATGAGATGAATTTAAGCCCGCGGTAAAACAGCAATAACCCTAAGAAACCTGAGCAAAACGCTGAGATAGCAACGGCGCCCATGCCCATGTTGGGTGAAAAATAAAGCTTACCACTGCCAGCAAGTCCCAGTCCGAGGATAACAACAGCGGTGCCTTGGTTATACAAAAGCAGCACTTTTTCATCAACATGTGTCAGTGCCTTTTTAGCTAACGTATTCGTTAAAGCAAAGCTAAACGTATAGCCAAGTGCACAGGCAAGGCCGATGATACTGTTCACATTTCCGGAAAAATCAGACACCAGCGCGGTTCCGGCAATACAGAGCAAAATGGGCACCAGTTCGCGGCGGTCGAATTTTTCATGCAACATGAACACTGACAGCAAAATGGCGAAAACAATGTAAAAGCGCCCGATCAGCCCGACGCTCACTGGGTCGAGGAAAAAGAGGCTCAGGTATTGCAGGAAGATGCCTAAGCAATTGGTCAGGCCCAAAATCCACACAACCGGTTGTTTAATCCACACGATTTTCGTTTTGGTCATCGCGATCGTGACCAGCGTCAACACCAATGAAATAAGTGCATTATAAAAGCTTGCAGCTAGTGGCGACAACGTGATCATCGACCATTTGTTCATCACCGGCGTCAATGCCATCACTGCCACCGACAAGCCGTTCAGCAACAGGCCATAGCGGCGGCTATTCATTCGGCCACCCGATATGGCGAAAGATCTGACTGTAAACATCGTCATGAAACGAACGGCCCGCATCCGGCAATGGTGAAGATAATAGTTGGCGATCATCAGTTTCAGAAGACGCCGGGATCGCCATCAGCCGGTCAACTTCAGCGCGGACGACAGCGGTGACATGTCCGGTCGGTAACACATAATAACCCAGCGGCACAATTGAACTCGGCTTAATCACGGCACCAGACTCTTCAAACGACTCACGCACCGCAGCTTGAATGACTGTCTCGCCGGCCTCCAATTTGCCACCGGTCAGCTCCCATTGGCGTTTAGCATTATGTACCCAGACCATGTTGTCATTAAAAAATTGTACAACCAGCACCGAATCCGGTCTTTGCGGAACCGTTTCAAAATGAACCTTGACCATATCGAATCACCTCTTCATTTATTTGGTTAAAAACGCGGAGGTTGATTGTATAACGGGTATTGCGGGAGTGTCAATGATAACTTCAACTGCTAAGAATTTTCATGTTTCGTACAATATAATTTGATCAACAACCTGTCACGATCCGTTCACCATTTTGCCCCTAGCGCGCTGTCTATTCGCCGGTCCCGTCCCATGAGTTATCGACATCATCATTAGACAAAAATCATAAGCAATCGGAAAACTGCTGCAAAAAAAAGCCCATGCGCTCTGCATGGACCAATTTGTAACCTAGTCATCTATTAAAGTCACATCAAGTGTTTTCCCAAGTCCTAGTGCGATCTTACTTAAAGTGTCAAGACTCGTGTTATCGCCCAGCTCAACTCGGGCAACAGTTCTTTGCGGTACATCAGCTGCTGTCGCAAGATCTCTTTGCGATAATCCGGCTGCCTCGCGAGCTTTCATAAACTGATAAGCAGCCATCAGTCGTGCCTTACCCTGATCAAACTCCGCTTTTGCCTCGGGATCAGCCGTGTATTTAGCTATCAAGTCTTCAACTCTAGATGTTTTTGGCATTATATTCACTCCCCCTTGTCAGACTGACGAAAATACTCTTTTCGGATCTTCTCTGCGTGCTCAATTTGTAACCGAGGCGTCCTTTGCGTCTTCTTTGTAAATCCATGGGTAATCATATACTTACCATCGACAACATGAAAATAAATAACAGGGCCATGCGTTACCGCCCTATAAACGGTCTTAAAGAGCGAAACTAATATTATGCTAGCGTGAACGTGATCCGTCTGTGTTTAAACTTTCATGCTCCATCAGCCTTTAAGTCACTACTTACTGTGGCATCCTCTCAAGAAACGCCTCTTTTGAAACATAAGTCACACGCTTCACATACTGCCCCTTATGCTGCACTGTCACATATTGCCCTTCTGGATCATAACCGGTCATCTCTTTCAGCATCATGGTCGGCTTTTCCTGCCCCGCAGTATACAACTCGATATTGCGATAACGCTGCGTACCTTGTGGGACTTTTGCGTAGCTTGTTTGCTCAGATAAAAATGGATTGATCGATCTGTCAGCTGATTGTGAATCGACAGTATTCCAACGGCTGTTGCTACAACAAACGCCGCCAAAACGCCACCTAAAAGTTTTGCTTTTTTCATGCAATTTCTTCTCCTTTAGTGATGTTTTCGGTGATCATAATGCAACAATTTTCAACGCGAATAAAGTACTCGAAACATCGCTCATCCCCTATCTTATAAACAAAGCTCATGACGTTCACTGAAACAACGCCATGAGCGAAAGTCATTTGGCTTAGTCGCTTTGTCATTCATCAAAAAACGGCTTAGCTAACCCGAACCCATTAATCCGGAAAACGTTTTCTAAAAAAGATTATGTCTTATATAAACAATTCCTTTCAAGCTTAATCTCAATAAAAAGAAATAAAAGTTTTATTATAAGTGCGGTCTGGTAGGCAAATGAAACTCCTAAAAATTTATGTATCGTCTAATCATTATTCTTAATAAGTCCATTTGAGATAGTCCACTATTAGAAATATAATTGAGCACGCAAACAAAAACCGATACCATGTCACCACCTCTCAGCGGCCAAACACAGTATCGGTTTTACAATTCATTTTCACTTCGGCTGAATCAAACCCATCGCATCCATGGTCTCCGCAATCTGCATCGAATTCCACGCGGCACCCTTGAGGAGGTTATCGGAAACATCCCACATGTGGAAAAAGCGCGGGTTTTCGGCATCGGCGCGGATACGGCCGACAAAGACTTCCTTGCTGCCAACCGCGTTTCTGGCTTGCGGATAAAGTTGCTGACTCGGATCATCCTGGACGACGACGCCGGGTGCCTTCGCTAACGTAGCCCGAATCGCATCGGCAGTGGCATTGTCATCCGCCACCTCAAAGTAAACTTCTTCTGAGTGGGCAATCGGTACCGGAATCCGCACACAGGTTGCCGTGACTTTGATGGCATCGCTGTTCATATCGCCAGCCATGATTTTCTTGGTTTCGTGAATCATTTTCCATTCTTCATGACTGTAGCCGTCTGGTTCGAAAACATCAATCTGCGGCAGGGCGTTGAAGGCGATCGGGTAGTGTTTCTTATCACCGGCAGTCGGCAGAATTTTCGGCTCCAGCGGCTTGTCATCCAGTGCTGCCCGGGTTTCATCAAACAATTCATTCATGGCTGACTGGCCAGCACCGGAAACTGCCTGATAAGTCGAAACCACGACTTGTTTCAGGCCAAATGCCTTGCGAATCGGCTCCAGTGCCGTAACCATCTGGATGGTTGAACAATTAGGATTGGCAATAATACCATGATGGTGCCGCAACGCTTCCGAATTCACTTCCGGTACAACGAGCGGAATGTCCGGTTCCATTCGAAAAGCACTGGTGTTATCGACCACCACGGCGCCGGCTTTAACGGCTGCCGGAGCAAACCGTTTGGAAACCGAGCCGCCAGCCGAGAACAACGCAATGTCGATGCCTTTAAATGAATCATCAGTTGTTTCGTGGACGGTCAACGTCCCATCGCGAAACGGTACTTGTTTGCCTTCTGAATGCTTGCTTGCAAGCGGCAAAACCGATGCGATCGGTAATTTACTTTCTGCGACCATTTTCAGCATCCGGGTTCCAACGGCGCCGGTTGCACCCACAACTGCTACGTGATAACCACTCATGTTTTTTAAACTCCTTCTGTCAATGTGTCAGCCAATGCACGATGCGGTAACGCGGCAACGAATCGTTCATAAGCCGCCTGTTCGCCTGTCGACTTGATGACCGCCTGCTGCAAGTTCACGTCAACTAAGGCTGCTTCCGGCAAGGTAATCGTTGCGGTGACCGTTGCATTCCCGATTAATTCAATCCAGTAACGCCCATCATCGCGGTGCACGATCGTTTTGACCATGCCTCCTGGATTATACACGGTATTGACGCGATCCAACGCCGCTTGATTCGGATGTGTCAAAATAAAGGCTAGGGTCGTTGCTGACATGCCTGTGCCGCAAGCATTGGTAAAACCGACGCCGCGCTCGTATGTTCTCGCAAACAACGTATCCTGCCCTAAGATTTCGGCAAACGTCACGTTGACCCCTTCCGGAAAATACGGATTTTTCCCATTCAATCGCTTTCCGATCTGTTCAAGATCAGGACCTGCCAGTTCCTCCTTGGAGACAAAAGCGACCAAGTGCGGATTTGGCACGGCAACCGCAGTGAACTTCAGATGCGGATGAATGGCTGGCAACACGGTGTCCACAATCCGATCCGTTCCTAAATTGGCAAACGGCAACGCTTGTGGCGCAAAACTGACCGGCGAAATTTCAGCCGAATAAGCGGGCACCCCGACAGCAAGCGCCGGCTGCTTGGCAACAGCCAAATCCGCAAAATCAGTGTGGACGCGGAAAGATGTTTGGCCGGTTTTTTCACTTAAATACCGTGCTACGGTGCGCAATCCGTTGCCACACAGTTTAGCAAAACTGCCATCTGTATTCACCACGGTCATTTTTCCTGCCGTTCCAGGAGCGTCTGTGATCGCCAAAACGCCATCTGCACCGCCCAGCAATCCCGTATGACGGTTGGTTAACCGTTGTGTCAGGGTCGCCAGCTGCGTTTTCGTCAACGGCTGGGTCAATTGCGTTTCATCCAGTAAAAAGAAACTATTTTCGGAACCGTGAACTTTTTGTAGGGTTACCATTCTAATGTACCTCCAGACGTTGATTGATCGGAATGAAAAAGGCGTTATAAATTGCTTTCACGGCACGATTAGCAGACTCGCGCGAGGTGCCCAGCATCAGCGAAATCTGCGAGGCGCCTTCATTGATCATCGACACGTGAACGCCAGCACTCGCTAACGGCTGCAGAATTGTTTGAATCAAGCCGGTTCGTTGCGCCATCCCTTCACCGACAATCATGATAATCGCGTAGTCATCAATCCACTTCAAAACATCGGGATGCACCGCGGCTTGAATCTCATCGCACACAGCCTTCCGCTTGGCCTCGTTAAGCTGCCGATCATCCAAAATAATCGTCAGATCGTCAATCCCGCTTGGCATATGCTCATAGCTGATGCCATGTCGCTCCAAAACCTGCAACAACTTCAGCGTAAACCCGACTTCTTTATTCAGCAAATAACGATGGAGGTAAATGGCCCCAAAATGCTGCGAACTCACAATCCCGGTTATGGCGTGTTTCGGAATAAAATGCTGTTCCGGAACAATCATGGTGCCAGGTAAATCGGGATGATTCGTGTTTTTCAAATTAATGGGAATCTGTCCCGCAATTGCCGGCAAAATCGCTTCATCATGAAAAACACCAAAGCCACCGTACGACAGCTCCCGCATCTCGCGGTAAGTCATTTCCCGAATCATCTGCGGATTTGCAACCACCCGCGGATCGGCTGCCGCCACGCCATCAACATCGGTAAAGTTTTCATATAAGTCGGCATGAAATCCATTGGCAAGAATGGCTCCAGTGATATCCGAACCACCACGCGAAAACGTCGCAATCGCACCATGGCTGGTATACCCATAAAACCCCGGAACCACCAGCACACCCAACGGCCGACCAAAAGCTTCCAAATGCGTATAGGTTTCACGTGAAACTTCTGCATCATTCGGATGATCAGTGACCACGATACCTAAGTCTTTCGGCTCACCATAAGTTGCTTCAAGTTCTTCGTGATTCAAGACAGCGGTCATTAGAAAAGCATTCAATTTTTCTCCACGGGCCTTGAAGCCAGCCATGAGATAATCATGATTGGCAAACGTCATTTTCGGCAGCTGGTATAGTTCATTGCTGATTTGTTGCATGATTTGAGGATCAAGTCCAAAATCATCCGCAATGGCTTGATAGCGCGCCACAATCTTGGCCACAACTTCAGCTGCCGATTCCTGGCGCAACACTGCCTGCGCGTATTGAATCAGCAAGTCTGTCACTTTCACATCACCGGGATGCCGTTTTCCAGGCGCACTGGTCACCATCACCTGCCGCGCAGGATTTGCTTTCATGATTGCCACAACTTTGGCAAACTGCGACCCATTTGCTAATGATGACCCGCCAAATTTTACGACCTGCACGATAAACAGCCTCCCTAATGTATTCTCTATCGCAAGCAACTTGCATCTATTCACTCACAGACGTTGCATCAACGAAATCGTTTTTTGCCAGCTTGTTTCTGCAAATGAGAACCCTGTCATTTTATTTTGTACTTTAGCAGACTCCCCAAGAAACACAACCCCTAACGATCGCGTCAAATCAACATGTTTTGCGTGCATTGCATAGAAAGAAATTGTTGAAATTTGTTTTTAATTTTTTTGTTCAAACGAATGACGAGGAGTTTGGGGTAGTGAAGGGCAAAGAATGAGCTGGCGCAGGAGTTGGCATTTAAGAGCCTTTGTCGCAATGGCCTAAGCCTAGCCCCATCACACTTGAGGTTACTGATTTTCTCTGCTGCTCTCATAAACGCGTTCACCGGGCCAGTCACGCTCTTGACGCCCCCGTTTTTTTATTATAGTCTGGTGATAAACAGATAGAGGTTGCAACCAACATGAGTATCCGAATCGAGCGAGATCCTTCGCGTTGACATTTGGTGAAAGGGGCGGTTGCCGAAATGGGTGCGTTGGGATCGGCATGCCTGTTGGGCCAGGGTTGAATAAATCCTGTACTGTCGCTTAGAAACCTAAGCGGGGCGCTATCATTCAAGTAGATTGCAAGTTGGGATCTTTTTGTTTGACGCGTGGCCAAACAAAAGGATCCCTTTTCGTTTGCCGTCGCCCTGCCAGTTCACGTTATAACGTGTTCACGAGAGGATGAATCTTCATGAATTTTTCCACTAACCATCAGGGTCAATTAACCATCGGCGGCGTTGCGGCCAGTCAGTTGGCGCACACTTTTCAAACGCCGCTTTACGTATACGACGTCGGGGCGATTCGCCAGCAGATTCGCGCATTCAAGCAGATTTTTGAGGCGGCTAACGTCGATTACGCCGTCAGCTATGCTTCCAAAGCATTCGCAACGATTGCCATGTACGATGTCGCAAAGGCTGAAAATATCCACGTTGATGTGGTGTCGGGCGGCGAATTATACACGGCTCAAGCTGCCGGTTTCCCAATGGCCAAGGTCAGTTTTCACGGGAATAACAAAAGCAAAGCCGAACTCGAACAGGCGCTGGATGCTGGCGTCGGCACCATTATCGTTGACAACTTTCATGAGTTAGATTTACTGGACGAACTTTTGCACGCGACAGTTGGTCAGCAAAACGTCTTGATTCGGGTTGCACCAGGCATTAGCGCCCACACGCATGCTTACGACCAAACCGGCCAGGCTGACAGCAAATTCGGCTTTGATCTTGCAAGTGGGCAGGCAGATGAAGCGGCCAAACGGGTTTTAGCTGATGAACACCTGAATCTGCTTGGCATTCACGCACATATCGGTTCCCAGATTTTCGAAGTCGCCGGATTTGAAGCCGTCACCCAAAAGCTATTGGCTGTCCTTGAAAATTGGCACCGCCAGTTCGGCTTCGTCCCGCAAGTGCTCAATGTCGGCGGCGGCTTTGGCATTGCCTACACCAAACAGGATGACCCGTTACCACCAGAAGCGTTTGTCAAAGCCATTCTAAGCACACTGAAGACGCAAAGCAGCCAGCTTGATTGGCCGCTGCCGGCAGTTTGGATTGAACCGGGGCGCTCGATTGTCGGTCCAGCTGGTTACAGTCTTTACACGGTGGGTAGCCGCAAAGATGTTCCCGGCTTGCGGCCATATGTCGCGGTCGACGGCGGCATGGGCGACAACATCCGTCCCGCCCTTTATCAGGCAACCTATACAGCTGTCGTCGCCGATCATCCGACCGCCAAGCCAACCGAGCACGTGCATCTCGTCGGCAAGTACTGCGAGTCCGGCGATATTTTAATCGACGATGCGCCCTTACCAGCCACGCAGCCAGGCGATGTGGTCGCCGTTTTTGACACCGGCGCTTACGGCTACTCCATGGCATCCAACTACAACCGCAACCCGCGGCCGGCCGTCGTTTTTGTTGAAAATGGCCAAGCCCAGCTGGTCGTCACACGCGAAACATACGCCGACTTGATTCAGCACGATCATCACTACGCCGCCCCGAGTCAGCCAGCACCTGAAACCACCGATACCACCACTGCCGCAACCAAATAGGAGGTCATCATGGCACAATTAGACACCCAAAAGATTATTTCAACCATCGCCAACAGCAAGAAAACAACACCCGTCAAAGTTTATCTCAAAGGTAAGTTAGCGGATTTACATTTCCCGAAAAGTGTTCATGCATTCGTTGGCAAACACACCGGAACCGTCATTGGCGACTGGGCCGTCATTCAACCGATTTTGAAAAAGGCCAAGCTGGACGATTACTATGTTGAAACCGCGGGTCGTAACACCGGCGTTCCGTTGCTGGATATCAAAGCGGAAAATGCCCGAATCGAACCCGGCGCAATCATCCGTGACCAAGTCCTGATCGGCAACAATGCCGTCATCATGATGGGTGCGATCATCAATATCGGCGCTGAAATCGGCGACGGCACCATGATCGATATGGGCGCGGTGCTTGGCGGCCGGGCTATTGTCGGCAAACATTGCCATATCGGTGCCGGTACCGTTTTGGCTGGCGTTGTCGAACCACCATCAGCGAAACCTGTCACAATCGGCAATCACGTCATGATTGGTGCCAATGCAGTCGTGCTTGAAGGTGTGAGCGTCGGTGAAGGTGCGGTCATTGCCGCAGGTGCCGTTGTCATTAACGATGTGCCGGCACACACGGTGGTTGCTGGGGTTCCGGCCAAAGTCATCAAGCAGGTCAACGATCAAACCGAAGCCAAAACCGTGCTGCTCGATGAACTCAGAAAGCTGTGACATTTAATGAAGGAAGCTGAACTGATTGCCATTCGCCGCAACCTCCACCAAATTCCCGAATTAGCCTTGCAGGAAAAAGAAACACATGCGTTCCTACTTAAAACCGTGAAGAGTTTCCCGCAAACCTGGCTCACCATCCGAACGCTGCCAAAACTGCCAACTGCCTTGCTCGTTAAAGTTCATGGGCAAGCACCCCAGCGGACAATCGGCTATCGGACCGACATCGATGCCTTGCCTGTAACCGAACAAACCGGCTTGCCATTTAGTTCGCAACATCCCGGCATTGCCCATGCTTGCGGCCATGATATTCACATGACCGTCGCACTGGGAATTCTTGATTATTTTGCCCACTACCAGCCAAAAGACAATCTGATTTTCTTCTTCCAGCCAGCCGAAGAAAGCAAAAATGGCGGCAAACTTGCCTATGACATGGGCACTTTCACCGGTGATTGGCACATCGATGAGTTTTACGGGCTGCATGATCGTCCTGACTTACCGGCCGGCACCATCAGCACACGGCTCGGCACCCTTTTTGCCGGAACAACCGAAATTAATGTCGATCTGATCGGAAAAAGCGGCCACGCAGCTTTACCGCAAAATGCCAACGATATGATCGTCGCCACTGCCAGTTTTATCAATCAGATTCAAACCGTGGTGGCACGTAATGTCAGCCCCACCGACAGCGCCGTCATCACATTTGGCCTGATGCGCGCCGGAACCATTCGCAACGTCATTGCCGGACACGCCCATTTGGAAGGCACTTTACGCGGCTTTACCCAAAAACAAATTGATTTCCTCCAACAACGCATTCGCGATATTGGCCAAGGCATCGCCGCCAGCTTCAACTGCGAGGTCAACGTAGACTTGAATCAAGGCGGTTATTACCCCGTCGAAAATAACCCGCAACTGACCCAGGATTTCATTCAGTACATGCAAGGCGATCCTGCCGTCACTTTTGCCCCAACTGGTCCTGTCATGACCGGCGAAGATTTCGGCTATCTATTAAATAAAATTCCCGGCACCATGTTCTGGCTAGGCGTCAACGATCCAGATTCGCAACTGCACGCACCTGACTTTTCACCAGACGAAGCCGCGTTAGCACCGGGTGTGACAGCCGTTGTGCATTTTCTGGAGCATCGGATGGCGGAAAAAAATTGAGCCAAGAACG
The DNA here is from genome assembly GCF_004123795.1 of Lacticaseibacillus chiayiensis. Classification (GTDB taxonomy): domain Bacteria; phylum Bacillota; class Bacilli; order Lactobacillales; family Lactobacillaceae; genus Lacticaseibacillus; species Lacticaseibacillus chiayiensis. The sequence goes on along the minus strand of NZ_MSSM01000008.1, from coordinate 67,481 downwards.
ACTGATTTTCAATCGTGTTTCATGCGCCGACTCACGCTTAACCATAACGCGTTCCCCGGCGCAGGGGTCTGCGTGTAAGGACCTTGGTCGCAATGGCCAAAGCCCAGCCATCACACCCAAGGCCACTTACACTCCGACCCCTAACCGCGCCGACTCACGCTCACTTTAACTGGAGGGTTTTTCATGCAAAAAGCAGATTTAATCACCGCGATTGTGACGCCGTTTAATGATCGCGATGACATTGATTACGCCGTCATGCAGCGGTTGGTAGATCATCTGATTGCAGAAGGCAATGATGGCTTTGTCGTCGGCGCCACAACAGGTGAAGGGCCGACGCTCAGTCATGACGAGAAAATCACGCTGTATACGCGGTTTGTCGAGATGGTTCATGGTCGGGCACTAGTCATTGCCAATTCAGGGTCGAACAATACGCGGGAAACCGTTGATTTTACCCACGAAGTCGGCGGAATTGCCGGGATTGACGCAACACTGGTGGTCGTGCCTTACTACAACAAGCCTGATCAAAACGGGATGATCGCTCACTACACCGCGGTCGCAGCCAATGCCCAAAAACCGATCATCATTTACAACATCCCCGGCCGAACCGGCGTTGAGATGCTACCGGAAACCGTGGCAACGTTGGCGCAAAACCCCATGATTCAAGGTATCAAGCAATGCGGCAGCCTCGCCGCCCTGAGCGACATCATTGATCGAACCAAACACGACGCTTTTAGTGTCTGGACCGGCGAAGATGCCCAGGCGCTGACGATTAAAACGCTCGGCGGCATGGGCGTCATCTCAGTCGCATCCCATCTTTACGCACACAGCATTCGTGAAATGTATGCAGCATTAGATCGGGGCGACATCACGACGGTGGCGGCCCTGCAACGGCAACTATTGCCAAAAATGGCAGCCTTATTCCATTTCCCATCGCCAGCGCCAACCAAGGCCGCGCTCAACGCTTTGGGCTTCAACGTTGGCAGTCCACGGTTGCCAATCCTGCCACTAACCACTAAACAACAACAGGAACTCGCCCGGCTTTTAGGCGTTCCGGAACTATCAGCTATTGAATCGGAGGTGCTCGCATGATTCACGTTCTTGTCGCCGGTTTTCGCGGCGCCATGGGTCAAAAAACCGTAAAAATGATCCAATCACATTCAGATTTCGCATTAAGTGCCGTTTTTGACCCGAAAGTCACCATCAATAACCCGCAAAATTACGGATTGCCGGCTGAGGTCAAAGTCCTCAACCGTTACGACCAACTCAATGCCAACGTCGCCGATGTCTGGGTCGACTTCACCAATCCCGACGCGGTCGCAGCCAACACCGAAGCCGCCATTAACGCCGGCATCCATCCAGTCATTGGCACCAGCGGGATGGCGCCGGCTGATCAAACCCGCCTCATCAAGCTTGCTAAAGAAAAACACCTCGGCGGCCTGATCGCCCCCAACTTCGGCCTCTCCGCTGTTTTATTGATGAAATTCGTCCAGGAAGCTGCGGCCTACTTCCCTGACGCCGAAATTATCGAAATGCACCACCAAGACAAAGCCGACGCCCCATCAGGCACCGCCATCGCCACTGCGCACAAAATTGCCGCCGGACGCACCCAAAAGCCGTTGTCCACCATCGACAACGACGCCCGCGGCCAGCGCATCGATGACGTCCCAGTCCACGCCGTCCGCCTACCCGGCTACATCGCCCACGAAGAAGTGCTCTTCGGCGGCCCCGGCGAAGCCCTCACCATCCGCCAAGACTCCTTCGACCGCCAAAGCTTCATGCAAGGCGTGGCCGTCGCCATTCGTAAGGTGCAGGAAGCGGATCAATTGGTTGTTGGGTTGGAAAACTTTTTATAGAAAAATAGAAAACGCGTTGATCGATTTTATGAGAAATATTCGATCAGCGCGTTTTTGGCTGTAAGTAAAACTACTTCGTCTTCCTATTCTTTTTACGTGCCTTTACCGAATCGAATCGATATACTCATATTTACAGGAGGACAGGCCAAATGAGTACAAAACAGCATCAAAGTCAAACACTCGGTTCATTCACTGTTAAACGCGCCGGTAACGCGCTTAGTTTGCCGATACCCGCCGAAGCAGGTGTTACTGAAGGTCAGGAATATCTTTTATCCGTTACCGAAGATGGCACATTGAGATATGAACCTCAGCGAATGAACCCGTGGCACACAGAAAGCATTCGAAAAATTGATTTTGCCGCCATGAAGAAAGTCATTGGGGTGGCTTCCGAACATCCATCGCAAGGAAAAGAAATATAAACTGCCAATTGAGCGACCTGCTACTGAGACTTCCAACTGATTTTAAGGGCAAACTTACACTCCAAAGCAAGAAAAACAAGCAGCACATCACCTGTCATAAGGGTTGGGCTGCTTTTAATTGGCCTCCATCCCATAATCAATAAAAAAATAAGCGCATACTGATTTTGTTGAATCGAACGTACGTTCCCTTTAGCAATTATACGAGGGGGTTTAACATGGCAGATCAAGCAGTACTAGAAGTTCAAAATTGGCTCAACGCGACTTACGGCAATGTGTCGGGTTTTGAGAAAGTAAATCCAGATGGTCATACCGGGTGGCCAACGATTTACGCATTACGTGAAGCATTGCAACACGAACTTGGTATCACGGATATTGGCGAAGGATTTGGTCCGGCAACGCGGTCAGCGCTGGCTAGCGTTGTTGGCAATCTGAAACCAGGTTATACAGGTAACATTGCACAGCTAATCCAAGGCGCTTTTTGGTGTAAGGGTATCGATCCAGGAAGCAACTTGAATCAGGAGTTTTCATCTGCAACACAGCAAGCCTTCAAAACCTTACAAACTGATGCAGGGCTTAATGCAGACGGTATTGTAACCGTTAATTTAATGGCAGCACTTTTCGACATGAGCGCCTTTGTTCTAGTCGCTGGTGGTGATAAAAATGTTCGTCAATTGCAGCAATGGCTCAATGCTGACTATAGCCAATACATTGGGATTATGCCTTGTGATGGTAGCCTTAAACTCACTATTGTTTTGGGGTGAACCTCAGTCTGTATCAGGTATCCAAGATTTAGGTGGTTGGTGTGGGGATCTGTTGACGGCTATCAACGATGCGCACCGTCAGATTAAAAAGTACGTATCATTCTATGACTCCCTGTCTGCTGTAGTGGGCAAAGATAAATCATTTGGTCCTGAAGATCTAATTGATGATATGGATGCAATTAACTTGTATAGTTCCATCCGAACAGAAAATAATTTGCCAGACGATGCCACACCGTCCTCGGTTATTACAGAGTACTATTCTGGACACGGAAATGAACAAAGGGCTAACTCCTATCTAAACAATCGATTCAACGGTTCCTTAGATACATTGTCATCAGATACGAAAATCTTGCTCTCAGGCGGTACAGGATCTTGGGGACAAGCGTACAGCATTGCATTAGCTGCTTTTAAGAAGTTTAAGGCTCCCTATGATTACTCCAGTTCAGAAGCAGCAGACGTCGTAAAAGTCTACCAAAATGTAATTAACAGTTATCTTTAATCTTTAGTTAAAGATTTTCAATCTGGGAAAATAAAGCTTTTTAAATATGACAATATATCGGATAATGTCGCTGTATTGTCATATTTTTTATTGGAGAAATAAAGATGAAGAACAAACTATATTTCAAAAAAAGTACCGTGGTGTTTTTGATCTTGCTCAGCATCCTTCTGATCTCAGCAAATTTTGTCATGATCCAAACCGCGCTGGCATTTTTTTGGATTGCGATAACAATTTTGCTGTTGCTTCTCATTACTTTTCTGGACGGTCGGAAATTGCCATCAATCCGTTGGCTTCTCAAAACGCTCCGAATCGGCGCTGTCCTCTGCCTGTTCATGGTTTCTTTGAGCGTTCATGAAACCGGATTTTCAACTGGCGGGGAGGTGTCGGCGCTACAAATGTCTTATTCGCACAGTACATCCATCACAATTGGCCGGGGAAAATTCATGCTGACAGAAGCAGATAATATGGCCGGCCATACAAAGACCTATTTTTTCAATTTATACGAGCGACGGCCATTTTTCTTTCATTGCGTTAATCCGACTTTTTGTTTTGTGCAGTCTACTAATAAAACACCCAAGAGAAGTCCTTTATGGGTATTCAAGAATGTGGTGCTAACAAACCATCATGTGGTGTTCGGGCCAGATACTGAATATATCAATGACAGTCCAGACGTTAAAACTTTCTCATCAAAACAGATTGATTTCCAAAAAATTGTAGGAGAATGGCATTAAGTTAAATCTCCCTCCAAATCATTCTTCATTAGATTTGTTGATAATACGGAAACACAGCGTTGTATTTGTTTGAATGAACTTCAATCATTCAGCACAGACTTAACTAACTTGGAGAAGTAAAATGAAGAGGAAGATTTGCTTTAAAAAAAGCACCATATTGTTACTGATCTTGCTTATCATCCTTCTGGTCACAGCGAACTTTGTCATGATCCAAACTGCGCTGGCACTTTTTTGGATTGCCAGCACGTTATTGCTGTTGCTTCTCATTGCCTTTCTGGACAGTCGCAATTTGCCATCGATCCGTTGGCTTATCAAAACGCTCCTAATCATATCCGATTGCTCACCCAGCCATTCATCGAAAACCGGTTACGATTGGCAAGCGAGTGATCTATGCTGGTGCCAACAAACAACGCCTATTCACCATCCAAACGAAGTACCTGCCAGATATTCCAAAGAACCAAAACGGAATCGCCTTGACCATTCACAACACGCGATACGCCGTTCCTTTGAGCTTTTCCGAGAAACATTTCTCGGCGTCCAATGACCAGCACCCAGTCACTGTCAGAATGCTTTCGACCCCACCTGTCATCAAACCAAACGAGACGAAAACGATTCGCCTGCTGATTGATGTCCCGCAAGGAAAAAGCATTAATGACACCCTCGCGCTTGATCAGGTCAATTTGACAGCGCCCATCAACTTTTACTTGTAATCTTTTTGAGAGAGCTGCACTTATCCAAAAAGATCACAGACTCGCCGCACTAATTTGCGCGACCAATATTCTGCGCTAACTGGCCAAAACCTGCCAACGCCACTTTTTGCACTTGCTCTGGCGATTCAGGGTGATCTTGGGCCAACCACAAGCGTAAGACATTAGTAAACCCGCCGAGCGCAAATGCCATGATATAATTCACCTCTCGATCAGTCCCCGCCGCATGCCACGGTGCGGGAAACTGACGGTATTTGTCAACGGCATCATGTTGCCAGACACCATTCAAACGATCGAACAGACCTTGCCGAATCAATAAGCGGACAAGGTCTTTTTGTTGCCACCAAAACGTGAAAAAGTGCTGCATCGTCGTTTCGAAACTAATCGGCGTTTGTCCGCGGGTGGCCTGTTTCAGACTTTCAAAATAATTGTCTGTCAACTGACGGCATAAATAATCGATTAAATCATCCTTGGTCTTAAACGCCCGATAAAAGGTTTTACGCGAAAGATCCGCTGTTTGAACAATTTCCGTGATTGAAATATCCGTCACTGCCTCGCCACGTTGCATTAAGGTAACCAAGGCATCCACCAGCCACTGTTTTGATTGCAGCGCCATCCGTTGCTTCCCATTCATAATCGCAATCTCCTAACTGACACAAATACCACCAATTTGTAGCACTTGTCGCCAAATACTTGTTGCTTGTCGCTGTCACCAGTATACTCAAAGTGCTTTCGAAAGTCACACATGTGTCACATGTATCCAATTGTAACAGATGAAAGGATCTGATGTGATGACCCGTTTAACCCGGGCACTTTGTTCTATCGGCTTGACCATTGCGATGTTCATGGGGACGCTCGATACCACCATCGTCAATATTGCCATCCCTAAAATTATGGACGATCTTCATGGCTCACTTGCCAACACCAGCTGGGTCATGACCATTTACACTTTGGCGATGTCCGTTTTCATGATTACGACTTCTAAAATCGCGGATCGCTTTGGTCGCAAAAAAATCATGTTGCTTGGCCTCGCGCTTTTCGGCGGTTTCTCCGCAGCATGCACAACTGCCACGTCGCTACCCATGCTCATTACGTTCCGATTTTTCCAAGGTCTTGGCGGGGCAATTATCACGCCAATTGTGTTACCAATGGGAATTGAAGTATTTGGCAAAGAAAAACTCAATCAGGTCGCCGCATTGGTTGGTGCCGTGACCGCGTTAGCAGCAGCTGGTGGTCCGCCAATTGGTGGCATGATTCTGCAAGTCACTTCCTGGCGCTGGATTTTTGGCATTAATGTTCCGCTTGCTTTACTTGCATTTTTACTTGTCGGTATCTGTGCACACGAATCGTACGATGAATCGCTGGCTGGTCGCATTGATCTTCCTGGTTTATTACTTTTGACGGCTGCACTTGGCGGCGTCACTTTTGGCCTACTAGAAGGTCGTCAATATGGGTGGCACTCTTCACTGATCCTCAGCAGTCTGATCGGTGGTGCCGTGGCTCTTATCGCCTTTATTGTCATTGAGCATCATATTAAAAATCCATTATTGGAACTTGATCTTTTTCGTGAAAAGACCCTCAGTGCCTCAAGTATCGTTTACTTTATGACCGGTTTTGCACTTGTTGGCCCAAGTTTGATCCTAAATTATTTTCTACAAAATGTGCTTGGTGACAGTCCGTTACATGCAGCTTTGATCATCATTCCGGTGTCACTTACCATCATGGTCGCCATGCCAATCGGTACGCGTTTACTCGCCAAAGTCGGCGCAATTCCAGTGACATTGGCGGGTATGATCATCATGGCCGTAAGTCTGTTTTTACTTTCACTGATCAAAACCAATACGGCCACCGCTCTTATCGTGGTACTCTTAGTCATCAATGGCTTTGGTTTCGGTTTTTCATCAGTCTCACTCGTTGCCTCGGTCCGTTATCTGCCTAAAAACAAAAGTGGTATCGGCTCCGGCATTGTCAACGCTGCGCGGCAAATCGGAACATGCCTCGGAATCGCCATTCTGGTGACTGTGCTTGATACAAATATCGCCTCTGCCAAGACGCAAATCTATCACACTGCTGATCAACTGGTGACTGAAAAAACGTTATCGCCACATGTCAAAACTGTTGCTCATCAACAGTTAACCAAGATCTTTTCCGGTTCTTCAACGCCAACCACTTATCAACAGAAAAAGATGACCCGCGCCATCACGAAAGCAGCCAGTGCTAAAACCAACTTGCCTAAACCCGTTGCAGGTAGCGACCTGCGTAAACTATATGATGCGAGTGTCGCTTTGCAACAAGGCAGCAGTAAACTGACAAGCGGCTCGGCCACACTCGCAAAAGTTGCCCAACAAAGTCGCTCGCCACTTACTATTAGCATTACTCGCCTTGCTGCCGGCGTTGCAACTGTTGCGCAAGGCCAACGTTCTGCGCTAATCGCAATCAAGCAAATCGCCCAAAAGCAAACGTTGCAAACAACTTTCAGTGAAATCAAGCAACGCAAAAATAAGCATCTGGCGCAAGCATTCAGCCACACCTATCTGATTGGCGCCTTGATTGTCTTGTGCCTCTCACCCGTTGCCTTCTGGACTGATCGGCGGAAAAACGTACCTGCTAAAGCATCATGAATAATACTATCATGATGTAGACGTTGCACTTACTAGCTCTAAACGACAGCACATCGCTTTCTATCGCGGCATCATAGGCAGGTGGTGTCGTGTTAGTTTATTCGCGACCGCCCAGTAAAAGACTTGCTCTACCTACTTTATATCTTAATAGTGTCTAAGGATGGTGCATCATGAAGTGGCTTCCAAGAATAGAATCAGCATTAGGATTTGCACTCGTCATTTATGTTTACTTTGTCCAGTTCGATTTCAGCTGGCTATTATTTATTGTTGGCTTCCTGATCCCTGACATAAGTGCTTTAGGATTTCTCGTTAACGAAAAAGTCGGTAATGTCAGCTACGATGTTGGTCATACGTTCATTGGCCCCATCCTTCTTTGGGGGTTGGCTTTGATTGGTGCTCAGTACGGCTTATTGGCCGCGGCATTGATCTGGTCAGCACACATTTTGGGCGACCGAACACTCGGCTTTGGGTTACGCTACTGAAGCAACTTGCTTTGGAAAATTGCTCTCTGTGACATTGATTTACAAAGCGACATCTCTAGACATCAAAAGGGGCAGCGAAACTCGCTGCCCCTTTTGCGATCACTATTTTTCTATAACAAGCTTGGCACTTGCCACTGGATCATTAAAGCGGCCAGCGTCCTTGCTTCAACATTGTTGTCAAGTTGGCGTCCTCCAGTAACGACTTGTCCGTGATGACGCGCTTGAGCATTTTAGCAATGAAACCAGTGTACTTGTGACCCTTGCCAATTTGGGCGATACCATCTTGGCTGCCAAGTGACGCAACCGTGCCCTTTGGTTTGTAAACAAAATCCGTCAACGGCTGACCATTTAACGCCGCAGCAACATTTTTGCCTGCCTGATCGCCTTCTTGCGTAGAAATCTGTGCCGTGGTTGGATAAGGCCGACCGGAATCGCCTGCCATGACCGCGGACACATCCCCGATAATGTAAACTTCAGGATGATCTTCCAAATTCAAATGGTTGGAAACTACCACACGGTTACGCCGCTGCTGGAAGCCTGAATCAGCAATCACATCGCTGCCTGAAACGCCGACCGTCCAGATGATCGTATTCCCTTCGACTTTCTTTTCCTGATCGCCATCAGCATAGACCACGGCTTTCGGCTCGATCTTCGTAATCTTGGAACCAGTCATCATGGTCACCCCATGACTCTTGAGGTAATCCATTGCATAATTGGCTAATTTTTCATCGAACATCGGCAAAATGCGTGTTGCCATTTCCATGGAGATAATTTTAATCGGTGGTGTATCGTACTTTTTAGCCAGCTCCGGCATACTGTGCGTCAATTCGCCTAGTAACTCAACACCCGTGAATCCGGCTCCGGCAACAATCACCGTCAAGTCTTTTGGATCTTTTGACTGCTTGTAGTTGGCAACGTGCTGCTCAATCGTCTTGGTGATTTTTTGAGCAGAAGCCACGTTGTCCAGCGGCAAGGCATTTTCATCGGCGCCAGGCAGCCCAAAGTCCTCAGACCGGAAGCCGAGGGCGATGATGAGATAATCGTAACGCAGCGGCGCATGGTTAGCCAAAATCACCATCTTGGTCGACACATCAACCTTGCTGACTTTTGCCTGAAGAAAATGCACATCCTTAGGGAGAACCTGTTGGATATTAAACGTAATTCTCGACGCAGGCATCGTACCTGCCGCCACTTCATGAAGCTGCGTGCGCTCTTCATGTTCGGTGTTTTGGTCAACCACTGTGATCGTTGTTCCCTTTGGTGCGAGCTTACTCAACGTTTTAACGGCCCGAATGCCCGCATATCCGGCACCTAAAATGACAACATCTGCCATTGATTCACCACATCCTCATCTACAAAATTATTCCAACGTACGGTCAATTGGCCACAACCTTATTGTAACAATCTTATTAGCATTCACAAACTTTGGACTCATATATTTGCGAAAAAAAGGGGGAAAGTTGGCGGGGTGGCGCCTTGTTGTCAAACGAGTTCCTGTATGGTTGTCTTGAGTAGCTGAAAAGAGGCCTTGCATCTGGATATCGATCGCCGTTTCATTAAATCATTAAGTTGACAAAAAGATTGTCAACAGACATTTTAGCTGTAGAGATGTGGTTCACGCTAGCGTTTCGGGGTTTACCACCCACAGGAAGCGGACGCACGTGATGTGTAGCTAGTAGACATTGTTTACTAGCTGCTTTTTTGTTGCAAAATGAAAAGTTGATTGCTTTTATCGGCAATGGACGAGGTGGCGATGACGCTATCGTCTTTAAGCTTAGTAATAAAAAAAGCTCATTGGAAGTTTTGAGTCAAATATTGCCATTTGCCCGATTAAAAAATTAAGGCTATCCTAAAAGAAGCTTATTTTGTTAATTCTGACAACTTTAAGCCAAACTTTATTCGGAGGCGAGCACGATTAATCAGCTCAAAAAACTACCTAGGTCATTTATGACGATTGCACTGGTTTTCGTCATTGCATTTGCTTGGTCACTCTTATCTGACATTGTCCCTTTTCTGATGGGATTATTCGGCATCTTGAAGGATGACACTAATATTTCGCAATCCTTTGACTTGCTTTTCTTATTCGGCGAGGCCATCGGTATTATCGGCATGGTCATTCATTATCGCGGCGATCGTGATATTCTGTCATTCGCAAGAGAACATGCCGCCAGAAACTATTCGCTGGGCTTACTTTTCGGATTCATCATGTTCAGCCTCATTTGGGGCATCATCACCTTGTTCGGCGGGTATCAAGTACTGGTCATCTTTCAAGGATCAAACCTGCTTTGGCTAGTTCTTTTCTTTTTTGGCTACGCGATCCAGTCCATGTTCGAAGAGCTGCTTTGTCGCGGCTACGTCATGGGTTACTGGCTTAAGCGACATAAGGTCGTAATGGCTGTTTTGCTCAACGCAATTCTTTTCACACTTCTACATATGGCCAATCCCGGCTTCAACCTTCCCGCGGCCATTGGCTTGTTCTTATTTGCCATCGCGATGTCGCAGTTCCGACTTTTGACCGGCAGCATCTGGCTGTGCGGCGCTTTTCACGCCATTTGGAACTTTGCTGAAGGCCCTGTATTTGGTGTTACGGTTTCCGGCATGTCCAGCGAGAGTTTTATCCTGAAATCACTGCCTACAACGACATTTCAGCCTCTGACTGGTGGGACTTTTGGACTCGAGGCTAGTGCCGTATCGGCTATCGTTCACTTGTTGCTGGTTATCTTGTTGGCCACCATTATTTGGCAAAAACGGCGCACGCGCCCGTTAATCTCTGCGCGTTAATGATTTGAAAAGCGCAGCAGCTTCTAAATCAAAACTTAGACCGCAAAAGAGGAAGTCAGACACTCACTTCCTCTTTCGTGGTCTTTACTTGGCTATACGCACTTTTTCACTATAACGATGACGTTTTGGTATATGTCGTCATTCTCGCTTGGATATGTGGCATCAGTTCGTGCATAATACGGAGGTTCAACATCATAACCATAAAAGCAAAAACAAAGTAGATGGCAAACTCACTAATTGTGCATTGGCTTTGCTGCCAGTATGTCAATATCAACCAAATCATAATCGGTAATTCCAAAGTAGCAGAAATAATGCCTGGGACATAACCTTGATAGGCTAAGCACATTCGAAAATGCATGAGAAAATGTAACGTATAAGCCACCATGAAGGCTAGGCACAAAATCGGACTGTGTAACTTATAGCTGAGTAACGAAACTACAATTAAAATCAATAATTCTTCCAATACGCCAACCGAAAAAGCTTGCCCACTAGTCACCGCACCAAAGAAAGGCCTTTTCATTTGACGAATTCGTTGAGAGTGTCGCTGTTTCCAAATCGGCACCATAATCATTTCCTCGAAATCATGCAAGACAAACAAGAGCGGCAATATCCAGTAATTTAACAGTATGCCTTTATCCCCTTTCAAGAGTTAACATTTGTTACGTTTACAGGGTATAATACGCGGCATAAGTGTAAAAGGATTTTTAACCAAATGGTGACACATTGGACTTTCTGTTACTTTTTCCGCTGAAGGGACTTAACAATGAATAAAACCGCTCAAAAATCAAAGCATGCGATTGTTGGTGCGTTGTTCGCAAAGTTGTCTAAGGACTCATTTGACACCTTGACTATTTCTGAAATTGCAGCAGCCGCAAACGTCTCCCGGAAAACCTTTTACCAGCATTTCCCAAACAAGTCTGCTATTGTCCAATACTATACTGAGACGACAGTTAAAGCATATTTAGCAACTGTCCTTGATCGCAAAATCCAAACATTTCACGACCTACTATGCTGCTACTTTTCTTTTTGGCAAAAGCAACGGCGTGAACTCCTGCTATTACAAAAGAATGATTTATTGGGCTTTGTTTTTGAGGCCCAACGCCATGAACTGCTCCGGCAATTACCTCACCAAAAATTGCCCTAGCACTCACCATCCAAGGATGAAACATTGATTGATCTCATGATTATTGGCGGTATGTGGAATATCCTCCTGTATTATCTGACGCCTGATCGTCTCATTGATCCGGAAAAACTGACAAGCATGATCATCAAAAGCCTCAAAGACCATCTCGCTTATCTGAACGATTAACCAACATTGAGGGCATACAAAAAGCCAACGAATTTCTCGCTGGCTTTTTGCATAAACTTACTTTCAAAATGGCGCACTCACCAAACAAAATCTTCCATATCCTCAGCACTCAAAATCGTCACCTATTTCCCCGTCCGCCGAATCAACTTTTCATTCACCAAACGCTTCAAGGTTCGGGAAAACGTTTCCGGCGTAGTACCGAGGTAATCCGCTAGCTGCGTCCACGCCATAAGTACCGTCACGGTGTCTTTTCCAACGGTAGTGCATAGCTGAAAGAAAGCTAATTTGTGGCTATTTTAGATTGGCAAAGTCACACAATTTAACTGAAAAAAGACGGCATAAGCCTCCTAATCAATTAGAAATTGTTAATGCCGTCTCACGTTAAATGTTAAACCGATCTACGCAGCAACAATGCAGACGCGATTTAATCCTGCCCATCCAATTTTTCTAACGCTTCATTAAGCACTTTGATTTCGCTTTTATAGTAGGCAATCCCATACATAAAGGTGATTTCTTGGAAAGAATTCATGCCATTATTCGTCCAACGTTCATAGTTATCCGTCAGTTCCGACAGATTAGTTTTTTTACGCTCGATCTCTTGCTTAATAAATGAAATCATTTTATCACGATCAAGCTCTTGACCAAAGTACATGCGCATCAAAAAATCTGATTTGAACGTTTCCTCAACTGTTTTTGAGTTGAGATAAGTCTTAAACTCTTTTTTCCCTAAATCTGTGATGCTATAAACATTCTTATTCGGCTTAAGATCTTGAACAACATGTTTTTTTTGAATCAAACCTTCTTTCTCCAGTTTCCTAAGAATGGGGTAGATCATCCCGAAAGTACCATCAAAAAAGAACTTTAGCTGTGTTTCAAATACGTCCTTTATCTCGTAACCTGACATATCACGTTGGTTCAACAAACCTAAAACAACATCTTTTCCTTGCAATATCTTTTGCTCCTTTATATTAACATTGTTTATGTAGATGTTAGCAATGATAGCATAATAAGAGCCCAGTTTAAAACTTTTAAGTATCAACTTTCGCCATTTTTGCCACAACCGTCACCGTAAAAAATCTGCTCCAAAGCAAGTGTCAATCTTGCGTCATTGTCGTTCTTTCTGTCGACGTTCGAAAGCAGGAAAAATAAACGAAGACAGGATCGCGACAAACAGAAATGGAAGTGTGTTTCTGTACAACAATTTAAAAGCATCGGTAAAGTAGCCTTCCGATTTTGTTTGGATTTCACTAATAGCAGCGTTTATATTGTGATTTTGTTTCGTAAGCGCGGTACCCACCTTTTGTTTGACTTGAGTCATTATCTGAATTTTTTCAGAGCTTGAAGGGCTAAGCACTCGAGAAATCGCGGCCACGTAACTCGTATTGATGATCGCGCTTCGTTCCTTTTTTGAAAAATGATCAGTTGGAAATTTCTGATGCGTTTTGCCTGTACTAATAGCTTTTTGGGTTGTTTTAAGCATGACACGCTTCTGTTTTTGAGGAATTGCTAACCGCTGAATCCGCTCACTTGCAAATTTCACGGAACTAACTTTTGCAGTGGCGAGTCCGGAGTATAGATTCGTCACGAAAATAGCAACAGCTAACACAACCCCTACCTGTCTTAAAACACCAGCAACACTTTGCGAAGAATTTAACTTCTCGCCAGTAAAGTCTGCCGCTGCTAAAACGGTTATAGGTCCCGCAATGATGCCATAACCGGTTCCTAAAGTTATGCAGGCAACGAAGATCTCCAGAGAATTATACAAATTGATGGTAAAGAACATTGCATATCCTAGCGCCATTAACATGAATCCTAATAAAACAACGATCCGTGCTCCTACCTTGTCAATAATCAGCGCAGCAATAGGCGAAAAGACGAATATCATAACTGTTATAGGTGTAACAATAAGCGCCGCTGCTAGTTCCGTCTTTTGTTGAATATTTGTAAAGTAAGTTGGTAAGATCACCGTTACACCAACTAAAAATAAGTTGCTTAAAACAATCGCAACCGATGCACCAACAAATTGTCGGTTTTTGAACAAGTCTAACGGAACCATTGGATTTTTAGAAAAACGTTCAACAAGAATAAATGTTGCACATCCTGCTAAAAACAAAATTGCCAAAAAAATAGATGAAAGGGATGTCCAGCCCCACTCACGTCCTTTTACCAATAAAAGCGTTAGTGAAAAGAGCGTGACCATGCTCAATATACAGCCCTGTAGATCTATCGGCTTTGCATTTCTTTCCTGATTCATTGATAAATTAAAGGCCACCAGTAGCAACACCAGCATCATTAACGGAATATTGATTAAAAATATCCATCTCCATGACAAAAACTGCGTCACTATCCCGCCAATAACTGGACCCAAAGCCGCAGCCAATCCTTGGGTGACGCCTAATGCCGCAATCACTTTTGGCCTATTTGACGTATCAACTGTCGAAATGCCAATTGTCATTGACAGCGGGAATACAGTCGCTGCACCGATGCTCTGTATAGCTCTGCCAATATCCAAGGAAACAATGTTTGTTGCAAAGGCCGATAAAAGTGAGCCAACAGCGAACGTTATTAGCCCCACTAAGTAAAATCGGTTAATGCCAATCCTTTCAGCTAGCTTACTTAAAGGTATGGTTAAAGTTGCGAACAAAATTGTATAAATGTTTAGTGCCCAGGACAGATCTGGCAAGTTGACACTTAGCCCTTTTTGGATAGCGGGCAAAGCAATATTCATAATTGTTGTGTCTAACATACACAAGAAAATCCCGATACAGGTTGCCATCACCACTGATATGGTTTTTTTCATAAGCGTCTCCTAACATAGTTACTATTAACATTGTTTATAGTAACTATGTTAATCAGGCATGTCAACCAATTTCTTTCTCACCGAACAGCTTTTTTAATCCCCTTTTTTACTCGTGAGGTTCAGCATTTTCGGCTCGTAACGCCACGTAAAAAGCCAGCGAATTTTCTCGCTGGCTTTTTGCATAAACTTACTTTCAAAATGCCGCACTCACCAAACAAAATCTTCCATATCCTCGGCATTCAAAATCGTCACCTGTTTACCCGTCCGCCGAATCAACTTTTCATTTGCCAAACGTTTCAAGGTTCGGGAAACCGTTTCTGGCGTGGTTCCGAGGTAATCGGCTAGTTGTGTCCACGCCATTGGCACGGTTACGGTGTCTTTTCCAGCCGCGGTGCGCAGGTCGAGCAGGTAATGGGTGAGACGCACATTGATGGAATCATTGCCAAGATAGCCCGCCTGCTTTTCCAATGCCTGCATTTTGCGCGTGTTTTCGGTGAGCAGCTGCAGGCTGATCTGCGGTTGTTTCATGAGGAGTTGTTGAAAATCTGCCGCGCTAATGGTGCAGACAGTGGCGGTTGTTAGCGCTTCGGTGTAAACGTTAGGACTGGCAATGTTGAGCAAGCCGGCCTCACCTTCATAATCGCCGGGGCCATCCACGCGCAATAATTGCTCTTTGCCGTTCGTCGACAATTGGTACGTCTTGAGCTTGCCCTGAGCGACCACCAATAAACGGGCATCTGTCTCTGGGCTGAGCAAAACCGTTCCTTTTTCAACCTGCCGTTCATGGGTTAAAGCGTCAATGGCTGCACGCGCCTGATCATTGAGTTTCTTAAACAACGGTACAACTGCTGTACAACTATGCAATGTGTTGCCACCTCCTGCGCTGAGGAAAAATCAATCTATGCACCGCTCTAAAATCACCAATCAGTCGTCTTCATCCTCGTCAAGCAAATCCCGGCCAGCCGTAACCTCCCGGCCGAGCCGCGTCTGCAAGCGAAGGATACTCTGTTCATGCCAGCGCTGCAATTGTAACATATCTGCCGCCAATACGAGCTTGTTCTCCTTATCGGCAAGCGGAATCGCGCGGCTGACGAATAACTGGCAAGTGTCAAGATCATTCACAACCGCATCCAGCTTCATGTCGTTGGTCCAAAAACGCAACGCCGGATCTTCTTTCAACATGGTATATTCATCGAACTCTGCTGTTGTGGTCGGAAAATCTTCTCCTTGTGCTGCCAAGTCGTTCGCCAGCACTGAGAAATGCTGCCGGACTTGTCCTAGCAATTCGGTTAACAGCTGTCTGTCAGTTTCGCTGCTCGGGCCATTCAGCGTTAACCGAAATTGTTCCAGCTTGCGAGCTAAAACCTGTAAATTCGCCAAAACGTGTCCGCTCATCGCCCCTGCAGTCGGGACATGGTGATCATGATCGGCTTGCTTTGCCGCTGCTGCTTGCCGAGTCTTGACTTGCTCGGCACTAATTGTCTGCATCTCTGTTGTGACACTCATATCCCCGCCTCCTACGCTTCCTGACTGCGAACGTTGACAACCGTGTACCCTAAATCCGTGATCGTCTTCTTCAGGGTATCGGCGTTCGTAACCGCTGGATCAATCTGCGCCTTGACTTTACTACTATTAAAAAGTGCCTTAACACTCTTAACGCCAGCTTGTTGGCCAACCGCCCCTTCAATCTTCTGCAAGCAACTCGGGCAGGTCAATCCGTCTAATTGATAAACTAATTTTGTCATTTTAAAAATCCTTTCTTGTTTATTTACCTTCATTATTCGCGGTTTGCGGCTGGTGCGCCTTGATCGCCGTCAAGTTTTGCCATTTTCTCGGCGTGTGCCGCAACCGTAATGCATTGGCAATGACGAGAAGAATCGAGATTTCATGAAACAGCATGCCACTCGCCATATCGACTAAGCCGACCAGCAAACCGCTCAGTAGCAGAGCCACCGTGCCAATCGCAATCACCAGATTTTGTTTGATGTTGACGTTCATCCGCTTGGCTAAGTCGAAAAGGACGCCGAGATTGGTGAGACGACTGCTCGTTAAAATGACATCTGCGGTATCAATGGCGACATCCATGCCGGAACCCATTGCCACGCCAACATCAGCTTGCGCCAACGCCGGCCCGTCATTAATGCCGTCGCCAACAAACATCACTTTTTCACCATGAGCCTGCGCTGCTTTAATGGCGCTGACTTTATCGGCTGGAAGCAAGCCACCACGGGTTTGACTGAGCGGTAAATCCGTCATCATGTGTTCAACCGCTGCCTGCGAATCGCCAGACAGCACAATCGTCTTTTTGCCGTTCGTGCTCAAGTCCGCCAACATCGCAGGAGTGTCCGGACGCAACTGATCCCGCAAGCCATATGCGACAACTAACTTGTCATCAACGGTTGCTAAAACCAGTGAAGCACCGCCGCTCACAATTGCCTGGATCGCCGCCCGTTGTTCCGGTGTCTGCGGCTGTTTCAAAATCTTTTGATTGCCGACACTGACAGTATGCCCCGCCACTTGCGCCTGCACACCAACGCCGCGCGTCACCTTGACGTCTTCAACTACCGGAGTTGTCTGGGGCTGCAAGTAGGCTACCAACGCTTGCCCCAACGGATGCGCGGTCGCCTGTTCGACCGCTGCGACCAACGCCGCCACGTTTGCCTCATCGGGTGTCCAGTACTGCGCGGTGGTCACACTGATTTTTCCTTGCGTCAACGTCCCGGTTTTATCAAACATGACCGTGTCAATCTGATCCAACTTGGTCGCGACATCGCCGCCTTTGATTAAAATGCCGTGCTTGGCGCCAAAACCTAGTCCGACAACATTGCTGACAGGCGCTCCGATCACCAGCGCGCCGGGGCAGCCAAGCACGAGAATCGTGATGGCTAGCCGCACGTCCTGACTCACCAAGCCGACCAGCAAAGCAATTACCAAAACCAGCGGCGTGTACCAACGTGCAAACTTCTGAATAAACGTTGCAACCGGTGACTGCGCATCCTGGGCATCTTCAATCAAATCGATAATCTGTTGATAAACCGTATTGTAGCCGGTTTTCTCGACTTCAATATCAACTGTTCCATCGCTAACCTGCGTCCCGGAATATACCGTTGCGCCAGCTTGTTTCCTTTTCGCATCCGGCTCACCGGTAATCGCCGCTTCAACAATGTTCGCCTGCCCACCGATCACTTTTCCGTCTGCTGGCACGGTTTCACCTGCCAACACGCGCACCTGATCGCCGACCGCCAATTGGCCCACCGGAACCGTCACGCCATCAACCAACCGTGCCGTCTTGGGCGCCGCGGCAGCCAAGCCTTGAATCGCCGATCGCGTCTTCGCCAAACTACGCTGCTCCAGCCAGTCGCCAAAAAGAAACAGAAAACTGACCACGGCACTTTCGACCGGTTCGCCAATCAACACCGCGCCCACCAATGCAATCGTCACCAGCAGCTCAATGCTAATCTGCTTATACCGCAACGCCTCCCAGGCATTCACCGCAATCGGCAGGCCCGCCACTAAACTCGCCAGCACCAACAACCACGCCTGACTGAAAACCAGCCCCAGCGCCGTCAGCACGCCACCGCCAATCATCGCTTCTTGTTTATGTGTCTGAATAACATGCATCGTCTTTTCCCTCCTGAACGTGAACCTTAGTGTCGAGTTCAGTGTACCGAGGCATTCAAAAAGCCGCCTTGACCGTGATCAATTTTCGGTAAAAGGCGGCGACGAAATCCAACTATCCATTTACGCGGTGCTCTAAATAATATGGAGTACGCGTAATTTACCTTCATGATATTGTGTGTAAGCTCTCAAATGAACATTCGGAAGAAGTTGACTTTGTCTTATATTGTATTATCATTAGATTATTATTTAAAATTCACCAAAATATAATTATAAACTCAATCTAAAGAAAGCCCGTGGTCAAGCCGTGCAACCGCTCACGCTCACTTCCCCTGTCATCACAGATCGCGAATCGAACCGCCAAATCATAAAAGACTTCAGCAGCAATCTGATCGGCTCACTCAGCGGTGGGATGTTCTCTTTTGGTATGGGACTGATGCTCCTCAACCAAACGCACTTAGCCATCAGCTTCGGCTTATCAACCATTGTCGGGCCGCTCGTTAGCCTCATATTATTCGTGCCCATGGGGAATATCGTTGATCAGTTCTCACATCGACATATCTTGATTATCAGTAATTTGCTTAGGCTGGTCGGGCTATTTGCCTTCGCTTGGGCACAGCCAAACTTTGCCGGCGTGGACAAACTTTATCCGGTTGTCGCATTTTCGATCTTGGATTACATGTGCAGCGACTTTAGCTCAACAGCCTATGACGCCTCTGTGCACGAACTGGTTAATGAGCGGAAAATTCAAAGGTTAAGCGCGCTAACATCGACGGCTTCCTCAATTTCATCCATCTTTGCGCCAATGTTGGGATTAGGACTTTATTCTCTGGTTGGATTTGAAGCCTTCATTTTTGTCGAAATTGTGGCATCCACGCTTTCTTTTGCCATCATGTTAACAATGAAGTTTCACACTCATGAAGCCGAGACCAAAGCCAGTGCCACCCAATCACCTAAGCAACTAGACTTATTTAAAAAAGGCATCGCCTATGTCAAGCAACGCCCTTTAGTAAAAGGTGCCATTATTGTCGGCGTTGTTCTGAATTTTAGCTTCACAAGCGTCACGGTGGGCATGCCTTTTATCATCACCAACACGCTGCACCTCGGCACAACCCCAATCGGATACTTAGAAACCGGCTCCGCACTTGGCATTCTCATCGGCAGCCTGTTCATGAGCACCATTAGCAGTCAAAAACGCATTCGTCTGAAAATTCTCGGTCCCGTTTTGACAGACTGTGTCTTACTGATCGTTTTAGGCGAAATTTTCCATTTGGCCAACACAACAAACGCTGTCACCATCATCGGCACTTTACTGATGGCGGTTCTGGGATTCCTGATCGTCATCCCTAACATTGTCATGCAGGTAGAAATACAAAAGACCGTCCCCACCGAATTCCTCGGCCGCGTAAACACAACGCTCATGACCATCAACAACTCGGTGACCCCACTCGCAACTTTTTTCTACACGTTCTTGTTCCAAAGTATCGAACAGAACTACTTGGTTTTCGTTTTCAGCGGCATTGGGGCGCTGGCTTACATGTTCAGCATTCTGCCGCGTGTCTTGCATTATTTTCAAGAGGAGCATATCTGAACGCAGGCTTCCGATCGTGATAAAAATCAGTTTTTCTGTACAATGAATAGAAAGCCACACTAATCGAAGTTCTGAAACGTCAGAATAGCTGCGTGCAAAAACGGCGCCAACTTTCCATAAGCCAAGGAAGTCGGTGCCGTCTTAAATTTTGTTACAAAAAATACACTCACTGCCAAAACCAAATTCACAAAAAGCTTACATATTCTCACTATGATGTTTTGCTTCTCAGCAAAGAAATGATCGTGAATGCCATAAGAATAAACCAGATAAGCAAGAACAGTTTGAACAAAAGCGGACTTTCATGCGTTGATAAAAGTGCTATAAAAATTATGAGCATGAATGCTACTTTAACTCTCAAAAATTTTTTCAAGTGATCGGACACCTCTCCTTCCCGTACGTAGCCACTGCTTTGAAATAGCAGATTAAATTTCAATGATCTTAATAAATAAGATAAAGAACAGTTCAATAAATCAATCATCATTATACGCCAGTTTAATTGATTGGTCTATGGTTTTTCAATTAATACAATTAACCAACTTAAAAGTCTAATTTTTTCACCACCCCCCGCAAAATTCCCGTCCCACAACCGGTCCCCAATTAAAATACAATTAACTTCATGTGTTACTATGGAATCATCAAATAAAGGAGGACGCGTCATGCCAGAAGAACAACCAATGGTCCAATTCAAGGACGTTGAAAAAGTTTATCGAGGCGGGAATGTCGCGGTCGAACATATCAACCTTGAGATTCACAAGGGCGAGTTTGTTTGTCTTATCGGGACGTCGGGTTCCGGGAAGACAACCACGATGCGCATGATTAACCGCATGCTGGAACCCAGCGGCGGCCAAATCCTGTTTAACGGCAAGGATATTCACAAAATCGATGCTGTCAAGTTGCGGCGCCAGATCGGTTATGTTATTCAGAATATCGGTCTCATGCCGCATATGACGATTTATGAAAACATCACAATTGTCCCGAAGCTATTGAAGTGGCCGGAAGAAAAACGCCGCGAAAAAGCTAAGGAACTGGTGGATCTTGTTGAGTTGCCGGAAGATTATCTGGATCGTTATCCTTCAGAACTTTCCGGTGGGCAACAACAGCGAATTGGCGTTATCCGCGCGCTTGCAGCGAATCAGGATTTAATCTTAATGGATGAACCTTATGGCGCCTTGGACCCAATTACGCGTGAGTCTTTGCAGGAATTGATTAAAAACTTACAGGAAAAACTTGGTAAGACCGTGGTTTTTGTCACGCACGATATGGATGAAGCGCTCAAGCTCGCCACGAAGATTGTGGTCATGGATCATGGCCATATCATTCAAAATGCGACCCCAACTGAACTGCTGACCCATCCAGCGAACAATTTTGTCGAAAACTTGATCGGGCAAGATCGCTTGGTTCAGGCACGTGCTGATGTGACCACCGTTGAACAGATCATGCTAAAGAATCCTGCAGCCATCACCCCAGGCAAATCGCTGGCCGAAGCAATTGCCCTCATGCGTAAACGTCGTGTTGACACGCTGCTAGTAACGGATGACGAAAATCACCTCAAAGGTTTCATTGACTTGGAATCATTAGAAACACGCTATCAAAGCGCAACCAGTGTTGGTGATATTATCAAGTCTAGTATTTTCTATGTTAATAAAAATGCTTTACTACGGGATACCGCGGATCGTATTTTGAAACGCGGGTTCAAATATGTACCAGTAGTTGATAACGATAAGAAGCTGGTCGGTATTGTCACAAGGGCCTCGCTTGTTGATGTCGTTTATGACACCATCTGGGGTGATAATGAAGACAACCAATCCAGCGAAAGTGCCAAGAATCAATCACAGGCTTCTGATAAAAAAAGTGCAACCACTGCATCGGCCATAGATACCCGAAACGCACCTAAGGAGGTGTGACCATGCTTGCTTTCCTAAATGCACATGGCACTGAACTGATCACCAAAACTTGGGAACAGCTCTACATCTCGGCGATTGCATTAGGCCTTGGGGTGATCTTTGCCGTTCCGCTCGGCATTTTGCTGACGCGTTTCCCCAAGACAGCTAAGATTGTGATTGCTTTGGCCAGCATGTTACAAACGGTGCCATCTTTGGCGTTACTGGCTTTGATGATTCCGTTATTCGGGATTGGAAAAGTGCCGGCCATTGTCGCATTGTTCATTTACTCGTTGTTACCGATATTGCGGAATACGTATATCGGTATGGAAGACGTTGATCCGGTATTAATAGACGCGGCTAAAGGTATGGGTATGACAGCGTTGCAATCCATTCGGCAAGTTGAAGTTCCTTTGGCCATGCCAGTGATCATGGCAGGCATTCGCTTGTCGGCTGTTTATGTCATCGCTTGGGCAACCTTGGCTTCGTACATCGGGGCTGGCGGCCTTGGGGACCTGATCTTCAATGGTTTGAATCTGTTCCAGCCGGATTTGATTATCGGCGGCACGATTCCTGTTACCATTTTGGCGTTGGTTGTTGACTGGTTACTCGGGCGGTTGGAGTACCGCCTGACACCTGTCAGTGAACGCGCTTAGGAGGTGGCAAGATGAAACAATTCAAAAAAATATTCCTGTCACTTTTGTTGGTTCCAGTACTATTATTGAGCGGTTGCGGCTTTCCTGGTTTAAGTGGTTCCGGTAATGATGGTACGGTCCGCATTGCTGCACAAACCAGCACCGAATCACAGATTATGGCCAACATCATTGCCGAACTGATTAATCACGAATTGGGTTACAAAACAGCATTAGTGAACAACCTAGGATCCGGAACCGTGGTGCATCAAGCCATGATTCGTAACGATGCCGATATTAGTGCCACCCGTTACACCGGAACCGATATCACCGGCACACTGGGTATGAATCCAGTCAAGAACCCCGCCAAAGCTTCTGCGATTGTTAAACGCGAATTCAAAAAGCGTTTTAACCAAACCTGGTACCCGTCCTATGGTTTTTCCGATACCTACGCTTTTATGGTGACTCAGAAAGAAGCTAAAAAAGACCACCTAAACACGATTTCCGATTTGGGAAAAGTTGCTTCGCACTACAACGCAGGGGTTGATTCCAGCTGGATGAACCGAAAAGGCGATGGCTATCATGATTTTACAAAAACATATGGCTTTGACTTTAAACGGGTTTATCCGATGCAGATTGGTTTAGTTTACGATGCAGTTGAAGCCAACCGAATGCAGACCGTTCTAGGATATTCCACTGACGGGCGGATCCGCAGTTACAATTTGAAAGTGTTGAAGGACAATAGACACTTTTTCCCACCGTATCAATGCTCGCTTGTTGTGAACAATAGTCTTTTTAAGAGATACCCTAAACTAAGGCCACTGCTGCATCGCCTGGACGGTAAGATCAACGTGAAAACCATGCAGGAGCTCAACTATCAAGTCGATGACCAATTACTTGAACCAAACGTGGTCGCACAAAGATTTCTCACCAAACACAACTATTTCAAAGGAAGTGACGACTAATGGCTAACATGGATACGTGGCAACAATTCTGGTATTACCTTGCCAACAACGGTTCTTACGTGCTGAGTCAGTTCACTCGCCATTTTCTGATTTCAATCTATGGGGTGCTCATTGCGGCGGTGATCGGTATTCCAGTTGGACTGGCAATTGCGCGTCATCGCACCCTAAGCAACACCGTCATCGGCATCGCCAACGTCATTCAAACCATCCCCAGCCTAGCCATGCTTTCGATCATTATGCTGGGACTCGGACTGGGCGTGAACACCGTGATCGTTACGGTCTTCTTATACTCGCTGCTACCCATCATCAAAAATACGTACACTGGCATGCAAAATGTCGATAAGAACTTGATGGATGCGGCCAAAGGTATGGGTATGACTCGCTGGCAGTCACTATATATGGTTGAAATCCCCTTGAGCATGTCGGTCATCATGGCCGGGATTCGTAACGCATTGGTCGTGGCCATCGGGATTACCGCAATTGGCGCCTTCGTCGGAGCTGGCGGCCTAGGCGACATCATCATCCGCGGCACCAACGCCACCAACGGCGGAGCCATCATCCTCGCCGGCGCGTTGCCAACCGCTTTCATGGCCATCATCTCCGACTTGGTCCTCGGCTTCTTGGAACGTCGGCTTGAGCCTAAGGGAAAAGCTGCTTCATAAAAGTAGGTCTAATAGTTCATAGTTACTAAATAGGACGAGTGAATCTTCATATACGGAGATTCACTCGTCCTATTGTTTCTCAAGAGTAATTTGTTAGGATTACTAATCTGCTAGTGCCAAGGCGGAGCAATCGGAGGCGGGGACGGGCTCAGTGGTGCCCACCACTCTAGCTTCGCGGTCGCCAGCCCCATCTGGTCGGAGATTGCGGAGTTTGGCACGACCCGGAACTAATCAACTAAATTCACAAATGCTCAAACTAACACTAATGTTATTTATAAAAAATCCGCGCCCCCATTCGTTTTCACTAAGAAATCAACGTTATTATAAGATTGCTTACTAGTAGCGACTTTTCTCCCAAATATAAAATACCTTTAGTTATTTTTATAAAATATTGTACTTTTTAGAAGTTATGTTATACTCAAAATCGGAGGTGAATAATATGAAGAAACCACTTATCGGTATCTCAGCAGGCGTCCTTGTTGATCAAGGCGGCATGTTTCCCGGCTACAAACGTGATTATGTGAACGAGGACTACATCACCGCAGTTGCCGAAAATGGCGGCATCCCCGTCATTTTACCGCTCCTCGATGATCCTGCTGCGATTGACCGACAAGTAGCGGCCTTGGACGGGTTGATTTTATCCGGCGGCCACGATGTTGATCCAAGCAGTTATAACCAGGACCCATTGGAAAAGTTGGGCGATACGTCATTGCGGCGAGATGCTTTTGACTTGAATCTGATTCACTCAGCCAAACAACGCCAGCTGCCAATCTTTGGGATTTGTCGCGGCTGCCAGATTCTGAATGTCTACCACGGCGGCACACTCTATCAGGATCTCAGCTATCGCAATGCGCCAACCATCAGACACTGGCAGGCAACCAATCCGGCGCAGGTCACACATACTGTCCGCATCAACGGGCAAAGTCAGCTGTTTACGATTTTGAACGAGACCACAATACGCGTGAACTCGTTCCATCATCAGGTTATGGCAACCATCGGCGAAGGTTTTCATGTCGTCGCAACTGCCTCAGATGATGTTCCGGAAGCGATCGAAGCAGATGGCGACCACATCATGATGGGTGTGCAGTGGCATCCGGAAATGCTCACGCACAGCCAACCGCTCATGAATGCTCTGTTTAGCCACTTCATCCAACAAACGCAAACTGTTGCGGAAAGTAGCGTCAGCCTATGAAAAAGAAAATCGGTTTCTGGTCCATCGTTTTATTGGCCATCAATTCCATTATCGGCTCCGGTATTTTTCTTTCCCCAGGTGCCGTGGTGCAGTCTTCTGGCTCCAAAGCGTTAATTCTTTATGGGATCGCCGCCTTCTTTGCGGCCATCTTAGCCGTGACGTTCGCCTCTGCTGCCAAATATGTCGCTCACAGCGGCGCAGCTTATATTTACGCCAAAGCAGCCTTTGGTGAACATGTCGGTTTTTACGTCGGCATCACCCGGTACATTGCCACCTGCATTGCCTGGGGCGTCATGGCCACAGCGGTTGTCAAAACCGTCTTGCGCATTTTCGGCTTTGACCAAAATGACTTGATGCTGGTCACCATCAGCCTGATTTTACTGATGTTGTCGCTGCTCGTCATTAACTGCTTCGGGCCAAAATTCTTCGAGCTCGTCAACAATCTATCAACGATTGGCAAATTAGCCGCTTTACTGGTTTTCATCATTTTCGGCATCGGCGTCATTACCACGACCGGCGCGAACCATTTTGCCCAAATCGACCGGTTAACCAGCGCCGGCAGCAATGCAACCCTGAGTACCTTGGTGATGGGCGTCATCGCCGCGTTTTATGCTTTCACTGGTTTTGAAAGCGTTACCAGTGGTGCCGATGACATGGAAAAGCCGGAAAAAAATCTGCCGATTGCCATTCCTCTTGCCATTTCGGTGATTGCGGTCGTCTATATCGGTGTTGTCTGGATTGCCATGATGGTGAATCCGCAGGCGATGATGGCTACCAAAGAGGTCGTGGCTTTAGTGGCGGTTTTCAATAACCCGCTGATTCAAAATATTGTGTTATATGGGGCACTGATTTCGATGTTGGGTATCAATGTCGCCTCCTCATTCCACAGTCCACGCGTGTTGGAAGCCATTGCCAAACAAGGCCAACTGCCAAGCTGGTTAGCCGGTCGGACGGCGAAAAATTTCCCGCTGCCGGCGTTTCTTTTGACCGTTGCGTTGGCGGTGCTGCTACCGATGGCCTTTCGTTACGACATGACGAGCATCATCATTCTCAGTTCGATCTCCCGGTTCGTTCAGTTTCTGATCATTCCGCTATGTGTCATGAAATTCTTCCGTGGCCGTGGTGATCGCCGACTCATCAATCAGGCTCGCCCAAATGCGCTCACCGACTTGATTTGCCCGGCGTTGTCACTAATCCTGACCGTTTTGTTACTTATTAAGTTTGACTGGATTGGTCAATTTACTATTCTTGATGCCAATAACCAGCACGCCCCGAATTATTTTGCGATTATCGCCATGATCCTCGGCTATGTCGTGATTCCGTTTGGGATGATGCTCTTCAACTATCAAACTAAGAAAAAGAGGTATGAATATGATTAAACGTTTGACCAGCACGAACGCCCCTGCTCCCATTGGCAGTTACAGCGCCGCTACCCAAATCGGTTCGGTTCTTTTCACCTCTGGCCAACTACCATTTATACCGGAATCCAAGGACATCCCGGACGGTATCATTGCCCAAACCAAACAAGTGATGGCCAACTTGAATCACATTTTGGTGGATAACGGGACCTCCTTTGATCATGTGGCCAAAACAACCGTGTACATCAACGATCTCAAGTTACTGCCGACGTTTGATCAGGTATACCGTTCCTATTTCCATGACGGGTTCCCGGCGCGCACCGCGGTTTTGGTTAGCGAATTACCGGCTCAGACATTACTGGAAGTCGACATGGTTGCGGAAGTGCCGGAGGATTAAAAAGTGGGTATCAATACGGATCTTTTACATGGCTACCCCGTCATCGACAGCCATACCGGTGCGTCTTCGATTCCTAAATACCAAGCTTCCACCTTCAACAGTCCGGCTTTAGGCACCAATCGCGATTACATGTACACGCGTTTTGGTAACCCCACCATCGATGCCTTGCAGGATGGTTTAGCCAAAATTGCCGACGCCCGCTTCAGTTTTGTGTTCAGCTCCGGCATGGCCGCGATTGCCAATGCGCTCATGCTGCTCAATGCGGGCGATCAAGTCATTTTCCCGATTGAAGTTTACGGCGGCACTGGGGCGTTTGCGACCAAGATTCTGCCTAAGTATGGCATTGATGTCGTGTTTACAGCTTATGATCAACTTGCTAATATTGAACAGGCACTAACGCCCAAAACCAAAATGATTTACGTTGAAACCCCGTCAAACCCGCTGCTGAAAGTCACCGACATGCAGCCGATCGTGACGCTCGCCAAGGCCCATGACATTTTGACAGTGGCTGACAACACGTTCATGACGCCGCTTTATCAAAAGCCCTTGGCACTCGGTTGCGACATCGTCATCGAAAGTCTGACGAAATTCATCAATGGTCATAGTGACGTGGTCGCAGGCGCGGTTTTAACCAACAACCAGGCAATCGCTGAAGAACTGTCTCTTTTTCAAAAAGAATTTGGCAGCATCCTCGGCGTTGAAGACGCATGGTTGGTCTTGCGCGGCATGAAAACAATGGGTCTGCGCATGCAACAATCCAAGCACAACGCCCAGCGGATCGCGACCTTTTTACAGGCACATCCCAAAATCAAACAAGTCTACTTCCCGGGATTGCCGGATCATCCCAATCATGACGTCCACATGCGCCAAGCAGAAAACGGCGGTGCGGTGCTGTCATTTGAAATTGCTGACGCCGACAAAGCGCGGTTAAACACGTTTATCGATGCATTGCAATTGCCGATTTTTGCCGTCAGTCTCGGCGGTGTGGAATCCATTCTTTCCCACCCTGCCACCATGTCGCACGCCTGTTTAACGGCAAAGGAACGCGCTGCCCAAGGCGTCACCGATAGCCTGTTGCGCTTGTCTTGCGGCATTGAAGATACTGAAGACTTAATCGCTGATTTAACCCAGGCATTAGCCAAAATCTAACATCGACGCAACCTGGAACTGATGCGGTTATTGAGAAAGGAAGGATTCCGATCACCCCCGAGTCATATTGTCCATTTTTAAAATTCCTTGCGCATGTTCTCGGTCCGACCACGGAAATCGTGATGCACGCCATTAATCCGGCCAGCGATGGCTACGACTCCTCGATTATTTTCCTGGAAAATAGCATATCCGGACGCACCATGGATTCCCCCGCGACCGACTTCATCGCCAAAGTCCTACACGATAAACTGTATCAGCAACAGGATTACGTCGTGCACTATCAAAGCACGTTGATGAATGGCAAAAAAGTCAACTCCGCCAGTTTTTTCATCAAAAATGAAGCCGGCGAACTCATCGGCATGATTTGCATCAACACCGATGTCAGCCGTTTCCAGCAACTGGCGACGCTCGAAAAGTTAAGCGAAGAACTCCTTCAGGCCTTTCAGCCGGAACTGTCGCCTGCAGCGAACCCCCTCGCAGCGGCGACTCCAACAGAAAATCTGTTCATTCAGCCAGAAGGTGCGATCCGGCAAGTTGTCAGCGAACTAACGGGTTCACCCAACCCACCAATCGCCGACCTAACCCGCAAGGAAAAAATCGCCATCGTGCGCCGCCTCTATGAGCAACACTTCTTCGAACTCAAAGATGCCGTCGCCAAAACCGCGACATACCTCAACATGTCCACCGTAAGCATCTATAAGTATTTGCAAATCATCAAGCAAGAAGACCAAAACATGCCATATCGGTGATGCACTTAAGCACTAGATATGTTTCCGTCGATAAGGGCAAAAAATAAACGCGACTGATTTTTGCAGTGAAAATTCAGTCGCGTTTTTCTGTCGCCGAAATTATTCGGATCAATTCAAATCAGAAGACGTAAATGCCTATATTTTAGCTTCACACTCACTTTTCTGTCTAGCCAGAGATCATTAAGTTTGGCTCGACAAATGACACCACTGAAAGCCATTTTTATACAGCCTTGACAAGAATATTCATAAACACTAATATATGCGAATGAACGTTCATTCCACAAGGAGGTTATTATGCAACTTATTCCAGTACCAAGTCCGATCATCGCCCAAGCTGTAAAGCTATTCGCCGAACGTGGTTACGCCGAAACCAACTTACCTTCCATCGCTAAAGCGGCAAAAGTCGCAGTTGGCACGATTTATCGGCATTTCAAAAGCAAAGAAGATATTCTTAATACTGCTTTTATAGATATTATGGACTTTTTCCATGACGTCCTAGCCAAGGCTGCCGCCTACGATCCTGACGATTCGGAAACGACTTTCAGCCGGCTTTTCGATGCAGCCATCGAATCTATGGAGCAATATCCGACAGAACTGCATTTCATTCAACAAAATGTCTTTAACGAAGCCCTCAATGCCGAAAGCCGAGCAGCTCGCGGTCGTGTTATCACACTCATCAACAACATGCTCTTGGACGGTCAGGAACGCGGGGTCATTGTTAAGGCCGATGTCCGCACGCAGCTCGCTATTTTATACGGTAGCATCGTCAGCATGATTGACATCGTCTGGGCGCAACAGCAACTCGAAGGCCATGTTTCCGATCAACAACCACTGGCAATCGATTTGAAGAATCAAGTTTGGAACGGTCTCACCAACGAAAGAAGAGTGTTTCAATGAAGAAGTTTCGCAATCGTCATATCCCTGCCTTGATTTTCTGGATCATCGTCATTTTGGTGGTTCTCGTGACAATGCCTGATGTATCAGCTATCGTTCGCGATAAAGGTACGTTATCACTCCCTAAAAACGAAGAGAGCCAAGTTGCGGCCAACATTGAACAAAGGGCTAATCATAACCAAAAAGTCCGTTCCTACGCGCTCGTTTTCAGCAACGGTGACAAGAAGCTGACGACAGACCAGAAAAAGGCAATTGACAAGACGCTCACCAACCTCAAGGATTCAAAGGCTGTCAAAATCGTCAATGTAACTAAGCCGTCTGACAACGCTGAATCCAAAAAGCAGCTTGACGCCAAAGACGGTACCACCCAAATGGCGCTAGTTGATGTCAAGGCTATCGGTCAAGTACGGCCGCAAACACAAAACTTAGAGAAACAAATCAAAACTGCCAACGTCAAAACGTATGTCACCGGCAGTGCTGTGCTCAATGACGACTTCTCCACGGTAACGGAAAAAGGTATCCAGAAAACTGAAATAATTGCTGCCATTTTTATCTTCATAGTGTTGATCATTGTTTTCCGCTCACCGATTGTGCCATTAGTATCATTACTTACGGTTGCAATTTCTTTCCTGACATCGCTAAATATCGTGATGACACTAGCAGATAAGTTTAATTTTCCGATTTCCAATTTTACTCAAGTCTTCCTTGTCGTTGTCTTATTCGGAATCGGGACTGATTACAACATTTTGCTATACGATGACTTTAAGGCAGCGCTTTCGCAAGGAATTCCACGTATCAAAGCTGCTGGGATCGCCCGACGATTTGGCGGCCGCACGATTCTTTATTCCGGTGTATCGGTATTGATTGGTTTTTCTGTTCTTGGCCTTGCCAATTTTAAGTTCTATCGTTCTGCGGTTGGGGTTGCTATCGGGGTGCTCGTTCTTCTTGTCGTCCTGTTAACGCTAAACATGTTCTTTATGGCGAACATGGGCGAAAAGCTATTCTGGCCAAGCAATAATCTGGATGGTCATAGTACCAGTAAACTATGGCGCAATCTTTCCAAAGTTGCTATCGCACGACCGCTTATCACCCTTGGCACGATCGCCATTATCGTAGTGCCATTTTTGTTGAATGCCAATCAGACGCTTAACTTTAACAACGCGGACGAATTGCCGGAAACCCTGCAATCCAAAGTTGGCTATCGTCTGATTCAGGACCATTACTCAAAAGGCATGGCTTCGCCGACGACCATTTACATTCAAAGTAAGCATGCGCTGAACACCCCGACAGTTCTTGGTACTATCGATGACGTCACCAACTACCTGCAAAAAGAAAAAGGGGTCAAAACCGTCGCTTCGGTCACTCAACCGAGTGGCAGTAAAATTAAATCGTTGTATCTTAATGATCAACTCAAAACAATTACTAGTGGTTTAACTCAAAGTGTCAAAGGTCTGAAACAGGTTCAGTCTGGACTCAATGATGCCAGTGCGGGAATCAAAAATGCTAACGTCGCTGGTAGTACCCAGCAGGTGCAAACATTGGCGAATGGCACCTCAACGTTGTCTACAGGAGCAAATAGCCTCAGCAATGGCATCGGTCAATACACATCCGGTGTGACATCGTTAAATAATGGTCTCGGCCAGTTGAGCAGTCAGCTACCAGCGCTTAGTTCTGGTGTCAACGCGCTAAAAAGCGGCTCTAATCAATTAACCCAAGGCATGAATCAGCTTAAAAGCAATAGCACGGTTCTTGCTAGCGGCATGAATCAGCTCAGCAGTCAGTCAAGCAAACTTACCAACGCCATGAACCAGCTCGACAGTCAGATAGAAACGTTAAGCGGAACCGCGCAACAAATTCTTACGCTTATCAATCAACGACCGGCTGGCGATCAGCTAAATCAGCAGGTTCTGGACAAGATCAATACTTTTTTCAATGGCGTTCATCAACTGACTGATAGTACGGGAGCTTTAGGTGACGGTATTAAAACCTTAAATGCTGGCACGACTGCTATGAACAACGGCATTGGCACACTGACCAATGGCACCAATCAACTGAATAGCGGCATCAACTCCCTGAACAACCAAGTCCCGACACTGGTTTCGGGTATGAACCAGCTCAGCTCCGGTTCTTCCCAACTTGCTAGCCAAAACGACTCGCTAAACAATGGTGCTTCACAAATTGCCAGTGGCGCCGAACAGGTTAACACCGGTGTTCAGACCCTGAATACGAAAGTCAAAGCGATCTCCCAGCAAGTCAGTTCCATGCAATCCGGACTCACTTCCGCCGACAAAGCGCTTGGTACGATCGCAAACGGGAGTACCAGCATGAAACAATATTTAACCGAACTGCAACATTCGTATTTAGGTAACAAATTCTATATTCCAGATGCAACGCTAAAAAGCAAAACTTTTAAACCAGCGCTCTCAACTTATATGTTCGATGGTAATAAAATCACTAAGCTAACAGTCGTGTTAAAAGACGATCCAAGTACCGATACCGCGGCGCAACAGATTCGAACAATCAAAACAGATCTCACCGCTAAACTGAAACATACACCGCTTGCTGATGCGACTGTGGCGATTGGTGGACAAACTTCTCAAACCGCTGATCTTCAGGATCTTGCGAATGGCGACTTCGAACGTACCGCCGCGATCATGATCATCGGTATCAGCATCG
This sequence comes from Lacticaseibacillus chiayiensis, assembly GCF_004123795.1. GTDB lineage: Bacteria > Bacillota > Bacilli > Lactobacillales > Lactobacillaceae > Lacticaseibacillus > Lacticaseibacillus chiayiensis. The sequence goes on along the minus strand of NZ_MSSM01000008.1, from coordinate 34,755 downwards.
CGCTGATTGTGGTCACCCGATCACTGATTCAGCCAATCAGCATCATCGCAACACTTATCACTGCTTACGTCACCTCATTGGGCTTGACCAAGCTATTCTCAACTTATGTCCTCGGGCGTGATATGCTAACTTGGAATACGCCATTCTTCGGCTTCATCATGCTTGTTGCCCTTGGTGTTGACTATAGCATCTTCCTCATGGTTCGATACCGCGATAATGCCCTAGAAGGCGGCACCATGACCCAGCGCATCGCCAAAGCCGCCACTGTTATCGGAGCGGTTGTCATCTCGGCAGCGATTATCTTAAGCGGCACTTTCGCAGCGATGATTCCATCCGGCATTACCACCCTAATTCAGGTGGCTCTAGTCGTTATCTTCGGACTGATTTTACTCGTCTTTCTGCTGCCACTGGTTATGTCCAGCGTCATCAGTCTGACCGACAAACAGATGCAAAAAAACAACCACCCACAAGGCCCCGGCCCGCATGATGGTTCCGGTGATTCCGGTTATACCAGTCCAAAAAAGCCCACACCTGATGCCCCTGTTGTAGCATCTACTGCAGCTAAGTTGACGCGCAAACAACGTCAATCATCTACGCATGCTACGCCGCACACACACTAAGCGGCAATACCAAAATCACCATCCGCAACTTTCCTGCATCGCCCAAAGCACGTATCAGCAGCTATTAGTACGTACTACAGGGGCATGGCTCATCAATAAGCTTCAGCACCGTGACGAGTAATCAATGATAAAAAGTATTAGTAATGAAGATTCTATTGTTATTAGTGAAGTAAAATGCTAATGACTATAGAATCTTTTTTGTCGCTACGTATATAAAGCCAAAACGAGAAAATAATCTCTACTGGTCATTCACGTAACGAGTTAAGCTAGCAGTACCATAACTAAAATTGCCAAGTTAACGTCGCCTTTCTCGGCTTTTATTCTGTTGATCCTGAGTTACTGATAGTATAAATATAGGACGAGCGCAGAGAATAAGGCACTATTCGTTCAAAAAGAATTGTTATCGGCTTTAGTGTCAATCCCAATCTTCCACTGGGGCGCTTGATCTAGTGTCTTATCTTTGTTGGCTAGCGGCATTAATTGGCATAGTCGTATTTATTGGCTAAGTCTGTTGTGACTGATACACATCCACCGCATGAAACCGTTTGCGCGCTGCTTAGAAATCTGCTATCGTCAGCAGTGTCCCAGGTCTATTTCAGGCGAAATTATAGAAACGAAGGCACACACATGAAGACTTCACCTGTCTCACATCGCATCCAACTGGCTATTTTATCGGCAGGATTGCTGACGTTTGTCGGTATTTTGGTTGAAACGTCGATGAATGTCACCTTTCCCACGTTGATCAAATCGTTGCATGTGTACTTATCGACGGTTCAATGGCTCACTTCTGGCTACTTATTGATGGTCACGTTGGTCATGAGTACGACTGCTTTTTTATTACGCCGTTTTAACACGCGCTCCTTGTTTCGTGGGGCCATTTTGTGTGCCTTAACCGGAACGCTGCTATGTATCTGGGCGCCGAACTTTCCGATCCTTTTTGCCGGCCGGCTACTACAGGCGTTAGCGACTGGGGTCTCGACACCTTTGATGTTTCATCTGATTCTGACCCTAATCCCCCAGGCGCATCTCGGCCTTTACGTCGGCATGGCGAGCGTTGTCACGTCATTGGCGCCAGCATTAGGCCCAACATACGGCGGTTTGTTAACTTACTACGCATCATGGCGCATGATTTTCTGGCTGGTATTGCCTGTCATTTTATTAGTCTGGTCCATGGGTGAAGCAACCATTCGCGTTAAAGCACGCACCACCACCGATCGCTTCGACTTCATCGGCTTCTTACTATTGGCGGTAGGTTTATTTTCACTCATCGAACTGCTCGATCAATTCACGGCAGCTGGCATCACCATTACTTTCTGGGTTTATGCTGCCGCGTTAGCCATCGCTATCATCGGCATGAGTCTTCATTTGCGGCATACATCAACACCGTTACTCAATTTTTCATTACTCAAACACCCAGGCATTCGCGCCCGTGCGATTAATTTCTTCATTCTGCAGTTTGGTAACGTCGGCATCGCTTTTGTCATTCCGATGTTTGCCGAAAATGTCCTGCACACCAATGCTTCTGTTGCCGGATTGCTATTATTGCCCGGCTCTTTGCTCGGCGCGGCAGTTTCACCGATTGGCGGCACCTTGTATGATCGCTTCGGAGCCCATTGGTTATTGTTGATCAGCGATGCCGCCATGATTGTCGGTGCCATGTTGCTCGGTCTGTTCACGCATCAACTAGGCATGGCGATGGTCGTCGGCTTTTATCTGATTTTTCGGGTGGGCTTCAATTTCGGCTTCGGCAACACCATGTCTGATGCCAGCACCATGGTCAACGGCCCGGAAAAAGCCGACATCAACTCGTTGTTCAATACCCTGCAACAATACGCCGGTTCACTAGGCACTGCCAGTCTATCAGCCATCATCACCTTGCAACAACGCCTCGCCCCCACTGGTGCCGAGGCTGCCGGCAGTCAGATCGACTTCTTCCTGCTAGCTGGGTTGGCAGCACTAACCTTCTTCATCCAGTGGCGGTTGGGTGACAGGCGTCAACAAGTCGCATAATTGTACCCTGCTAAAATGTCATTTCCAAATCAAAAAGAAAGACCATAAACTTTGCCAAATTTGTCGGCGAAGTTTACGGTCTTTTGTTATGCAAAAACTAATCATGTTGATCAAACAGGCGGCCCCACATTTTCACTCAAGCATCTTCCAGCACCTGATATTGCTTCAGAAACTTTTTCTTAGAAACAACTCGATGATTGGTCACGTCCAAATAGTCACCCGGATAGCCCAGCACATACATGTCATAACCAGCAAAACCGCCGCCAACCGTACCAACTGCCCCGAACTTTAAGTTAGTTCCCATAGACGGGTTCAGGCCGCTCATCAAAACGCGTAGGTGATTGTCCATCCAATAGAGATAATTCTCTTCAAATGCTAACTTCACCCAATCTGGTTGTTCGTTGGTTCTGCTGATCTCCCAAACTTCAGCTGGTTGACCTTTATATAAAACTTTCACGATCTTCACCTCGCTGCCTTTGTGTCTTTGAATGAAAGCTGACAGCATGTCCTATATCGTTATTTTTACGGTCTCATTTTAATCCCTAGCGCGCACACAGACAATGATACTGGCCCAAAAATCTTTTCCGTGTCAGTCACATACTAGCAATGATGATAAAATTGTTATCCGCGCATTGCCGACTGCTGATGAGTGGGCAGATTTGTTCAAGAATACACCCACTGAAGTCGTCAACCTCGATAAACGTGGCCATTATGACCCAGAAAAATCCCCCGCCTTCCATGATTGGATGCACGAAAATGATTAGTCGTAGAAAACCACTAAAGCCAATGAAGACGCCTTAAACCAGTAAAATGAAGTCAGGCAACAGAAGCGCGAACAGTCAAAGTATAGCGTCGATCAAAAAATCTAAGTTATCTCTGAAATGAACAGTCTACCTAAAAAAATAGCCGTACCCCAAAACCGGGATACGGCTATTTCATTATCATGGTGACTCGCACATGAACCTAGATCGTTTTTCTTACTCACTAAATCATTTTCACTGCCAATGTTTATTCAGCCGCGCATAGTCCGTCTGATCAATTGCCAGTACCGATCCGTGGCGCGGCCGGTCTGGCAACTGATAGGTCGCCGCAGATGGCTGCGTGAATTGACCGCTGGCAAGATCATCGGTCAGTGCCGGCACATAAGCCCGGACGTCATTGTTCACTTGATCCAACAACAAACACCACTGACCATCCGGCAATTGATAGGCTTGCGGCCCTTCCACGCGTTGCATCTTAGCCAAATAAGTCGACGCAATCGGCTGATCAGCGGCATCATCCAAATGCTGCACGCGATCCATCACCACTTGCCCGCGCTGATTCAGTTTCCAGAACCGATAAAACCCGTCATCCGCTGCAACCACATCGAGATCAATCACATCATAAGTCGCATCGCTAAGATAAACTTCCGGCGTTGTAAAATGCTGAAAATCTTTGGTGTGGGCTGAATAGATGCGTAACCTTTTGGGCGTCTCCGTGGTATCCGTCGCCGACCAGAACAGCCGATCATCCCCGTGATCAGGATCAAAGATGGCCTCCGGTGCCCAGACACAGCCAAAATGGGGCCCTAACGTAACACTCTCCCCTTGATCCCATGTGACTAAATCCTTGGAATGCCAGACGAGCAGTTGATCACTGCCAGCAACCTCGGCGTGGGTCCAGGCGCCGGATTCCGTGTGGCCATACATACGCAAATCCGTTGCCAGCAAAACGTAATCGCCGTTCTGCGTCTGAAACAGAAACGGATCGCGGGCGCCATGTGTCCCGAGTTGGTTGGTTACGACCGGCGTATTGCCCTGCAGCGCTGTAAAATGCAGGCCATCCCGACTCAGCGCAAAGTAAATTTGTTCGCCATTTTGGTACTGCTCACCAGTAAAATAGCTCATTAAATACCCATCAACTGACTGGGTCACCTGACTCACCTTCCTTTGAAAAGTGCTGTCAGTATCTGCATCACGCGTTGACTACAGAATCGGGGCCACACCGTCAAAGGTATAGCTACCATCAATAACCGTCACGGTGACATGATGTTGCCCGGCTGCTAAGTCCGTCACCATCGTGTTGGGCTGCTTGGCCAAAGCTTTCAGCGGGACAACTTCTTGAGCACGACCGTCCACAGTGATCCGTAAGCGACTTGGCTGATCTTGCGTACCAAATAGCACAAAACCGGTACCTTCAGTATCAAAATCAAGCGTTGCGCCTTGGCTGCCGGTTGACTGCGACCGTTCCCATGCATGCGGGAATCGGGCTGCAATGCGCGCCCAATGTTCGTCACTAAACGCTAAACCAGCATCCAAGTCATCACGTCGATGCCCTAAGACCGCGGTCGCCGACGTACTTGTCACCGTCAGATTATGAATCACGGTCTTGAAATAACCGGTGCCGACCTTCACCTGCCCAGCTAATCCCGGCCGGTTGCTTGGATCATCATAAGTAACATATGTTTTGCCATTGACTTGCACGGTGATGTGTCGCTCCGTTGCCTCGACCACCAGATGATGGCTGGCATCGGCATCAAACACCGGGACATCCAAGGTTGTCTGCAACGCCCCGCGCACGTAAAATCGCAGCTTACCGCCCACCGTGATCGTGGCGGCATACGGTGCGGAGAATAAGCTACCTTCAAAGTCATCCACACTGCGGACACCTAAGCCGACATAATTCGCGCTCACCGTATTTTGCTGCGTCGTGGTATCAAACGTGAACGTCAACGCTGCGGCATAATTCAGCCAGCGAATGTCACCAGCCGTGAAGTTCGGGTCGGTTTGTGTTTCCCAAGCCAACGCCCGTGACTGCTCAGTGATCTGTTGCTGCAACACCTGTTTTCCGGCATGCTCAACCACCTCAAAAGCACCATCCATATCGGTTGTATACCGCGGTGTCCCGCCACGCCGCTTGAGATAGTCCGCTGGCATGTCTGCATACGCATAATCATCATGGAAAAGAACGTACTTTTCAGGATCTTGTTGCAGCGGTTGATCCTCACTCACAGCTGGGCTCGCCAAATGTGCCTGTGGTTGGAAATCCGCAGTTGTCGCACTGACAATGGCCCGTGGTGCAATCGATAACGTGACGACACCCTCTTTTGGCGTGAGTGTTGCCACCTTTTCGCGGTCGTGGATCTTGCCTTTTTCATCGGCCCATGTCTGCCAAACATGTAACGACTTGCCGGCTACCGGCAAATCCTTCACGTTCACCTGATAACGCTGCGGCGCACTGGTATCGTTGACTAGAATCACCGTGTAATCCGTACGATCCGGCGCAACCAAAGTCATCGCGCTCGCCGCACCAAAAGCCTGGCTTAGGTTCTCGGTGCCGGCCACCTCGCTCACAGTGGCACTCGGCACATACCGCCAGTTCTTGTCCGCCGTCTGGTCACGCCAACCGGTCAAGGTAAAATCGGTAAAATGATGCATGACCGCTAAGCCGACTGTGTCCTGCTGGAAGTAACCCGACCATGGCGTATCCATTTCCAGCAGCTGCTTGCCCGGATATTTTGCGCCCGGATACAAGCCGCCAATTGCCGGTTGGAAAATGTACAGACTACGCCGGGAACGCGCATAACTTTTGACCAACCGATTGGCAATGTCCAAAGCGCTGATAAAACCGCCAATGCCGATTCCGGTTGTGTCTTGAACCCGCAATGTGCCAAATGTGACCGGCGCAACGCCTTCGCTATACCAGACTTCCTTGTGCAGGCGATCGGCGATTTGCGTAAAAGGATGATCCGGCCCGTCATCGGTATTGTAATGGTAGCCAACCGCCGGAATCACCGCCTGTAACTCAGGATCGTTCAGCAGCGCGGTTCCCATATCGGTGCCGTAATTCTGGTCGGAAGTGATCAGCTTAATCGCATGGTATTTTGCCAGCGGGAAGCCTTCCGGAAAACCGTCCTCATCATGTTGCAAGCGGTGCGCGAACCATTTGAGATAGCGGTACATCGGGTGCTTGGTTTCGTTACGGTCAGGATCAATGTAATCGAACACATAACCGTAAGCCTGCCAAGCCGCGATGACGGTTTGCTTGTAATATTGGTACATCCCTTCAAAAGAGGCGGTCGGCACTTTTTGATCCGGATCATCAGACTTCACCTGTTGCCAGCTTGGCCGCAGAAAACCGGGTTCGGCCCAACGCAGCATGCAGGTTTTTAAGTCCGGCTGAATCTTTTTGGCGTCTGCGATTAATTGAAAACCCATGCCGCGCGCAACGTCAGCTGGTTCGTCAGCTGCCCGTTTTGGTGCCGGTTCGGTTCCGCAAGAGGTGTTCGAGTCACTGCCCAGCTCTACCTTCAGCATGCGCATCAGCGGGTGTTCGCCGCCAAATAAATGCTGGAGCACCTGCTGATACACTTGCGGCTGTTCCCATTTATAATCCATCAACAAACGTGACGTATTATTGCAGCTTAAGAGTCCAAAACCTTTGATCGTATTCGCTTCATTTTGCTCCAATTGCAGCTGGTCGCCATCAATTGTCAAAGTGTGCATTTGCTCATCCTCGCTTCCTGTTCACCTTGCTAACGATCAACACCGCTGCCTGTGGCCATCACAGCGCGCACATCGGCATCGGTAATCAAATTCAGATCACCGCTGATCGTCAACTTGAGAACACTGGCGGAAATGGCATAGTTGATTTTGGCTTGCGGATCAAAATCATGCAAGGTAGCATGCATCAAGCCGGCACCAAAAGCATCGCCGGACGCAACGCCTTCCATGACATGCATATGAAAAGTCGGGCCTTGATACGTCTTGCCATTTTCAGCCAGCAAGCCAGTCCACCAGCTATCTTCAACTGAATGAATATTACGGACAACACTGGCAACGGTTTTGACATTCGGCCATTGCTTCATCACCTGCAGCATCCCGGCTTTGAAACTATCAATCTGATCAATCCCGGTTGCCATGTTGCCATCAAACGCCTTGATGCCTAGTGTCGCTTCAAAATCTTCATCGTTTGCCAAAACAATCGTGATATACGGCATCACTTTAGCAAAAAAGCTCTGCGCCTCAGTTGGTGACCACATTTTGCCACGATAATTCATATCACAAACAACCGTAATATCATGGGCAGCGCAGTACTTCACGGCTGACTCAATCGCCGTTTTCATCGCAGGGCTGATGGCAGGGGTAATCCCGGAAAAATAAAAATAGGCCACGTCTTTAAGCAGACTGGCCCAATCGAATTCGTCAGCATCAGCGGTCGCAAACGAACTGCCGGCACGATCGTACACGACATTCGTATTGCGCACACTGGCGCCTTTTTCAAAAAAATAGATTCCCAAGCGTGGGCCGCCGCGCAAAATTTTGTGCGTATCGACACCAAGGCCGCGAATGGTATTACGTGCCGTGTCACCCAGCGCGTTATCTGGCAGCTTGGTGACATACTGTGCTTGATCACCAAGTAATGCCAAAGAAACCGCCACATTAGCTTCGGAGCCGCCATAATTGGCTTCAAAACCCGACGCTTGAAGAATCCGCTGATGATCGTACGGTTTTAGTCGCAGCATCATCTCGCCGAATGTTAATACTTTTGTCATCTGTAAGCCTTCCTTTCGTGAGGGCACGATCGCGCTTACAGTAGGCAATGTTCGTTATGAGACAGAATTAGTTAGGTTGGTGATTCGTAGTTGCCTGTCCTTCAAAATAATCCGGATAAGCTGCCAGAACGGTTTTGACATCATCATCAATCGCCAACAAGTGATCGGCAATCAAACGACTCGCCAGTTCGGCATCTTTGGCTTTGGCAGCATCGACAATCGCCTGATGCTCCGTTACGATGTTGTGCCACTGCAAGCCGCTCGCTTCCAACCGCAAATAGCGATACCGATTGAATTGCAGATTCATTTGTTGCACCCAGATCCAGACATACTGCTTGTGATCGGCTATATAGAAAATCTCGTGAAAATCATGGTCCAGATCAAAGAAATGGTCATAGTCTCGTGAGTGTTCATAAACACCTTGCAGCGCAACCTGTTGTTCCAACTTATTGATTTGTTCAGGCGTCATGATCTTAACCGCCTCTGCCACAATCGTTCTTTCCAAATTGACCCGGGCAAAACGGCCTTGGTACATTTCTTCCAGATTAATTTTTGAAACATAAGTACCGCTCTGCGGAATGACATCAAACAGTCCTTCACGCCGTAAACGGATAATGGCCTCCCGGATCGGGGTCGCACCTATCTTGAGTTGTGCGCTCAATTCAGTCTTGTCGACTTTTTCCCCGGGGGTCAGCTGCATGCTAAGAATCATCTGTTTGATGGCGGTATAAGCCTCATCTTGATAATTCGAAATTTGCATGGGCGTCACCCTTCCTTCTTTTTTCACTTCATCACTTAATTGTATAACATCCCAGCCTTTCTAAAAAGATGTTGCCTCGGAAACTAACTACTTTAATTTTTAAAAAGCCAGTAAGCGCTATCACGCCCTATTTGATTATACTAATATATCAGTAGCGTCGATGTCAATAACTTACCCTTATTTAACCTGACTTTCTGAGATTTGTCATGCTTATTTGTCGTCATGATCAATTTTTAATTCATATTGTGGTTTTGCTGCGGAAGTGTCTGCCATACATCGTCAGTAAATAATTCTCAAACTGGACTGCCGATCAGGGCATGAAGATCGTCCCAATTAGAAGAAAGAAAACTTCTATGATTTAAGACTTGATCGTACCCGCAAAGAGCAACCCAACACTTCACAATTATCTGACTCTTTTATCCATGCAGAAAATCCAAAAATTTACTTGTCGCTTTTTGCACAAATTAGTCTCTTAGCTCAGGCAAAATAACCATAAAGGCTCTAAAATCGCCAAGTAAGGGCTTGCTATTTTAGGCCTTCCCTCTTATCGGCCAAGTTTTAGGATCTCGAATATTAATATTTTAGTAAGGGGTTGACAGTGTTTTTAGTAAGCGCTAACATGACACTTGTAACGATATACTAATATATCAATTCATTGAGTGTTACCTTCAGTCCGGCATTTATACGACTAGATGCTGAACAATCAGGACTTATCAAGCCCCCCATCCTTAACGAATTGATATTCTGACAGGGATCATCCCGCACGACATATATATAAAGAAAGAAGGGATGCACGGCAGACGGCATAGGAATGAGGCCATTATGTTTCATGATTCAACGATCCAAGCCAATTATTTAATTTCATGGGAGTGAAAAAAATGGCAAATAAACTTGAGAGCGACCCTAAAGCCGTTAAGACGACGGTTGGGGTTGTCACTAATGCGAAGATTCAAGATTCACAGCAGCCGAAACTACCATTCGGCGTTGCTACTGCGATGTTTATTGCACCGCTTTGCTGGTATGGGCCAATTGGTTCGACCCGAAGCGTTTTAATTCCACAATTGTTCAGTCAGATTGATGCCGCACATAAGGTTTGGGCGGTCGGTATTTTGGCAACAGTCGCATCGATCACCGGTGCGATTGCCAACTTGCTATTCGGGGCCTTTTCCGATGTGACCCGGACGCGTTTCGGGAAACGGAAGCCTTACATTGTTCTTGGTACTTTAGCCATCGCGATTTCGTTAGTTGTTATTGCTAACTTAACGTCGATTACTGCGATTATCTTCATTTGGATTATTGCTGCGGCGGCGGAAAATGCCATTGCGGCTGCGATTTATCCGCAAATATCGGATCGTGTGGCACCTAAATGGCGTGGCACGGTGTCAACTTTCTACGGTGTCGGTTTTACCATTGCGCAACAAGGCTTCGCGCTGCTAGCTGCCCAGTTCCTTGGCAACGTTAAAGTCGGTATTTACGTCATGGCGGCAACCACTGTTGTTTTGGCGGTTATCCACGTTTTGTTAATTAATGAAAAGAGCAACCTAAGCGATCCTAAGATCAAGCTTGATAAGGAATCCCTGAAGAAGTACTTCTTCTTCCCGACGCATGATGCACGTGATTTCTACCTGGCATTATCCGGTAAATTCCTGATGGTTGTTGGTTCAACAATTGTAACGACTTTCTTGCTATTCATCTTTACCGACTATATTGGCCAAAGCACCAAGCAAGCGGGCGGATCCATTTCAATCTTCTCGTCCATCATGCTGTTTATCGGCGTCTTCTTTGCTTTAGTCGGCGGACCACTTGCTGATAAAATGAAGCGGGTTAAAGGCCCAGTTGTGATCGCGACGTTCGCGTTGGCAATTGCTGCGTTGTTCCCACTGTTTGTCAAAGAAGCCTGGGCAATGTTTGCTTACGCTGTTATCGCTGCTTTTGGTAATGGCTTGTACAACTCTGTCGATGGTGCGTTGAACATGGATGTTCTGCCATCTTCCGATACTGCCGGCAAGGACCTTGGCTTAATCAACTTAGCCAACACATTAGGCCAGATGCTGGGTGCCATGGTTGCTTCCGCGATTGTTGAAGGATTCGGTTATCAGGCCGTCTTCATGTTTGCGGTTGCGATGGAAATCCTTGGTGGTATTCTGATTGCCGCCATCAAACGTGTTCGGTAATCAATTGAATAGAAGTAACTGTTAGCGATAGACGCAAGAAAGGATGCTTATTAAACATGACCACAAAAGATTCCGGCTTATACCCAACCGAATTTTGGACTGCCACTGCGGGTGATTTAAGCCAAAAGCGTGACCATCTGCCAACACCACAACCGACTGTGCAACCTGGCAACGGTGCGAAAATCGTCATTGATCCAGCTGACCAACATCAAGAATGGATCGGTGCCGGCGCTGCGATTACCGATGCTGCTGCTTCTTTAATCTGGAAGCAAAGTAAAGAACAGCGCAGTGAGTTGTTACATGAACTTTTCGATCCTGAGCAAGGTCATTTTTCCACGATTCGTGTTCCGCTGGGTTCCTGCGAACCGGCCAGCCAGCCATTTTACACTTATGATGATGTGCCGTTTGGTGAACACGATGCTTCCCTAGCGAAATTCTCGATAGGCGAAGGCGAACCGGGCGCTTCCGATGCCACGAAGGATTTGAAGTACCTCATTCCAGTTCTTCAGGAAATCCTGGCCATCAATCCCGCCGTTAAAATCATGGCATCCCCGTGGTCGGCACCGGCATGGATGAAGAGTACCGGTCAGCTCAACATGGGCGGTCACTTGCGGTTTGGTGAATACACCAACAACGGCTATGCAGTTAAGGATACTTTTGAAGGCGTTTACGCGCAGTACTTTGTTCGCTACCTCGAAGAATACCGTAAATATGGCATTCCGATTTACGCCTTGAGCATTCAAAATGAGCCTTCCAACGCGCCGGCTTGGCCAGCCATGATCTGGACAATTCCGCAATTGGCAAAATTCGGCTATAAGTACTTGCGGCCAGCGTTGGATAAAACATTCCCGGATACGAAGATGTACTTCTGGGATGGCAGTCTGAACGTATTGGATGTCATTGACAAGCCGCTTAGCGAACTCGTCACCCCTGATGAAGCCGCAGCCTTTGACGGTTTTGCCTTCCATACTTACGATGGGCCATACACCAACCTGTTTAAAGGCAGTCGCTTGAATCCAAACTGGCATTTGGCCATGACCGAACGGCGTTGCATGATCGAAGAAACCCCGGAAGATGCCTCTCATATCATGATGGGACTCATTGGTAACTGGCTCGTTCGCCAAGGCTTGAATATGATCGATCTTTGGAACATCGCTTTGGACGAACGCGGCCTGCCGAATCAGGTTGGCGCAACCGGTCGCCGTGGCGTGGTCCCCATTGATCATAAAACCGGTAAAGTACAGCGTAACCTTGAATACTATATGTTGCGCAACTTTAACCAGGATGTCGCACCTGGCTCCATCGTCATTGGGTCAACCAACTACACCCAAGATGGCTACACTGGCGGCCTCGGGTCTGTCGCTTTCCTGGCACCGGATGGCTCGATTGCGGCACATATCTACAACCCGTCTGGCAAGCCACTGGACGCCGAAGTCACCATTAACCGTGACGGCGCCTATGCTTGGCAACACGTCACCGTTCCGGCATGGGGTACGGTCACCTTACACAAAGCCTTCGGACCGGTGAACGAAAGCCAGCCACGCGAAGACGAAGCGTTCAAACTTAACCCATATCCAGCCAACCTTATGGACGACTGGGCACCGGGCAAGGGCGTCAACGCCAACAAGAAATAGCACTCAGAAAAGTCAGATTAACTATTGTTGGTCTGGCTTTTTTAGACCTTGAACCAATGCAGTTGATCTGCTAAGTCTGCATCACAATTTTATTTTGCGAAATGTCAAAAGATAACTGATAGCGCTTTCCATTTTACCTAAAGCGTGCTATATTATGGGTGTGGTTCTGATATATTAGTATATGAGGAGGTTCATCATTGTGGTTAAGTTAACCGACGATTATCAAGCAAAGGCTGATGAATTCAAGGCAGCCGGCATCGCTGTTCCGCAATTTGATCAAGAACAAATGAAGCAATCAACCCAAGTCAATCCGGTCTGGGTACACTTTGGTGGTGGGAACCTTTTCCGCTGCTTCCATGCGAAAATCGCGCAAGATTTGCTGAATACCGGCAAGCTCAAGTCCGGTGTCATTGTTGCCGAAACCTACGATGGCGACGTTCCGGCTGACATTTACAAGCCTTACAACGATCGGGTTTTGCAGGTTGTCATGCAACCGGATGGCACCCTTGATAAGACGCTGATTGCCAGTGTTGCCGAGGCCATCTACTACAACAAGAGCAATCCAGCCGGCTGGGAACGCTTGAAAGACATTTTCACCAAGCCATCCCTGCAACTGGTCACCATGTCCATTACCGAAAAAGGTTATCAACTCACCGATATCAACGGTAAGCTGACCCCAGCAGCCGAAGCCGATATCGCCGGCAAACCGGATGATGCCGTTACCAACATGGGCGCCATCGCTCGCTTGCTGTTAGCTCGTTATAAAGCAGGCGCCAAGCCAATTGCCATGGTCAGCACCGACAATTTCTCCGAAAACGGCAAACGTTACGAAGACGGCATTTTGACGATTGCTAAAGGTTGGGCCAAGAACGACACGGTCACCCAAGGCTTCATCGACTATCTGACTGATCCTAAGCGCGTCAGCTTCCCGTGGTCCATGATCGACCGGATCACCCCGAACCCTGCGCAAAATGTCGCTGACAAGCTGAAGGCAGAAGGTTTTGAGGACACCACCATCGTCCACACGCCAAAGCACACCAACATTGCGCCATTCGGTAATACCGAAGAAACGCATTATCTAGTTATCGAAGACAGCTTCCCGAACGGTCGGCCACCATTGGAAAACGCTGGCGTCATTCTCACCGATCGCGACACGGTTAACGATGCCGATCAGATGAAAGTCACCGCCTGCTTGAACCCGTTGCACACCGCACTGGCCATCTACGGTAATCTGCTGGGTTACACCTCAATCGCCTCTGAAGTCGAAAATCCTGATCTGCTCACCTTGATCAAGTATCTTGGCTATAAAGAAGATTTGCCGGTGGTTAAGGACCCAAAGATTATCAATCCAAAGAAATTCCTGGATCAGCTGATCACCAAGCGCTTGCCTAACAAGAATATTCCGGATACGCCGCAACGGATTGCCAGCGATACGTCACAGAAGATCCCGATCCGTTATGGCGTTACGCTTCAACACTATTTGGACAAGGGCCCTGACAGCGTCAAACAGCTGAAGGCCATTCCATTGATCCTCGCTGGCTGGTGCCGTTACTTGATGGCGCTGGACGACAAGGGCAATGCCTTCACGCCAAGCCGCGACCCGCTGCTGGATCAATTGCAGCCATACGTTGCCGACATCAAATTAGGCAGCGATGCCGACGTTCACGCCGCCCTCAAGCCAATTTTGAGGAACGCCCAGATCTTCGGCCATGACCTGTATCAAATCGATTTGGCTGATCAAGTTGAAGCCGACTTCAAGAAACTGATCGCCGGCCCTGGTGCGGTTGCCAAGACGCTTGAACAATTCCGTCAAGATCACGAAAAGGAGCTTTGATTTTATGTCTGATTTAAAAATGGGTTTTCGCTGGTTCGGCGAAAAAGATGACCCAATCACCTTGCAACAAATCCGCCAAATCCCTGGTACTGACCAAGTCGTAGGTGCCTTATTCGATGTTCCGGTTGGCGACGTCTGGCCAAAAGAAAAAATTGCTGCTTTGAAAAAACAGGTCGAAGATGCCGGCTTAAAGCTCGAAGTCATCGAATCCGTTAACATTCACGATGATATCAAGATTGGCCTGCCATCTCGCGACAAGTACATCGAAAACTACAAAGAAACCATTAAAAATCTGTCTGAATACGGCATCAAAGTCATTTGCTACAACTTCATGCCGATCTTCGACTGGTTGCGGACCAACCTTCACTATCAGCTAAAAGACGGCAGCAACGTCATGGCCTTCCAGCATCAGTATCTGAAAGACGATCCGCATGACATCATCGAATCGGTTCGCAACAATTCCGAAGGCTATATTCTCCCTGGTTGGGAACCGGAACGTTTGGCCGAAATCGAACGCCTGTTTAAAGCCTACGCAAATGTTGATGCCGCCAAATTGCGCGAAAACATGAAGTACTTCCTTGACGCCATCATCCCAACTTGCGAGAAGTATGACGTCCGCATGGCGATGCACCCCGACGATCCGCCACGCGAATTATTCGGTCTGCCACGGGTTTACAAGAACGCCGAAGACATGCGTGTCATTGAAGGCATGCATGAATCTCGTTATAATGGATTTACCATCTGCACCGGTTCATTGGGCGAAAATCCGGACAATGACGTGCCTGCCATCATCCGTGAATTCGTCAAGAAAGACCGGGCACCGTTCATTCACGCTCGCAACATCAAGTTCATGAATAAGGAAGGCGACTTTCACGAATCCGACCACCTTTCTAAAGACGGATCACTGGACATGTACGAAATTATGAAAGCCCTGCACGACTTAGACTATGATGGTTACATCCGGCCAGACCACGGTCGCAACATCTGGGGTGAAAATGGTCGCCCGGGTTACGGTTTGTATGACCGCGCGTTAGGCATCATGTACCTGCACGGCCTCTGGGAAGCATTAGAAAAAGGAAGTGCAAAATAATGGCCTTTTTGGACGATGATTTTCTGTTAACCAACGAGCCGGCGAAGGAACTATTTCATCAATATGCCGCTGACTTGCCCATCATCGATTTTCACTGTCACCTCAACCCGCAGGAAATCTACGAAAACCGCAACTTCAAAAACATTACCCGCATTTGGTTAAACGAAGGTACTTACGGTGACCATTACAAGTGGCGGCTTGAGCGGGCCAATGGTGTTCCCGAAGAACTGATTACCGGCGACGGCGATGATTACAAGAAGTTCGTCGCATGGTGCGAAACCATGGAAAATGCTTGGGGCAACCCAGTGTTTGAGTGGACTCACCTTGAGTTACGCCGTTTCTTCAACAGCGACATAGTCTTGAGCCGCGACACGGCCAAACAAGCATGGGATCTCACTAATGCCAAACTGGCAACGCCCGAATTCACGCCGCGGGCACTGATTCGGCGCAGTCACGTCGAAGTCGTCTGCACCACCGACAATCCGGCAAGCGACCTGCACTATCACGAATTGATCGCACAAGATGAAGACGCTAATGGCTTCAAAGTCTTGCCAGCAATGCGTCCGGACAAGCTGATGGCGATCTGCGCAAACGCTTATGGTGAATACCTGCAGACCCTCGGCAAAGCAGCGGGTGTTGAGATTACCGACTTTGCTTCCTTGAAGAAAGCCATGAAACAACGCTTCACTTTCTTCGCCCAACACGGCGGCCGCCTTTCAGACCACGGCCTCAACAGCTTCCACTTCCGTCCGGCAAGCCAGGAAACGCTCGACGCCATCATCAAAAAAGGCATCGAAAATCGCCCGGTCAGTGATGAAGAAAACGATCAATATATCACCGGCTTAGTCGAAATGTTGATGGATCTGAACCATGAATTCAACTGGACCATGCAATTCCATGCCAATGTCGCTCGTAGTCTGAGCCTGCCAAATCTCAAGAAGATCGGTCCGGATACCGGATTTGATGCGATGGGCAGCCAGCCGGATCTGGTCGGCGAAATTCGTGATCTTTTCCAAGCGATGGATGCCCGCGGCCCATTGCCAAAAGTCATTTTCTATTCGCTTAATCCAAATGACTGGATGCCATTGATCACCATGCTGCAAAGCTTTGTTGGCCAAGGTGATAAGCAACACCTGCAACTAGGCGCTGCTTGGTGGTTCAATGACACGGCTGAGGGGATGCATCAGCAATTGCAGACGTTTGCCCAGCAAAGTCTATTGCCGAACTTTGTGGGGATGCTGACGGACTCACGTAGCTTCCTGTCCTACCCGCGACATGAATATTTCCGCCGGGTATTGTGCAACTTCTACGGTGAGCTAGTCGAACAAGGCCGTGTTCCGTATGACTTGGAGACACTTGGCCGCATCGTCAAGAACATCAGCTACAGTAATGCCCGCAACTACTTTGGTTTCTACGATAACAAGAACTGAACATTTAAAGGAGTACGATCACACGTGAATGAATGCCTGACAATCGGTGAACCACTTGTTGTTTTCGCCGCTGAAGAAGCAGATGTCCCTCTCGCAACAGCTAAACATTTTACCAAATACTTGGCCGGTGCTGAGTTGAATGTCGCAGTCGGTTTAAGCCGGCTGGGCCATTCAGTTGAATATATCACGCATCTTGGCGAAGACCCCAACGGCATTTTCATTCGCCAGCAACTCACGGCAGCCGGGATCGGGTCAGACAATGTCACCACGACCTCGCGTTACCCGACCGGCATCGAGTTTAAAGCGCGCGTCACGCACGGTGATCCGAACACTTACTACTTGCGATCCGGATCGGCAGCAGCGCATTTTGATCCGGCTGCTATTGACCGGATTGATCTGGCAGGCGTCAAGCTGGCGCACATTACCGGCATTTTCCCGGCAGCTTCGGCTTCAACGCTTGCGGCAACGAAGCGCTTGATGAAGCGGCTCATCACCAATCGCATCATGATCACGTTTGATCCCAATTTGCGTCCGGCGCTGTGGCCTGATCAACAAACTATGGCGACGACCATCAACGAGTTGGCCAAAAGTGCAACCATCGTGCTGCCCGGTGCGGCGGAGGGTAAGATCTTGGTGGGTAGCGATGATCCAGAAACCATCGCCCACTTCTACCTTGACCAAAGCCCGCAGACGCAACTCGTCATTGTCAAAGTCGGCAAACAAGGCGCGTATCTGTTAGGCCGTGACGTCCCGGGTCAGTTGTCGCCAGGTTTTCGAGCGACGCACATCGTTGACACGGTCGGTGCAGGCGACGGCTTTGCGCTTGGTGTCATCAGTGCATTGCTCGAAGGCCGCTCCCCTGCTGAAGCAGCTAGCCGCGGTAATGCTATCGGTGCCTTGGCCATCCAGTCAGCAGGCGACAACACCGGCTACCCAACACGATCACAACTTGACAAGTTTATGAAAACGGGTCTTAATGATATAGGTAAAGCATAAAAACGCTTTATCCTCTTTCATGCTTCACTAAGTACGTGATTTCTTTGTTACAAAACAAGTTTAAGGAGAACAAACAAACATGCAAAAATATGACTACCTGAATCGGTTAGTGAACACCGGCTGTGTCGCTGTTGTTCGCGGCAATGACGCCGATGAAGCTGTTAAAACGGTTGACGCCGTGATTGCTGGCGGTGTGACCGGAATCGAACTGACCTTCACAGTACCGCACGCAGACAAGGCACTCGACGAACTCAGCGAAAAGTACGCCGATCGTGATGACGTGCTGATCGGTGCTGGCACCGTTCTTGATCCGGCTACAGCTCGTCTGGCCATCATCGCCGGCGCCAAGTTCATCGTCAGCCCAAGCTTCAACGCTGACGTTGCCAAAATCTGCAACCTCTACTCAATTCCTTACACCCCAGGCTGCTTCACCCCAACCGAGATTCAAACCGCGCTCGAAGCCGGTGTCGACTTGGTCAAAGTCTTCCCTGGCAGTGTTGCCGGCCCAGCCATGGTCAAAGCACTCCACGGCCCATTCCCGCAGCTGGCCATCATGCCAACCGGCGGCGTTTCGCTCGACAACCTCGAAACCTGGTTCGATGCTGGCGTTAGCTTAGTCGGCGCCGGCAGCAACCTCACCGCAGCCGCCAAAACCGGCGACTACGCAGGGGTTACAGCAACAGCCAAGAAGTACCGGGCAAAGTTGGATGAGATCAAGGCTGGTAAGTAGTCTTTGATTCGACAGCTTTAGGTACAATAACTAAATAAGTTCAGAAAATGAAACATGCTTGCCAAGAAGCGATTGCTTTTTGACAAGCATGTTTTTTATATTTGACAACCCCAAACGATTGGTTTTATTAAGCAAGTGTCTCTAAAAGTTTAGTTAGATCGCTGTGGGGATACAGCTGCTCTTTAAGCTTAACAAGTTTTTCATAAGACCTATTATCCTGCCCATATTCGTCAAGATAGTTTCTAAAGGCTTTATTACGCGTATATGGCGCAACATCAGGACGTTCCCAGATATCGAGCAGCGTTCTTTCCACTGAGTAAGTTGGCACAATATTCATATGGGACGTTTCGACAGAGACAATCCCTGGTGAATAACGACTTGGGACATAATAGATGGGCACAATACCATGCTCTTCTAATCGTGAGTGATGATAACCATATGGAAAAGCCATGACAAATCGATTTGGCATTAAATCAGTCAACCCAAACAGATACAACGATGTTTCAAGCGCAAAAACGCCCCTGCTATAGCGTTGCGAAAGAATTGCAAAATCATCCCATGTATAACCATCTTCAACATAAACGCCGCGCGCCTCACGCGAAATTCGGCCATCTTTAATAGCATTGGTAAGCATCGACGAAGAAACACCGTAACGGGTTGCTGTGCCGCTGACGAAGGTATGATGTTTCTCCAACAATGCATCGAGTCCTTTACCTTCAGTCATAAACAACCTCCTCATTTTGTTTCTATATACCTTGTTCATTCAATATACACAGTATATAGCAACAATTCAAGGAAAAGCTGTTTGACCGGGAAAAGTTAACTACTGTATCTGCCTTCTTTAAAGCAGTCACGAACAACACCAAAAATGCCCCGCAGTCAGAAAACATCCAGACTGCGAGGCATTTTAAAATACTATGAAATTGCTATTGCAACTTCAGCTACGTTCTTAACGCTTGATACTACTCCTGTTTCGCCTTCCCTTTCTCACGCAAGAACCAAGCAAGACCACCAATACCGGCAAGCAGCGCGAGCGCCGCTATAGTAACTGCCAGTGAAAGTTGTGATTCGCCTGTGTTTGGATACTTGTTCTTGTTCGAGCTAGATGAAGATTCGCTGGCTGGCGTGGTTTGATCGGTTGCCGACGAACTTGAAGGTGCGGCCCTACATGAAGCGCTTTTCCACTAGAAAAATTTTTGAATCAGCTGCCTGAGAGTCTTTTCAAGACAAAAAAATACCAAACAACCGCTTCTTCGCAGAAACAGTCATTTGGTATTGCCATGCTAAACTGCACCCATTGTCTGACACTGGATGGATGCATTTTAGCAATTAAGTTGAGCAGCTGCTTTGATTCAGAAACAGCTTACTTGGCTTTATAATCCAACGGCAGCTTATTCCAGCGATCATGGTAGAAGAAGGCAGCTTCCTTTGGCTGGCGGTCGCGGGTGAAAATGCCTTTCTTGTTGCCGTTAACCCGCATATTGCCTTCAACGGTCTGGAAGTCGGCAAGGTTCCAGACTTGTTCGCCTTTGATAAAGTCGTAGTCATCAAAGACGCGGCTGAACATTTTCAGCACTTCGACTTGATATTCTTCGGTCCACATCACGCTTGGCAACTTGTGCAAACCGGCTTCGGTATCGGCGCCAAACTCGGTGAAGACAACCGGCTTCGTGACGCCCGCCTTTTGCCACTTGTCCATTTCGTCGCGCAGGCCAGCTTCCCCATCGGAAATTTGGTGGCCGCCAAAATGATACCAGCCAGGATAGCGATTAAGCATGTAAAAGTCTGGGAAGTCGAGCACTTTGGAGGTTTCGATGGTGTCGTCTTCGCTTAAGGTGAAGGTGCGCGGCCGGCTTTGCGGATCAAGGTCTTTGGACTCGTCAAAAATCTGTTTGAAGTAAGGGACCGCATTTTCATCAACCGTGTCCGGTTCGTTAAAGAGGCTCCACGCCAAGACAGATGGGTGGTTCTTATCGCGCTTGACCAAATCGCGGATCTGATCAATGTGGCGTTCATGCAACTTTTTGAGCCATGGCCCTTTGAAGAAGGATTGATTCAGCCCGCCGAGGAAAGCTGCCGCGGCCATTTTGAAACCAACCGCTGGCACTTCATCTGTCAGCAAGAAGCCTTCTTCATCAGCGATCTTGTAAACCTGCTCGTCATATGGGTAGTGCGAGGTACGGAAGGAATTCGCGCCGATCCACTTCATCAAGGCAAAATCCTTCTTTTCGACGTTCAGGTCAAACGCGCGGCCGGCAAATGGCGAATCTTCGTGACGGCCAAAGCCTTTCAGATAGATTGGCTTGTCGTTGACCAAAATATTCGTACCGGAAATGCGGATCGTCCGAATGCCAATGCGATCCGTATAAGTATCAACCGGCGTCTCGGCATCATCACCAACCTGAATGGTCAAGGTGTAAAGATAGGCATTGCGCACCTGCCAAAGATGGGCGTTCTTAACTTGCAAAGCGCCTTCTTTGCCTTGAGCGGTTGCAACAACCTGACCGTCAGCATCTGCCAAGCTAACTGTGACAGGGGCATCCCCGTTGGTCGTTACTGTATAGTTGACGGTTGCATCCTGACCGTTCAATTCAAAAGTGGTAGTGTAATCCAACACCCGCTCTTGTGGCAGCGTCAGTAAATGAACCGAGCGATTTAAACCGGAGTAATTATAGAAGTCAAAGAACGGGCGAACCATTTTCTTCCCATTCCGCAACGTGATGGTGTCACCGGCTGGTAATGCTTCCCGGGACAATTCGTTGTTGCCTTTGACCACCACAGTATTTTCGGCACCATAATGGACAGCAGAACTGATATCCGCGGCGAATGGCAAAAAGCCGCCTTCATGCGAGCGAAATTCTTTGCCGTTTACAAAAATCGTGGCACGATGGGTCACGGCATCAAACCGCAGAAAAAGCGCCTTGCCTTTAGCCGCAGACGGAACAAAGAACTTGCGGCTGTACCAGAAGTCACCGGTATATTCGCGGCTATCTTTATCGGTAAAGAAGTCATTGAAACTAGCCGGAACCGGCATCGAAACGCCATCGTGAAAGCCAGTCTCCCAGCCAGCCTTCGCGCCTTGTTTCGTTTCATCGAACTTAAATCGCCAAAGTCCATCCAGCTTCTGATCAGTGCGCTGATCATTTGTCACTGGGTACAACAACGATGTCTCCATGCAAAAAGCCTCCATTTCAAGGTTTACAAGTGCGTTTTCTGAAATCGCTTTCACCTTGTAGTGTACTTATTTTAGTAAAACTTGTCAATGGCTATTTTGTTTGGGTCTGAAATTTCTGATATATGAGATTTGTTGGGTTTGGTTTAATTTAATAAAAGAAAATGTGTCGTTTTTACTAAAAATACTTAGGAGGGTACGTACATGTTCTGGGCCGTGCCAAACTCCGCAATCTCCGGCGAGGCCTAGGGATGGCGACCGCGAAGCTAGAGGGATGGGCAGGCACCCCTGAGCCCGTCCCCGCCTCCGATTGCTCCGCCTTGGCACTATAGATTAAATCCTTCAACTAATTATTCATGCGCAAATAAAAAGCGGACTATTCATCCGCCCTTAAAGAAATAATATTGAATGAGGTTCTGGACTTACTTGCGCAATTTACGCCCATCCCAACAACCGCAAGACTGCCATAGAAGCCACGCCGGCGACAACGACCGCGAATAAACTTTTTGTGATAATGGCAATGCCGATCGCTGGCAGTGATGCGAATAAATTGGGCCAGTTGACGCTAGGCCAGTGACCGACGTGAATGACTAATAGATTCTCGACAAAAATAGCTGAGAGGATGGCAACTGGGACAAAGTTCAAGAAGTGCAGTAGCCACGCTGGGATCGTCATGCGTTTGACCAAGACGATCGGCACGACCCGCAAGAGCCAAGTCGCTAAGCCGCAGCTCAGAATTGCGATTAGCGTATCAGGATTTTGCATGATGTTCTACCCCCATTCCAAACAAGCAGCCAATGACCGTAGCGACAATAATCGCTGTGGTTCCGGGCAAGTAGCGCACCAGCACTACCATCGCAGCGGCGACGACACCGGCCACGCTCAAATGCCGCAAAAAGGGTTTTGACCGATCTGTAATCATCTGCAGGTAAAGCAGACCGATGAACATCGCAACAACGGCAAAGTCCAAGCCGAAGTTGTCCGGATTGGGAATCATCCCGCCGATGACGGCACCTAAAAGACTGGCGACAAACCACACTAAGTAAGCTCCAACATTGACCGTGTGGAACCACGGTGCATTCAAATGGTGGTCGGTGTAATTAAGCTTATTCATCGATAGCGCAAAGCTTTCATCCGTCAACAACGTCCCGATCAGCACATTTTGGGTCATCGATTCATCTTTTAAATATGGCGCCACGGTCATGGACATCAGACTCATCCGCGCGTTGATCAAAGCCGTCGAAATCACCATGGCGCCAACCGGACTGCCCGCGGCCAACATACTCACCAACACGAATTGCACCGATCCTGCGTACACAATCAGCGACATGAGCCCGATCATCAGCAGCGACAAGTGGCCGGTTTTTGCCACAATCCCATAAGCCATCCCCACCGTAATATAGCCAAACACTGTCGGCATGACATCATGGATGCCACTGCGAATCGTCAGCTCATCATTCATCTTGGTCCCTCCGTCATTAGTACATTAATGTTAGTGTACTATTTACTAAGAAGGTTGCAACCAAAATCTAATGAAAAAACTGAGGGTGCAGTTCGTATGAGTCGTCAACGAAGCTGTCACGCCTGTTCTCGAGGCGTCACTTTAAAGTTATGTTTCAACTGCGGCCAAACATGTTGATCGGCCCACGAAATGATAATGCCATTGCCTAGAAACGAGAACACCGTTGCAACGTTAATCCCCAGTAGTTTACCAGTCGCAATCCAGGCAACAATCGCCACGATAATCGGCGGAATGAAATCGGTAATCTGTGACGCGGTGGCATTGCCTTTGAAATACAGGAATCGCAAAATATTGGTGGTGTCATCGTTTGGATGCATGATGATGTTAGCGCGTTGATAAAGTGAAATCGCAACGCAAAAGCAGAAAACCCCGAAACAGGAAACAAAGATTCGGGCGAGCACCGACCAGTTGCCAAGGCCGAGCCAGGTGAAAAGCCAAGTAAAGACATTGACAAAATAGCTAAAAAAAAGTGTATAAATGATTTCGCCGATCAAGCGTGGCCAGTCCCAATGGTGGATGAGAATTAAGTTGGTTAAAGCGTTAAGTACCCCGAACGTAAACAACACGGCGCCGATATTCCAGCCTTGCCAGTTATTTAGATTAATCGCCGCTGCCGTCCACAGCCCGCTACCCATCGCGCCGACAATACAAAGCCCGTTTCCAGCAGCATTCAGCACAAGTCCGACAACCAAACCAATCCAGCGTTCTGTTTTTGTATTTTTAATGAGCTGACCTTCTTTCTACCTGTTATCCTATTCCGAAACATCTTCTTGACCATTATAAACGCCCAACCACACTGAAGAGAAGTCATCAGCGCAACTGGGCGTTCTTTTTCACGATGGCGGTGTTTGACGCGCATCCACAGCAACAGTAATTCTTTTTTATAACTCGCCGCCTTTTTCAAACGTCGGCGTCATTTTTTCGGCCCGAATGCAAACCAATTGATGCAGTAAGTATTGTAAATCATTCGTGATGGTTGCTGCGGTTTCGGCATTCAATTCGTCGTGCCAAGCTGGCAGGTCTTCCGGTTTCACGTCAGAAAAACCCGCATCGCCCTTCGCCACTGCCGCACGCCCGGCCGCGAACCCAA
Organism: Lacticaseibacillus chiayiensis; assembly: GCF_004123795.1. Lineage (GTDB taxonomy): Bacteria > Bacillota > Bacilli > Lactobacillales > Lactobacillaceae > Lacticaseibacillus > Lacticaseibacillus chiayiensis. Next base: position 10,160 of record NZ_MSSM01000008.1, on the reverse strand, counting down.
ATTTGCGGCTTTCTGAAACCGCCACTTCGGCATCCCAATTATGTTCGGCGAATAGCGGATCGGCAATCATCGCAATCAGTTTGTTGAGCCAATAAAAGCTGGCCGTCGAACTTTTATCCGTTGGCGTGTACTGGAAGTTATCCGGCGTGGTCGTGCAATTGGCAAAGAACGGAACCGGCGTGTTGAAAATGTTAACGCCTTCCGCAAGCCAATGAATCGCCGCGTGCGCTTTTGGCATGTTCGGACGAATTTGCAGGATGTGCATCTCCTGATTCCGATTCATGCCAATCGGCCGATACCGCTTGCGAGTCTCCGGTGTGCCTGCCTGCCCGTACGGATCAAACTCGGTGGCTTGATAGTGACTGCTCAATACCATCGCCACATCCTCCACCGAAATCAGGTGACTAGGCACGCGACTAAACGGCATCGTGCGACTTTCAGGATCCTGCTCAACTTCCGGATTCAGCATTTTCTGGGCATACCAGACTCGCGGCGTATTGTAGTAGTGATCGGCCTGAGTATCTTCCCCGAAAATATCGCGGAAATTGAAACCTTCCTTAGCCTTATTCAAGTGATAGCGATCGGCAAAGTCTTTGAGATCCGCACTATATTGAAAATGTTCCGGTTCATTAAAATCAATTTCCTGAATCCCAGTCTGATTCGGCGCCAGCACATAACTGTCATCAGGAATACGTTCCGCCGCCCAATGATGGCCGCCAACCGTTTCAAAATACCAAATCTCATTCGCATCGGAAAAAGCAATGCCGTTACTCTCACAAGTGCCATACTTGGTCACTAGCTCACCCAGACGCTGCACGCCTTCACGCGCACTGTGAATGTATGGCAACACCACTGTCAGCATGGCTTCTTCCCCAATACCGTCCAGCTCAAGCGGATCCAGTCCCAGCATCGTGGTATTCGAAAACTCGGTCTCAGTCGCGCTCATCGCCACATTCTCGCTATTGATGCCAGCCTCGCCCCATGTACCATCGCTCGTATCAGCTACCGGCGTACAGGTATACTGCAATGGCGACTGCGGCAAATCCAACTGAAACCCGTTAAACGTCGACACATACCGTTGCGGCTGCTCATCTGGCTTCACGACAATAAAACGCTTAGGATTAATTCCGCCAGCTGCATCTTCATTACGCGCAATCATGGTCGACCCGTCAACCGACGCTTTCTTGCCAACCAGCAACGCGGTACAACTCGAATGGTTCACAAACTGATTCATAGACCCGCTTCCTTTCAATTAATTTTATGATAGCACTGGTTGCGGTGAGAATTTTCAAAAAGTTGCGTTACTCTCCAGCTTCATCCAAATGAGCATCAAATGCATACATATCAGCTTGGCTATGCCACAATTCCCGAAAATAAGCTGATTGGCGAAGTAGTGAACTTTTCGTGCCAATGCCTTCAATCCGTCCATCACGCAACAGAATAATTTTGTTGGCCAATGTCACCGCGCCGATTCTGTGGGTAATAAAAAGTGACGGCGTATCTTGAGAAACCTGCTTGATTTTTGAAAACAGTCGCAGCTCTTTGATCGGATCCATGGCGGCTGAAGGTTCATCCAGAATCTGGTAAATACCATGTTTGTATTGCGCTCTGGCAACGGCCATTTGCTGCCGCTGACCGCCGCTTGGTTGAAAATCCTCCTGACTATAGGTGCCAATCGCCGTTTTTTCGCGATTCGGCAGGCGATCAGCCCACTCGGCAATGCCATTGTTCATCATGACGTCACGCAAGCGTGCTGGATCCTGATCCACACTCGCCGAAATGTTCTGGGCAATCGAGAAATCAAAAATAGCGTAGTCCTGAAACACGACTTTAAACAACGAAAAGTAGTCTGCTTGCGTAAACTTAGAAATATCCTGACCACTGAACAGAACTTTCCCTTTCGTCGGCCGATACAATCCCAACAACAATTTGACCAAGGTGCTCTTCCCGCTCCCGTTCACGCCAACTAATGCCGTCACGCCTTGCAAATCAAGTTTTAAGGAAATATCGTGCAACACCTCGGGACCATCTGCATAGGCAAACGAAACATGAACAAATTCAATCACATTCTTCGTCTGTAGCGGGAGTGTGGTACGGTCGGATGAAGCGGTAGGCTTTTCTGACGGTAAAATATCGCTAGCATACTGCATTTGATTCTGAAAACGAAGAAACTGCTGCCAAGTCGCAACTATCACGCTCACGGCACTCGTCATCTGCACAACACTGCCAAACAAAGTATTCAACTGGCCAATCGGTAACAAGCCTTCTTTTATCTTAAAAACAACCAGGATGAACAACACGAGTGTTGCAAAAGAAGCCATGATCGCTGTCACAATTTGCGACAGGCTGTCGTTGATAATCAACTTGTGATTGGCACTTTTTTCACTTTTCCAGGTGGTCCGATACCGACTTTGAATCGGTTCGCGCAGGCCCCACATTTTAATGGCCTTGATATTCTCATACGAATTGACAATATTCATCAGAAAATAGTTCATCTTACGTTCCAAGTCCATTAAATACTTAAAGAGCCTGATATTCGAGTGCGTCAATTTTTGATAGATCAGGATCAGACCAGACTCACCCAGCATGATCAGCAACAAGGACATGAAAATGGCGATCGCCAACCTGCCGCTATTTGTAACACCTACGATGACAATCCACCCGATCAGGCCCAAACCCGCCGCTATCGTCACTAAGCTCTGGATAAGATTTTGAAATTGAGTAAAGAAAGCCGGGATACCGCCTGAGTAACGAAACGAAGCCTCACTTTTCATCATCTTTGAAAAATACCCTTGTGTCTCAAGTTGCTGAAAATCAACCTTTTCCCACGCCTCATAGATCGCCGTCTTCAATCGCTCATTCGCGCGAACCGAAGCAATGTCCAAAAACCGCTGTAAAATAGCGGCGCCAACATAAGCCATACCTGCAGCACTATAAAAGTACAAAATGATCTTCATCATTGACTGTGACTGATGGGATAAAATCTGATTTAATACCTGCGTGTTTCCCAAAATCACAATCAGTGGCGCAATCGCATTCAAGATACTTATCAGCAGCGTTAAACCGAATAAGCTTTTCCCGAAACGATAAATAAAGCGGACCGTTTTGACCGCGTGCTGAATTTCTGCTCTACGATGCTTCATGGCGGTCACCCCCAACATACAATGACCTCTGTGCCGACCAAAGTTTGCGATAGTAATCACAGTTGGCTAAAAGCCAGCGATGACTGCCAGCGGCGATAACGGTGCCATCTTTCATGACCAGAATCTTGACATCGTCAGTTGCCAAAGCCCCCAGCCGATGCGTCACGATGATCGTTGTTTTCTGATCCAGCTTCTCGTCAACCAGCGCATAAAACTGCTTTTCACTAATCGGATCAAGCGCCGCGGTTGGCTCATCGAGGATATTAATATTAGCCTGACGATAAAGAACCCTAGCAAAAAGTATTTTGTCCTTTTGCCCTCCTGAAAGTTGAATACCATTTTCATTCAACTCATTGCCAATGAATGTCTGAATCCCACTAGGCAGACCGGCGACAAAATCTTCCAACCCAACTTCATCAAGCACTGCTTCAACGCGCGCTGTATCAATCTGTTGCGGTGTCGTACAAGCCACATTTTCTGCAATCGTAAAATGCAGGATCACGTCATCCTGAAATTCAACTGCAACTCGCTGGCGCATGGTTGCTGGCGCCCAAGTTGCGATGTTTTGGCCATCAATCGACACCGATCCTGAGCTCGGCGTATATAAACCGCAAAGCAGTTTAATCAGCGTCGACTTGCCAGCGCCATTCTCACCGACAAGCGCGACTTTCTCGCCTCGCTTCACTGAAAAATTGATATCATGTACAAGTGAAACCCCGTTCACGGCATAAGCAAGATCCCGAACCTCTATTTTCCCAGAACCACTTACCTTATTTTCAATTGAATCTTGGTCTTGTCGATACGGGAAAGCCATAAATTTCCGAAAATTATCAACAAACACTAAATTCTTGCCAACCTTAACGTAGGCATCTCTAAAATTGCCAAAATTCAAGTTGAGTGTTTGGATCGCACTGATCGCAAAAAGCAGCGCAGCCACTGAAACGTTTTGAAGCGCGATCAGAATTAAAAGCGACAAAGCCAATCCGATAATATTCACAAGCCGTTGTCCCAGGTTAATGACCAATGAAAGATTTGAGTAATGTCGTTGCCATGTCACCAACTTTTGGATCAAATCCATGAAATGGTGATGAAAAAGATCGAACATTGAAAATAAGCGAATGTCTTTACCCGTCGAGCGTTTCATCAACGTTCGCACAAAATAACTTTGATAACTGGTGATCCGATTTTGTTCCTTTTTATGCTTAAAATACCACTGATTGCCAATGCGTTGAAAACCGTACTGTAAAAGATTCAATCCCAAGACAATCGCAGCCGGCCAAATACTCAAAAAACCCATCATGCAAAGCAACACGACAATTTGGCAACCTGTCCGAATCAGCGTCACTGTTTGGGCAATAATCGCGCCAATGCCAACATTCTGCCCATTGTAAATCGCCTCGTAGCCTTGATCAATCACCGTTTTTCCTTCAACTGAATCAATCAAACTTTGCTGCCAGCCGAAAATATGCTCAGAGAAAACCGGAACATAATCAAACCGAAAATCAAACGTAAGCAATGTCAGGCGTTGTTGCAAAAATAAATCAAAGATTCTGATAGCATACACACCGACCCCAGCGAGCAAAATGGTCAAAATCACCATAGCCAGCTTTAAGTTTTTCGCTTGGATAAGGACAACCGCCAGTGAAGGTAAAAGCGATATCCCCGCAACATACACGCTCTCAACTAAACAAAGGCTCAATAAGATCACGACAAATTTGAGTCGATATTTAGCGACAAATTTGGAAAATATGTAGCACCAGTTGCTTCTTTGACACATAGCGGTCATACCTTAGTCAGAAAATACATCCGAATTCTAGGATTTATGTTTAACAAATTAGAAAATTTGATATTAATGAGAAAATACTCCTAGATCCTTGAGGTGTCAACTGCACCGAAACGGAAGTGCCTAGAAAAAAGATCATGAGAACTCATTCCTTGCGCCGAGATAGAAGGCGAAAGAAATGATGTTCTCATGATCTAAATCATTGATGATTCACTATTAGTTTGATGACGATGGGAATGTGAGTCAGAAAGCTACAGTAAATGTAGGAAGGCTTGATATCAAGGTACTTCCAACCTTCATTTTGATAAGGGTTCATTCAAAGTAAATCCTTATCAATTGGCTTCCCATGATCGTAAGTCTTCCGATCGTCATCCGTAATCGCACGAACAACCCGGCATGGTGAGCCAAATGCCACAACATTGGCTGGAATGTCGTGTGTGACTAAACTACCGGCACCAATGACACTGTTATCGCCGATTGTCACACCGGGCATAACCGTGACATTCGCGCCAAACCAGCAATTCCGGCCGACATGAATCGGTTTATTGTATTGGTAACCCTGTTCACGCAGGCTCGGATCAATCGGGTGTGTGGCGGTTACCAAGGTTACGTTGGGACCAAACATGGTTCGATCACCCACATAAATATGCGTATCATCGACCAACGTTAAATTAAAGTTTGCATAAATACCACTGCCAAAATGAACATGGGCCCCACCAAAGTTAGAATAAAAAGGCGCTTCAACGTAACTTCTTTCACCGATTTCAGCAAACATCTTCTTAAGCTGGGCGAAACGTTCTTCCTGATGGGTCGCCGGAATGCGGTTATAAACGGCCACTTTGTCAATGTCGGCCAGTTGTTCTTCTTGCAGATTCGCATCCATCGGCTGGTACAGTGCGCCGTTGTGCATTTTTTCTTGGATTGTCATGCAATTATCCTCCTCTTTTACTTGTTCTCTCGCTCAATCGTATCACAGTCTCGATACTCACCATCATGCGCTTTCTAGTTTATTCAGAAGGCCACTGGACGAAAGCCCCGCCCAGCGGCCTTTTTTTGCATGCTTCCATATTTATTTAACAAAGCCCAACGTCTGCGCAATCAAGTAAAGGTTTAAGATAATAAGCACCGCACTAATGAACCAAGCCAGCCATTTGACCCAAGCGTGATTGGCAAATTCACCCATGATCTTTTTGTCGCTGGTGTAACGCACCAACGGAATGACCGCAAACGGTAGCGCGACGCTTAGGAAAACCTGCGAGAACGTCAGCAGTCCCTCAATCTTGGCCTCGTTGCCGTGATAATAAATAGCGAAAATCAGCACCGGCGTGACGGACATGAGCCGCGTCAGAATCCGTTGCGCCCAAAGCGGCATTTTCAGATGGATGAAACCTTCCATAATAATCTGGCCGGCTAGTGTTCCGGTGATGGTTGAACTTTGACCGGATGCCAGTAGCGCGACCGCAAACAACATAGAAAGCATCGGGCTGGCAATGGCGCCGACAATTTGTGAGTTGCTTAATGCATTGAAAAGATCAACGAAGCGGCCTAACGAACTGTTGGTACCGAAAAATAGCGCCGCTCCGAGAATTAAGAGTAACGAGTTGACAATAAACGCCATCGTCAGTTGGATGTTGGAATCAATCGTTGAAAACTTAATCGCCTTTTTGACATCGTCGCGTTTGCTGCGATCGATTTTACGCGTCTGGGAAATCGATGATCCAAGGAAAAGATCATGCGGCATAACCGTTGCGCCCACAATCCCTAATGAAAGGTACAACATGGATTTATTGGTGACAATATCGGCGTGTGGCACGTAGCCTTTTAACAATTCCGGCACGTTAGGTTGCGCCAAAATGACTTCATAGGCGAAAACAAGCAGAATGACGAGAACTAAAGTAGCCACCACCGCTTCAATTTTTCGAAAACCGAGGCGCATGAGTAACAGTAGGATCAAAACATCGGCGGTGGTAATGATAATGCCGACAATCAGCGGCATATTGAACAGCAGCTTTAGGGCAATGGCTGAACCGATAATCTCGGCTACATCTGTCGCCATAATCGCTAACTCGGTAATGATCCACAGGAAAGCGCCCATTGTGCGACTGGTATGCTCGCGCGTCATCTGCGCCAGGTCCTTACCGGTCACAATACCCAGTCTTGCCGCCATTGCCTGTAGCAACATCGCGATCAAGCTGGAGATCAAGATAACCGAAAGCAATGAGTACTTGAATGAAGCCCCACCCGCAATACTGGTGATCCAGTTACCGGGATCCATGTACCCCACGGCAACCAGAATGCCCGGCCCGGTGTAAGCGGCTAGTGTCCGCCAAAAACCGGCATTGTGGGGCACTTCAACGCTGCCGTTAACTTCATCTAAACTTTTACTTGGCGTGTCCTCAAAGTGAATGATTCGCTCACGTTTTGGATTCTTTTCTTCAGTTTCCATAATATAAAGCCCTCTTTCCATTGGTTTGAAATTTGGGTCTATATTGAGTTATCACTCAACACTGTCCGACATAAATATACACCCTTCCCAAGTAAGGTCAAGAAAAAGGTTAGGCTAACTTAACTTATTGCCTAAAGCTTCTACTGACGGCGCTCATCGCGTGCTATAATAAGACCACACTGCAGACTTTAAGTTTTCACTTAATCCACTTTAAGAAGGGATCCTGGTAAATGGCCAATTCAACTGATGACATGTTGCATCAAGCGCAATTATTTAATGATTTCACGGCTAAACAGAAACTGATTATCATTGCCGCCATTGATGTGTTTGCCGAGAAGGGGTACGCCGCAACGAGCACGAAGGAAATCGCCGCGCGGGCCGGGGTCGCGGAAGGTAATATCTACAGTCGTTTCACCAATAAACGCGGTCTTCTAAACGCCATCATTACACCGGTACTCGACCAGATGTTCCCAGCCGAACTGGATGACTTCATTAAGTCCCGGTTGAATCAGGATTACATGTCATTGGAAACTTTTTTAACCGTTTTGATCCAGGACCGTATTACTTTTTTACAGTCGAATGCGCAAATTATCAAAATTGTGTTATCGGAATTGTTAAATGACACGCAGGTTCGCAAACGGGTCATTAATAACTTCACGGCCCAGTATTGGCAAACCATGACGCATGATTTAACTGTTCTGAAACAGCGGGGGGTATTGGTCGACTGGCCGTTTGAAGATATCTTAAGAGCCATCTGGTCGACTACCAGCGGCTTGATTCTGGGATTTTTATACTTCAATCAGCCGCTAGACGCCGAGACTGTGAATCACAGTATTTCGGCCACAATTAAGGCTTTGTCGCCAAAGTAGTTGGTGGCATGCACACATGGTGTAGCCTTCTGTTTCGGTAGTTCTGTGGGTTATGACTCACAATGATTGTTGGTTTGCGTATAAAATAAAACTATATCCATTCGTTCACGCTCATTCACTTTAACGCGTTCGCAGTCGCAGAAATCTACGTGTAAGAACCTCAAGCCTAAATGGCCAAAGCCCAGTCATTTAGCTTGAGGCCACTTACACTCCGATTTCTAAGCGCTCCTGCTCACGCTCATTCTTTTGGAGGAGGATTCATGACTCTCGCAATTTTTATTTTTCTACTCATTGCCGGCATCGGTGCTGGCTTGACGGCTACGCTGGCTGGGCTGGCTTCACTGGTTTCTTATCCGGCGCTGCTGGCCATAGGGGTGCCGCCGGTGGTTGCCAATGTCACCAATACCGCCGCTCTGGTGTTCACCGGTGTCGGCTCAGCCGTTTCATCCCTGCCTGAATTGCACGGACACGGCAAATTTCTTTGGCGTCTCATCCTGTTGGTTTCGCTCGGCAGTATTTTCGGCAGCGCCTTGTTGCTGATTGCGCCTGCATCGACTTTTGAAAAAATCGTGCCATTCTTCATCATTGCTGCGGGTCTGTTACTGTTGTTCAGCGGCAAGCTGCCCACGCAGGAACATGATCCGAGTGAACGGGCGCGCTGCTTGACGTTTGGTCAGGAAGCTGCTCAAACGATTGTTATTTTCCTAACCGGCGCTTATGGCGGCTACTTCGGCGCTGCTGCCGGGGTTGTGATGCTCGCCACCTTAACACTGACGGTCGATCAGCCTTTCATCGTTTCCAATTCAATGAAAAATCTGACCGGCTTTGCGGCTAACGGCATCGCCACTGTCATCTACGCCTTCACCACCAAAATCGAATGGCTCATGGTCATCCCACTCGGCATCGGTCTTTTCATCGGCGGCTACATCGGCCCCATCATCGCCCGCCGCCTGCCAGTCCAGTTGCTGCGCGTCATCATTGCGATTTTAGCCTTTGTGTTAGCAGCTAAGTTGTTCGCACAGGCTTATTTCTAAAAATGTGATTTTATCAGACAAAAAACTTCTCAACTAGCTTTTTGCAAAATCTGCAAATACTAGCCGAGAAGTTTTTTTCTCGCTTTTAACATGTCATGTTTTTAATTATGACTGGCCGGAAATCCCGTGACTTTAGTCATGGGATGGATAGGCCCTCTCAACGCTGTTTAGGGCGCTTTTTCAGTTCGGTGTACTTTTGGTTGTTGATGTAATTCTCAACGACGTCCTTGCTCATGTTGCCAAGTGTACTCATGTAGTAGCTGGGTGACCATAAATGTCCACCCCAATCTTGAGAATCGCGAATTTCCGGATGCCGTTTGAGAAAGATAAAGGCACTTCTGCCCTTGAGCGCTTTGATGGCACTGGTTGGTGCCTTGCTAGGCGGAAAACTGATCAATACATGGACATGATCGGGCATGACTTCCATTTTTTCGATCACAATCTCATTAGCATCGGCAATCCCTTGCAAAATGACCTTCATTTCGTCTGACAGTTCCTTAGTTACAAAAGTTTGATGGCGATATTTCGTTACCCAGATCAAATGGTAATGAAAATTATAGATATAACGTCTGGTATAAACCGCGTCTTGGATTTTTTCTTGAGTCATAAAATCACCTCAATTGTTGTAGTCATTGTCAAATGCTACAATACCATTATAGCAGGAAAAGAGGTGAGATTAAATTAAGTCAATGGCACAATTAGAATATCATTATGGCTTGAGGGTTCGCATCTACCCAAGTGACCACCAAAAGCAATTGATTAAGCTTAACAGCGATGCCAGTCGATTCGTCTATAACGAGATGGTGGCGATTGGTAAAGAACTCTGGCAATTAAAACAAGTCAAGCTGCCAATTGATACGGTTCAAGCTCGAATCAAGCAGCTTG
>NZ_MSSM01000007.1 GCF_004123795.1 Lacticaseibacillus chiayiensis | reverse complement strand
GTCGTCGATTGCTTCGTCTGCTGCAAGTGATGCAAACCATCAAGCAAGCATCGCTTCTAGCGCTGCCTCAATGGCAAGCAGTGCTGCAAGTATCGCAAGCAGTGCCGCCAGTGCTGCATCTAGTGCTGCCCAGTCCGGTGACGATAGTGCAGCAAGCAGTTATTCCAATGCAGCAAGCTCAGCTGCTAGCGCAGCATCGAGTGCTGAAAGTGCTGCAAGCGATGCGGCCAGTGCAGCGGCTTCCGATGCATCGGTAGCTTCGAATGCGGCCAGTGCTGCTAGTTCCTACAGTTCGATTGCATCCAGTGCTGCAAGCACTGCAAGCAGCGCTGCGAGTGCTGCCGCAAGCTCAGCCGCAAGCCATCACGTATTACCAGATACCGGCGGCAATGGTTCATCATCAAGCTCAGCATCCAGTGCATCTGGCAATGGTGGTAGTAGTTCAGCCTCAGGTTCGTCATCAAGTGCGGCTTCAAGCTCATCCTCGAGTGCCGCTGGTGCCGGTGATAACGGTGGGAGTTCTAACAACTCGTCAGCGAGTGCGGGTGGCTCATCATCAGGAACTGGCAATGGTGGCAGCAACACATTACCATCAACCGCTGGCACAACGGGTCAGACGGGCTCATCATCGGAAAACGGTAATAGTGGCAGACACACGTTGCCACAAACTGGTGAGGCAAGCGATCCAGACGCTCCTGTTCTCGGTTTACTCGTAGCTAGTCTAACGGGATTGTTTGGCCTTGCAGGAACCAGACGTCGCAAGGATGATAAAGCATCGAAGTAAAGATGAATGACGAGTGCTTTAAAGCATCGTTACATGACTAAGCTTTGACGCAACTAAAGAGAGTGGTGTGAGAGACGTTGACTCGTTTCTTGCACCACTTTTTTGCGTAAATGAAACTTGAAAGTTCCAAATTGCCTTAACAACCTGATTTGCTCAGACTGTTAAGGGATTTTTTATCCTCCAGTATCAGGCTTATTTGCCGTGGAATATTGATCTAGATGCGGACTGAAAGACACAAATCACCTGTAGAACGATGACAAGGTCATTCTACAGGTGATTTGTGTTGTCTAAAAAGTGTGCTGTTATTGACTGCTTACGAATCAACTAGGGCCTTGGGTAAAAAGGTAAAGAAGCGGTCAATAGCGTTATTTATAGCTTTTTCAGAAACGTCAATAAGGTCACGTCCTAGTTTTGCCAAAGCTTCAATCAACCAACTAATGGATTGGGCGACCGCAATATCCGGCAAGGCGGCGTTCATCGTGAAAAAGAGATCTCCCAGCGTGCGTTCGTCTTCGTTTTGACGTTGCCGCCAAGCCAGTAAATCATAAGGTCATGACCATCGCTAAATGGCCACAGAGCCCGTCATAGTTTTGAATCTGTGACCGCTCTAAACGCAGATATTGTTTGGCCACTTTGAAGTAACCTTCGATCTGCCAACGCCGACCGTAAAGCTGCACAATTTCATCCGGTGTCAAACTGGTATCTGTGGTCGCTAAGACTAAGTAGGTGCCATTGTGCTTACGATTGGTGACGTAAACCAGTTTCAAGGGAAACTCCTGGGTGTGCTGATCAGTCTCGACATGCGCCTGGACGATCACGCTATACAAATAATGGTTCCGCTGCCGGCGATGCGCACGACGCAACCGGTCATAGAGGCTTTTGACAGTCTCATGTCGGTGACGATACTGGTAGTAAACTTTCTTGGATCGCTTGATCATGCCAATACCAGTTAAACCAAGTTTGGACAATCGCCAGAACATGAGGGGTGAGCTAAACCAACTGTCAAACAACGCATACTTGGCCTCCACGCCAACCTTTAGTGCTTGGTGAACCAACGCTATGGCAACATCGGTCATCTTTTGTTGTGCTTGATAGCGCCGTTTTCCAGCGATGGAACACTGATCATCGGTTTTGGCTTGAGCCAATTCGATGTTGCTTGTTTTTGCTGGACATTAAGGCGAAGTTAACAATAAACAACGTGTTGCCATCGCTCCATGCTAAAGTCAGTGCCCGAAAACCGTTGAGATAGCAATGTTTATCATGATCGAACACTCGTGCCAACAGCTCGGTCTTGGTTGAGAAAATGCGAGAAAACAGCGTGTCATCAAGAATGAAAGCAAAGCGACGACGATGATCGATAAATGGTTTCAGATACTTGATGAGTGCTTTTGCCAGTAAACAGATCAATCGTTGCCAGTTGATCCGTGCATCATTCAGCACGTTGCGTGCAGTGCGACTGGTAAAAGCAGACGTTTCTGGCGCCCGATAAAGCGAACGACCCAAAAACTTAACCTTAATGAGCCACTCAACAATCTCCTTGAACGAAACCTGGGTATGGCGGTGATAGTTAACCATCCGTGTCAGACCAGAAAAGTGGCAAATCGCAAGAAAATCACAAATTGTATTTTGAAGGCTCATTTTATCCCGATTATGTTCTATAATACTCACAGCGCAAGGGCTCCTTTGTATCTTGGTTTAGACGCCTAGAGTATACAACGTGAGGAATCCTTGCGTTTATTTTTTGGCTAAAAAGGCTTATAACAACAGGACTTTGAGACTTAAATCAGCTTTCAAGTTTCAGGTAAAATGTCGTATTAGGTTGCATTTGTAAATTCCAGTAATAGGGGTAATTTTTTTGATAGGTACTCAAGGTGGCCCCCTCGCAATATAGAAAAGGATGGAGCAGCAATGTTCCAAAAGCATAATCACACAATAATGATCGCTCCACGACCGTACGTGATAGTCCAACTCTTGATAAATGGTCTGATAGTTTTCATTGTTAATCGGAACTGAGACAATAGCATAGTTGTTTCAAATGTTTAAGTGGTGGCGCGAGTACTGTGAAAACAGCCATCAATATCAAGCAGGATCCCTTTTAAACAAACATTGTTTTAACTAGTAACGTAAAACTTGCCCTTAATTTCAAAATTGACTATCAGCCAGAGCGACATAACTTGTCAACAAGAAGTCGATGATAACACTTGGTCTCTCGAATTGGTCATCATTATAGGTTAGTTAGCTATTATTACAATAAAGTCTAATATTAATATCGTGTTGACTAAATATTAAAAAAGATATAAAATAAAATCGTGTAATTTATTTGTTATTAATTAGTGAACTTTTTGCGTGTCAATACGTCGATGATACTTACTTTTCGGTTGGCTAAAACTTCTCTTTCGATTGATTCGTCCAGGCAGTCATTGTTTTCTGTGAGAATCTATTGGGGCGGCAGAGGTCATTGTTTGAAGATCAATTTATTGAGCTTTAGGGCGAGTATGCTACGTGAATCATGTAAATTGTTTTAACTTTTAAGGAGTGATGACGATGGTTGGAGGTCGTTCGAAAAGTACTAACAGAATTGTTAATATAATTGTGATTATATTAATGGCATTTTCCGGATCTTGGTTAAATCTACAAACATCATTGGTTCCTCAGACAGTTCAAGCTGATGAGAATGAAACAGATGTTTTTAAAGATGGTCCCGCCTATGATGTGCCAACAGCAACAAAGGTTAACTACAAGGCAGTGGTGAAGCACAACTGGAACTTACTTGACAAGCCCTTTACAGAACCTGGGTATCAAACGATTGGATATTACAGTTCAGTGATTGGCGCCAACTACATAGGGACAAAGGTGACAATTAGTGAACGTGTTAAGGATTTCTCAACATATGCTGACCTTATTACTTTGCCATCTGGGAAATCTTACTGGGTGGATGACCACAGTCTAACGATCACCTCGGATATTTATCAGAATGGTCCTGCGTTGAATTTGCCTAACGCGAAGATTGTTAGCTATAAAGCGAAAGTCGTTGCTGATTGGAATCTATGCTCACAACCTTGGGATACCTTAACTTATTTTTCTAACGTGAATGGCAAAAATTATGTTGGACAAACAGTGACAGTTACCCGTGAAATTGATCGCGGTAACGGTGTAATAGCTGTCTTAGTTACATTGCCTGACAATTCCTCGTATTGGGTGGACAAGAATTCATTAGCGGTTACTTATCAAGTTCTGTCCAAGGAGAAGTATCAAGTTGACGGGTCAGACCCGTCATACTGGCAAGATTTTCGGAGTGATGGCAGTAGAATATATACGATAAAGCCAACAGTAACTGATTACCCAATATATGAGGATACATTTGGCAACGGACATATCTTGGGATATTCAAGTAACCTGGTCGGAACATATTATTTGGCCAATGAAGTAGAAACAATCTTAAATCCAAGCGGCACAAAAACTACAGCTGTTCATATTTCGAATGACAACATAAATTGGTACTGGGTTGACAAGGATGCGCTGAGCTTTGGTCAAGACGGGTACAAAACTGCCTATGAAGGCCTCATTGGAAATGGTTCAAATGGGGCAATTAAGTACTGGATTGAGACCGATGATCCTTTAGCTAATGAAATCCAAGCTGCCATCGATAAATGGAACTCAGAAATTCCCGGACTTTTTGAAAAGGCGGACTCCCCTTCGAATGTGAATATTAATTTTGAAGAAAAGAGTTTAGCCAACCCTAATTCTTGGGCGTCAACAGTACATTATGGCTCGGCAAATATTGTTACCATAGAACTTAATACCACGGGTGCGGCAAGCCTCATAACAAACAAATATATTGATAGTCAAGGTACCGCCAACATCATCGAACATGAAATCGGGCATGCACTTGGGTTAGGTCATTCTGGCGCGGACGGAGCTTCATGGTCATTTTATACGACGCCATCTAACTTGATGTATATCGCGTCAGATGGTAGGAGTGATAATTACAACACAATTCCAAAGACGATGGTTGATGCAATTAGATTCATTCGAAGCTTAGGATGGACCTACGTTGGTCAGCCAAATAATGAACAATCCAGTCTCCGTGCGTTTAATGGTGGTAGATGGTTCGTAATTAATTAATGGTTAAATAATTGATCCGAGCGTTTTACTCAGAAGGACATAAAGCGCTGTTGCATTATTCACTTGTTGTCGCGGACTATGTATCATACACAAAGGGAAATGATTGATACTTGGAGTTAAGCAGTGGTTGCAGCTAGCAAGGGATGCCGATAATAGGCCGGTCATTAGTGTAAAATGGATAGTATCAAGTTCTTTACAGACTAGTAGCGATACATCATCGCAATCCTTTAACATTTGTGGATGGCAACAATGGGATGAGCTCGGGGCCGCAAATCTATTTATAATATTGTTGGAGGTTCCTGGTGTGAAAGCAACTTGAATGTGTTATATTAATGTTATGGTATATAAAAATGATTGCTGTTATATCGTCGTGTTCGACTTTAGGACTGATAGATATTGAAGAATCCTAAATAGTTGAGCAGTTTTCGCTTTGTCTATATTATTGTGGGATGGTGGAGAACAAAATGATTTTTTTCTTAGATGAATATCTGTTACAGAAAAACTCGAGCGTTGAACACGCAGCAGTAAAACGTTTGGCGCTATTCAAACGTTTCGAGCAACCGGCAGTCATTCTAACTCGTGACTTTGACCGATTAAGCGTTCGCACGCTTAAAAAAATGGGCATCGAGCAAACAGACGTTTTGAATATGTTTGATCACTTTCAGCATATTCCTAGTGACATGCCAGAAAAGACGATACTTAATGACGAAATGAATTTGCCAACGATTGACGAGGTGTCGGTTGACGCTAATCAGAGTCAAGTGACAGATGGTGATCGGCTTCGGCGCCAAGTGGGTTACATACCAGAAACATTTGGACACGTCTTTTACCAGAATTATTTAGATGATCAAGGCAATGAAGTTGAACGTGATCTATGGGATGCACGTGGTTTTAGATCAGCTACACAGTACTTTGGTCGTGATGGTTTACTGACATTTGAGCGATACTATGATTTACATGGCAAAACGGTTATTGAGATTTATTACGCTGGTAACAAGGTGGAAAACATGCATCCCTCGCGAGTTGTCTTGAAAGGCGAGAACATTTTGAAGGATCGTAAGTTTGATGATCTGAATGGCCTGTTTACGTATTTCTTAGATAAGCTGGCTGAGGCAGATCCGAGTGAGACGATTTTCATCAGCGATCGTCCAGGGGTCGGTGTATTACCACTAAAGAACATGCAACAACCTGCAAAAAAGTTTATTTATATTCCAATCAATCACGTCATGAACAATGGCAATCCGCAAACGGACCCCTTAGATGGATTCCTAAAGCCTGCATTTGCTGACCCGACCAAGACCGATGGCTTCATTGTTCAGACCCCAAGTCAGAGGGATGCCATTGTGAAACGTTTTCCAACAGCTAAAGTGACGGCTATTCCGGCGGTAACAGTCGATCCCAATGAGTTGCCGCAGAACGCATCGAAAGCGACGACCAGCCCTGATAATAATAAATTGATGTATGTGGGTCGAATTGCTGAAGAACGGCAGCTTGATCAGATGATCCGAGCATTAGATCTGGTTAACAATAAGGTCGCTGGGGTTGAACTCGATCTTTATGGCTATGGTGATCCTAACTATCAAAAGAAACTTGAAGAATTGGCTAAGGATCTGAAAGTCGACAAACAGGTTCATTTTAAAGGTTACGTAACGGATTTGGATAAGCGTTATGGTCAATACACGATGTTGCTGAATACTGCTGCTACTGATGGGGGTCCCTTATCCTTGCTGGAAGCTCAGGCGCATGGCCTGCCAGTTATCAGCTATCGGTTTCACTACGGTCCCAGCGATGAGGTTGCCAATAAAGAAGACGGTTATTTGGTTGCCAACAATGATTTGGCAATCATGGCCAATCTCATTGTTGATTTATTGCAGAACCCGGAGAAGCGGGCAGAGTTTGGCAAAAAAGCACTTGAAAATGTCAGCCATCACTTAGATGAAAACAATGTTTACAAACAATGGCAGCAGGTTTTAGGTTTGTAATGGAGGTCAGGTCATGTATTATTTTTTAAATGAAAATATGCAGTTCGCTAAATCAGGTATTGAAGGTGCGGAAATCCAGCGCCTCAACTTATTCAATCAGCATCAGGTACCGGCGAAAATCGTCACCCGTGTTTTTGCTATGAATTTGCACGATGTGACTGCTGATGCCAAAATCAGCGATGAACACTTTGTTAACCTTTTTGATTATTTCTGTGGCACTACCCATGTTGAAAAGAAAGTGACAACTGTTGACGATGTTGTTGCCATTGATGATGAGATCACCCAGAAGCCAGAAGACAATAAGATTACTTATCTGAAAAAAAATAAACTTTATCAAGTTGCCTATCTACGTCAAGGTGCTGCTAATCCACGTGAGGTCAGTAATGTTCAGTATTTTGATGCAGCAGGTCGCACCACCAAAATGAGTTGGTGGAATCCAAGAGGGTACCTTTGCTTAAACCAATACTTTGACAACGCAGGGAATATTTTCCAGGAACATTACTTGGATCTGCATGGCAATGTTAAAATTGAAAAGTTACATTATCTCAATCGAGCGAATACAGAGCGGCTTTCCTATAAGTTAGACGATTTTAATGGTGTCGACTATTTATTTGACGGCATACATGATTTAACGCGGTTTTTCTACGATCAGCTGAACAAAGTTGACAGCGGGTATAATGTGTTTATTAGTGATCGAACTACAGAAACAAGTTGGGGACTGCGGCATATGGAGACGCCTGCATTTAAGGTATTTCACCTGCATAATAATCACTTAGCCGATGATAAGGACATCATGCATGATCGGTTGAACAACTTCTATGCAAGTTCATTAAATAATTTGGATAAGTGGGATGCCATTATTGCACCATCTTCGCACCAAAAAAAAGATGTCGAGGCACGGTGGGGAACGAAGCCGCCAGTCTTTGACATTCGGGTTGCATTTGTTAAAGCTGCAGACGTTGAAGCCAATAAAGTCCCTTTTACACAACGCGAAAATAATCTGATTGTACATGTTGCGCGCTTGGCCACAGAAAAGCAACAAGACAGTTCAATTAAAGCGTTCGCAAAGGTCCTCAAGGTCATTCCTGACGCTAAGCTTGAGCTGTGGGGTTATTCCAATGGCGATATGGGGGACAAGATGCGCGCGCTGGTCAAGAAAATGAATCTGGAAGATAGCGTTCTCTTCAAAGGATATACCAGTAATATTGCGGAGGTTTATAATCGCGCACAAGTCGGACTGTTACCATCTAGAGCTGAAGGCTTTCCGTTAACGTTGATTGAAGCTCAGTCCCACGGGTTACCCATGATCGCAAATGATATCCACTATGGACCGGCAGACATTCTCGAAGATGGTAAAAGTGGTATTCTGACTAAAAATGGCGATATTGACGGCTTGGCTGACGCTATCATTGATTTGCTTACCCATAAGGACAAGTTGGCAGCCTTTAGTGCGGCGGCTTATCAAAATGCATTGCGCTTTACGGATGACAATACATTTGAACAATGGCAAAAGCTGTTCGACTATGCTGCAAAGAAACGTGCAAAAGTATTAGCTGTAGAAGAACTATAATTTCAAGACTTAAGAATCTACAGAGTGCAAGTGTTAATACAAGGAAGAGATGGCGATGCCCGTCTCTTCTTTGGCTTCAAGTATTGAGGTTAATGAAGTAAACAGTCAATAACAGCACGGATTTCCAAATCGTAGTGACGATGCTAAGAAGTTGGTTTAGCATCGTTCCAAGAGATCGGAAATCCGTGCTGTTATCATATACTTAAGTTTCATTACTTCACTTGTGGAGCTTCAATTGAATCGGTCAATTTTACCCCCATCGTTTCCTGACCCAGAAAAGCGATTGCGAAGATAGCAACGAGGATGGATGCAGTGAAGATGGTAAAAATGCTGGTGACTGTCCAGTGAGCACTTAGTAAGTGGCCGACAAGTAATGGGCCCACGATGCCGCCAATGCGACCGATACCGGCTGCCATACCGGAACCGCTGCTGCGGACGATGGTCGGATATTGTTCCGGCGAGTAGGCGTATAACGCACCCCATGCGCCGAGGTTGAAGAATGAGAGCAGCATGCCGGCAGTCAATAACATTGGCAGAATCGTTGCCATTCCGAAAGCTAGCGCACTGGCGGCCGTGCCAAGTAGGAACAGACTTAAAACCAGTTTGCGACCCCATTTTTCGATTAACCATGCGGCAACAAAATAGCCAGGCAATTGGGCTAACGTCATAATCAGGACATAGCCGAAGCTGTTGATGAGGCTGAAGCCTTTGAGAACCATGACACTTGGCAGCCACAGGAACATGCCATAATAAGAGAAGACAACCATGAACCAGACGATCCACAGCATGATCGTTGAGCGTACGTACGGTGGATGCCATAGTGTCGAGAGTGTTTTGACCAAGCCTGGGCGGGCCATCTTTTTAAACGTACGTGATTCGTTGATACCTTCGCGGAAGTAAAAGGCGTATAAACCTGCGAGACCGGTGGCGAAAACGGCGACTCGCCAGCCCCAGACCGGCATGACGAAGTAGGAGATAATGGCGGCCAGTAACCAGCCTGCCGCCCAGAAGCTTTCTAACAACACAACGCTGCGGCCGCGTTTCTCGACCGGTACGCTTTCGGAGACCAGCGTAGAAGCCACTGGCAGTTCGCCACCAAGCCCGGCGCCGATGATGAAGCGTAAAACAAGAAAAATGCCATAACTTGTTGCAAAAGCGGAAATACCACTCCCAATCGAAAAAACCAGTAGTGTCAGAATGAGCATGGCTTTGCGGCCAAATCGATCAGCCATCATCCCGAACAAAATGGCGCCAACTGCCATACCAATTGAACTGACACTGCCAATCCACCCCATTTCAACCGTGGTTAGCTGCCACTCCTTATGTAAAGCGGCAATGACGAAACTTAACATCCCCACATCTATGGCATCGAATAGCCAGGCAATTCCAATGCCGACAATTAGGCGTGCATGATTCGGTGCTTTCTTTGACATTTTTATCCTCCTGATGAAAATCTTCACAATTCTAGTGTCTTGACACCCGTTTGCATGATCTTCATTTCAACAAAAAAGCAGGTTTCTGTCAATAAGAACTTTGATGAACCATGTCACAAGACGGCACGAACTCAATAAAGTCAAGTATTTGTAAAGCAAAATATTTTTGAAAGCTTATTAGCAACAGAGGTACGCGCGATTTCGTCATGTTAAGATTGAAAGCGTACACTGAAAAAAGCGAAGAAGGCAAGGTCTTATGAAGAAGATTACGGAATGGTATTACGGTATTTCACTTACAGATCGGTTTAAGCAACGAACTTATGATGCAATTATGGGTCATAACATGTTGACAGCAGAGCTGATGTTGCTGATTGCCAGTGCAACGGCTGTTTTTATTGATGCGAATAGTCTGAAAACGATCACGGCGAGCACGTGGATTCTGCTGCTCGTGACAGTTGTGATTGGCTTAATGAATACTGTCAGTTTGCACTATTACCGTCTGCAGGTCATTGAGGCTGATACACCCGAAGTTTATCGACAGTATGTTTGGATGGCAATTGCCCGCGGCGTTTTGTCTGCAGTCATGTTAGCCGTAACAATTTTTGCGATTGAAATGGCCTATGAAGCAGCGATGGAGATGAGCCCACTTCCGCGGTATTACTTGACTAATCATTTCTGGATTGGCGTGATACTGCCTATCGTTTATGGCTTTTGCAGGTTTGGTTATGCGTACTTACATTTGCATGGAACCTGGGAACGGAGGAAAGATGGCGGGAATCATGACTGATTGGCAACCGGAAATAGGTCGAAGGGTGACACCATCTGAGTTACAACTTTTGCTAAAGGACGAAGATCAATGGACTAGGCAGCTTTTCGGGAACAAAGCAGCAATTATACGTGGCTTCCCGCAAGTTGGGCCTCTGCAATATGCAATTGCGGTGTGGCAAAATCCGTATCATGCGCACGCAAGCTATTTTAACGTAATCGGCCGAAATTACCACATCAAGGAATTGATGCTGATGCTGAAGCAAATGGCCAATAAACACGATCGATTACAATTTAGCAGTTATGACGAGTCACCAGCCGTTGTGCGTCAGTTGCGTCGTGCAGGATTTCATGTCATTCGGCATACCGCAATGGGAACTTATCGAACACTAAAGTCAGTCCCGGTCACTAGTAACATCAAGTCGCGGTCTCAATTAACCCCATCTCAGTGGCAGGCTGTGGTTCGGCTGAGTTTTCAAGATTATCTGAGCACTCACACCGTTAATCCTGCCACCATAACACGAACCCAATTTGAAAAAGAGTTAAGTGGAGCTGATCCGCATCAACCGGGTTTTCTTGTTGAGGAAAACAACCTATTGGCCTATGTGTTCTGGTTTGAAGACCAGCCTGGGGAATTGACAAGCGCATGGCTTGGTGGCGTGCATAAGGCCGACACTTTGCGACTGATGCGTGCTATATTGCCGCTTATTCAAAAGAATTATCAACTGGTCAACGGTGAATTTGATGATACCGATCCTCATGCATGGATGGTTTATGGTCAACTGGCCATTCCGGATCCGCACCCACTTGTCACATGGCAATTGCGTTTGCACTAACGCTTAATGCCATTAAAAAACCGTAGCAAAAAGGTTCCGAAGACAAATTAACGTCTTGGAACCTTTTTTCGGCTATGCATATAGTGCCGCCTTTATTAACTGGATTAACCGAACGGCTATTCTTGTTGCTTTGGGCGACTTGACCAGATGTGCGGTATGAAGATCAGGACCATTGCGAGGTCAAGCGCGAGACATATCGCAGTGAAAATGAAAACACCGTTGTAATTGAAAATATTGGAGATAAAACCACCAGCCAATGAACCGGCCATGGAACCAAATGCCTGAGCGCTTTGATTCCAGCTGAAAACCGTTCCGGTATAGCTTACCGGTGTCAGTTTGGAAAGCAGGGTCTGGATGGTTGGAAAAAGCGCGCCATCCGAAACGCCGATCATGAGGCGGAGAAAACCTAGCAACCATATACTGCTGACGATGCCTTGGGGAACGTACATGATGACGGCAAAAATTAAGCCGCTAACCAGAATTTTACCTGATCCGATTCGATCACCTAATTGCCCTAATCGTGGTGCGGACATTAAGTTGGAGATTCCGGGTAGTGCAGCGATAATACCGGCAACAACAGTGATTGGTCCAACGTTATGCATTAATTCTTTTACATAAAGGCTGATGATCGGGTAGATTGACATGTTACCCAGCTGGATAATCGCAGTCGAAACAAGAAGAACCATGATGGCTTTAGGATTGCTGACTTGCGTAAGTAAGGCCGGACGTTTTTCTTTTTTCAGTAATCGCGGATCAGGTGTATAGTGTTCGTGCACCATCGTCAAGCTGAGAACAAATACGATCAGCAGTAGTGCACCGGTGATGATGAACGTCAGTCGGATCGAAAATGTTTGCGCAAGGAGACCGCCGAGAATTGGCCCGATTAAATTGCCGGAAACATATCCAGTGGTGAGAATACCGATTGCGGTACCACTTTTTGCTTTCGGCGTTTCGGTCGCAATCAAGGCACTGGCATTAGGAATATAGCCAGCTGCCAGCCCTTGCAAGAAGCGTAATGCAATTAAGGCATAGACGTTATGCACGAAACCACAGGCGCCGATAATAATTGCCATACCTAAGCTAGAGCGCAACAGCATGAGCTTGCGACCACGGCGATCCGCCAGTCGTCCCCAAAGCGGACTGACAATAGCGACGACCATGAATGTGACGCCAAAAGTAATGCCGGAATAAATGCTGAGCTGGCCTTTTGTAAAATTGCCGAGCTGGTCAACATATAATGAGATAAATGGCGAGACCTCACTGAAGCCCATGCCGGCGATGAAGGTACCAAGCCATAAGACAGCCAGATTTTGCTGCCATGGTTCGAGACTTTTAAGTTTACTTGGCAAAATCGCCAACTTCCTTTCAGAAAAATAGTTACCCAACTAATATAACGCAATCGTACAAAACGTGAAAGACATGTTTAATGAAGCAAACTTAAAAACATTGTCCCAAAATTTAAAATAAGAGGAAAAATAGTTTTGACATCCTTGATGGGTCATGGTACGCTATTCTTTGTGATTAGTCACTCTGCCTAAGACTCAGGGGGCGTAAAAGCCTTAATCATCCTGCCGAGGTGGTATCGGAAACATAAGATACCTCTATGTCTTGGTAGGCATGGAGTTTTTTTATTGCTGAAAACTTCAACCAAACTAATGGAGGTGAAAAACATGAGTGAACAAGCTATCGCAAAAAAAGCTGAACTCGTTAAGACGATTTCTGAACAATTCAAGAATGCTACCAGTGCTGTCGTTGTTGACTATCTGGGCTTAACGGTTGAGCAAGTGACCGCATTGCGTAAGGAACTGCGTGAGGCCGGTGTCAAGATGGAAGTCTTGAAGAACACCTACCTGCGTCGTGCCGCCGATGCCAACGGTTACGAAGCATTGGACGATGTTTTCAAGGGCCCTACAGCCGTTGCCTTCTCCAATGACGATCCTGTTGCCCCAGCGCGCATCATGGCCAAGTACGCTGACCAATTTGATGCTTTAAAGATTAAGGGCGGCATCATCGAAAACAAAGTTGCTTCTTTGGACACCATTATGGAAATGTCTAAGATGCCGGATCGCGAAGGTCTGTTGTCACAACTTGCTTCTGTCTTGCAGGCACCTGTCCGCGACTTTGCACTTGTTGTTAAAGCAGTTGCAGAAGCCAAAGACGAAGAACCTGCTGCATAATATGACGTTACAAACTATTTGAAAAAACGGAGGAAACAAACATGGCTTTAGATGTAGATGGCATCATTGCACAACTTAAAGATGCTTCCATTTTGGAACTCAATGACTTAGTTAAGTCAATCGAAGATGAATTCGGTGTTAAGGCAGCTGCTCCTGTTGCTGCCGGTGCCGCTGCTGGTGGCGATGCTGCAGCTACCAAGGATACCTATGACGTTGAATTGACCGAAGCCGGCCAAGAAAAAGTTAAGGTTATCAAGGCTGTTCGTGAGATCACTGGCCAAGGTCTGAAGGATGCCAAGGGTCTGGTTGACGCCGCTCCTAAGGTTATCAAGGAAGGCTTGTCTGAAGACGACGCTAACAAGATCAAGGAACAGCTTGAAGAAGTTGGCGCAACGGTAACACTCAAATAATTAAGCTTCATTTTCAAAAAGGCACCTTGCTCAATACAGTCGGTTATGAAGGCTGTGGTTGAGCAGGGTGCTTTTTTGATGTGGATGAATTGACTGGTTTTATGGAATCGGTACCATAAGCTTCGAGGTAAAAGTCCCTACCTTAACAAGGATCCATATGAGTTATTCCTTTGCGACAATTTGCTTGTAGCTATCCAGGACCGTCCGAGAGATCTTTATCTTTGATTGTCACGTACTGGTATTTCAACACCTGACTAATAACCCGCTGCACGACGCTGGTGTTACGCGACCATTTTGCGTAAACACTGACTGATTGCGTTTTTGGATTGCTTTATAGGTTGATGAGCGCTGGCGACTAAAGGTTAATGGCGAAGAATTAAGTCCGACTGAATCACCGTTTGCGCTATTTCTGCGCGTAATGCCAGCTTTAACGCCGCTGCGCCGATTGCCATGACGTGGTGATCAATGGTGCTCATGTTCAATAAATGACTGGAAAGCTGATTTTCCTGACCCATCAGTGGTGGGATGGGGAGATGATGATCAACAAAATATTGGCGTACGCCGGCTGCAATATCATCCCCATTACCGAGAATAAAATCGGGATGTTGTGGCGCCAATTTGGCACCGGCTTGATAACCATCTTGAAAGGTTCGCATTTGGTAGACAACCATTGCGTGCTGGGGCCGCTGCTTAAAAACGCTTACGTAACTATTAATGGTCAGCTTACTAGTGGCACTTTGCGCGTACGGACGGCTTAACAGTAACCCGATTTTGACATAGTCGTGTTTTTGCATCCATCTAAAAGCTGCTTGGTAAGCGGGGGTGCGATCAGCGTACGCGGCGGCTAGTTTGATGCGGCCAGGGTTTTCGCAAACGACGATGGGACCATATTTTTGGTAAGAAGCAATGGTTGTCAGACTAAGTCCATGGGATGTGAAGATAAGACCATCATACGCTTGCCGACGTAGCGCTTCGAGGTAGGTTTCTTCGAGTTTCTGGTCATATCGTGAAGGCAGTATAACGGCGTGGTAGTTGCCGGCCATTGCGGCGTTGAGAATGCCGGCAACCAACTGCTGGAAATAGGGATGGTCGGTGTGTGGCAAAATAACACCAATCGTGCGCGTTTTACCAGCGCTCAGGTTTTGCGCCATGGTGCTGGGGACGTAATCTAGCTTATCAATCACTGATTGGATTTTGGCACGTGCTGAAGTCGAGACATAAGGATGGCGATTCAAGACACGGGAAACCGTTGCCGTTGAATAGCCTGAAAGCCGCGCAATATCGTGAATATTTGCCATATCATCATCTCCGTATTCAGTATAACAGAGCCGCTTTTACAACAGGCAAAAGCCGGCATGCGGCTGGTGGATAGCACCACCAGGCATGTCGGCTTATTGCATTGAACACCTTTTAGGCAATCGCTGCGGTAGCGCTTTGGGTCATGCTTTCCAGGGTTTGGTCGGGATCATTAGCTGCCGCAATGGTTGCCAGCCACTCGTGGATGGTAACATCATCGGTTGCAACCGGCACAAGCAACACCACGGCGCCACTGATTCGGTGATTAGCCGCCCATGGAAGCTGTTTGCCAAAATCAAAGCCGATCACAAGCGGTTCGGTCAGTGCGCTGACATGACCATACGTCAGCACCACCTGGTCACCGATTGTCTGAGTTGACTCCGCAGCACTGGCAAGCAACGAACTCAATACTTCCTGATAGTCAAAATCATAATCGTTCGTCAACTTCAGTGCGATGGCTTTCAAAGCTCCGATTTGCGTGTCTTGATAGACGGAAAGTTCTGGATAAAAATGTGTTTGCATTAACATGATGGAACCTCCTTAATGAATCGTTCTGGGACTTTCATTAACAGATGTGATTTGCATTGGTACAACAACTGGTGTAACAATGGATTTTTCGATGGTGATCGTACCTATTTGTTATTTCCTTACTGCAAACACAGTGTAATTTGTGTAACGCGTTTCAGGTCAAGCGTTTTTATTCAAAAATTTTGGTAGTGCTTTTAACTGTCAGTGCAATCTTACACTGTCTTACAAAAAAGTCAGAATGAGTGCGACTGACGCAGGTTTTCCCTATAATGAATGAGAAGACAGGCACGGAGGACACAAAAAAATGAAGAGACTCTTTCGGGAAGTCGGTACTTTTTTAAAAAAACATCTCACAACGCTAAAGGTGCTATTTGTGTTGGCAGTCCTGGTGTTTGTGATTTTTGAAGTCGGGCGAATTAGTCAGGATCTAAATGGCGAACAGATGCGCGCCAGTCTCACTACTCAAAGTCCGATCTCTTTGTTGATTTTGTTGGTGGTTGGCTTGATTGCCGTCACACCAATGCTGACTTATGATTTTGTGATCACGGAACTGCTGCCGGGCCATTATAAACGCAGGTATGTTGTGAAGTCCGGCTGGATTGTCAATACCTTTACCAATATTGCCGGTTTTGGCGGCTTATTGGGTGCCAGCTTGCGCGCTAATTTTTACCATGAAAAGGCGACGCAAAAGCAGGTTCTATTTGCCATTTCAAAAATTGCGTTGTTTTTGCTGGCTGGTCTGTCATTGTGGTCCATGATTGGCATTGTGGTTATTTTCGTTTTCGGTATCGGCGCAGAATTTTCGAATTACTGGATTTGGCTGGTTGGTGGTGCCGCTTATTTTCCGTTATTGATGTTGGTAACCCATTTTCGGAATAGTGAATTTTTCGCAGACATGCCATTGAAGCGGCAGCTGCGCTTAACTTTGGGTTCCTTTCTTGAGTGGGGCAGTTGTGCCGCTTTCTTTCTGCTGATCGGTTATTTTCTTGAAGTGCATGTGCCGTTGCTGTCGATCTTGCCGTTGTTCATGGTGGCTAATGTTATCGGGGTTGTTTCAATGGTGCCCGGCGGCTTGGGCTCATTTGACGTCTTAATGATTGTCGAGCTTGGTCAAATGGGACTCGATAGTAACGTTGCGGTTGTTTGGCTTCTGTTTTATCGGCTGTTTTACTATGTGATTCCGTTTCTGATCGGTGCTGGCCTATTTGCGCAGGATGCAGGGAAACGACTGAATGCTTATCTTGAAGGTTTACCGGTTCAACTGATTCGGAAGGCAGCATTTGGTTTTCTGGTCGTATTCCTGTACTTTTCAGGGATTATGCTGCTATTGCGTGGTGTTGCGCCGGATCTTGCTTTTCGCAACACACTTTATCAGCGACTTTATCCATATACTTTCCTATTCCTGGATCGAGTCACCAATGTGGTTGTCGCCTTTTTGATTCTCGGATTCGGGCGCGGCATAGCGAGTCGCGTGAAGCGGGCTTATTGGCCGACAGTGATCGTTTTGATTGTCGCGATGGTAGCCTCCTTGCGCGAAGACAATCATTTACGGTTTATCCTTTTCCTGGTACTGGTCGTCGTGGCGTTAATCCTGACGCGTCGTGAGCTAACCCGTGAGCGTCTCGCATTATCGTGGGGGAATAAGCTGATTGACGGTGCGGTATTTGGCATGACTTTTATCTTTTATGCGTTTGCTGCGTTTTACAATGCGCCGGCAATTCACCATCGTCGGGTGCCGGATGTGTTTCTTTTCCCATCGGAGCGCATGTTCTTTACAACCCTGATCGGTGTCATGCTCGCAGCGTTGACGGTCTATTTAATCTTTCGATATCTATCGGCGCCGACCAAAGACTTGGCTGATCCTTATGACGAGGACCGGTTGAAGGCAGTGGTTGAAAAATATGGTGGCAATGAAGTTAGCCACCTAGCTTTGATGCGCGATAAATCATTACGATTTTATCAAGTCGATGGCGAGGATCGGGTTTTCTTCCAGTTCAAGAAGAAGGCGGACAAGTTGGTAATCATGGGCGAGCCGATTGGGGATGAGTCCCAGATGGCCGCTGCGATCGACGATTTCATGAAAGAAGCCGATAAGCAGGATATGTCGCTCGTGTTCTATGAAATCAATGAAAACTTAACGATGAAGCTGCATGAGTTCGGGTTTGATTTTATGAAGTTTGGTGAAGAAGGCTATGTCGATGTGACGACCTTCACGCTGGTTGGCACAAAACGCAAAGGCGAACGCGCCTTGATGCATAAGTTTGAGCGGGAAGGCTATACCGTCGAGTTGCTTAAGCCACCGTTTGATGACACCTTAATGCACGAATTAAAGACCGTGTCTGACTCTTGGTTAGACGGGCGCAGTGAGAAAGGCTTTAGTCTGGGATTTTTTGACGAGCATTATCTGAATGAGGCTCCAATTGCAGTGGTGCATAGCCCAGAAGGAAAAATTGTGGCGTTTGCGTCAGACATGCCAAGTGGTAATCATGAAGTCACGAGCATTGATTTGATGCGCTCAAGTGCCGATGCACCGTCTGGTATTATGGACGAGGTCTTTATCAATCTGTTCCGGTTGGCAAAGGATCGCGGCTACAAGTACTTTAATATGGGGATGGCACCGTTGGCGAATGTCGGGACGTCGACCTATTCCTTTGTTGAAGAAAAAATTGCCCATCTGGTGTACGAGTATGGCTATCGGTTTTACGGATTCCAAGGGTTGCGTTCCTATAAAAATAAGTATGTGACCGAGTGGGTACCAAAATACGTTGCTTATCGTAAGCGGACGTCATTACTCTTCACGCTATTGCAAATTATGATGGTCGTGAACCAAAAAGTGACCTTCACGACTTCTAACAATTGGTGGCCGAAACGATTGGCGTGGGTCAGCCGTCTCGGTCAAGGAATCGATAAGTAGCCAGTTAATACGAATAAAAGTGCGAAAAAGTAGCCCTCACGTGTAAAATACTGATAGTGCTAGGCAAATAGGAAGGCGGCTTATCCATGCAGCATTATTATACGAACGATCCTGATTTAGCCCATGACGAACACAGTTTTGATTTTGAACTTGGAGGACACGTTTTACGCTTTACGACCGATAGTGGTGTGTTTTCAAAACATACGGTTGATTTCGGCAGCCGGGTTTTGATAGCCAGTGTTTTAGCGGCATCTTTGCCTGAGGGGTCGATATTGGACGTGGGTGCGGGTTACGGGCCAATTGGACTTGCGCTGGCCAAGCATTTTCCAGAGCGGCAAATTACCATGAGCGATGTGAATGAACGGGCACTTGCGTTAGCCAAGCAAAATGCTGCTGATAATGGGATTGCCAATGTGACGATCCTCGAAAGCTCAATGTACGACCAAATTGACGGACAGTTCGGCGTCATCGTCACCAATCCGCCGATTCGAGCCGGAAAAACAATTGTTTCCGGGATTCTTGCCGGAGCAGCCGAACATTTGTTGCCAGGTGGCCAGTTATTCGCGGTAATCCAAAAGAAACAAGGCGCACCATCAGCCTTGAAGTTAATGAAAGCGACTTATAAAACGGCAGAAATCATTAGAAAAGAGCATGGTTATTACATTCTTAAGGCGAGTAAATAACAGTTTCAATACTTGACGTGGTAAACTCGTAGTAAGGATAGAAAGGAGCAGATTCATATGACTAAATCTAAGTACTTAGCAGCAGGTGCCATTGCGGCGGCCGTCCTTGCAACCGGTGCGTTTGTTTGTGCCAAAAGTGTGACAGAATATTTTGAACGCAGGCAACAACGCAAGCAGGTTGAAGGCTTTGTGAAGAAGATTTTCGGCGACAGCGATCGGGTTCAGAGCATTCTGGATAAACTGAGTGACGAAGACGTTGCCAGTCTGCTCCGGGTCAGCGACAAGCTGCGCAGCCTCAAAGACAGCGCCACCGAATACGCCGGATCGGCACGCGAACAAGGCATGGCTGCGCTTGATCGGTTAAAGAGCGCTTTGAATCGCTAAACAATTGAATGGTGATTATCATCGAGTTTGCACAGTGCATCATTCAAGCCTAACAAAGACGATCGGGTCCGCGAATTTTGGGACTACGATCGCCTTTAGTGTTTATATTTTTTGTGTAACGATGGATTAAAACGTGAGTGCCAAGGCGGAGCAATCGTAGGTAGATGGGGCTCAGCTGTGTCCACCGCTCTAGCTTCGCGTCGCTACTCCAGCTGGCTGGAGATTGCGGAGTTTGGCACGACAATTAGTCCTCTCGTAAAAATGGAGGCAAGTTTTACGTGGCCGAGACCGTAGAATCAGATATAAACCAATATATGGATGCCGCACTAGCCGAAGCAAAAAAAGCCGCTGCGATTGGCGAGGTGCCGATTGGCGCTGTAGTTGTTCATGATGGCCAGATTATCGGCTGGGGCCATAACCTGCGTGAGACTTCCCAAGATGCAACGCAACACGCCGAAATCATCGCCATTCAGGCAGCCTGCCGTAAACTTGGTACCTGGCGTCTGGAAGATTGTCAGCTATTTGTCACACTGGAGCCTTGTCCCATGTGTGCCGGAGCGATGATCAATGCCCGGGTTGCCACGTGCTATTTTGGCGCAACCGATCCCAAGGCAGGTGTCGCCGGAACTTTCTACAACTTACTGGAAGATTCGCGGTTTAACCATCAAGTTGCCGTGGTTGGCGGGGTCAAAGCCGAGGCCAGCGCCGAACTGCTGCAAAGTTTTTTCCGAACCATTCGTGCAAAACGAAAAGCTGCGAAACAGGCTGGTCAAACGCGAAAAAGTCGGGTATAATGGTTTTTGCCGTAAGGCCTTAAGGCAATGGTGACTTTCCAAATTGTGTCAGGTCCGGAAGGAAGCAGCACTAAGGTAAGTTCGTCATGTGCCTTTTGTTATTGAGAAATTAACCGGTCGCTCTCGTCAAGAGGCGGCCGTTTTTGTTGCCATCAAGTAAGGCAAATTTGTTCCGAGCTATGGTAAACTAGAACAAGGTTTTGCCGTCCTCTGCGATGAGTGGTAGACGGCAACATCAAACAAATCATTGTTTGATAGCATTCAAGTGAACCTGTGGCATCCGCAACAGGTTGAAAGGGGCGTTAAGGTGAGTTATCAAGCGTTGTATCGGGTCTGGCGCCCGCAACAGTTTCAAGATGTCATCGGTCAAGATGCGATTACCAAGACACTGAAGAATGCGTTGATCACCGGACAGACAAGTCACGCCTATCTTTTTACCGGACCGCGGGGAACCGGAAAAACGTCCGTTGCCAAGATTCTGGCGAAGGCGTTAAACTGTCTGCATCTGAAAGATGGCGAGCCGGATAATACCTGTGAAATCTGTCAGGCGATCAATGATGGCAGTCTGACCGATGTAATTGAAATCGATGCGGCCTCTAATAATGGGGTTGATGAAATTCGTGATATTCGGGATAAGGCAAAGTATGCCCCAACGCGTGCACGCGTTAAGGTCTACATCATCGATGAAGTGCATATGCTTTCAAGCGGCGCCTTCAATGCTTTGTTGAAAACGTTAGAGGAACCACCTGCACATGTGGTCTTCATTCTGGCGACCACTGAGCCGCATAAAATTCCGGCGACGATTATTTCCCGAACGCAGCGCTTTGATTTTCGCCGCATTACGCCGGAAGACATTGTGAAACGCATGCGCTTTATCCTGGATGATAAAAAGATCACTTATGATGACGCTGCGCTCAAGGTCATTGCTAAGGCAGCTGAAGGCGGCATGCGTGACGCTTTGTCCATTTTGGATCAGGTGCTGAGTTTTGGCGATAATCATGTTACCACCGAAGATGCCCTGGACGTTACCGGTGGCGTTACAACTGCAGTTCTCGGCAAGTATCTGGCAGCAGTGCTCGCCAAGGATCATGCCCAAGCGTTAAAAATGATTGAAGATTTGCTGGCGGCGGGTAAAGATGCTGGCCGACTCATTGAAGATTTGATCGAATACTTGCGCGATTTGCTGGTCAATCAGCAAGCACCATCTTTACTAGGGGATTTGGAAAAGAGTCTGCTAGACGATCAGTTCAAAATTTTAAGTGAAAATTTCAAGCCGGCGCAGATTTATCACATGATTGATGTGTTGAACAATACGCAGCAACAGCTACGAATGACCAATCATCCAGAAATCTATTTGGAAGTAGCCACGGTTCGGCTAAGTGAAACCGTCACGCCTGCTGCCGCACCTGCAGTTGCAGAGCCGGCCGACTCACCTAAACTGGACCGGCTTTCGGCTAAAGTCAAACAATTGAGTGAACAATTCAAACGGGTAGAGGCAAATGGCGGCACAGTGCCACCGCCAACCCGCACAAGGAAGCATGTGAAAGCCAAAGCTAGCCATGTCAACCGCAAGGCCATTTATCCCATTCTTGGCGCGGCCACGAAGCAAGATTTAACCAATTTAAAGGATGTCTGGCCAGATTTGCTGGGGATGTTGAGCATCACTAAACGGGCCATGATGAAAGTCAGCGAGCCGGTTGCCGCCAGTCCTGATGGCGTGATCGTCAGCTTTGATTATGATATTTTGGTTGAACGGGCCATGAATGATGCCGCGCTGATGACCGAGTTGGAAAACGGATTACAGAAGCTGACCGGCAAACAGCCTAAGATCGTGCTGGTTCAAAGCGATGTTTGGCCAACGATCCGTAAAGATTATATTCAGGAACTTAAAGCACCGGCGACTAAAGGAAAAAGCGCCGACGCCAAGCCAAAAACGTCACCGCTTGTCGACAAGATGACTGAACTTTTTGGTAAAGATGCACCTAATGTGACTATCAAAAATGACTAGAAAAGGATGATCAAATATGCGTGGAATGGGCAATATGCAAGGTATGATGCGCCAAATGCAAAAGATGCAAAAAGAAATGCAGGCGGCACAGAAGGAACTTTATGCAACGGAATTCGAAGGCAAGTCAGCGTCTGATATGGTCACGGTTAAGTTCACCGGTGAGAAGGTCATGAAAGATATCCAGATCAAGCCGGAAGCCATTGACCCTGACGATCCAGATATGTTGCAGGATTTGATCCTTGAGGCAGTTAATCACGCGATGAGTGAGATTGATAAGCAAACTCAGGACAAGTTAGGTAAATACACCCGCGGGCTTCCGATGTAGCAAATAAACGGTACACCACCAGCACGACCAAGCTGGTAGATGACGACTGCGGCTACATGATGTTTTGAATGTTTTCAGCAAGAGGGATAAGTATGCAATATCCGGAACCAATCAGTAAATTGATTGACAGTTATATGCGTTTGCCTGGTATCGGGACGAAGACAGCTACCCGACTGGCCTTTTATACGATTGATATGGACAAGGATGATGTGACGGCTTTTGCCAAGAGTCTGGTGGCAGCTAAAGAAGACCTGCATTATTGCTCAATTTGCGGCAATATTACCGACGAGGATCCTTGTTCGATCTGTCGGGATAAAAGTCGCGACCAAAGTACGATTTTAGTCGTTGAGCAACCTAAAGATGTGATGAGCATTGATCGGGCTCAGGATTATCACGGCCTCTACCACGTCCTTCATGGGGTGCTTTCGCCGATTGAAGGTCGGGGACCGGAAGACCTGAACATCGCGAGTCTGTTGAAGCGATTAAAGACGAACACGGCTGTCAAAGAAGTGATTATTGCGACAAATGCCACGCCTGAGGGTGAAGCTACGGCACAGTACCTTGCCCGACTGATCAAACCGGCTGGCATTAAGGTAACGCGGCTTGCTCACGGACTGGCAGTTGGCAGTGACATTGAATACGCCGATCAAATGACGTTAATGAAGGCCGTTGAAGGAAGGACTGAACTGTAATGTTTGGACGCAAGCGGATCAAGGTCAAAGAGGAAAAAGACGAAGAACTCATGATGCTTGTTTACCGGGTTCGTGACCAGATGGCAGCTCAGCGCAAGCTTGTTGCGACTTTCCGCGAAGTCGACGAAGAGACGAAATCACAGGTAGCGCTTGAAGCCGCCTTGTTTGATTTTCTCTACCGTGAAGCACGTACTCGCAAAATCAAAGGCGAGGTTGTTGCTAAGATCGCCGCCGAGCAGATTGCAGAGTTTAGGGATTTGTAAAAGCGCCTTAGTCATGGGCTGCGCTCCACGTTAAACAGACCATAAGATGATTTTGATTCACTGAATATAGCTTTTCGATTGACGGCAAATGGTGATGATCGCACGATAGGATCGGCCATGGCCGTTTTTCTTTTTTAGCAGCATCGTTGGTCAGTTTTGAAAGTTCATCGGTGAAGATAAATTTTTAATTGTGAAACATATCAAGTAAAATAGACTTAATTCTAAAAAAGGAGCGGCATATCGTGACAGGGACGTTTATCACATTTGAAGGCCCGGATGGTGCGGGGAAAACCAGCGTCTTGCAAGCGTTAATTCCAAAACTCAAAGCGCAATCACAGGTTTCCTTGCATCTCACCAGAGAACCCGGAGGCGCCAAGATTTCCGAAAAGATTCGTGACGTGATCCTTGATCCAGCTAATACGGAGATGGATGCGCGTACCGAAGCATTACTGTATGCAGCTTCGAGGCGACAGCATTTGGTAGAGGTGATCAAACCGGCACTTGCACAAGGTGATATTGTTATCTGTGACCGGTTTGTCGATAGTTCCGTTGCTTATCAAGGTGGTGGTCGGCGAATCGGTACACAGGCGGTTTTGCAAATGAATCAGTTTGCAACGGCCGGGCTTGAACCGGACTTAACGATTTACTTAGACGTGCCGGTGCAGGTTGGTTTAGATCGGATTGCGGCCCATCAACATGAGCGCCAATATGATCGACTCGATCAGGAAAGTCTGGCTTTTCACGAACGCGTTCATTCAGCTATATGAAATTAGTGGAGAATAACCCAAAGCGCATTGTCACGGTGGACGCCACGCAGCCGCTAGCGTCAGTGGTGACGGCAGCACAGGCAGTGATCAAGCAGCGGTTTTCGTCATTGTTTAGGGACTAACCGCGCTAGATCACGCTCACCTTCCAAGGAGGTTAAATTATCATGAAACTCATTCTTGCAATTGTTCAGGACAAAGATAGTAACCTACTCAGCAGTCAATTTATAGATGCCAATATTCAGGCAACTAAATTATCCACAACAGGCGGTTTTCTGAAGGCGGGGAATACGACGTTTATCATCGGAATTGCGGATGACCGGGTCAATGACGTGTTGAAAATTATCAAGGAAACTTCGCAGACGCGGCAACAGTTTATGACCCCACCGGTTAATCTTGATGCGACATCAGACAGTTCCATGGCCTATCCAGTAGAAGTTCAAGTCGGCGGCGCCACCGTCTTTGTCTTGCCGATTGAATCCTTTCACCGCTTCTAATGGCTAAGTTTTTGATTGACTCGTTGCAGCCCAAGTTAGTCGCCCAGTTTGCCCGAATCATTGACCGCAAACAACTGGCCCAATCCTATTTGTTTGTGGGGCCAAAGGGTGCCGGTAAGTTGGAACTGGCTGAATGGATTGCCTTGCGCCTTTTTTGCCAAAATGTGCAAGACGGTGCTCCCTGTGGCGAATGTCCTGAGTGTGAGCGGATTTTGAATCACAATCATCCGGATGTGATGGTGCTCAAAACCAGCACACAAAGTATAAAGGTTGATGATATTCGCAACTTGAAACAGGAAATGAGCAAGACTGGTGTCGAAGGTAATCAACGGGTGTTTATTGTTGAAGATGCTGATAAAATGACGGCAGGAGCGGCTAACTCACTACTGAAATTTTTTGAAGAACCGGTTCCGGGCATGACAGTGGTTCTCACCGCATCATCGAAAAACCAACTTTTGCCGACAATTTTATCGCGAGCGCAAGTGATTACGTTTCAAAGCCCGGATCGGCAAGCGGTGATTGCCAAATTAGAAGAAGAGGGAGCCAGTCCGCAATTGGCGCGTGTTGCTGGCCGGTTAACTGGTAATGTCAGCGAAGCTCAGGACTTGTTGGCTTCCGAGGACTTTCAGGACCGAGTGAATCGCGTGTTTCAGTTGTTAGACCGCTTGGCTGACCGTGATTCTGAAAGCTTTGTGCGGGTGCAGACCCAATTAATGCCGGTTGCCAAGGATGCTGCGGCACAACGTCAGGTTTTAGCGCTGATCGGCTTGGCATATGCCGATGCCTTGAATCGCCATTTTGAAATTGCGGCGACGCAACAACTGGCTATTCCGGCGGTTGCTGAGTTGGCGAAGTTATCGAGTCGAGAACTGACCGATGATTTGCAGGCCATTTTAACGGCCCAGGTGCGCTTGGGACAGAATGTGACGTTTCAGTCGGCGACAGAACAGTTAATGCTTAAACTCTTAGAAGGGTGATCTTGTGGAAAAGAAAGAACTGTACGATGGTTTCCTGGTCCTTGAGAAACATGCCCAGCAGATGCTCAAGGAAATTGCAGCGATGAAAGACGACATGGCGGAGGCGCTAGAACGTAACGCGGAACTTGAAATCGAGAATAAGCATCTACGTCAGCATTTGGCAGAGCTGGAAAAAGATGACAACAAAACTAGCGATGGCGGCGTCGAGTTATCCAAGTCGAAGCAGAATCTGGAAAGCCTCTACAACGAAGGATTCCACGTTTGCCCGATGTTTTATGGCCAACGCCGCGTTAATGACGAGCCATGTGCCTTTTGTCTTGATATTATTTATGGGGAGAATTGATTTGGAGCAGCAACGAAGCTTTGGGTCGCATACCACCGGGACTTTGTATTTGGTGCCGACGCCGATCGGAAATCTGGATGATATGACTTTCCGGGCGGTCGAGATTTTGAAAACGGCTGATTTAATTGCCGCAGAAGATACGCGCCATACGCAAATGTTGTTGAATCATTTTGAGATTGCGACTAAAACCATTTCATTTCATGAACATAATACCCAAATGCGCATTCCGGAGTTGTTGACGAAACTAGAATCCGGGCAGATCATTGCTCAGGTGAGCGATGCTGGCATGCCGTCGATTTCCGATCCCGGCAAGGAATTGGTCCATGCGGCAATTGAACACGGTGTGCCGGTGGTTCCGTTGCCGGGGGCCAATGCGGCGACAACGGCTTTGATTGCCTCTGGATTATCGCCGCAGCCTTTTTTGTTTTATGGGTTTCTACCGCGAAAAGCCGGCGAAAAGCAACGTGTTTTGGCCAAATTGGCTACTGAATCGGCAACGCTTTTGTTTTATGAGAGCCCGCATCGAGTCGAAAAAACCCTTGCCGCAATGGTGGAAGTTTTCGGCGATCGTCAAGCTGTTTTGGCTCGGGAATTGACCAAAAAGTTTGAAACTTTCATTCGTGGCACGATCACGGAATTGCAGGCATATGCGGCGAACGAGTTGAAAGGCGAGTTTGTGATCATGGTAGCAGGCGCACCGGATAAGCCAGTTGTCAAAAGCGAGGCACCCTTCAAAGACCAAGTGGCCGCCATCGTTGCCACCGGTGCTAAGCCAAATGCCGCGATCAAGCTGGTTGCTAAACAAAACGGGGTTCCTAAACAAGTGGTCTATGATGCTTATCACAAACTGGGCAGAGCGTGAACTGGGCCGGTTAGAAACCGGAGTGTAAGCGGCCTTGGGCGTGATGGCCCGATCTTGGCCATTGCGACCAAGGTCCTTACATGCAGACTTCTGCGGCAGTGAACGCGTTTAAGGCAGAGCGTGAACTGGGCCGGTTAGAAACCGGAGTGTAAGCGGCCTTGGGCGTGATGGCCCGATCTTGGCCATTGCGACAAGGTCCTTACACGCAGGTTTCTGGCCCAGTGAACGCGTTTAAAGCAGAACGTGAATCAGCACCAGTAAGAGCGTTTTACATCTAATAACAGGAACAAGTCGAAACGAAAGAGAAGGGATTTTCATGGGAAAAGTCTATGAAGAAGATTATCGCATTCCAAGCTTTCTGGGTGATCGGTTTGGCCGTGCGGGCTTAGCCGATATGATGAATGTGATGCTGGAAGTGTCTGAGCGGCAGTTAGAGAAGCTGCATGCTGGCATTGATGCCATCAGTGAGTTCCACGCAGGTTGGGTGATCACCCAGTATCACATGGAAATCCAGCGTATGCCGAAAATCGAAGAATTGTTGCGAGTCGGTACCGAAGCCACAACTTACAATAAATATTTTACTTATCGTGATTACTGGATTGACGACGCGCAAGGCAATCGGCTTGTTTCCGTCAGCAGTAACTGGGTCATTATGGATTTGCGAACGCGTAAAATCGTGGACGTCATTCCTGAACTCGTTGAACGCGTTGGTGCGGTTTCCGATCGTAAAATTAACCGGTTTCCTCGATTCAAGAAGGTTGATCACCCGGATGGCGAGGAGACTTTTCATGTGCGCTATTTTGACATTGATAGCAATGGCCACGTGAACAATGCCCATTATCTGGAGTGGATGGAAAACAGCCTTGGATATGACTTTTTAAGTTCGCATGCCTTGCGTGGTGCTGACATTCGTTACGAGCGCGAAGTGGCGTATGGTACGAGCCCAAATGCCCAATTTCAGGCCGATCCGGATGACTCGATGCGAACATTACATCGAGTCATTACCGATGGTGAAGTGAACGCCGAGGCCCAGATGATCTGGGATGACTTCAAAGCATAAGTGATTGCATGACGCATATTGAAGTATCAAAAAAGCAGCTCTAGGGGCACCGCCGATGCGCACGCGGCCTAGAACTGCTTTTTTCATATGTTTTACGTTGATCAACTCACGGCATTGTCAACGAAGTCGGCGAGTGCCTGGCCGCGCTTGCCATCACTCAGACCAACCTGCAGCTTAATGCGGGCTTTCTGGCCGTTGAGTCCTTGGCAAAAGATGATGCCCATTTTTTTAAGTTGAACGCCGCCGCCTTCGTAATTGTAGACGGCTTGAGCAACGCCATTGAAGCAGCGGGAAACCAGTACGATAGGCACATGCCGGTCTAGCAGCCGCTGAATAGCCGGCAAGGTGGCTGGTGGGAGATTACCGGCGCCGAGCGCTTCAATCGTCAAACCGTGGATATCTTCCGGTAACGCGTCAAACAACGTGCCATCCATTCCTGCGTATGCCTTGATTAAGAAGACGTGGTCGACAAGGTGATCAATGGCGCAGACTTCTTGGTTGATTAATTCCTGAAAGAAG
Organism: Lacticaseibacillus chiayiensis; assembly: GCF_004123795.1. Lineage (GTDB taxonomy): Bacteria > Bacillota > Bacilli > Lactobacillales > Lactobacillaceae > Lacticaseibacillus > Lacticaseibacillus chiayiensis. Next base: position 27,590 of record NZ_MSSM01000007.1, on the reverse strand, counting down.
CGCACGCCATCTTTGGTGACAAGTCCAACCGGCCCGAATGTCGGCGTCCGAAAAGTTGCAACGTTGGTGGTGTGGGTTTTGGTAACAAAGCGTGCGGTATGAATTTCATCGTTCATGACGACCAAGGTACCCTTGTTACGCGACTCGTCGCTGGCAGCTGTTTTAATCGCGCTTTGCAGATTCTCCAGTCCATCGCTGCCAATCTCGTTACTGGAGCGCATGGCACCGGTAACAACGACCGGCATGGCGGAGTCTAACGTGAGGTCTAAAAAGTAGGCGGTTTCCTCTAAAGTATCAGTGCCGTGTGTAACGACCACGCCGTCAGCACCATCTTTTTCAGCCTGGCGGACGCGTTTGACTAAGGTGAGCATTCGCTCGGGGGTCATGTGCGGCGATGGTAGATTAAAAATCTCCTCACTGGTCAGTTCGACGCCGGCTGGAACAAAACTATCGGCGCCAAGTAACGGGTTATGCTCGCTGGGCATGATGTCACCATTCCTGGTTTCAGTCATGGAGATAGTGCCGCCTGTATGTAAAACAAGAATGTGTTTGGTCACGGTCAAAGCTTCCTTTCAAAGGTTATCGAAACTTATTATACGGGGTTTTGGGCGTGAGTCTATGCGCGAGAATGATATTATCGCGACTTTTGGTGGGTCAGAGATATTCTTGCGCCCATAACGCGTTCACCGACGCAGGAGTCTGCGTTTAAGGGCCTTGGTCGCAATGGCCCTAAGCCCAGGCCATCACGCCCAAAGCCGTTTACACTCAGACTCCTAAGCGCGCTGGTTCACGCTCACCTATAACGCGTTCGCAGTCGCAGAAATCTACGTGTAAGGGCCTTGGTCGCAATGGCCTAAGCCCGGGCCATCACGCCCAAGGCCGCTTACACTCCGATTTCTAAGCGCTCCTGCTCACGCTCAAAAAATTAGCGGTGCACCCAAAATTTTGAGCACACCGCCTTTGAGGGAATCCCTTTGTCAGGGAGTTTTGAGCAACTAAGAAAAATTTGCTTACAAGGCACCATTTTAGCGGTGCAATCTGGCAGCAGACTTGGTGTAGCGCTAAAAATTACCGAGAAAGTCGTGAGATAATTTTCACGATAACATCAGTGGGTGGCTGTGTCTTGAGTTGTTGATGCGAACATTCAAGGGGTTCCCTTTGACTAACTTTCGGTGTACGATAGAACATGTGACAAAATCTAGGAGTAGGAATCTGCGCGTTAAGTGCTGCTGGAACGGAATGTGAACGGCAGACGAAGACGAAAGTCGCGGTGCAGATGCCGCATTCGCCTGATATTTAGGCGTCTCCGCAAAAAAGGAGATTGCAGCTTATGCAAGTTTTATCGTTTAGTAGTCCCAAGCTTTCCACTCGAAACATCGTGTACATGGCCATGTTGATGGCGATGCAGATTGTTTTGGGTCGTTTTTCTTTTGGTACGCCATGGCTTAAGATCAGTCCGGCGTTTTTCGCTACCATTTTGATGGGGTATTATTTCGGGCCATGGCTGGCCGCGGGCGCAGCTGCCTTGAATGACCAGCTGTCGATTATGATCTTCAATCCGGGCGCCAATTTTCCTGGGTTCACGCTTAGTGCCGCAATTGCTGCAATGATTTATGGCATGTTTTTCCACGGCAAGAAGGTAACGGTCATGCGAACGTTGCTTGGTGTTGGCTTGGTGTTGCTGATCAGTAATGTCATTTTGACAACGCTGTGGCTGAACATGATGGGGACGCCTTGGCAGGGAATTATCTGGCCACGAACGATTAAAAACGTGGTCATGTTACCGATCCAGACTGCACTGTCTTACGGGACTTTAAAAGCCGTCGAACGGATTCGGCCTCATCTTTAATTTCGACTAATAATTAGCAGCAAGTTTCTCAGTCATCTTTGCGCTGACTTGGAAGCTTGGTGCTAATTTTTTGAATGTGAAGGCATCTTTTTACCTCAACGCCGACAAGAGCTGTCCGATTCGTCTAACTGGTCACCCATCAGATTAATTGCTAAAATAGGCAAATCAAAGTTTCTGGAAAGGATGGCGGACAATGGATCTTTTATTGCTTGGTCTGGTCGCGGTCGCATTGGCCGGCACCGGTTTGTGGGCATGGTATTTGGAACGGAGAATCATCGCCATGCAGCTGACAACGCACAAGATGATGTACCCGAATCAGGTGCGCACTGGCCGGAAAACGTATATTCGCAACTTGTATCGCGAAAGTGCCTTGGCGAAGCAGATCCGCCGTGTTGGGTTGACAGGCAGCTGGATCAGCGGCTTAGCCTTTGCTTTTGCGATCGGGAATCAGTTTTACAACGAGCTGAGTCACCTGCCGCTTATTCGAAGATTTTATATTTTTACGGCAGATTATTTAACCACACGCAATCAAGCTTTGTGGGTACTGGCCATCAGTGCGGTAGTTGCCGGGTTTGCCTGGATGTGGCTGGCAAAATGGTTGCATGATCAGCTGCTGGCTGCTAACGAGGCAACGGGGTTCCAGAGTGCCGCGGACTTGTACTGGACGCCGGAAAGTATCATTCACCAACGCTTATGGCTTAAAGTTTTATTACAGATTCTGTTGATGATTGGCAGTATCCTCATTTTGTTTGCCGCGTTAAACGGGGAACTGCCCAATCCCGGCGAAGCGTGGTTGTGAAGATAGATAAAGTGGCATAGTATGGTGTCGTTTGACTTGGTTTGAGCTGACTTGTTCGCAGTCTGTATGCAGTCGCATGATTATACCACTCACGCTTTAAGGCCATTTGTGATAAACTATTGCCATGATTGTATCGCCGAAGGGAGGGCTGAATATGCGATTATTAGCACTTGATACCTCAAATGAGGCGATGTCGGTTGCTGTATTGGACAATGATCGCTTATTGGCGCAGACGACCATTAACCATAAGCGAACTCATAGTGAGCAGTTATTACCAACGATTGACGATTTGGTTGCTGCAAGTGGCTTACAACCTGAAGATCTTGATAAAATTATTGTTGCAGACGGTCCGGGTTCCTACACGGGCATCCGCATTGCCGTGACCACCGGGAAAACCCTGGCCTATACGCTAAACATCGCATTGGTCGGCGTCTCCAGTCTGGCAGTGTTAGCAGCTAATATCACGGATACAAAAGCCATGATTGTGCCGATTATGAATGCACGGCGCAGCAATGTCTTCACAGGTGTTTACCAGTGGGACAAGGAAAAATTAATCAATGTAGTCACAGACCGCCACGTTCCGCTGACGCTTCTACTCACTGAGCTGAGAACGTTGCGGCAGCCTGTCATCTTTGTCGGATCCGATGCAGTGATGTTTCGTGGACAGATTATCGAGGTATTGGGCGGTTTGGCTCATTTTGCGCCTGACTGGCTAAATCTGCCACAAGCACTGCGACTTGGGCAGCTAGGCAAAGATTTACCACCGGTTTCTGTCTATGATTTTGTGCCGCGCTATTTACGCTTAACGGAAGCCGAAAATAACTGGCTTAAGGCGCATCCTGGCAAAGGACATGATGTTTATGTTGAGAAAGTTTAGATCTTGGTTTGACCGCACGACGCCTGATGAACTTCAGTTTGAACCGCGGACGATCACTGTCCGGAATAAAGAATATTTATTACGGCGCATGACGGAAGCCGATGTTGACGCAGCGCTGGCGATTGAGCGGCGGATCTATCATGATACGCCATGGGATCGCTATGCGTTTTTCTCTGAATTGCGCAAAGTGCGCCACTCACTGTATCTTGCCGTTGAAGACGCTGGCCAGATGGTTGCGTTGATCGGCACGTGGTTTACCATAAGTGAGGCTCATGTTACGAATATTGCCGTTGATCCAGCTTACCAGCATATGGGACTGGGTCGCTTTTTGATGCAGTTTATGATCGGGCGGGCTATTGACTACGGCAGTGAAAAGGTCACGCTTGAGGTTAGAACGAATAATGACATCGCCAAGCGACTTTATCACTCACTTGGATTTCGAGATGGCAAAATTAAAAAAGGTTATTATGTCAGCAATCACGATGATGCACAGGATATGTATCGGCCTTTGCCGTAGCGTCCGGAACCATCATGTTTGTAGAGGAGAATAATGTGGCAGCAAGGGAATTGATCTTAGCATTTGAAAGCAGCTGCGACGAAACCAGTGTGGCTGTCGTTGAAAATGGCAATAAAATTTTGTCGAATATTATCGCGACGCAAATCAAGAGCCACCAACGTTTTGGGGGTGTCGTTCCGGAAGTCGCCAGCCGTCACCATGTTGAACAGATTACACTGGTGACAGACGCGGCACTGAAAGAAGCGGGGGTAACCTATACTGACTTAACGGCGGTAGCAGTCACATACGGTCCGGGTTTGGTCGGCGCACTGTTGATCGGCGTGACGGCTGCCAAAACGATTGCCTATGCCCATCATTTACCGCTGATTCCGGTTAATCATATGGCGGGCCATATTTACGCTGCACGCTTTGTTAAGCCACTGACGTATCCACTACTGGCACTGGCTGTTTCCGGTGGTCACACCGAGCTGGTTTACATGAAAGCTGCCGGTGAATTCGAGATTATTGGCGATACTAGGGATGATGCTGCTGGTGAGGCCTATGATAAAGTAGGGCGGATTCTAGGCATCCCATATCCGGCAGGGAAAGAAGTCGATCGTTTGGCACATTTGGGTCACGATACCTTTCATTTTCCGCGCGCCATGGATAAAGAAGATAATCTGGACTTTAGTTTCAGTGGCTTGAAGTCAGCTGTGATTAATACGGTGCATCATGCCAACCAAATCGGCGAAACACTTAGCCGCGAAGATCTTGCGGCCAGTTTCCAGGCGGCGGTGGTGGATGTTTTGGTTCACAAAACTCAGAAGGCTCTGACACACTACCCGGTTAAACAACTGATCGTGGCTGGCGGAGTAGCAGCCAATCAAGGTCTCAAAGAAGCCATGAACGAAGCACTGGCCGTACACTTTCCGGATGTTGACGTGATCGTTCCGCCGCTGCGCTTAACCGGCGATAATGGTGCCATGATCGGTGCAGCCGCGCATATCGAACTGGCGAAACGCCATCTTGCTTCCGAGAGTCTTAATGCGGATCCGGGTCTGAGCTTTGCCCATGCCTAGGGTCATGAGCGAATCATCAGCACTTTCGTTGACGGGGACTCGTTGATTTAGTTAAACTTAACTTATCGATAAGTTTGTTAACGAAAGGATGATTCCCATGGCTGAAAAAACAATTATGTTAGTCTGCTCCGCCGGCATGTCCACCTCAATGTTGGTGCAACGAATGAAAAAAGCAGCTGCGGCAGATGGCATGGATGTTGATGTTTTTGCCACCGCAGCCGCAGATGCTGACAATAAACTGGCATCGGAACCGGTCTCGGTACTCATGCTTGGCCCGCAAGTCCGCTTTATGGAGAGCCAATTCAAAGCCAAAGCCGACGCTAAAAAAATCCCGATGGCCGTCATTGACATGAAAGCCTATGGGATGATGGACGGCGAGAAAGTTTTACAGCAGGCAATCGGGTTGCTGGATCAAAAGGTTTAAGTAGAGCATAATTAAAAAATATAAAAAGACGCTGGTACCGGAAACAAGTTATTGATTCCGGTACCGGCGTTTTTTTGCGGTTAACTGAACCTTGACCAGAGCTAATCTGATCAGGTTACTTATCGGCGGTTTGCATGTCTTCAAGCTGGATGCTTTTTTCTTCCCAAGTATTTTCGACGTCCGTGGTTTGTTTTTGAACTTCTTCGAGCTTGGTTTGCAATTTCTGCATTTTGACATAGTCACTCAAAACATCGGGGGCGGTCATTTCTTTTTGGATCGTGGTAGCTTGGTCGCCAAGTTTCTGCAACTGTGCCTCTAAGTCAGCAACTTCCCGCTTTAACTTACGGGTTGCTCGGGCATCTTCTTTGGATTGTTGGTAGGAGGTAGCGCCCGCGGTTTCGATTTTGGCAGTCGGCTGTTCAGCGGCTGCAGCTTCTGCTTCTGCTTTGGTCTCGGCCAGCTTTTCCTGATAGTAATCCCAGTTGCCGAGGTAAGTGGTGCTGCCGGTCGGCGCGATGGCAATGACGTTGGTGGCCAGTTCGTTGATAAAGTAACGGTCGTGAGATACGAACAAAACGGTGCCATTAAAATCTTTTAATGCCTGTTCAAGGACTTCCTTGCTGTTGATATCCAAGTGGTTCGTTGGTTCATCGAGCACCAGAAAATTATCATGTTTGAGTGCCAATTTAGTTAACTCCAGCCGAGCTTTCTGCCCACCAGATAAGGCACTGACCGGTTTTTGAATATCGTCTGGACCGAACAAAAAAGCGGCCAGAACAGAACGAACATCTTTTTCCGGCATCATTGGGTGTTCGTCCCAAATTTCGTCAATCACCGTATTTTTAGGGTTGAGTTGTTGGATTTCCTGGTCGTAGTAGCCAACATCAACGTTAGCGCCGAATTTCGCTGATCCGGCGAGAAAAGGAATCTTACCTAAGATGCTTTTAAGCAAAGTCGATTTACCGACGCCGTTTGGTCCGATAATCGCGATCCGATCGAATTTGTTCACTTGGAAATCGATCGGTCCGGCCATCGGGTGATCAGCTTCATAACCAACTGTTGCCTGATTGACTTTGAGCACCTCATTGCCGCTGGGACGATTAGGTGTGAAATTAAAGTGAACGCTTTTGTCGTCACCGGTCGGTTTTTCCAGAACGTCCATTTTTTCTAATTGCTTACGGCGTGCCTGAGCCTGCTTGGTCGTGCTGGCCCGGACAATATTCTTGTCCACGAAATCCTGCAGCTTGGCAATTTCTTCCTGCTGTCTGGTGTAGGCTTTCCAAGCCTGCGCCTGGCGCTCGGCCTTTTGCTTAAGATAACCGCTGTAGTTGGTCTTGTAATGAGTCGCGTGGTGGTGATCCAGTTCGTAAATTTCGGTGACCACGTGATCAAGAAAATATTGATCATGGCTGACTGTTAGAATAGCGCCGGGATAGGTTTTGAGATAGCCTTCTAGCCAACTGAGTGTTTCGATATCTAGATGATTGGTTGGCTCGTCAAGAATGATCAGGTCATGTTTTTCCAGCAGCAGCTTGGCCAAGGCCAGACGGGAACGTTCACCACCGGACAAGGTGCCAACCGGTTTGTCATATGTGTCTTCACCAAATTGGAAGCCATGGAGAACCGAGCGGATTTCAGCTTCGTAGCCATAACCGTTTTGCTCGTTAAAGTCGTGTTGCAATTGGTCATATTGCTTCATGGTGGCAGAAAAAGCCGTTTTATCTGTAATGAGTTTAGGATCACCGAGTTTGGCCTCTAAGGCGTGGATTTGCCGAGCCATTGCTTGCAGCGGTGCGAAAACTGTCAGCATTTCTTTGAAAATCGTTTTATCTGAATCTAATCCGGAATTTTGGGCCAAATAGCCAATGGAGAGGTTTTTCATGGTCGTCACCTGACCGCTATCCGGTGGTGCAATTCCGGTCAAGATTTCCAGCAGAGTGGTTTTACCAATCCCATTGGGGCCAACAAGACCGATGCGCGCGCCGTCTTGGACTTCAAGGTTCACGTTGGCAAATAATTCGTTGCCGTTGAAGCTGCGGCTAACTTGTTGTGCCTGCAAAATGATCACAGGAATACCTTCTTTCACAATTAATCGTTAAGACTTAATATACCATAGTTTCGTTCATGGGCGTGCGTTCCCTGATGATGCGTTCGCACAATAAAATGTGCTTGTGAAGATGTATCCGCTTGCGTTCAAGCCATAAACCAGCTAATATTAGCAGAAGATACTATGTTGGACAGTTCACATGTTCTGCATGGGAATACTTCTACAGGAGGCTTGCTTACATGGCGGAAACAATCATCCCCAAAGCAACGGCGAAACGCCTACCCGTGTACTACCGATATTTGAATTTCTTGGCGAATTCCGGGACAACCAAGATCAGCTCAACTGAACTGTCGGACGCGGTGAAAGTTGACTCGGCAACGATTCGGCGTGATTTTTCTTATTTCGGTGCATTGGGCAAACGCGGCTACGGCTATGACGTCAACGATTTGCTGAAATTCTTTAAAAAGATTCTGAATCAGGATCGACTAACCAGCGTCGGGTTGGTTGGTGTCGGCAATCTTGGCCACGCCCTGTTGAATTACAATTTTCGACAGGCCAACAACATTCGGATTAGTGCCGGTTTCGATATCAACCCTGATTTAGCTGGAACCATTCAAAGTGGGGTGCCCATTTATCCCATGGATGAAATGATTAAGCAAATTAAAGATCAGCAGATTGAAATCGTGATTTTGACGGTGCCAATCGATGCTGCCCAGCATATCACCGATGATTTGGTTAAGGCCGGAATTAAGGGGATCATGAACTTCACCCCGATTCGCATTTCGGTGCCTAGCTATGTACGGGTACAAAATGTTGATTTGGCAACGGAACTACAGACCTTGATTTACTTCCTAGAACATTATGGGCCAACGCTCAACGAACCGGAAGCTTAATCAAATAAGAGAAAATGCGTCGCTCATGTAAAGTGAGCGGCTTTTTTCTTGCGTTGTTATGTGTACCGTGTATAATAGTACACGTAGTACGAAAGGAGGCACCGTTATGGCAACCGAGCCGTACACACATTTGGCGTACTATGAACGTTTGGTGTTGCAGATTAAAACGCGCATTTTGCAAGGCATTATGCAGCCTGGCGATAAGCTGCCATCGGTGCGGGAAATGGCTAAGCAAGAACAGCTGAATCCCAATACCATCGCCAAAGCCTATAAGCAACTAGAGGCAGACGGCGTGATTTACGTTGAACCCGGGCGCGGATCATTTGTGGCTGAGCCCTTAAAACACGCAAATTCAACTACCGTAGCAGCTTTTCGACCAAAATTCGACGCGTTGGTGGTTGAAGCACAAAGCCTAGGCATCGGTTTGGCAACGCTACAGGCATGGCTGACCGAAAAGGAGGAACATCAAAGATGAGCTTAACCGTAACCAAATTACAAAAAAAGATCGGCAACCGAGAAGTCTTGCGGGATATCAGTTTTTCGTTAATGCCAGGCCAAATTGTCGGCTTAGTGGGTCCGAATGGTATCGGCAAAACCACGATTTTTCGCACTATCACGCGTCAGTACATTCCGAACGGCGGCACCGTCATGTTGGATCATCATGATCTAACAAAGGAATCACCGCAACGAGCAGCCATTTTTTACCTTGATCAACAGCATTTGTTTTTCCGCAAGTATGCGTTGGCCAAGATTGCGACTACTTACGCTTTGCTGTACCCGTCATTTGACCAAAGCACCTTTTCACGACTTATTAAAAAATTCGGATTAGCAGGCGGTCAGCGATTACAGAGCTTATCCAAAGGGTATCAGGCGTTGGTCATGGTAGCGCTGGCTTTGGCAAGTCAGGCGCCGTATGTTTTCCTTGATGAGCCATTTGATGGGCTGGATGTGCTGATTCGCGAGCGGATCGTTAATTTGGTGGTGGATGCGGTGGCTGATGGGCAGCGGACGTTTTTGATCGCGTCTCATAACCTTGCTGAATTAGACGGTTTATCCGATCGCGTTTTATTCGTCAAGGAAGGTCGCATCAGTCGCGATCTCACCTTGGAAAACGTGCGCCAGCAAGCAGTGAAATTGCAGCTCGTATTCCGGACCAAGGAAATTCCAGCGGTGATTAAACAACACGGACGTATTTTGAACATTCGTGGGCGCGTCATCGAAGTCGTTTTCCCTGATTTTACGCCAGATGTGCAAGCGTCACTAGAAGCTGAGCAGCCGGTCTTAAATGAAAGCCTGCCACTGTCGTTGTCGGATTTGTTTAAAGTTGAATTTCGGAAAAAACATGCGGAGGTGGGTTAAATGGGTGACCATCAGTTACTGAAACTTGTTCATATCAGACATAAGGCAGTTGTGCGTGTGATGTTTGTTTTTGTTGTCCTTGTAACATTATTTAACTTAGGCGACACATTGCAAAACTACCATAATCAGCAGAAGTATAACATGAGTTACGCTGAATTTATCTCAACCAAAAAGCAAGCGGCTAAAAATAAAGATGATTTTTACGTCAACAAGAGTTATTCAGATTACCTTGAGGATCAGCATTATTTGATTAAACCAATGCGGAATCACTTATACGTTCCCTCGTTAGTCAGCCGAATTGTGACAATCATCAGTTATGTTGTCCCATTACTCTTCGGATTGGTCTTGGCCGGGATGGATCAGGCAAGCAGTTTTAATGCGGCCGTCTTTAAAAGCCGCTTTAAACGAAAGCAACTCTTTGCTACCCGTTACTGGTACGGGCTTTCATGTCTTCTGGGGGCGACCACACTTGGCGTTGGCATCACGCTGCTTGGCTATTTTGCAGGCATTCCAGCCACGTATGTTGGGATCAGCTGGCTCAATGTCTTAGGACTTCTCATGACGAATCTGGCTGTTAACAGTTTCATGTTCACTGCAGGTGTTGCGGTTGGCAGTATATTTGCTTCCTTGTTTGGCATGTTTGTCTTTGGTCTTCTCGGTGGTTGGATTGGCATGAGTGCGGTTCAGCACTTTTTAATCAATACGGTGATGATTAACCATTCTTATCGGTTACTTCGGTCACATGGCGATCAGTTCTTTCTATTTCTATTTGTTGTGGCATTCGTAGCCAGTGCGGCTGTTTACTGGATCACTCGGTGGTTATTTGACCGCATTTCTTTGGAAAACGAAGGCGAAATCTTATTATTGCCAAAACTACGATGGGTCATTTTTGTCTATGCCCTCATTGTCGTCCCGTACAATTTTGGTAACTGGCTGTTCCAAAATGAATTACTGTCGTACAGCGTCTCCATCGCTTGCATTGTTGCACTCGGTTTCTGGTGGATGCAACGCGAGCGTGCGCAAGAGCAAATGGCAGCTAGATAACTTTGGAACCAAGAAACATGTTGGTGCTATTTCAGGGCATAGAAAAACCGCCATCGACGAAATAAGTCGGTAGGCGGTTTTTGCTTGCAGAAATGTTAACGATCATACGGCGTGTAGATAATGTAATTCTGATTCGTTGTCGCCTTGAAATTAAACTGGGGGTTTTTGGCATTTTGTTTGGTTTCTTCGTTGCTGATGGGTTCGGTTTGCAGGCCCAGGGCTTTGCGAAGCTTATTGGAAACTCGCTGCATTTCGGCGTCTGATGCAATTTGATAAGCGCCGTCGCCGACCCATGCATTAACGCCTTTAAGACGATCAGTCGAAATGGTTTTGGCGGCGCCACGATAATTCAGGAAAATGCTTTGCATATCGGCAAAACTCAGATTGGTCGCGATGTTTTTGGAAATTGTGTCCATGAGCTTGGTGAAGTTGCCAAGCGAGCCGACAGAAATGGCTTTTTTCAAAATTGCCTTGATCACTTGTTGTTGACGCTTTTGACGGCCATAATCACCTTCCGGATCAGCATGGCGCATTCGCGAGTAGGCAAGTGCCATGCTGCCATTTAAATGCATGTGGCCTTTCTTGAATTTCTGGTTACCGGTGTAAGGATCCTGGAATGAAAACGGGACATCAACGTCAACCCCACCGACCGCATTGACGATTTTTTCCAGCGCGCCCATGTTGATCGTCAGATAATAAGAAATCGGGACATTCACAAGTTTGGAGACTGTGTTGATAGCCATATCCGAACCGCCGACATTGTATGCAGCGTTGACTTTTTGCATATTAAATTCTTTGGTGCCAATCAATTCAGCAGCGGTATCGCGCGGGATGCTGACCATGGTTGTTTTGTTGGTTTTCGGATTAATGACGGCCACAATCATGCTGTCAGAATTGCCTTTATCAACCCGCCCTTCAGCCCCCGTGTCGACCCCGAGTAGGAGTATGGAAAATGGTTTCTTTTGGGCGATGTTCGTGCTGACGTGTTTGGTGGCATGGTAGGTATTATCGATCGCATATTTTGCCTGGCTGTAAAGGCGCAAGGCATAGGCGCCGACTGTGAACAAGCCGACAATGACGATTAGGCCGATGAGGCGTCCCCAACGAAAACGTTTAGGCTGTTGACGGTGGCGATGATTTGAACGGGTCTCCATGTTTAAACGGCTCCTTTATAAAAAACGTTATTTCCCATTATAGGAGATTTTGCGGGCCGACGAGATTAATATTCGATTACGTTTACAGCGCGTGAGCAATGTAATACAGCCAAACAACCCATAGTGCGCCGACATGTGCGATGATGGCCGTGCTGATGGCGCCGGTGTGGCGGTAGTCATACGCCAGAACCAATCCGACCAAGGTTGCGCTGAGCCAGTGGCCGCCTGGTTGGGTCAAGGCGAATAACAGACTGGCAATTAAAGCACCGCCGAAAACGCCGGTTACATTAACCAAATTGCCAAACAGGACCTTACGAAAAGCCAACTCTTCTAGAATGGGGATGGCGAGGCCGATTGCCAAAAAGTACCATGGATTGGTGGTCATGCTTGAAAGCTGTTGATGAATCTGGCTATTGGTTTGCGGCATTTTAAAAAGAAACATTTCAAGCCACGAACCGACTAATTGGGCCGCCAACACACCGGCGATGCCGATGACACCCCAGAAAACGCGCTGTTGTGGGGCGAGGACGCCAGGGGCTTCAATCGCGTTGGCAATGACCAGCTGCCGTTCACTGTACACTGCAGCAATCATTGCAATGACGCTGATTAGGGTCACAATGCCAAGGCTGAGCCACCCAACTGGCATGAATTGGAAAATCAAAAGATTAGCGATAAAAGTGACGAGGTAAGCGCTGATAACAGAAAAGGCATGTTTTTGCAGTGACATATAGGGAACGACTCCTTTGAAAAAATATCTGAAATTAGTATAACATTCCCGGGTTTGGGGGTTGCATTCACCCGGAAAACTCGTTATAGTTACTTTTGTAGTTAGCACTTAGACACAGCGAGTGCTAAATCAAAAAATGTAATGTGGAGGGATTGCCTTGTTAAAACCATTAGGAGATCGCGTGATTGTCGAGGTCGTTGAAGAAGAGGAACAGACTGTCGGTGGCATTGTTTTAGCCAATAATGCCAAGCAAAAGCCGCAAACAGGCGAAGTTGTCGCAGTAGGTGAAGGCGCTTTAACACCGGAAGGCAAGCGTCTGCCAATGGGCGTTAAAGTTGGCGATACTGTATTATACGACAAATACGCCGGCTCTGAAGTAAAGTATGAAGGTCAAGACTACCTCGTACTGCACGAAAAAGACATTATGGCAATTGCGTAAAAAATAATCGATCAATTTTGAGGTGAATAAAAACAATGGCAAAAGAAATTAAGTTCTCTGAGGATGCACGTACTGCCATGCTGCGTGGCGTGGATCAATTAGCAAACACGGTAAAAACAACTTTAGGACCAAAAGGCCGCAACGTTGTTTTGGATAAGAGTTATGGCGCACCGGAGATCACTAACGATGGTGTTACGATCGCCAAGTCAATTGACTTAGAAGACCACTACGAAAACATGGGCGCTAAGTTGGTAGCAGAAGTTGCATCCAAGACAAACGATATCGCCGGTGATGGTACCACAACCGCAACAGTTCTGGCACAAAGTATCATTCGTGAAGGCATGAAGAACGTCACTGCCGGTGCTAACCCAGTTGGCATTCGGACCGGTATCGAAAAGGCAACCAAGGCAGCGGTTGATGAACTGCACAAGATCAGTCACAAAGTTAATGGCAAAAAGGAAATCGCTCAGGTTGCTTCTGTTTCATCTTCCAATGAAGAAGTCGGCAATCTGATTGCGGATGCCATGGAGAAAGTTGGCCATGACGGTGTCATTACCATCGAAGAAAGCAAAGGAATCGATACTGAACTTTCTGTTGTTGAAGGGATGCAGTTTGATCGCGGCTATCTGAGTCAATATATGGTAACCGATAATGATAAGATGGAAGCCGATTTGGACGATCCATATATCCTAATTACCGATAAGAAGATTTCTAACATTCAGGACATTCTTCCACTATTGCAGGAAATCGTTCAACAAGGTAAGGCATTACTGATCATTGCTGACGATGTTGCCGGTGAAGCATTGCCGACCTTGGTTCTTAACAAGATTCGTGGTACTTTCAATGTTGTTGCAGTTAAGGCTCCTGGCTTTGGTGATCGCCGCAAGGCACAACTGGAAGACATCGCAACCTTGACCGGTGGTACTGTGATCAGCTCCGATCTTGGTTTAGATCTGAAGGACACCAAGATTGAACAGTTAGGCCGTGCCGGCAAGGTTACTGTTACCAAGGACAACACCACGATTGTTGATGGCACAGGTTCCAAGGATGCCATTGCTGAGCGGGTTAACATCATCAAGAAGCAAATTGCTGACACAACCAGCGACTTCGATCGTGAGAAGCTGCAAGAGCGTCTGGCTAAGTTAGCCGGCGGGGTTGCGGTTGTCAAGGTCGGTGCTGCAACCGAAACCGAATTGAAGGAACGTAAGTATCGGATCGAAGATGCTCTGAACGCGACCCGTGCTGCCGTTGAAGAAGGTTACGTTGCCGGTGGTGGTACTGCCTTGGTTGACGTAATTCCTGCAGTCGCTGCTTTGAAAGAAAAAGGCGACGTTCAGACCGGGATCAACATCGTTCTGCGTGCCCTTGAGGAACCTGTTCGTCAGATCGCTGAAAACGCCGGCCGTGAAGGTTCTGTCATCGTTGAACAATTGAAGAAAGAAAAGCAAGGTATTGGTTACAATGCTTCAACCGGTGAATGGGAAGACATGGCTAAGTCAGGGATCATTGACCCAACCAAAGTTACCCGTTCCGCACTGCAAAACGCTGCATCAGTTGCTGCTTTGATGCTCACAACTGAAGCGGTTGTGGCTGACAAGCCAGAACCAAAGGATAACAACGCTGGCACTGCAGGCGCGAACCCGGCAGCCGGTATGGGCGGCATGATGTAATTTCGTCCTAAATTAAAAAAAGAAACACAGAGAAAACACCAGCGGTTTCGCTGGTGTTTTTGTGTTGGAAATGCGGCATGGCGCGGTTAAAACGTGGATCCTGGCATACGCTCAGAGTTGCCTTAAGCGTTATCATAGGCATTGACTGGGTTTCCTTGGTAAAATAAAATTAGTCAACAGCTTAAATATTTGTAATGGTTATTTTCATCAACGTCAGACAGGAGGGACGAGTTACATGAAACTGATTCAAAACCCCATTCGGCTTAATGCCAGCTTGCACAAGATGCTTCCGTACACTATGCGTTTTTTATACAGTCGCAAGCCAGTCAAGTACTTCGAACTTTACACGTTGGGTTCGGTGCACGTTTATTATGTGGAAGGCTTCAACCAAATCGATATTGTTCTGACCCATGACAAGCGCACTATCAAAGATGATGAGATCGATTTTGTTCTTGAAAAATTAATGCCAGACACGCCAAAAGCCGAGTTGAAAATCAACCACGCTGCCAAAAGCGAAATCGAACACGAAGTTCACCGTAAATTAAAGGTGCATGATGTTGTGATTATCGAAAAGTGAGCGTGAGCCAGCCCGGTCAGAAACCGGAGTATAAGTGACCTCGAGCCTGAATGGCCCAAGCCCAGCCATTCAGGCTCGAGGTCCTTATGTGCAGGTTTCTGGGCTGGCGAACGCGTTAAAGTGAGCGTGAACCAGTCCGGTTTCTGGGCTGACGAGCGCGTTATAACTCTCCCTTTGGCTCTCAGATAGAATGTCGTCTGTTCGCAGTTTTTTTACTCATCTCGCACCAACTCATGACACGTAGGCAAAGATCAATACGACCGGTGTTCCCGATGCTCCATATAGGTTAAGATGAGACAAGGTGGGCGTGAGCCAAGATTTAGAGTACACTAGTGCATGTTTGTTTACGATTTATCAATTTTTTAAACCGGTGTGGGTTAATAGGAGAGTCTAGAAAATGATTCACTTGAAGCGGCTGTTTATTGGCCGGCCTTTAAAATCTTCCGAGGAAGGTGGACAACAACTCAACATTTTCAAGGCGCTGGCGATGCTATCGTCAGATGCTTTGTCCAGTGTGGCTTATGGTACCGAGCAGATTGTCTTGGTCCTTACGACACTGTCGGCCGCAGCAATTTGGTATTCGTTACCGATTGCGGCGTTCGTTTTGGTCTTGCTGATTTCGCTGACACTTTCATATCGGCAGATTATCCATGCCTATCCCAGTGGCGGCGGGGCTTATGTTGTTGCGAGCGAGAACTTAGGCCGCAACGCAGGTTTAACAGCAGGCGCTTCGTTGTTGATTGATTATATGCTGACGGTATCGGTTTCTGTCTCAGCTGGTGCTGAGGCGATCACCAGTGCCATTCCAGCACTTTATGGCCATCAAGTGGCGATTTCGCTGATTATCATTTTTGTTTTGATGGGCATGAACTTACGGGGCATGAGCGAATCGGCTAACTTTCTTATGATTCCAGTTTATCTGTTTGTGCTCGTAATGACGGTGATGATCGTGTGGGGACTTTATCAGGTTGTCAGTGGTGCCATTCCCTACAAGGCAACGTCACTGGTTGGCGCTGCGATTCCCGGCGTGTCGATGGCGTTGATTTTCCGGGCCTTTTCCAGCGGTTCCAGTTCACTGACTGGGGTTGAAGCGATCAGTAATGCGGTGCCGTTTTTCAAGTTGCCTAAGGAAAAAAATGCGGCCAAGACTTTAGCGATTATGGCTGGCATTCTGGGCTTCTTCTTTGCCGGTATTACGTTTTTGAACTACTGGTATGGTTTAGTGCCGATGGCGAAGGTGACAGTACTTTCACAGGTTGCCAAAGAAACGTTTGGCGGCACCGGCATCATGTATTATGTCGTCCAGTTTGCGACTGCGTTAATTCTGGCTGTTGCTGCCAACACAGGGTTTTCGGCTTTTCCGGTCTTAGCTTTCAACTTGGCGAAGGATAAGTTTATGCCGCATATGTACCTGGATCGCGGTGATCGACTGGGTTATTCCAATGGGATTTTGACTTTGGCGCTTGGCTCGGCCGCATTGATCATCATTTTCCAGGGATCTACGGAGCGCTTGATTCCGTTGTACGCGGTAGGCGTGTTCATTCCGTTTACGCTATCGCAAACCGGGATGATCATTCACTGGTTCCGTCACCGTGGCAAAGGCTGGATTGGCAAAACGGTCGCCAATTTTTCTGGCGCTTTGATTTCGTTTGCAATTCTGGTCATCTTATTTGCTTACCGGCTGTTTGATATCTGGCCGTTCTTCATCGTGATGCCGCTGGCGATTTTTATGTTTTACAAAATTCACGATCACTATGGAAAAGTGGCGGCACAATTACGGCTGCCGGCAGACGTAGAGGAGCACCATTATGATGGTAGCACCGTCATTGTGCTTGTCGGCAATGTGACACGGGTGACCCGCGCTGCGCTGAATTACGCCCAATCTATCGGCGATTATGTCATCGCAATGCATGTCTCAATGGATGAGAATCCGAATAAGGAAAAAGAAACGCAAAGTGAGTTTCGCGCTGATTTTCCGGATGTTCGGTTTGTCGACATTCATTCGTCGTATCGTTCGATCGAGGCACCGACCATTCGCTTCGTTGACATTGTGGCGCGGAACGCCGCTAAGCGCAACTTCACGACCACGGTGCTGATTCCGCAGTTCGTACCGCGTAAGAAGTGGCAAAATATTCTCCACAATCAAACCAACTTCCGTTTGCGTGCCGCGTTTGCAAGTCGTGAGAACGTGATTATTGCCACTTACAGTTATCATTTGAAGAAGTAAGGCGGTTTTAGGTTAGTTAGGTAGACGCGTAATAGAGGCGAATGAATTCCATGGATGGGTTCATTCGTCTTTTAGTTTTTGCTAAACAGGTTGGTAAGTTTGGTGAAGAGCAATCCGGTTTCAAAACGCGCTCAATGGGCCAGAAACCTGCACATAAGGACCTTGGTCGCAATGGCCTAAGCCCGGGCCATCACGCCTGAGGCCACTTATGTTCCGGTTTCTAACCGGCCCAGTTCGCGCTCTGAAACGCGCTCACTGGCGCAGAAG
This sequence comes from Lacticaseibacillus chiayiensis, assembly GCF_004123795.1. GTDB lineage: Bacteria > Bacillota > Bacilli > Lactobacillales > Lactobacillaceae > Lacticaseibacillus > Lacticaseibacillus chiayiensis. The sequence continues at coordinate 9,662 of NZ_MSSM01000007.1, read as the reverse complement.
TCTGCGTGTAAGAACCTCAGGCGCAATGGCCTAAGCCCGGGCCATCACGCCTGAGGCCACTTACACTCCGACTTCTAACCGCGCCAGTTCGCGCTCTGTTGACTTACCTGTTAAAATGAATAGTAGAAAAAGTCAGAGATAGTCAAAGACAAAGGGTGAATTTTGTGCCGCAAAAAACCAGTGATACGCCAATGATGCAACAGTATAATGCGATTAAGGCGCAGTATCCGGATGCATTTTTATTTTACCGAATTGGTGATTTTTACGAATTGTTCAACGATGATGCCATTAAAGGCGCACAGTTGCTTGAGTTGACATTGACGGCACGGAATAAGAGCGCGGACGATCCAATTCCCATGGCTGGGGTGCCGCATCATGCTGTGCAGAGTTATGTCGATATTCTGATTGATCATGGGTATAAAGTCGCTATTTGTGAGCAAATGGAAGATCCCAAAAAAGCCGTGGGGATGGTCAAGCGTGCGGTGATTCAGCTGATTACTCCCGGCACCAATGTCGATATCAAAGCAGGCGCTGCGAAGACGAACAATTACATTACTGCTGTTTTGCCACACGCAGGCGGTTATGCCTTTGCATATGGCGATGTTTCCACCGGCGAGCTGAAAGTGACAGATCTCAAAAGCAAGTTTGCTTTGCAAAACGAGTTGAGTGCGCTCGCCACCAAAGAGATTGTGGTACCAGAAGACTTGACCGATGACGACGCAGCCATGTTGAAAAAAGGCGAGCGCTTGTTGTCGGTTCAACCTGAAAGCAAACCCACCAGTGAAGGCAGTTATGTTTCGCAAGATCTGAACGATCCAGCCGAAGCCGCAGTTGTGCAAATGCTGATGGCCTATTTGCTGAATACACAAAAACGGAGCCTGGCCCACATTCAAAAAGCCGTGGCCTACCAACCGTCGGCGTATCTTGAAATGGATCAGGATGCTCGCAGCAACCTTGATATTTTGCAAAATAGCCGCACCGGGCGCAAAGGCGATACCTTACTATCTTTGTTGGACGCGACGAAAACCGCGATGGGCGGACGTTTGCTGAAACAATGGTTAGAGCGGCCGTTGTTGGATATTGGCGCCATCAGCGTACGGCAAAATCAAGTTCAGGACTTGCTGGATCACTTTTTTGAACGCAGTGAGTTGCAGGAGCGTTTGACAAAGGTTTATGATCTTGAGCGGTTAGCCGGACGCGTGGCTTTTGGCACGGTTAACGGGCGGGACTTGATTCAGCTGCAAACGTCCCTTGATCAGGTGCCGGCGATTCAGGATGTCTTAAGCAAGCTTGATGATGGCAGTTTTAAGGCACTTCGCGGTAAAATCGATCCAGTCAGTGATGTTGCCAGTTTGATTCGTCGGGCGATCGAGCCGGAGCCGCCGATTTCGGTGACTGATGGCGGCCTTATTTTACGCGGATACAATAAGAAGTTAGACGAGTATCGCGATGCCATGAAGCATTCTAAGCAGTGGATCGCTGAATTGGAAGCATCTGAGCGCCAGGCCACCGGTATTCATAATTTGAAAATCCGCTATAACAAGGTGTTCGGCTATTTCATCGAGGTCACAAAGTCCAACTTGGATAAGATCCCAGAAGGCCGCTACGAGCGTAAGCAGACACTGACAAATGCCGAGCGGTTCATCACACCTGAGCTGAAGGAAAAAGAAACCTTGATTCTTGAGGCGCAGGAAAGTTCGACAGCGCTGGAGTATGATCTTTTTCAAGACATTCGCGATCAGGTCAAGTCCCAGATTAAACGACTCCAAGTGTTAGCCGCACAGATTTCTGCACTGGATGTTTTGCAAAGCTTTGCGACAGTGGCCGAAAATAATCACTATGTCCGACCGACAATGCATGCCGGCACCCACGACATTAATATTAAAGGCGGTCGCCATCCGGTTGTCGAACATGTTTTGGGGCAAGATAGCTATATTCCGAACGATGTCATTATGGATCAGGATGCGGATATGCTGCTGATTACCGGTCCCAACATGTCCGGTAAAAGTACCTATATGCGGCAGTTGGCGCTAATTGTGATCATGGCGCAGGCTGGATCATTCGTTCCCGCTGATGCCGCGGATTTACCAATTTTTGATCAAATCTTCACTCGTATCGGTGCGGCTGATGACTTGGCGAATGGGGAAAGTACCTTTATGGTTGAAATGTTGGAAGCCAATGCGGCATTAAGTCATGCAACGGCCTCGAGCCTGATCCTATTCGATGAAATCGGGCGGGGAACAGCGACTTATGATGGCATGGCGCTGGCACAGGCAATTATCGAGTACCTACATGATCATGTGCACGCCAAGACGCTTTTTTCCACGCATTATCATGAGTTGACCAGTTTGTCGGATTCATTGGCAAAACTTAAGAATGTGCATGTCGGCGCTGTTGAAGAACACGGCAACCTGGTTTTTCTGCATAAAATGATGCCGGGACCGGCAGATAAAAGTTACGGGATTCATGTCGCTAAACTGGCTGGATTGCCAGCAGACTTATTGAGCCGAGCCGATGCGATTCTGAAGCATCTTGAAGCTGCCACACCTGAGAAAACTGTGCCGGCAGCCGCAAGTCAGGTAAAGGATCAGCAATTGTCGCTTTTCGAGGAACCTAAACCGCAACCGAAGAATAGCCCGATTTTGGCGAAATTAGCTAAGTTTGATTTGATGGATGCGACACCAATGGACGCCATGAATTTAATTTTCGACCTTCAGAAACGTTTAAAGAAGAAGTGATTTTATGCCAAAAATTCATCAGCTATCTGCCACGTTAAGTAACCAAATTGCTGCCGGAGAAGTCATCGAACGCCCGGCCAGCGTGGTCAAAGAACTAGTGGAAAACAGCATTGATGCCCAGGCGACCCAGATTGACGTCAAGGTTTCGGCGGCTGGGTTGCAGAAAATTCAGGTGAGTGACAACGGGGGCGGCATTGATCCTGACGATGTTGCGACTGCTTTTTTGCGCCATGCGACGAGCAAAATTCTGACGACGCGGGATCTATTTAATGTACATTCGTTAGGGTTTCGCGGTGAAGCTTTGGCCAGTATCGCGGCGGTTGCCGATGTGACGTTGACGACCGCGACAGATTCCGGTATCGGCGCCAAAATTCACGTGAAAGGCGGCCACGTGGAGGATCAGACCACAGCAGCCCATCGCCGAGGAACCGATGTTGAGGTGTCTGATTTGTTCTTCAATACACCAGCCCGCCTGAAGTACATGAAGTCCCAGCAGACAGAGCTAGGAAAAATTGTCGATATCGTCAGTCGGTTGGCATTGGCTAATCCCAGCATCGCCTTTACGGTTTCACACGATGGCAATATGGTCGTCCGAACTGCGGGTCAAGGCGATCTGCGGCAGACACTTGCGGGAATCTATGGCTTGCCAGTAGCGCGGTCGATGGTCGACTTTCAAGCGCAGGATCTTGATTTTCAAGTGAGCGGCTTGACCAGTTTGCCGGAAACCACGCGTGCATCGCGCAATTATCTGAGTCTGGTCGTCAATGGCCGTTACATTAAGAATTTTCAATTGACGAAAGCCGTGATTGCCGGTTACGGATCGAAGCTCATGGTCGGGCGTTATCCGATGGGCGTTATCACGATTCAGATGGACGCTGCCTTGGTCGACGTCAACGTGCACCCGACGAAAGCCGAAGTCCGCTTGAGTAAGGAGGACCAGCTCAGCCATTTGCTAAGTGAAGCGATTCGGAGTCGGTTAGCAAAAGAAAATCTCATTCCGGACGCGTTGGACAACCTGCCTAAACGCGAACACTACGACCTGGATCAACTAGAATTGACGCTAAATAAAATCAGCCCGAAAACAGCTGGACCAACGCCGCCGCAAGGAACTGAACTGCGTGAAGAAACCCATGATCAGCCCATGAATAAGCCACAAGCTGCAGCAACACCTGCTGCCAAAGCAGACCCAGACTTAACCATGGATGATTTGGATGATCAACCGATTTTTAGTGAGCCGCAACGTCTGGCAAGGTGGGATCAGCGTTATCAAGATCTGGATGCTAATGTGGCGCCAGCGCTGGTGGAGGACCTGCCAGCGCAAGACCTGAAGCGGAACGAACCGGCTGAGCGATTTCCAAATTTAACTTATCTGGCGCAGGTTCATGGCACCTACTTGCTGGCAGAATCCAGCGACGGCTTGTATATTTTGGATCAGCATGCCGCACAGGAACGGGTGAATTATGAATTTTATCGCAAAGAAATCGGTAAAGTCAGCACCGATCAGCAACATTTGTTAGTGCCGATTGTTTTGGATTACTCCGCGGCAGATGCGATTGGTATTCGGACGCACCGCGATGTTTTGGAATCGGTCGGTCTGTATCTGGAAGACTTCGGCCAAAATAGTTTTGTGGTTGAACACCATCCAACTTGGTTTAAAGCCGGTCAGGAAGAGGATACAATCAAGGAAATGGTTGATTGGGTTCTGCGCGACGGCAAGATTACGGTTGCCGCGTTTCGGGAAAAAACCGCCATCATGATGAGTTGTAAACGGGCGATCAAGGCTAATCACCATTTGGACGACAAGCAGGCGCGAGCACTGATTCAAAAGTTGCCGCAATGCGAGAACCCGTTTAACTGCCCGCATGGTCGGCCGGTTCTGGTTCACTTTTCCAATACTGATCTGGAGAAAATGTTCAAGCGAATTCAAGATAGTCATGAAAGTGGGGAAATGCAGGCATGATCATATTGGCAAGCCACTCACCGCGGCGACAGGCGTTGCTCAAGCGGATTGTTCCGGAATTTGAGAGCCACCCAGCCACGATTAATGAACGGGCGTTGCCGATTCTCGCGCCACCGGATTATGTCCAGAGTCTCGCGAAAGCAAAAGGTGAATCATTGGTACCCAGCTACCCGGGGGCTACGATTATTGCCGCAGATACCATGGTTGCGTTTCAGGGCAAATTGTTGGGCAAGCCGCATAGTCGACAGGAAGCCAAACAGATGATCACCGCACTTGGCGGCCAAACGCATCAAGTGTATACCGGCTTATGGGTGCGTCTAGACAATGGCACAGTCCGTCAGCAAGTGGTGGGCACAGATGTTACTTTCTGGCCACTTGCGGAAGCAGAAGTTGAGTCCTATTTGCAAGAAGATGCTTATCAGGACAAGGCCGGTGCTTACGGAATTCAAGATGCCGGCGCTTTACTGGTTAAGTCCATTCATGGTGACTTTTACAATGTGATGGGTCTGCCGATCAGCACGTTGTATCGCATGCTGTTAGCTTAATCTGAATGGATTAGATGAATCAAAAATCAAAATGACCGAGTTGCCAGATTTTCTTCCGGCAGACTCGGTCATTTTTAATGGTAAAGGCGTTTCAATTAAACTAATTAGGTTACATCGGGAGTAAATAGTTAAGGCTCTTTTGTATGCCAAGAAATCACGGCACTTAACTCTTAGGCGATTTAACGACTCGCCAGTTACTTGGTAGGGTGAACGTGTATATTTTGCCAATGTTTTTGCCTTGTTCACCGGATCCGGCGAACATGATAGCGGTAAAGACGTTGCTGTATTTGAGTTTTTGCTCGGTGACAGCGACTTGCGCGATAGTGCCACGTTTTAGCTTCGTCTTCACGGTGGTGCTTGGCTTGATCGAATGCTCGGTGGCATCTCCAGAAATCCGGTAGCGGTAAGCAATGTGCTTTTTGGCCGTGCCGATCGGCTGACTGATAATCTGTAATTGGTTATCCATGGACGCTAGCGGTTGCAACTGCGTGGTTTCTTCAATGGTAAAGCCAATATGGTAAAGATCATTCAAACTGAGTAAACCAATCGGGCCTAAAACCAGCAAGCCACTTACGATGATAGCTAATGGTCGTTGACGACTAGGTTTCATTAACACGACAGCCCAGAAAAAAGCGATGGCACCGATGATCAACAAGAAGATAATCATGAGGCGTCCCCCCGGTCCATGGCATCATTTTTCAAGAAGAAGCTCAGTAATAAGCCTAATGCTGCCATAACTAGCGAAACCGCAAAGGCAGCCCGATAGCCAGCCAAGGTAGCCTGGTGTAGCGCGTTTGTGTAGTCAATCGGATCAAGTGTCTTGCCGCTAGCTGCCGGCGTTGCGCTTTTGGTGACAACCGACAAAACGGAGACCAGGATCGCGGTACCAATTGACGCTGCTACCTGCCGAATCGTATTGTTCACAGCGGTTCCATGGTTGATTAAATGCGTTGGCAAGGCATTCATGCCGGCAGTCGTGACTGGCATCGTGACCATGGTGATCCCGAACATCCGCACAGTATAAACTGCTGTGATATAGATCAGCGGTGTGGTTTCGGTCAACGTCATCAGTGGTAAGGTGCCGGCAACTAGCAGAAACAAACCTGCGACGGCTAATCGTTTGGCACCGATCCGATCAAAAATCCGCCCGGTGATTGGACTCATGATGCCCATCATAATCGCGCCCGGAAACAGAATCATGCCGGAATGAAAGGCGCTTTCGCCACGAATCGTCTGAATATACATAGGCAGTACCATTTCAACACCGACCATCGACATGAAGGCGACCGCAGTCAAAATGACACTTAACGTGAAAGTCTTGGATTTAAAGACCCGCAATTCCAACAACGGTGTTTTGAGATGGAGTTGTCGCCAGCAGAACAAGACGACAAACATAATGCCAATCGCAAGGCTTATCAGAACCTGCGTGTCCGTCCAGCCGGCGTCCCCGACTGTCGAGAAGCCGTATAATAAGCCGCCAAATCCAAGTGTCGAGGCAATAATCGATGGCACGTCAATCTTGGGATGTGACGTTGGCAAAACTTTACGCATACTGTAAGTGGCCAATAATACCACACCGGCAGCAATCGGCATGATCACGGAAAATAACGCACGCCAGGTATGATGCAATAAAATCCAGCCGGAAAGCGTCGGGCCAATCGCCGGAGCCAAGCCAATGACGATGCCTGCTAAGCCCATGGCACTGCCCCGCTTTTCCGGTGGGAAGATGGTGAACATGACGGTCTGGAAGGTGGGCATGGACATGCCGACACCAATCGCCTGGATCAGACGGCCTGCCAGCAGCATCTGAAAGTCAGTAGCGAGCCAGCAAATCAGCGATCCTAAGAAGAAAATCGTCATGGCCGTCAGATAAAGGTGTTTGACATTGAATTTATCCAACAACCATGCCGAAACAGGAATCATGATTCCCATAATTAACATGAAACCGGTTGTTAGCCACTGAACCGCGCTGGCGCTGATATGAAAATCAGCCATCAATGTCGGATAAGCAGTGGTGAGAATGGTTTGCGTCAAGAAAGTCGTAAACGTGCCAATCAGTAAGGTAATGACAAGCAGCAAGCGATTATACGGATGCCCATTAACATCAGTTGGTGTCAACAAAATCGTGTCCTTTCTAAAGAGCGATATAATCCAGTCTAGCACGTCCTTGCCAGATTTGGGTAAAATGGCCTTCACAAAATCTTTAAAAAGGCATCAAACAAACATCTAGGCGACTTGTTAGCCTGAAAATAAGTTATTGACTATGGAAGGGGCGTTTTCGAAACGTGAAAGTCCAATCGACGCATCAACGTATTGAATGGATTGATGTTGCCAAAGGCCTCGGAATCATTGCAGTTGTGTTGGGACATTTTTACCCGCGCCATACAACGTTTTATGAAAGCTTATATTGGTGGCATATGCCATTGTTCTTTATGATTGGCGGTTTCTTTGTCAAGCCGACAACGTTGCCGACTCTAAGAGATTATCTGCAGCGGCGTTTCTGGCCGATGTTCAAACAGTATTTTGGTTACGGTGTGAGTCTGATTTTGCTGAATTTTGTGGTTGAGCAACGCACACCCGCGTTTACTCTGGATTATCTGCGGCGACTGCTGTACGGTGGCACGGAATTGAATGGTTATTTGTCGGTGTTTTGGTTCATAACGGTTTATGCCTCTAGTAGTTTGTTGTTTAGCCTATTACGTGGTTATATGCCAAAAGTCTGGCATGAAGCGGTTTTAATGGCCGGACTTTTCTGGCTAGGCTTCAGTTATCCTAACGCTGAGGCAGTTTTAGGATTCCCGATCCCAGGCAACCTTGATTTGGTACTCGTCGCTTTGCCGTATATGTTTGTCGGGTGGTGGCTGTTCCATTATGCTCGGAGAACTGTCACAAAGCCGTGGTTTATGGCCGTCGCGATCGGCATTTTCGTGGTACTGTTCGCTGCCCAGTCGCGAGGACAAATCGACTTTTTACTTTATATGAAATCCCATCACTTAACTGATCCACTTCTGGCGGGGTGGGCGCCGGTGATCATCTGCGGTGGTTTGTTCGCCGGAGCCAAAAGCTTGGCAGGTACTTTTGCAGGAAACTGGTTAGATCGCATTGGCCGTAGTACACTACCTATAATGTATGGTCATAAAGCGGTCGGTTATGTTTTGGAGAAGTTCGGTGATCCCAATATACTTGTTCTGGTGATTGCCGGTGTTACGATTCCCCTTTTCCTTGCTTATGTGGGCCGCTATGTTTGGAAACGTTGGCAAGGCGGAGGATTATATGCGTTTAGTTAAACGAGTGTTGCTGGTCGTGGTGATTTTACTTATCGGATTGGCGCCAAGTACACAATTGGTAGAAGCGGACACGACACCGACCATTTTTGTTCATGGGTATCGGGGCACGGCCTTTTCGACCAACCAGCTCATTGAAAGCGCCGAAGCTGCAGGGGTGGCTAAGCGCAGTATGGTCATTACGGTGAGTCCGACTGGGCAGTTAGATGTCCGCGGTACGTTGCACACGACCGCTGCCCCGATTATTCAGGTGATTTTCCAAAACAACACCGCTGGCGAAGAGGTGGACAGTCAATGGCTGGCTAAGATTTTCACGATGCTGCATGAGCGTTATGGTGTGGTGAAGTTAAACGCTCTGGGCCACAGTATGGGTGCCTATGCGGTCATTGCCGCGGCAATGGCGCAAACGCCAATTGAATTGGAAAAAGTCGTTGCGATTGCCGGCCCGTATGATGGCTTACTCGGTTGGAATGATCAACCACATCAGTTACAACTAGCGGCAGACGGACGACCGAACCTGATTCGACCCGAGTATGCGCGGCTATTGAAGAATCGCGTTCATTTCCGCGCTAAGTCGGTGTTGAACATCTACGGCAATGTTCAAGATGGTACGGATACCGATACCGTTGTGAGTGTCAATTCGGCCTTGAGCTTAGGCTATCTGCTTCGGGGACTCACTAAGTATCAGACACTTGAAGTCACTGGCCCCCACGCGCAACACAGTCTGCTACATGAGCATAATGTGACGGTCGATCGCGCGATGTTGCAGTTTATTTGGGGAAAATAACTTTACCGTGAAGTGTTAGCTTGAAAAATAGTTTTGCGGCGACTTATCAAAGCGACAGAGCAGGAGCTGGGTGATAAGTTATAACCCAAAATAAAAATGAACGCGTTCCAAATGAGAGGTGCGATAATCCCTTTATGGTTGTCAGATGAAATATCATAATTCATCTGATGATCATGGAGGGATTTTCTATGCCCAGATCTAAGCATACAGCTCAAGAAAAGTTACTCATATTGGAGGAGTTCAGACATTCGAAGACAAGTATCAGTAGTTTCTCCCGTCAACACGGTCTTGGTGATCGTACATTACAACGTTGGCAGGCGCGCTATGAACGTGATGGGATTAAGGGAT
>NZ_MSSM01000063.1 GCF_004123795.1 Lacticaseibacillus chiayiensis | reverse complement strand
ATCCGTCTTTCGGCACACCGGAACAAGCAGGACAAACCAATACAGCCGATCTATTTGCCAACAACGGTCAACCAATAGACGTAAGTGACGATCTTCCATTCTGACTTAAAAGAGGTAATTAAAAATGGAAAATTGGAAAGACATTCCTTCATATGAGCATCTTTATCAAGTTTCTGATCGTGGACAGATTCGAACCGTCCCTGGTAAAACAACTGTGACAGTTCGAAATGGCACCACTTACGAACGCAAATGGCAAGGCAGAACGCTTAAACAGAAAACGGATAAAGGTGGATATAAGCGCGTAACATTATGGAAATCTCGTGCTTGTAAGCAGTTTTTAGTTCATCGGCTTGTCTGCTTGGCTTTTCATCCCAACCCTGATAATTTGCCAGATGTCAACCACATCGATGGAAACCCGTCAAATAATAATGCCGATAATCTGGAATGGATCACTCCACGTGGGAACTTGATGCATGCATATGAGCATAAGCTTAACAAGGCAGCAGTTCCTGTCGTATTGCGAGATCCGCCGACTGGTCAGATTCGATATTTTTACAGCCGATCGGAAGCGTGTCGTTTCCTTGGCAGATGCCCCGAATATATCGGTGACGCGCTTGAACGTGGTGACACTGAGGTAGACGGCTATGAGCTATTTACGATTCCATTCTGATTTGAGGTGATGACATGGCAGACGGAGGCTGGATCAAAGTATATCGGAAAATACGCCAGTCCTTCGTATGTGACTGACGCGAATCAGTTGAAACTTTGGCTACTGATTTTGATGAAAGCAAATCATGCTCCTAGCAAGTTCTTATTCAACGGTCAAGAAGTATCCGTGACAAGCGGAGAAATGGTGACAGGAGCCCACGCACTGGCGTCTGAGATGAATGATGGTGTGCGACGTGACAATCAAGTGTCATGGCGTCAGGTGTGGAGATGGGTTAAGAAGTTTGAAAGTAGTGGAATGTTGACAATCAAATCAAACACCAAATATAGCATCATATCAATATCTAAGTGGTGTGACTATCAGGACAATGACAATCAAGTGTCAATCAAACGTCAATCAACTGTCAATCAAGTGTCAACAAACAAGAAGGAAGAGAAGGAGAAGAAGGAAAAGAAAGAAGATAGTCACCATTCCCGCAAGCGTGAATACGCTGACGACTCTCCTGAAATGATCGAAGCTGTCTATCTCTGGTCGAAGATCAAAGGCAACAACCCTGAGCATAGGAAACCAAACTTGCAAGTGTGGGCTGATGACATTCGAAAGATGAATCAACTAGATCATCGACCGTTTGAGAAGATACACAAGATGATTGACTGGTGCCAGCTTGACACGTTTTGGCAAACCAACATTCTAAGTGCGTCAAAGCTGAGATCGAAGTACGACACTATGGCGGCACAGGCAAATCGCAAGTTTTCATCTGGTAGACGGCTAGAACACACGGAAACAAAGGAGAACTGGGGATATGGAGTCGACTAAAGGCCTATTCACACATGCGGACGTGCAAAAAATCATCGAAAAGCGAGGGATGGACGTTAGCAAGCTGCCAACTCAAGAGGAGATTGAGAAGCGCTTCTACGAACGCTCTATGGCCGCATTGAACCGTAAAAAGGTACGTGCCATTTATCGCTACTCAGTCTTTCCCGGAAACGTTCCGGCTAAGTTTACGTTCGAAAAATGGCAGCCTGAAATGCAGACGAATTTGCAGAAATCAAGAGATCTGGGAAATAGGGCATACAAGCTGGCAAAACAAATG
>NZ_MSSM01000062.1 GCF_004123795.1 Lacticaseibacillus chiayiensis | reverse complement strand
TGTACAACAGCAAACTCATCAGCCGAATTATTCCAAAATCAAAAGATTGCACATTAAATTTTGAAAAACTAACAGACGTAAGGGGGAAAAGATCGTGACTGCAGACGAAATGATAAATAGATATTTGCAAAGCTTGGATAAGCGGCTGCGAGCATACGAAACGGCATTGAATCAAACAGTAGCGGACATCTACCGTTATTATGACAGTGGCTGCCTAAACGTTACTGAATCACAGTGGCAAGACATCATCGTGCTTGTTGGGGGAATTGTTCAGGCAAATACACGCATGATTCATGAAGCGTCAGATAGCGTATATGCTGACGGCAAAGTTTCGGGTAGCTTGCTTAAGTTAATTAAACTAGCTAAGCACTTCGCATCACTGGACTTCTCAGAAACGCCATTAATTAAACAGGAGGCAAAAGCATGCCACAAGTAACAGTGCGTTTATACAAGCAAGGCGACAAAGTATGGTGCGACTTCAAGGCGGAATTGCTTAAGCGATACGAAAACTCAGCAATGATAGACATCTCAAAAAGCAAAGCATTCTCAAAAATAGAGAAACAGGAGTTCAATAACCGGATCATTGTGTCAAAGAAATCAATTGTCGAGAAACGTGCGGTAGCCGGTGTTGATAATCGAGATATGCCTTCAGTCGCACTGATCAGCAGCATCAAGGCTGTAAACAAACGCGGGGAAGCTAACCGTAAGAAGTATGCAGTACAAGTTTCTGAGGCGGCAAGCAAGAGCAAAACACTAACAGAGGTTGCAAAACGGATCGGGAAGTCAATAACGTTCGTGAGACGAGTGGCAAGCGAGTTTGAAATCAAGCTGCCAATCCGTAACAACGGTAATGACTATCTGAAGGACGTGAAACAAGCGTGATAAGGCTAACAATACCCGGTGAACCGGTTGCTCAAGGGAGGCCTAGGTTTTCTCGGCGAGGAAAGTATGTAAGTACGTATGATCCTCCCAAATCACGTGGCTACAAAGAATACATCAAGCAGATTGCACGTCAGGAG
>NZ_MSSM01000061.1 GCF_004123795.1 Lacticaseibacillus chiayiensis | reverse complement strand
ACGCCAAATCGTTTGATATATTGTGTGCTGTTCATAAGGACACGAAGACTTTTTATTTGATACCATTTGAAGATATAAAAGGTAGAAGAAGTATTACCTTTTATCCAGAAGGGAAACCAAAAACAGTTAATTCCAGATACGTTGATTTTGAATCTTATAGAGAAACGTTGTAACATTCATCTATCATGTCGGGTGCAAATCCCGACCAGCGATATTGCCGAGACGTGAGGCCGACGCGTGGCCGGAGCGTGAGATTGCCTTGCTATCGATACAAGGATAAGCGTTTCATTGACTATAGCTTTGAGACCAAGATGGGGCTGGTACGGATCGCCCATCAATTATGCGAGCAACAGAATAGACATTGATACTAGTTACTCGATGCTGAAACAGGACGGCGCAACTCCGTCCGCTCGCTTTTAGTCTTGGGGTCCATAGTAGAAGGCACCGGACTATAGCACTTCACTTCATGTGAGGTGCTATTTTTATACATATTTCAGGAGGCGAGTAGATGCAATGGACAGATGAACAAATCAGTGACATTAGGAAGCTCGCCTCTGAAGGCTTTACCAGACGCGAGACAGCCGACAAACTCGGGATTAGCTATGATGCGTTGCAGGGAAAAGCAAGACGGCTTGGTATCGAGTTCCAAAAACCAGTCAAGAATGAATACGATTCAGACGGCACACAGTCCAGTGAAACCATTCTAAAGGTTGTCAGGGGTCACAAAATGACGCCTAGAGAGGTGCTGGAAGCTCACGGGTATGATTACACCAAGTGGGAGCTTGTACGTGCCACAAGCAACTTCTGGAAGCAGACGCCTGAAGCAACGTTGTATCAAAGCAAGATACAAATCAGGCCGTTAGTTGAAGCAGAACA
>NZ_MSSM01000060.1 GCF_004123795.1 Lacticaseibacillus chiayiensis | reverse complement strand
CATAGAAATGTGCTGCTCTCCTCATGACGTTCCTCCTCAAATTGTTAGATTACGCTCATTATACGCCAAGTGCGATATCTAGGCAGGGAAAAGTCCCGTTATTAGACCGTTGCAATAGCTCAGATAGCGTTCCACTAGTTTTTTTGATTTGATTTCGTGTGCTTGTTACTCCCCAGTTTGTCACTCGTTGATGATTCAGGTTGAACGTCACTTGGCCGCCTCAATTCAAGCATAAGATCCGCTTTAAAATAACGAAATAAGATTGTGCGAAGTAATATATACCTTTTGCTTCAAAATGTGCGTTTTCTTTTCTATAAAAGGAGTTGAATAGAGAAACCAATTGTTGACGAAGTGGTGAAACTCGTCCTAC
>NZ_MSSM01000006.1 GCF_004123795.1 Lacticaseibacillus chiayiensis | reverse complement strand
CTTACGAGCCAAACGGTACGGCAATGGACATGACGATCGCGACGCTTAAGCGACACAAAGTCGCTGTTCTCGCCGCTGTCACCAGCCCTTATTCCAACGGTCCGATCGAAGGGGTTAACCGCCTCATCAAGTCACTCAAACGATCCTGTTTTGGCTTCAAGAATCAGCTGAACTTCTTCAAACGAATCTACCAAATCACGGCATAACATGACAAAGACGGCTCCCCAAATGGAGAACCGCCTCAAATGATAAATTTATTCTTCAACACCAGTTGACGCAGAGCCTCAAAATGTAAACCATTTAGCGCATGCAACCGCCCATGTGCCAGGACGAAATGCCGCGCATCATGCTGCCGTGGCCAATACCCATGCCGCCACTGTTGTTAAAGACTTCCAAGATGAACAAGGCGGCAAAGATGGCGGCAATGACGATTAACGTGACCACTAATGGCCGCCACTTATCTGATGTCATACTATCCGCCTCCTAACTAATTAAATTCGGATGCTGCCACTAGTATAACACCTTGGCATAAATGACAAAGGGGATGAGGACGAATCAGTCATCGCGTTCCCATTTGATTTTGAGATTGGTCTCAATCAAGTCGTCATCGTCGAGTGCAAAAGGTTCAACGATGCTGCCGCCATCAGACTTAGTGAACTTAATATTGAAGATATTGCCGTCGCGATAAACGACTTCCCACTTACCGTTGCTTGGTGTGCCATTATTGGTCGCTGTATAGGTGCCATCACTATTAAAAGTGAACGTTGCCTGGTCGCCTGATTCCCAGCGTCCCACAATGCCACTAGTGGAATGATTGTCGTTACGTTTTGATGTATCGGAAGGATACTGGCGGGTTGTCTTCGTGACGCCATTGTCATCATAATCGTCATCGTTATCATCGGCATGTGTATCGCTAGCCGGATGTGAATTTTGTGATGCGGTGGCACTGGAAGAGGGAGCCGTCGCGGCATCTAAAGTCAGATCCGATGCTTGGCCTTTTAGCGGGATCACCACTTCCCGCGTGAAGTCTTTGGTTGAGCCGTCATGCGTGCCGCTGAGTTTAAGCGTATAGACGCCTGGCAGTTGGCCGGTGATGATATATTGACCGTCATGCGCCTTAACCTGAGCCGGCGTGCCGTTCAAAGTGAGCGTGGCATTTTTAAGGTTGGTTTTGACGACGGCATCAGCTGTTCCCAGCTTGATTTTATATTTTGGAAAAATAAGTAGCTCATGGCCTGCTTTGACAATCTGAACCATGCCGCTGGTCGACTTGGCCATAATCATGTTATGCAGAAGGCCGCGATCGCTGCGGTTTTTGATGAGTTGCGCAAGTGGCTTCAAATCGTCCTCATGCAACGCCGTACCATCGCTGGCTACCGCGACTTCCGCCATATCATCGGCATCACCACTGGTCATTTCTTCGGCCAGCTCGGTTACTTGACGATCTTGACTGTAATAAGCAGCGCCCGCAAAATAAGCGATTCCCAGTATTAAAATCACGGCGATACCCGTGACGAGCAGCCAGCGCCGCGGTGACCGCGGTGATCGGGGACGCCCAGCAGTAGCCAATGTTGCAGAAGCGGTGGACGAAGGGGTGGCAGGTGACGATTGTGACTTGGCTGATTCTTTTTGACTGGTGTTTTGTGCCTGTTGCCGAGCAGTACGAAGATCAAAGCCACAGTTTGGGCAAAAGTCATCATCAGGGCCAATCGGTTGACCGCAGTTAGGACAAAATCTTAAGGATGCTTGCATGGATCATTCCTCCAAAGTTTTGATGAGTAGGGCAGCGATTTGATCATGCCCCCGTTGATTAGGATGAAATGTGTCGCGCGGACCATTAGCCGCAAAATCGGGAATGGCGGTACCAGCTGGGCCGGTCACATCATCATGGCCTTGCCAGATCGTCGCTAAGTCGGCCACCGGCACATGGTAGGAGCGGCCAATCTCTTTGACAACAGCGTCAAATTTTAAATCCGCGGCGGCATATGGCCCGTTGTTCGGCGACCAAGTTGTCATGAGGATCAATTGGGCGGTGGTCTTTTCCTGCAGTGTTGTCACAATGGTTGTGAAGGCTTGGTGGTAAGCGTTGAGCGCTGAGGGGGACGCGCCTCCCACAGCATCATTAGTGCCAAATTCGATCGTCACCACGTCTGGCTGCTGCGACACTAAGCTTGATAACGCCGGGATGCCGAGATTGGTGGCAGTTTTACCGACTTCCGCAATGCCTGCCTCAGTAACGGTTTTGCCGGTTAACTGTCCTAATTGCCGGGCAAAGAGTGAGGTGAAACGGCTGGCCTTTTTATCTGCAAAAAGCCCGACAGAAAGGCTGTCACCAAAAGGTGCATAAACTAAAGTGTCTTTTGAGCGAGCCTTTAATTTAGCTAACGGCGTCAGTGGTACCGATGATGCCTGTGAGGTACTTACTTGGCGCGAACTTGCGGCTGTCGATGCGCGAATAGATTTAGCTGTATGCCGTTGAACCCCGCAACCAGCAGCTAACAATAGTAATAAAAGTCCCAGTCCCAACCAAAGCTTTTTCATAAAACCACCTTTGTTGAATCAATGTGAGGCCGATTCATGTTTCTCCGACTGTTTTCTTTAAGTGTAGCAGAGTGACTCGCTGACGCAATGAATATGCAGTGCTAATAACAAGCTGTGTGTCATCATGAAGGGACAAATTGTTGTCATTTGTAAATTCAAAATAGGCTTACAAGCGCGGTGGTTTTGGCCAATACGGATCTTTGCCGACACTCACGCTCAGGCCCAAAGTTTGGTACAATAGGTCAAGGAATTTTTCACTTGGTTTTTCTGAAAGGACGATTCGTTAAATGGTAATGGATGCCGCATTAAAGGGTATGAACGATAAGCAGGCCGAGGCGGTTCTGGCCACTGAAGGATCGGTTTTGATTATGGCTGGCGCCGGTTCCGGCAAGACACGGGTGTTGACGCACCGGATTGCTTATTTGGTAGAAGAAAAAAACGTCAATCCATGGAACATCCTTGCCATCACCTTCACGAATAAAGCAGCTCGTGAGATGCGTGAACGGGTAGGGAAGCTCGTTGATCCCGAAATCGCTCGGGACATTTGGGTCTCGACCTTCCATGCGCTTTGTGTCCGAATTTTACGGCGGGATATTGACAAGCTCGGCTATAATCGCGCCTTTACGATTGCGGATCCAGCTGAACAGCTGACGTTGGTCAAACACATTCTGGCAGATTTCAATTTAGATCCCAAACGCTACGACCCTAAGTCGATCCTGGGAGCCATTTCGAACGCCAAAAATGATTTGATCGATCCACAGACTTATGCGGATGAACAGGCCAATAGTCCATTCACCAAAATTGTCGCGGAAGTTTATGCGGAGTATCAAAAAAGGCTCCGTAGCGATCAGGCCCTGGACTTTGACGATCTGATCATGCAAACCATCGTGTTATTTGAAAAGGACAAAGAAACGCTCGCGTTTTACCAACGTAAATTCCGTTACATCCACGTTGATGAGTATCAGGATACGAACGAGGCGCAGTATCGGCTTGTGCACATGTTGGCAGAAGGTTATCACAATCTTTGTGTTGTTGGGGATGCTGATCAGAGTATTTATGGCTGGCGCGGTGCCAACATGCAGAACATTCTGGATTTCAAAAAGGATTTTCCTAAGGCACGCGTAATTTTGCTTGAGCAGAATTACCGCTCGACGAAGACCATTTTAAGTGCGGCTAATGATGTGATTAAAAACAACCTGAATCGTCAGGTAAAGACGTTGTGGACCGAGAATGCTAAGGGCGACAAAATCACGTATTATCGAGCGCAGAGCGAAACTGACGAGGCGATTTTCGTCATTCGCCGCATCGAAGAGGAAATGGCTGAGCATCATCGCCACTATGGTGATTTTGCGATTTTGTATCGAACAAATGCCCAGTCGCGTGCGATTGAAGAAGCATTCGTTAAGTCCAGTATTCCTTACAAAATGGTGGGAGGCCACAAGTTCTACGATCGTAAGGAAATTCGGGATGCGCTTGCGTATTTCCGGTTAGTCGTCAATCCCGAAGACGATATGAGTTTCACGCGGATTGTTAACGAACCCAAGCGTGGCATTGGCAATACCAGTGTCGAAAAGTTGGAAGCATTTGCCAGCCAGCACGGTTGGTCGTTGTTGGAAGCAGCAGCCAATGCCGAACTCAGTCCCATTTCCGGTAAAGCTCGCGGTAATCTTGCAAAGTTTGGCAAAATGATTCAGGAACTCGGCACGCGTCGTAAGGATTTGAATGTCACGGACATGATGCAGGCTATTCTGGATGAGAGTGGCTATCTGGACGCCTTGCGGGCAGCGCACACACTGGAAGCCGATACCCGGATTGAAAACCTTGAAGAATTGCTATCGGTGACGCAAGGATTTGACGAACGTTATCAGCCGGAAAATGAGGACAGCGATATTTTTGTCGACTTTCTGGCTGAGTTGGCGCTGCTGTCGGATCAAGACGAAGTAGAAGAAGATGCTCAGGAAGTTACTTTAATGACGTTGCATGCGGCTAAGGGACTGGAATTTCCTGTTGTCTTTTTGGTTGGCATGGAAGAAGGACTCTTCCCGCTGAGTCGGGCGGCCATGGACGAAGGCGAGCTTGAAGAAGAGCGGCGCCTCGCTTACGTCGGCATCACGCGCGCTAAACAGAAACTGTACCTGTCCAATGCCTATGCCAGGATGCTGTATGGCCAGCGGCAAAACAATCCGGCTAGTCGTTTTATTGAAGAAATCGATCCGGATTTGCTTGAAGTCGTTGGTGGCAATCAGCCGAAAAGCGATATTCCGTTTATTAACCGAACCGATCGGGCGTTTAGTTCGCCATATAGTCGTCATGCCGATACTTCCGCAACGCCGGTGACGGTTAAACCGGCACCGACAACCGGCGCTGGTCAAACCAGTTGGGAAGCTGGCGACAAGGTAACGCATCGTAAGTGGGGAACAGGTACCGTCGTCAAGGTCACTGGAACAGGCGATGATCAGGAATTGGACATTGCCTTTAAAGCGATGGGGATCAAGCGGTTGCTAGCAGCGTTTGCTCCGATCAAAAAAATCGAATCTTAATGATTGGCTCGTGAGAAAGAAGTATGGTGTTCAAGGAGGTTCGCCGTGTTAACAAAACCAGCTGCTCAATTTACACTTGAAGAAGCCGAGGCGGAAGTCGCCAAGCTGCGTAAGCAATTAAATCAATGGCGTCTGGAGTATTACACCAAAGACGCACCGACCGTGACGGATAACGTTTATGACGATCATTATCGTGACTTGCAAGCGTTAGAAGTGGCATTTCCTAAATTGATCACCCCTGATTCGCCAACGCAACAGGTAGGCGATGTGATCAACTCGGACTTTGCCAAAGTTCAGCATCCGATTCCTATGTTATCAATGGGTGATGTTTTTTCATTTGAAGAACTTAGTGAATGGGATGCGCGAATGCAGGCCAATGTTGGGCATCCGGTTGATTACAATGTGGAGTTAAAAATCGACGGACTTGCCTTATCGCTTATTTATGAAGATGGTAAATTGGTCCAAGGTTCGACGCGCGGTGATGGTAACATTGGCGAAGATGTCACCAAGAATGTGCTGACGATTGATTCAGTTCCGAAAACCTTGAAGAAGCCGCTGTCACTCGAAGTGCGTGGTGAATGTTATATGCCTAAAGCGGCGTTTGCCAAATTGAACGCTCGGCAGGAAACTGAAGGCAATCCGCCATTTGCCAATCCGCGCAATGCGGCCGCGGGTTCTTTGCGTCAACTGAATCCTCGGGTCACGGCCGGACGCGAACTGGACACGTTTATTTACACATTAATTGATCCTGATCGATTTAACGTAAAGACACAACATGAAGCGATTGCGTTTATGCGCGACTTGGGTTTTACCACGAATCCCAGTTCTGAGGTCGCCAGTGATATGCAGGCGATTGACGCGTACATTACCAAATACACAAGTGATCGTGATGCGTTGCCGTACGGAATTGACGGGATCGTTTTAAAGGTCAATGATTTAGCGCTGCAAACCCAGTTAGGTAATACCGTTAAAGTGCCGCGGTGGGAAATTGCGTATAAGTTTCCGCCTGAAGAAGCCGAGACAGTGATCCACGAAATTGTTTGGACAGTCGGCCGAACCGGTGTTGTCACGCCAACTGCGGTGATGGATCCCGTTCAGCTGGCGGGGACAACGGTTTCACGGGCAACCCTGCACAATGCGGACATGATTCATGATAAAGATATTCGCATTGGCGATACGGTTATGCTGCATAAAGCTGGCGACATTATCCCGGAAGTTTCGCGGGTGCTGGTTGCCAAACGCCCAGCGAATACGCCGCCGACACCCATTCCGGAAAAGTGTCCATCGTGCGGTCAGAAACTAGTGCACCTTGACGATGAGGTTGCGTTGCGGTGCATTAATCCGATGTGTCCAGCACAGGTGCAGGAACAGTTGACCCATTTTGCTTCGCGTAACGCCATGAACATTGATGGCTTAGGCCCTAAAATCATTGCGCAGTTGCAGGCTAAACACCTGGTGCGGGATGTCGCCGATCTTTACCGCTTGACGGCTGCTGATCTGGCTCAGCTGGACAAGTTCAAAGAAAAATCAATTAATAATTTATTAAGTGCGATTCATAACAGTCGGCAAAATTCCTTGGAACGCCTAATCTTTGGATTGGGGATTCGTCACGTTGGCGGGAAAGCCGCGCGAATTCTTGCGGAACATTTTGGCAACTTGGATCACCTGATGGCTGCCAGTCAGGAAGACATTGCGGAGATCCCTAATATTGGGCCGACCATTGCCGAAGCAGTTGTGACTTATTTTAAGACTGATACAGTACGAAAACTGATTGATCAATTGCGTTCTGCGGGGGTCAACCTACGTTATACCGGTCCCACTCAGCCAGCGGTGAAAGATAGCTTTGTTTCCGGAAAAACCGTGGTTATTACGGGCAAATTTGCCGAGTTTTCCCGACCGGATCTGACAAAGCGGCTTGAAAAATTAGGCGCCAACGTTACCGGATCGGTTTCAAAAAAAACAGATTTGGTGATTGTCGGTGATGCCGCTGGCAGTAAACTGGCGAAGGCCCAGAAATTAAATGTTCCGACGATGAATGAAACAGAATTGTTGGCGAACTTGAAGAATTGAGGAACTTCATCAATGAAGAAATTTTTGACGTTAACCTTACTGACAGGTGCGGTTATGCTGTTGGCAGCGTGTGGCAAGTTGAATTTGGACAGCAATAGCAGCAGTACAGGCGGCACTAAAACAGGAAGCTATCAAACAACGGGTACTGTTGATAACAGTATGTATCAGGGAGTTATCAAAAATGGCCGATACCAGACAAGCAGTGCGCGCGGCTTGATGCTGCAGCAAAATAATCAAGGCGAAAACACCTTCAATATCAGGAGTATGGAAAGTGGCTTGCAGACCTTGGCGAAGGCTCAGTTTCCAACGGACAAGTATTCTTTTGAAGAGGGACAGCTTTTAAGCACCGCCACGGTCAAAAGCTGGCTAGCACGTAAATCAAAATCCAATGCAGAAGGTCTTAATCCGCCTAGCAATGGTAAAACGGATCCTGATACCCGTAATCCGATTTACCTGCAACAAATTCTTGAACAGGATTTTATGTTACCAGACGGTAATAGCATGAAATTAGGCGGTATTGCGATTGCTTTAGGCATGAACAAAGTCGACTATTATACAAAGACAGAGTACGGAGCCCAATATCAAACAGAAATTTCTAACGAGACTATTAAGAAACAAGGCGAGGAGATGGCAGCAAAAGTGGTCTCCCGTTTACGCAGTATGGGAAAAGTGCCAAACAATATTCCGATTGTGGTCGGCATCTATAAAAATGCTGAGCAGGATAGTCTGGTCGGTGGCGTTTATGTCGAACATGCGACCAGTAAGAGCGGCACCGATCTTGGTTCATGGAAAAAGCTTGATCAACAGAATGAAGTTTTACCGGTTGTTGACAATCACAAGCCGATTAACACCGCCGTCGCAAATGATTTTTCCAATTTTACAAATCAGGTGAAAGGCTTTTTCCCGACTTTAGCAGGGATTACAGCACAGGCACATTATGAAAATGGTAATCTAGCCGGACTGAATATCACAGTCAATACCCAGTTCTATGGGTTAACCGAAATTCAAAGCTTTACTCAATATATTTCGACTGCTGCCAACAAGTACCTGCCCTCAGGTGTACCAATTGAAATAACCATTCAAAGTACGCAAGGCACCCAGGCTTTTATCTCGCGCAATTCCGGTGACAAGGGCTTTTATACGCATGTATTTGGGAGTTATTGAGCTAATCTTATGGTAAACTACGAATGAAAAAGAAAATGAAAGCGGGGATTGCATGATTTCTAAAGACAGTGTTGCGCATGTGGCCAGTTTGGCCAAACTGCAATTTTCTGAAGCTGATTTGGAGAAGTACACCGATCAGCTTGCGGAGATTCTGGATATGGTCGAACAGTTGGAGCAGGTTTCGACCAAAGATGTACCGGTCACCACGCAAAGTATTCATCTGGAGAACGTAATGCGTCCAGATGTTGCCAAGCCAGCGGAACCGGTTACTGAATTGCTCAAGAATGTTCCGACCAAGAAAGGGACCTTGATTCAAGTGCCGGCGATTATTGATAAGGAGGACGATTGACGCGTGGATTACTTTAAGACCAGTCTCGATCAGCTTCATGAACAGTTGCGTGCTGGACAGTTAACCAGTCAGCAATTAGTTGATGAGACATTAGCCGGCATCGACAAAATCGACCCTAACGTTGCGGCTTTTCTTGCTGTGAATGCGGATGGAGCCAAGAAACAGGCAGCCGCTGTAGACGCTGCCGGGATTGATGCAGACCAACCGTTATCCGGGGTACCGATTGCCATTAAAGACAACATCGTGACTAAGGGTGTGGTGACGACCGCAGCCTCCAAGATTCTGGCTAACTTTAATCCGATTTATAATGCAACCGTTGTCGAAAAACTCGCAGCAGCAGGTGCGATCAATGTCGGGAAAACGAATCTGGACGAGTTCGCCATGGGTTCTTCAACTGAAAACTCGGCCTTTAAGACAACCAAAAATGCGTGGGACTACACCCGCGTTCCCGGTGGTTCTTCAGGTGGCTCTGCGGCTGCTGTTGCTGCTGGTGAAGTGGTTGCGGCTTTGGGTAGTGATACCGGCGGATCGATTCGCCAACCGGCCGCCTTTAACGGGATTGTTGGGTTCAAGCCGACGTACGGCCGGGTTTCCCGGTGGGGACTTATTGCCTTTAGCTCAAGCCTCGATCAAATTGGGACGTTAACTCGTAATGTCAAAGACGCGGCGCAGGTTCTGAATGTGATTGCCGGCCATGACGAACGGGACAGTACAACTGCCGATAAACCGGTTCCTGACTATACCGAAAAGATTGGCCAGGCGATCAAAGGCATGAAGATTGCGTTGCCTAAGGAATACTTAGGTAAAGGGGTCGATCCGGCAGTTGCCGACAAGATTAAAACAGCGGCCAAGCAGCTTGAAGACATGGGCGCAACAGTGACTGAAGTTTCGCTGCCACACACGCAATACGCCGTCCCGGCTTATTACATCATCGCCAGTTCTGAAGCTAGTTCGAACTTGCAGCGATTTGATGGGATTCGTTACGGGTTCCGTGCCAAAGACGTTCACAACATCGAGGACGTTTATGTTCGTTCCCGTTCCGAAGGCTTTGGACCAGAAGTTAAACGGCGGATCATGCTGGGTACTTTTAGTCTGTCTGCAGGCTTTTACGATGCCTACTTCAAAAAAGCCGGACAGGTGCGGACTTTGATCACTCGCGATTTTGAAGCCGTTTTTAACGATTACGATTTGATTATCGGACCAACAACACCAACAGTTGCCTTTAAGATTGGCGAAAAAGTTACCGATCCGGTCACGATGTATATGAATGATATTTTGACAATCCCTGTTAATTTAGCTGGCTTACCGGCGGCCTCCGTACCGGCAGGCTTCGTTGATGGGATGCCGGTTGGGTTGCAACTCATTGGCAAGCCTTTTGCTGAAAGCACGATCTTCCAAGTTGCCGCAGCTTTTGAAGCGCAAAACGACTACTTAGCACAGATCCCGGGAGGCAAATAAGATGAATTTTGAAACGACAATCGGACTCGAAGTCCACGTTGAATTAAAAACCAAGTCAAAAATGTTCTCGCCAGCGCCGGTGACTTATGGTCAGGAACCTAATACCGAAACCAATGTCATTGATTGGGGCTTCCCGGGTGTGCTGCCAAGCATCAATCGCGGCGCTTACCAACTTGGCATTATGGTTGCCTTAGCATTGCATGCGGATGTCACCCGCGAGACTCATTTTGATCGGAAAAACTATTTTTATCCGGATAACCCAAAAGCATATCAGATTACCCAAAGTGAGAAACCACTTGGAACAAACGGTTGGGTTGAAATTGAAGTTAATGGTAAGAAGAAAAAAATCGGTATTGCCGAACTGCACGTCGAAGAAGATGCCGGCAAAAACCAGCATGAAGATGACGGCTATTCCTATGTTGACTTGAATCGGCAAGGTACACCTCTGGTCGAAATCGTCTCCAAACCGGATATCACCAGTCCAGAAGAAGCGTATGCCTACCTTGAAACGCTTCGCCAGATAGTCCAGTTTACCGGTGCTTCTGACGTTAAAATGGAAGAAGGCTCCATGCGGGTCGACACTAACCTCTCCATTCGGCCGATCGGACAAAAACACCTTGGTACCAAAACCGAAATCAAGAACTTGAATTCGTTTGTTCATGTTCGCGATGGGCTGGCATTTGAAGAAAAACGCCAGCAGTCAGTGTTGCTTAGTGGTGGTGAAGTGCGTCAGGAAACCCGCCGTTGGGATCCGGACGCAAAAGAGACCATTTTGATGCGGGTCAAAGAAGGCGCCGATGATTATCGGTACTTCCCGGAACCGGACTTACCGCCTGTTACGGTATCACAACAGTGGATTGACGAAGTTCAGGCATCGTTGCCGCAACCACCGGCAGAGCGGCGTGAGCATTATATCAAAGACTGGGGTATTCCAGCGTATGATGCTGGCGTTTTGACCCAGACCAAGGAAATGTCGGACTTCTTTGAAGCAACCGTGGCGCAAGGTGCTGATGCCAAGCAGGCGTCTAACTGGCTGATGGGTGAAGTTTCTGGCTATCTTAACGCTAAGCATATGGAATTGGGCCAAGTTGCGCTGACACCGGAGCATTTAGCTGGTATGATCAAATTAATCGGTGATGGGACGATTTCAAGCAAAATGGCTAAGAAAGTCTTTAAGGAAATTATTCAACACGATACCGATCCCGATCATTGGGTCCGCGAAAAAGGCTTGATTCAACTGTCTGATCCGGCGAAACTAACTCCGATTATCAGCGCGGTGTTGGATAATAACCAACAAAGTATTGATGATTTCAAAGCCGGCAAAGATCGAGCAATTGGTTTTCTTGTCGGTCAGATCATGAAGCAAACCCATGGTCAAGCAAATCCTAAAGTCGTCAATCAGATTTTGATGACAGAAATCAAGAAGCGTTAATCGGCGTTTCAGCACAGCTGTGATCCAGTTGTAGGTTGGACACACACAATTGGTAAAGGTTGACGGCGACCCGGGATGACATCAAGGGTCGCCGTCTTTTAGGTTTAGACTAACCTAAATCATAGATTGATTCTGATGCTGGTCAATGCCAGCCGAATAAAGAAAGTCCATAAGTTTGCGGTAGGACGCTAACTTGTGGGTAGAGGTGTAAGAGTCATGCAAAAACGGGCGCGTTTGATTTACAACCCCACATCCGGCAACGAAGGGCTAAAGCGTTTCGTTCCTGACATTTTGAATATTATGGAGCAGGCAGGCTATGAAAGCTCAACGTTTCAGACAACGCCAAAGCCTTTTTCTGCTCGCGATGAAGCAAAACGTGCAACGGAGGCTGGTTTTGAACTGATTGTTGCTGCTGGTGGCGATGGAACCATTAATGAGGTTGTCAATGGGATTGCCCCAGCCAAGAAACGCCCGAAAATGGCAATCATTCCCGCTGGTACGACGAATGATTATGCGCGGGCATTGCGAATTTCCCGAGATAATCCCGTTGAAGCAGCGCGGGTCATTTTAAAAGGGCAGACGTTGGGCATGGACATTGGTCAGGCAAACCAACATTACTTTATGAACATCGCGGCAGGTGGCTTATTAAGTGAACTCACTTATTCTGTTCCTTCTGAAGTCAAATCGATTTTTGGTTATTTCGCCTATGTCATCAAAGGTGCGGAAATGTTGCCTGCTGTTCGGACGATGCCGATGAAACTGGAATATGACGGTGGTGTTTATGAAGGACCGGCTAGCATGTTCTTTCTTGGTTTGACAAATTCGGTTGGCGGCTTTGAACAGATTGTGCCTGATGCTGCCTTAGGTGACGGCAAGTTCTCGCTGATTATCGTCAAAACGGCGAATATGGCAAATTTACTGAAATTGATGGCTCTTGTGTTCAACGGCGGGCGACATGTTGACGACCCGAACATTGTTTACACCAAAACTAAGAAGCTGAAAGTCAAGACCGGTGGCAATGAAACGCTAAAGATCAATTTAGATGGTGAATATGGCGGCGATGCGCCGATGACGTTTGTTAATTTGAAGCAACATATTGCGATGTATGCTAATCTAGATGAAATCCCGACCAAGAATCTTGGAACGGATGCGCAGAAGCAAAAGGATTACATGGCAGAAGTCGAATCGATCTCTCATCGTGATATTGATGGTGATGGTCAAATCGGCTCACAAGATGAAAAGGATGACTAATTTGGCCCAACCAGCTGTTATCAAGAACCAGGATCTGGAAGTTACCATTCAAGATCTCACTTATGAAGGCATGGGCGTCGCAAAAGTTGCTGGCTTCCCGTTGTTTATCGAGGATGCCTTGCCTGGCGAAAAGATGCAGGTGCATGTGCTCAAGGTTCAAAAACAATACGGCTTTGCTAAGGTGGTCAAACGTCTGACCGATTCGCCTGATCGAGTTGCGGGGGCAGACGGTGCTTACATTCGCACGGGGATTGCTCCGTTATCGATTTTGGCTTATCCGGCGCAGTTGAAGTTCAAACAGCACCAAATCGAAGAACTTTATAAAAAAGCCCACTTAGCGATTGACGTCCTGCCCACTATTGGCATGAAACATCCGCTCGGTTATCGAAACAAAGCGCAGGTACCGGTTCGCATGGTTAACGGTGAATTGCAAACCGGTTTTTATAAAAAACACAGTCATGATCTTGTGCCAATTGAGGATTTTCTGATTCAGGATTCTAAAATTGACCACGCCATTGTGGTTGTTCGGGATCTTTTACGAAAATACAAGGTGCCGGCATATGATGAGCGGACCAACCGCGGCGTTGTTCGAAACATCATGGTTCGCCGCGGCCGTGCCACGCACCAGATGATGATCGTCTTGGTATCACGCACGTGGCAGGTGCCGCACCTTAAAGATATTGTTGAAGAAATGACGCTGGCATTGCCGGAAGTGACAAGCGTTGTGGTGAATTTAAACGATAAACGGACTAATGTTATCCTTGGTCACAAGTCAAAAACGATTTATGGACAGGATTATCTTTTGGATAAACTGCTAGGCAGCGAGTTCCAGATTTCGCCGGTTAGCTTTTATCAAGTGAATCCGGTTCAAACCGAAGTGCTTTATACGCAAGCCATTGAAGCTGCAGGATTAACCGGCAAAGAAACGGTTATCGATGCTTATTCCGGTATTGGCACCATTTCGCTAACCATGGCGCGTCATGCCAAACACGTTTACGGCGTCGAAGTGGTTGAATCAGCGGTGCGCGATGCTCAGGCAAACGCCGCTCGCAACCACATTAAGAATGTGAACTTTGAAGTCGGCAAAGCAGAAGATGTGATTCAGAAATGGAAAGACGCTGACTTACCGGTAGATGTCCTGATGGTTGATCCGCCGCGTAAGGGTTTGGACAGGAGCTTCATTGATGCGGTGGGTTACATGAAACCACCAAAGATCGTTTATGTTTCTTGCAATCCGGCAACATTGGCGCGGGATTTGCAATTGTTGGCAGGATTCGGTTACACCCCCAAGCAGACCCAGCCAGTGGACATGTTCCCTCAGACGCAGCATATTGAAAGTATCACGGCTATGACGCTTAATTGATTTAGCGTGTAAGCTTGTTAGCAAGTATTTAAGGTACAAGTATTCTAAAAAGCCGATCTTAGCGACGAAATTCTTTAAACTAAGATCGGCTTTTTTGATGGTGTGGGCGATTTATCGAGATTTCTTCGTCACCTCCTCTTATTCGACTTTTGGGCAAACCATGATAGCCGCCTAAATATTTGCTCATTCGAGTTGCTATTTTCGGCTCGTTTCTATTATCATCAGTAGCAGTGACATGAAATGGGGGAGCATTGTGCAACATAAGACCTTGGCCATGAAGTGGTTGTTTTTGGGATCACTGATTACCAATACAGGTATTAGCCTGATTTGGCCATTAACAACGATTTACATGCATGAATATTTGGGTGAGTCGCTGACCGTGGCTGGCGTCGTTTTATTTTTGAATTCGATGTTTATGGTTGTGGGCAATAGTCTCGGCGGCTGGCTGTTCGATCACTGGCAGCCTTATGGCACTATTTTGGCTGGAATCGGCTTGAATCTTGGCGCGACCGCTTTGTTAATATTCTTTCATGGGTGGCCGGCATATCCGTTGCTGTTAGTCATCTCTGGTTTTGGCAGCGGGGTGACGGCAACAGCCATTAATTCTTATGCGACACGCATTCAAGATAAGCGCCCAAGTGTTGTGTTTAATGTACTCTATTTTACGTCAAACCTTGGCCTTGTTATCGGCACATTGATTGTCGGCTTTGTTTTACCTTATGGCATTGCCACTGTGTTTGCGTCGGCAGCAGGCTTATTTGCCATCTTTTTGTTGGTCGCACTCTGGCACTATCGCATTGAAAAGGTGCCAATCACGGCGTCCGCCAAGCAAGTGACCCAGGAAGCACGGAATCCTGCGCGACCACGTCTGGTGATGTTGATGGTGACGTTGTTTGTGACATGGTTGATGTACGAACAGTGGCAAAGTAACATTTCTGCCTTTATGTTAAGTGAAGGATTAACCATTAAAGATTACAGTTTCCTATGGACGATCAACGCGTTATTGATTGTGGTGTTCCAGCCGGTTTTGACAGCATTTGATCGGTGGTTGTTGAAACATATTCGACTACGCTTGATCGTTGGCTTTATCTTGTTTGCCGGATCTTTTTTGATTTTGTTGAATGGTTCTGGGGCCTACCCGACGTTTATTGGTGCGATGGTCGTTTTGACGGTAGGAGAAGTTCTGGCGTTGCCGGCTGTTTCGACTTATGTGACGTTGTTTACGCCACTTGTGCAACAAGGTCGTTATCAGGGACTGATTCAGGGATTTGCTTCCGCGGGCCGGGCTCTGGGACCGTTGTTGGGTGCGATGATTATTGAAGGAACCAACAGTTACCGTTTGCTTTTTGTCGGTGCGACGGGTTTAATTCTCTTGGCAACGTTAGGTTTTGCCTTTGCAGTTCGGGAGAGCATTCCTGCGCTGAATGATCCGCTACATCCAGCGGCGCATAGCAGATAGTACTTGACAAGGTCAGTTGCCTCTTGAAATGATGAGGGTATGATGCTTCCAGTTACCTTTTTGAAAATATCTGGTTCATCCTTATCTGGAAGGGAGATTTTTTTCTTGCGCTATCGTTTGATTTTGAGTGATATTGATGGCACGCTGCTGAATTCGCAACATCAGCTGACGGCGGGTGTTAAACAGGCAATTCAGGCTTATGTTGCTGCAGGCGGAGTTTTCGTCTTGGCGTCGGCACGCCCTCCTTTAGCGATGACCGCATTGGCCCGCCAAATGGGACTGGCCATGCCGCTGGTCAGTCTGAACGGTGCTTTGATTGGCCAGTCAGAAGGTGAACAGCTTCGGATATTAGCGGCAACCTCCTGGCCGGAAGGAGTTGGACCCCACGTCTATCACGCCTTATCGACGCTTCCTCTGAGCTTGAACATATTCAGTGGCACGCACTGGTATGTCGTTGCTTTTGATAAATGGACCGATCAGGAAGCTGTGATCACTGATATGAAGCCGACAACCGCACCGATCTGGGACATGCTAATCAATAATTTGTCGGTGCAGAAAATGTTATGCATGGGCGATCCGGCTATGGTGGATAAAGCCGAGAAAATCATTTTGGCGCATCCGGAATGGCAGCTGGTTGCCAGCCGATCAAAGTCGACCTATCTGGAAATTGTGCGGCAGGGGGTTTCAAAAAAATCGGCTTTACAAACCCTCAGCTCGTTGTACAACGTCCCGATATCGGAAACGATGGCGCTTGGCGACGGGGAAAATGATCTGCCTATGTTACAGGCAGCAGGGCTAGGCGTGACCTTAGCTAATGCCTTGCCACAAGTATCAGCAGTCATTAAAACAGTTGTACCTGATAATGATCACGATGGCGCGGCCGTTGCGATTCAGCGGTATGCCATGGGCGAGGCGCAATAAAAAGTCCCTTAACTTCAGAGGTAATGAAGTTAAGGGACTTTTTATCTGAAACTGTTTCAAACAAAATAAATTTAATCTTTCAAGTCAGCCACGGCCTGAACCAAACCTTGCTTTTGCGCTGCCGAGATAACCGGATACTTGAGCGGTAGGGCGGTTACTTCGCGATTGATAATCTGCGAAACGGCTAGGCGCGAGTACCATTTGTCATCAGAAGGAATAATGTACCACGGATTTTTCTTGGTGGCGGTGTGCTGAATGGCTTCTTGGTAAGCCTTTTGATAATCGTCCCAATAGCGCCGTTCCCGAATATCAGCTAGCGAGAACTTCCAGTTTTTCTCCGGAATTTCGATGCGCTTGAGGAAGCGGTCTTTTTGCTCGGCTTTGGAGATATGCAGGAAAAACTTTAAAAGTAAGATGCCATTACGGCGTGCGTACGATTCAAGTGCCTTAATGTCATTAAAGCGCTCTGTCCACAAGTTATCGTGCACATCGGAAACCGAATCAATGCCAGGAAGATTTTCCTTCAACAACAATTCCGGATGCACGCGATCAACGAGCACTTCTTCGTAATGTGAGCGATTGAAGACTGTTAATTCGCCGCCAGCGGGAAAAGCATTATGAATCCGCCACAAAAAGTCATGGCTCAGTTCTAACTCAGTAGGTACCTTAAACGACACAACCGTTGTTCCTTGGGGATTGATTCCAGACATCACATGCTCAATCATGCTGTCTTTCCCGGCTGCATCCATCCCCTGAAAAATAATCAAAACGCTATATTGCTTCTGTGCAGCCAAATGTTCTTGCACCTTCGATAGTTTCTTGATGTTATGCTCGATATCTTCCTTGATTTTGTCCTTTTTGTCCTTGAATTCATCTGGTGGTGCCGTTGTGAATGCTTTAATGTCAAACGTGCCTGTGCCGTCAAAGCAACATTTTTCTAATGTCATTTGATCACCCTCACTATCCTACTTATTTTCAACATAGTGGTTTCAGACGCGATGTGCAAGTGATTGACGCCTTTTGTTTTTAAAAATATGCTGAACTTACGATCAAGAAACGAGGGGATTTCAATGGCTTTGCTCGGCGACCACCCTGATGTCAAGGATCTGCAGGCATTTTTCATGACCTATGCCCGTTCATGGGCCGCCAAAATGTGGCCGGAGCGAGTTAAAACCGTATTACGTCAGGATGTCCATGCGCCAGCTACGTTACGCGTGAATGTGCCAGTCCAGAATTTTCCGGCTTGGTGCCAAGCTTTCCAGGTACAACCGCAAGATGGGATGTATCGGCAGCCGAAGAAGCGGCTTACCATTTGGCATCGGTAGTGTGTAAGTAAAAGTGTTTTAAATGAAAGAAATTAGTTTAAAAATCTGGCTCTCATCACTGATGACAAGAGCCAGATTTTTTCTATACGTTAGGAATCGCATGATGGTAGTGTAGCCACCCGGTTTCCCGTTCGCCAATCTGGTCGTACAAATGCTGGGCGCCAAGGTTACTGGTGCGGGTCTGCCAGTTGGCACTCGCAAAGCCTTCATCGGTTGCCAGACTGAACGCCGCGGTCATGAGTTGACGAGCCAGTCCATGGCGGCGGAACTTAGGGGCGACATAGACATCATTGATGATAAGCAGCGGCTTTAGTGTCCGGGTATCGAAACTGCGATATAAAATGGCAAAACCGGCCAACTGCTCATTGCGTTCTGCGACTAACAAATAACCGAGCCCAGCATCGGTACGTAAGCGCTCAAGGTGTGCTGCCATTACCGGCGGATCAATAGTCAGCGGCACCGGACTATCGTGATAATAGCCTTGGATAAGCGGCAATAGATGCGGAATATCTTGTGGCAGTGCGCGTCGTGTCGCCATAACTGGGTAGCCTCCTTATTGAAAAATAGAGCATTTTCAGATTTGTGATCAATGAAAGTGCTTGAGAGCTATTGTGGGGCTTTTTGAATGTAAACATACGTGGCTTTTACGTGAATTACTGTCGATCTTCCGTTGCCATTGAGAAAACCGCGACGCAGCCGAAGCCGGTGTGGCTGGCAATTGTCGGACCGATATTACCGATTTGCAATGGGGTTTGCGGTGAGGCTTCGTGTAATCGATCTTTGATAAAGTTTGCTGCTTCCCGATCACCGGAAGTGGAAATGATGACGCGGTGTTGAGGATTTTCCTGAATGGCTTTTAAGGTTTCGTTAGCTAAATCAACGAGTGAGCGCTTGCGGGCGCGGACTTTGCGAACAACCCGTAATTTGCCAGCGGTATCAACATCCATTACTGGTTTGATGTTCAACATGGTGCCCAGTGCCGCCGACGTTCGGGAAACCCGGCCGCCATGGTACAGAAAATCGAGTTTATCCACGGTGAACCACATCCGATATTGCAGACGCCGATCAGTCAACCACTTCGCTAATTCATCAATTGCCATGCCGGCATCGCGTTTATCAATGGCGTCAAGGACAAACTGGCCTTCACCAGCACATGCGGCCAAGGTGTCAACCAAATAAATCTGCGCGTCCGGATACTTCTCTAGCAACATGGTTCGTGCTTGGGTGGCTGAGTTGAAAGTTCCGCTCAGACCACTGGAAAAGCCAATGTAGAGAATGGGTGTCTTCGTTTTGACGTAAGGCGTGAAGAAGTCAACAAACTGGCCGACGTTAACCTGCGTGGTGGTCGGCATAACATTCTGTTTGAGCTGCTGATAAAAGGCGTTGATATCATAATGATTTTCACCAAGATCGTCTTCGTATTCCACGCCATCAATCGCAAAGTGCATCGAAACGAAATCGACATGATGATCATGCAGCGTCTGATAAGGCAGATCACAACAAGAATCGGTTAAGAGTTGATACATGGACTCACCTCAAAATGCCCGATGAATAACGGGCTTATTTAAATCAAGACTGCGCTATTTGGCCTCGTTACGAAAGTGAAAGGGCTGCTAGCAACATAAAATAGCCAAGTTGTTTAAAGATTCAGGTGCGCTGTTGGAAGCTAACGATACCCAGAACTAGAAAGTCGAAGGGCAACTCGTGCGATTCGACTTAAAAGGCTTAATTTTCTTTCGTATCTGGCTTTTGATTAAACAACGTGCCGAGCGCAGGCAAAGTGCCTAATGAATCAATAGCCGTGCTTGGTAAAACAACCGTGTTGGCAGTGCCTTTAGCCAATGCTTCGATAGCTTCAACGTTCTTATACTTCAAATATAAGTCGCCATTGTCGATCAGACCGGCATTGATTGAATTGATCTGATCCTTGACCGCAGCCGCGATTAATCGTTGACTTTCCGCGTGGCCCTGAGCCTGGAGAATCTGGGTTTGCTTATTGGCCTCGGCTTCCAGGATAGCCGCCTGTTTTTCACCTTCAGCCTTGGCAATGGCAGCTTGTTTGTGCCCTTCCGCTTCCATGATGTTGGCTTCCTTTTCCCGTGAAGCCCGTAGCAGTTTGTTCATGGAATCCTGAATCGTGGCATCTACCTGAATGGAATCAATGTTGACCCGATCGACATTCAAGCCATAACCGGCAGTTGTTTCGGCAATTTGCTGGAACAAGGTTTGGTTAATGGTTTCGGTGCCGTTCAAAACATCGTTCAGATCCATATTACCAATAATGCCCCGCAAGTTAGCCCGAGTATCCTGGACCATTGAAAGAACGGAATCCTTGTTTTGGTATACATAGGCGTTGACATCAGTAATGTGATATTTAAGTGTTTCGGAAATTCGCACAACAACGTTATCTTTTGTGATGACCTCTTGCTCGTCAACTTTTAACGGAATCTGCTTCATGTTGACAATTTCGGTGATGCGATAGATAAACGGCGGTACCACATGAAAACCGGGTTGCAGGGTTGCCACATACTTACCAAGTCGCTCGACAATGCCAACTTCACCAGTATGGATAATGGCAACGCTGGTGAAAAGCACAGCGATAACGATGACTAAAACAATCACTGCGATTGAAATAAGAACAACATTCATATACAAGACCCCCCATGAGTCGAAATCAAGCGATGGCTTAATACTTTAATCGATGTTCCGGTTTAACGACGCCGAGGAACAAAGGTGAAACTGTACTCACTACGACTATATCGCCAGCCACGGCATCATCATTGACGCGATAGTG
This sequence comes from Lacticaseibacillus chiayiensis, assembly GCF_004123795.1. Lineage (GTDB taxonomy): Bacteria > Bacillota > Bacilli > Lactobacillales > Lactobacillaceae > Lacticaseibacillus > Lacticaseibacillus chiayiensis. Next base: position 88,599 of record NZ_MSSM01000006.1, on the reverse strand, counting down.
ATAATGAATGCCATACAGCGTTATTTCGCCTTGCCCTGTCGAGGTTGGCAAAATAAAAGTGGTTCCTAAAAGCCGATCATCAAGCATTGGCGTCGCCCCTTCCCAAACGTCTCCTGATTGATAATGGTAGTTGCCCCTAACCATTATCATCACAAACTAATTCTAAAGCACGGTTGATGGAAAGACAATCGAGACGGCTCGGCATCGAGAGGCTTCTTGGCCTGAATCGTTGCGGGATTGACGAAGCCCAAATCGGGGTTTTGACATTCGCCGTAAAATAATGGATTACCTTAGCAAAAATGCCCGTTTGTGCGCTGATGGCCAAGACTTCTCTAACCCTATTATCCGAAAAGCGTTTGATTTTGTTACAATAGAACCAATCAAAGTGACCGTTTGCCTTTAAAAAGAGCATGCGGCGATAAGGGAGGATGTTTTTGCGAAGTCGGCGTGTCATTTATGCAGACACTTATCGCCATCGATGGCATCGGTGGTTATTCATCGCAGGTTGTATACTGGTGAGTTTGCTGCTGTTAGGATGGTGGCTGCAACGCAATCCGCGACCGGATCCGGCAACGTATCCCATTTTGGGCGTGCGGTTAGACCAGACAGACGGTGTTCAGGATTTTTATCGTTTACGTTCCAGCAAAGTCAGCTTTGTTTACCTCAAAGCAACGGAAGGCAGCAGTTATTTCGACGACAATTTCAACACCAATTTTGATCAGGCGGCTGGCAGTCGGTTAAGCATTGGTGTCTATCATGTTTTTAGTTTTGAAACCACGCCACAAGCACAGGCGCTTCAATTCGAGCGAAAAGTCGGATCAAATATTGGTGATCTTCCTATCGGTATTTTTTTGAGTTATTACAGTGAGCGAAAGCCGAGTGCTGCATGGCTGACTCAGCATTTGAATGCGTTTATAATGGCCATTCAGCAACGATATCATCGGTCCGTACTATTGATGGGAAGTCCTGATATTTTGGCAAAGGTTAAAACAGTTGTACCTCAAGCGCCACGGTGGATCGTAAGTAACAAGCGACCAGCACAAAGCGGCAATTTCTGGCAGTATACCAATGGTGCACGGATTCCCAACGGTCCGCAAGCCGCATATCGGGCCGCCGTTTTTTTGGGAAAGCGAAGCAGCTTTTTGAGGCTGGCGCATTAGGCGCTCAAGTTGCACAATGATCCCGTACATTCGCCAAATGCGCCGATCTAACAAAACTGTTCGTTAAATGTTCGCTGAAACTATCCTCGATTGTGGCATATTGGGCCATACTAATGACGAGGTGAACAGGATGAAAAAAGTACTGATCGGCCTGGTCGTGCTGGTTGTACTCGTTTTTGGCGGTTTAAAGATTTTTGAAATTACCAATTATGGTGCTACCACGTACTACACAAAAATTACCAACACTGGTCAGCGGGTCACCAATCGTGATGATGAAGGTAACAAGCACACGATTTATGCTTACGATCTTCCCGGCTTTGATAAGCGAGGCGCCTTGCAGCAGTTGAAGTTTAATGCGAATCGAGATCGTCCGTTAAGAAAAAATACATTTCTGAAAGTCACTTATAATGATAAAAAAGGCGTCATCAGTTGGGAAAGCATTTCACGTTCACAGCTTCCCAAAGCAGCTTTGGCCAAGCTTGAGTAGGCTATCAAAAAGACAGTCAAGGGTGGGCATAATTCACAGCTATAAGAAGAATGCGAACAACGCACCGTTTGCGGTGCGTTGTTCGCATTTTGTTTTCCCATGGATAATTTGCAAGAAGTCTTAAGATACTAGTGCCAAGGCGGAGCAATCGTAGGCCGGATGGCACAACCTGTTTTAACAGAGTTGTGAACTGGCGCGGTTAAGCGTGTTTAGCAGTGCGTCAGTTTACTGCTGTAAGAGCAGCTATCTAATGCTGGTCACGCCCTTGGAATAATAATGGCATATGTGGCGTCTTCAGCTTCATCATAGATGGTCTGCGGGCCATTATCGTCTGCTGTAATCACTAGTTTATACCCGTAATGATCAAGAAATGTCAGCTCGTTAATGGTAATCCCGACAACTTGTCCTGGCAGGATTTTATTGTCGATTGCGATCTGCAATTGCGGCGAGATCGCCAGCGAGTGGGTCTTGTTGGTCTGTTCATCAAGAAAAGCAAAGTTCCCCGTAAAATTCTTTGCTAATGCCATTGCCGGATTCGGTGCTTTACCCTTGTCCTTGTGATGATGACCGCGGTGCGCGAGTGCATATTTCAACCCGCGTAAAAAACTCGCCATGTTTTTCGACCTCCCATTTTTGTCTATGCTTAGTCTACCATGAGATTTTTATTTAGTGGTTACAGTGGTGCTGTTTTTCTGTTACTTGGCTGTTACAATAATCATGAGAGGTTCTAATGGTCTTTAATTTAGGCCATGGTTGAATTGAAAAAGAACGTGCACAGTCGCGTATAAATGCGACTGTGATCATGTTTGAAGGAGGAAGTCACATGTTGAAACTCGGCGTGATCGGAACGGGATGGATCACCAAGCAATTCGTGGCTGCAGCAAAGGCAACCAATGCCTTTGAGCTAACGGCAGTTTATTCGCGACACGAAGAGAGTGCTCAGTCATTCATCAATCAGACAGCACCTGCAACTGCATATACGAAGATGGACGATTTTCTCGGCAGCGATGTGGACGTGGTGTATATTGCTAGTCCTAATAGTCTGCACGCCTCGCAAGCACTGGCGGCACTTGATGCCAATAAACACGTGATTGTGGAAAAGCCATTGGTCGCAACAGCCATGGAATTCGAGAAGTTGGATGAAGCGTTGCACAAAAAACCGTCACTATATCTTTTTGAAGCTGCGCGCCATGTGTATGAGCATAACTTCCAGGTTGTTAACGACTTCACCCACCGTCAGCAAATCGATGGTGCGACTCTCACGTATATGAAATATTCGTCTAAGTATGATGCCTTTTTGGCTGGCAAATTACCGAATGTTTTCAATCCTGAGTTCGCAGGTGGGGCCTTAATGGATCTGGGCATTTATCTGGTTTACGATGCCGTTGCATGGTTTGGGGTGCCTGATAATGCCGTATACCTGCCACATTTCCTGAAAAGCGGCGTTGATGGCGATGGCGTAGCGCGGTTGGATTATGGCGACTTTTCTGTTACATTAATCACCGGCAAAACGACCAATAGTTCGCTACCATCAGAAATTTATTCTGGCAGACAGACACTGACGATGGACAATGCAGCGGAACTTGAGACGATCAAACTCGACGATCAGGTTTTAAGCACCGAAAAGCTGGCTAACCCTATGGAAGCAGAAGCTGCTTACTTTGCTAAGGCAATTACCGGCCAGGATCGGAATGCCTTTGATAAAGCATGGCAACTTGCCAAGGAAGTACACCAAGTTATGTCGATTCTGCGGACTTCCGCTAATCTAGACTTTTAGTGAGGATAATCATTTTGACAATTGCAACCCCGTTTCAAAAACGGTGGCAGGCTGATGGCTTCATTGAACAAACGCCGATTCAAGCTGCAGTTTATCAGCCGTTAAAAACCGATGAAGATGTCATTGGCTTGGCCCCAACCGGATCGGGCAAAACGCTGGCATTTGGCTTACCGTTATTAGAAAAAATTGTACCGGGTGATGGCCTTCAGCTGCTCATTTTGGCACCTTCGCAGGAGTTGGCTATCCAGACGCGTGACGTGTTAACGCCGTATGCGCAAGATATCCGTGTCACCGTTCAAGGCATCATCGGTTCGGCGAATGTGAAGCGCCAGTTGACGCGACTCAAAGAAAAGCCGGAAGTGATTGTGGCAACAGCTGGGCGTCTATTGGAACTGATTCAATCACGCAAGCTAAAGCTGGCCGGTTTGCAAACACTGGTTGTTGACGAAGCTGATGAAATGTTGCGGGATCCCGGCTTTGCACAGGTTCGGGAAATCGCTACGGCAGCTCCGGCCGAAACGCAACTGGCATTTTTCTCCGCCACGCCAAGTCCTTATTTCAAGGAAATGTCTAAGTGGTTTGGAAAAACGCCTAAATTGATTGATGTCCGTGCCATCGATAAAACGCAAGGAACGGTTCAGCATTTATTCTTGCAAACCGATCGCGCGCATCAAATCGATTGGTTGCGTACGCTGGCCCACACCGATGGTTTCAAGGCATTGGTTTTTTTCAATCAAAATGCATCGTTAGAACGGGCAGCCGGTATTTTGCGCCATCAGGCCGTACGGTTTGCCGTGCTATCCCGGGAAGGGCGTCAAACCAGCCGGCAGAAAGCATTAACCGATTTTCGGAACGGTCGTGTGACTTTGTTGTTAGTGACAGATATGGCTGGCCGCGGGTTGGATATTCCTAAGCTGCCGGCAGTGGTGAACTTTGATCCGCCAAAGCGAGCCGAAGTGTATATTCATCGCGCCGGGCGTACCGGACGCATGGGTGAGTCAGGGATGGTCGTGACCTTGGGGGATGATCATGATCGCCGTGACCTGGCCAAATTGGTACCACAATATGGTATTCACCGGGCGTATATGGTCGATGGAAAGCTAGTCGACACGCCACCTACACCCTCGGCAAGTATGTCAAAAGACAACGCCACCACTGATTCAGCAGCCCAAGAACCTAAGCAAAGATCAGCACGAAAAATGCTTAAGAAAGAACAGCCAGCTGGAGTAACTGTTCCGGGCGAGAAGCCGCATCGCAAGCATAAAAAAAATCGTTTACGGGATCGGCGTAATAAAGGTAAGCATAAAAAAGGATCATGAGACGAAATCAGCGGTATGATAAGGACGGAGGGCAGTCATGGAAAGTATGAAGGCAGAACAAATGGCTGCTATGATGACGCTGATGAGTGCAGCCGGAGATGCGCAGAAAGCGACGATGGCAGCAATTGATGCAGCCAAAGCCGATCAAATCGAACGTAGCCGCAAGCTTTTGAAACACGCGGATGCGAAGCTCAAGCAGGCTCATCAAGCCCAGACCCAAATGCTGACCTACGAGGCACGAGGTCAAAAAGTTGACGTCACTTTATTAATGGTGCACAGTCAGGATCATCTTATGAGTGCCATGACTATTCGTCGACTTGCCGATGAGATTATTGATCTTTACCAGCAAGTCCATGCCCAAAAGTAAAGCGTGCGGCTGTGGCAAGCATCAGCATCATCGTCTTCACCATAACGCGTTCCCCGGCGCAGGGTCTGCATGTAAGAACTTTGGTCGCAATGGCCTAAGACCGGGCCATCCCGCCCAAGGTCACTTACACTCCGACCCCTAACCGCGCCGGCTCACGCTCAACCATAACACGTTCGCCAGCCCAGAAACCTGCGTGTAAGGACCTTGGTCGCAATGGCCAAGACCGGGCCATCCCGCCCAAGGTCACTTACACTCCGGTTTCTAACCGGGCTGGCTCACGCTCACAGAAAATTAGGGGATTGTAATCATGACAATGCTTTATCTTGTCCGTCACGGGCAAACCGAATTTAATGTTCAAAAACGAGTTCAGGGGATGGCTGATTCTGCCTTAACCCCTAAAGGCATTGCAGATGCCAAAGCATTGGGATTGGGGTTTAAGACAGCAGGCATTCGATTTAATGCGGCATTTGCCAGTGATTTGACCCGCGCAATCGACACGGCCCATTTTATTTTAAGCGGTCTTGGCGAACCGATACCGGTGACGACGCTGATGGGCTTGCGTGAAGAAAACTACGGCAAGTTTGAAGGACAGCTGGCCAATGATTTTTCATTGGCGACCATGGGTGTTGCCAATTTTCACAAAGCCTTGGCCAACCGCGAAATCACCTTGGCGCAAACGGCTGATGCGGCATTTGCGGCTAATATGGATCAACATCCGAATACTGCCGAGACGAATCGCATGGTTCAGGAACGGCTCGATCGTACTTTACGCGCGATCGCCGTGGAAGCAGATGCAAAGGGTTGGCAGCGGGTTGTGGTGGTGACCCACGGGACCGCTGCGTTGATGTGGTTGAATTACGTCCACTACAACATTGATGGACGGGAAATGCTCGACAATGCCAGTGTTACTGAATTATCGTGGAATAATGAACGTTTTCGGGTCACCGATTTTAATGACTTAAGGTTCCTGCATCAGGGCCAGAAAGTGGCTGGGCGAACCGGCGCTTAATGCAGTTTAATCTGATCTTGCCAGAAAATACCGTCAATGGCGATTAGGCACAGTGCCGCGCCGGCCAAAGCATAGGTACCGATATAGTGGGTCAGGATGCTGGTAATGCCAGCGCCAACCGCAAAACTCAGGATAATGGTACCGATCACAGCTGCGGATTCGCGGCTTTTTTGCTGCCCACGAATGAAACCGTCATAGAGATTCTGAGCTGCTGTCCGGAGGTTGCCAGTCATCATTAATGAAGTAAACGGGCCACCTCGTAGCCGGCGAAACTCCTGAAGTTGGGCGGCAGCAATGAGCGAGACCATGGCGCTGGCGACTAGGTCAGGTAACCAACGGCCTAGCAGACTTACAAGCATAATTAGCCCAATTTCGTACTGAACGATCCAGCGTTGTTCGCTCAAAGGATGTTGGCGCTTATCGGCTTGCAGCTGAATGGCTCGTGCCACCATCGTGCCGAACATGAAGGCGATAATTGGCACAATATAGCGAATGGCCGTATACCATTGTGCTTGACTAAGATGCACGCCTAACAGGATGACATTCCCGGTTTGTAAGCCCGCAAAAACTTCGCCATGCAGCAAATAGGTAAACGCATCAAAGCTGCCAGCAGCGCCGGTAAGCAACGTACCGATTAATAGGCTTTCGTGGATAGGTTGATCCTTGGTTTGCATATGGATTGGCCCTCTTTTAACTAAATGGGTGATAACTTATTGTAACGCCCTCACAAGTCCAGAAACCTCCACATAAGGAGAATAAGGTAAGGGTTCAGCCATTCATGCCCGAGGACAGTTCTGCACTGATTTCTAACTGGACTGGGTCACGCGCACTTATTGTACCCACTTCTGGTTGTTTGACAACGAAAATGTCTCGTTGACCCAGCTATCGGCGATAATGGAGGTTTTTCCTAGCGCAGCAGATCAAATTAAAGTCACTAAAACCCCCTACTAGCCGAGTTTCCTGGCTGCCGGGGGTAGTTTGTTTTATTGGAATGCGACTAAGTAAATAATAACAGCCGGCATGACCACAGTGTCAGTGAGCCATGCTTGGCTGATTGTTACTGATTGTTATTAGGTGATTATTTTTTATGGTCCTCGGCTGATTCTGGTGGGAATGCCAGGACAGTGCCGCCGCCAAGGTTTTTGGTCATGGCGTGGAAATTTGTCACAATTTTAAAATTCAGCTCTGAAGCATTCTGTCGGTCTTGCTCTGCATAGTCAGTAATGGTCAGTAACGCAGAGTTTTCGTAAACTTTTTCGATTTTCCCGGTGAAAGGCGCTTCCATGTCTTCCTTAACCTGACAAACAACAGCGTCTCCGAGATGTAATTTTTCTTTTTCCATAATGCCTCCAGCCTTTCAAAAATTTCCAATATAAGTGGCATATTATAACATCCGTTCTCTAATAGCAAGGTACTAGAGGCGGAAAGTTTCAAAATTCTAAAAATAATTCTTTGTTTTTTGAAAACGGCGCCGTTGCCGGTAGAAGGCTTTTCAAAAACGGTCAAAAAGTGTTTATAATGGAATAAAATAGAAAGGACGAAATTAGTCATGGCAGCAAGCAACACAACAATTGATCAATTGAATGAAGCGGCACAACAGACCGCACTGGAAACTTTTGCAAAATTTTACCTTAACCGGTTCTTTGGAGCGGGGTTAGACGTTTTCTCCCAACTTGATAAGCAAGGTGATCTGGCGGACATTAACCATTATCTTCTTGACAACCGTACCTTAACGCGCGAGGAATTGACGAACGGCTTGTTAACGCATCGTTCAGGTAATCTACTGGATCTTCTGAAGCAGGTTAAGGTTAATTACAATGCACAAGGCGCTCCGGAAACACCATGGCAAGAATGGTATGCTGCGCAGATTGATAAACTGCCGCAGGGACTTTAAGCAACGGTTGCGATAAGCGATGGCGTTAAACGGTTATCGGAAGCGTATTGAAATGATTGATAGATGAGTGTTAAGGGGAGTCGGTCATAGAAACTTGTACTGTTTTTATGGCCGATTTCATGTAGTTTTTACGCACGCTCAGCCAAAAGAGAGGAAGTACCCATGGCCAAATACTTAATCGTAAGTGATATTGACGGGACGTTAACGGCCAATCATCATGACGTCACAGCAAATACGTCTCAGGCATTGTCAGATGCGGTGGCGGCCGGCGCAGCTTTTTATGTTGCGACCGGGCGTATGCATGCGCTGGCAGAAGTTGTTGCCAAACAGTTTCAACCCGATGCCAACATCATTGCTTCTAATGGCGCCGTGTATGATTTTTCCGGTGAACGGGTGCATCATACACTTGGTAAAGAAGCATTGACGGCAGTTGAAGAAGTCAGTGCCGATTTGAATCTTAACGCCTTATACTTTAGCGATGATACCGTTTATTTCACCGGAACACTGCCACCCGCCATTGAAGCAGCTGCGCGCAAGTTCGCGCCTAAATCGGTTGAAATTAAGGTAGTTGGTGTGCCGTCTATAAAAGAATTGTTAACTCATGCCGCGGTGATTACGAATGGTATTATTTTTGGCCCCAATGATACGAAAGCTTTGGATGCCGGAAAAATGGCTTTGGAAGCGCGTGATGTTTTGCATGTCTCAGCTTCGGAGCATACCAACCTGGAGTTGATTCCCAAGCATGTCGATAAGGCTAATGCCGTTCGCGAACTACAGGAAAAGACCGGCATTGCACCCGAGCACACCATTGCTTTTGGCGATGGGCTTAATGATTTAGGGATGCTGCAGTCGGCCGGAATTAGCGTGGCGATGGGAAATGCTGTTCCCGAAGTCAAACGTGTTGCCCACTATGTCACAGACACGAATGTTGATGACGGCGTGGCCCATTTCTTGACTGAATTTTTAAAAAAATAAATATTTATGGAGAAAACAGGGTTTCCAGTTGCTTGTTTGTCGAACGTTTGCCACCATAGAGATGGTAAAGGTTTTGTGAGCGTGAGCCGGCGCGTTTAGAGGTCGGAGTGTAAGCGGCCTTGGGCGTGATGGCCTGGGCTTAGGGCCATTGCGACCAAGGTCCTTACATGCAGACCTCTGCGCCGGCGAACGCGTTATGATGGAGCGTGAGCCGGCGCGTTTAGAGGTCGGAGTGTAAGCGGCCTTGGGCGTGATGGCCTGGGCTTAGGGCCATTGCGACCAAGGTCCTTACACGCAGACCTCTGTGCCGGCAAACGCGTTAATGACAACTAGGAGGGGTCTGTTTATGTATCATGCAGCGACTGATCGTTATGCTAAAATGCCGGTTCGTCATGCCGGTAAGACAGGATTGATGTTACCGGCGATTTCATTGGGATTGTGGCAACATTATGGCAATCTGGATCCTTTTGATTCGCGGCGTTCGGTGATTCTGGATGCGTTTGACCACGGTGTCTTTCATTTTGATGTTGCCAATCATTATGGTGATGGCGATGTTGATCCGGGATATGGTTCGAGCGAAACGCTGTTGGGACAGATCCTGGCCACTGATTTGAAAGATTACCGCGATGAATTGGTGATTAGCACGAAGGTTGGCTATGAAATCCACCCTGGACCATATGGCATCGGCACTTCACGTAAAGCGGTGATTCAGGGACTGAATGACTCACTTAAACGGTTGCGTCTGGATTATGTCGACATTTATTATGCGCATCGTTTCGATGATACGGTGGCGTTGGAAGAGACCGTCAATGCACTGGATCAAACCGTGCGGGATGGCAAGGCTTTGTATATCGGCATTTCCAATTATGATACGGAGCAGACCAAAGAGGCCATTGCGATGTTTAAAGACCTGCATACCCCGTTTGTTTTGAACCAGTTCAGTTACAACATGTTCAATCGCGAGGCGGAAACTTCTGGCCTGACGGATGCACTTAAGGCGAATGATGTCGGATTGATTGCGTATGGTCCATTGTCTGAAGGCTTATTGTCTGATCGCTACCTAAAGGGCATTCCTGACAGTTTCCAGATCCACCGCACCAATAAAGGCACTTTTGCAAAAGGTAAAGATGTCGTGGTTAAGAAGCTCAATGATCTGAACGAGATTGCTCAAGGTCGCGGCCAGACATTGTCACAAATGGCGTTGGCATGGCTCCTGCGTGATCCGGTTGTTACCAGCGTGATTATCGGTACGACATCGGTTGAGCATCTGGAAGATAATCTCAAGGCGACTGAGCATTTGGCGTTTACGGCTGAAGAAATTCGGCAAATTGATAATATTTTGAACGCATAGGGCGCGAGCGTTTTGCGTTGGATATAAAAATTGGCTCTAGAGATTATCTCTGGAGCCAATTTTGTTTGTCCTCATTTAACTTGAAAAGCCGCCAGATGTGCCGCTAAATATTTGGCGGTTTCGCCTTGGCCTTGGCGGGCGATGGCTTGCGGCGTTCCGGCAGCCATGATCCGGCCGCCTTCAGCCCCGCCTTTTGGCCCTAAGTCCAAAACATAGTCGGCGTTGGCAATGACATCTAGGTCGTGCTCAATGGCAATGACGGTTGCGCCGGTTTTTAAAAGTCGTTGGAAAACCGCCACCAGCGTTTGGACATCAAGGGGATGCAACCCAACGGAAGGTTCGTCGAAAACGAATAACGTATCTTTTTGGGAACGGCCCATGTGTGCAACCAGTTTGAGTCGCTGCGCCTCACCACCTGATAGTGTGGGCGTGCTTTCGCCTAAATGCAGATAGCCAAGCCCCATGTCGTGAAGTGTCTGCAGCGTGTGGACGATTGCCGGTTCATCCTTGAACACCTTGAGTGCGGTATCCACGTCGAGATCCAGCAGGTCGGCAATGTTGCGGTCGTGCCATTTGATTTTCAAGACCTCAGGATTGTAACGTCGACCATGACAGGTAGGGCAGGTTTGCTGCATATCCGGCAAATATTGAATGTCCAGATTAATCACACCGGTGCCGCCACAAGTGGGACAAGCACCCGCCTTGACGTTATAGGAGAAGTGACTGCTGGTATAATGCTTGGCTTTGGCATCTGGCAAAGCTGCGAACAGATAACGCAGGTGATCGAGAATGTCAGTGTAGGTGGCAACAGTTGAACGCACATTCTTGCCAACCGGCGTGGCATCAATGGCGACCACGCGTCGGATGCCGCCATTTTTGAGATCGCGGACAAAAGTCGGGCCCGGCTGCTTCTTCGTTGTCGACAATGCCGGGACTAACGCGTCGAAAATGAGCGTTGACTTGCCAGCGCCGGAGAATCCTGATACCACGGAGAAGCAGTTAATCGGGAAGCCGACATGCAAGTTGTGGAGGTTGAAGCGATCGGTCACGGTCAGCTGTAACTGCTTGGCCTTGGAAACCGCTTCGGCACCAGCTTGCGGGCGGACAATGAGTTTGGTTTTGCCGGTTAAAAATGGTGCAATTAGTGACTTTGGATTACGGCTGATCTCGGCTGGATCGCCTTGATCGAGAATGCGCCCGCCGTCAACGCCTGCACCCGGACCGATTTCAACGATGTGATCGGCAGCGTTGATGATCGCCGTGTTGTGATCCACGACAACCAGTGAGTTACCTTGATCAACCAAGCCATGCATGACTTCCAGTAAACCGGCAACATTGGCAGCGTGTAACCCGATGGAAGGCTCGTCGAGAACATAAAGAACGCCGGTCGTTTCGGTACGCAACGTCCGGCTGAGTTGAATGCGCTGCAATTCACCGGTGGATAGCGACGCGGCGGCTCGGCCTAATGTCAGGTAGCTCAGACCCAAATCCATGATTGGCTTGAGCAGCTGCGTCAATTCCTTAATGATATCGTGCGCCAGCGCCTGCATATTTTCAGGTAGCCACTGGTAGATTTTCGGGATAAAGGCGGAAAGCTGCGTCAGGGTCATATTGCTGACCTGTGCGATGTTTTGATCAACCAAAAGTTGTGACAACAGTTTTGGCGCGAACCGGCTACCATGGCAGGTGGGGCAGACACCGAATTCATAAAACCGATTCAGGCGCTGGATCGCGCGTTCATTCTTGGTGGTGGCTAAGGAGTCTTCGACCGCATTGAAGGCATTTTCGTATTGTGCATGGTCCATGTGGAAAACTCTGCCTGTTTTGCTGGGAATGTTAATGGCATACTTTTTGCGAGGCCCGTGCCATACCTGTTCCTGCTGGTCTTTGGGCAGATCCTGGAAGGGGGTATCGATGTCGATGCCGATTGCTTGGACAACGTAAGGCATGAAGTTCCGGCCGGGCAGTCGCCATGATGCAACGGCGCCTTGGCGAATCGTCAGCGTTTGGTCGGGGATAAGACGATTGGCCGCCAGCGTCCGCGCTTGACCCGTGCCGCCACAGGTTGGGCAGGCGCCGGTTGAGTTGAAGGCAAAATCTTCTGCCGCAAAGGCCATAAAGTGAACCCCGCAAGTCGGGCAGGTAATCATGCCCATCCCGCTTTCACCATCATTAGGAAGATCCATGGCTTTGGCAATATCAAGTGTCGGCGGAACGCGGTGGCCATTTGGGCAAACGGGTGAACCGAGACGGGAAAACATAAGCCGAATCACATTTAAGGCTTCCGTGGCAGTGCCGACGGTTGAGCGAATGCCAGGCACAACCGGTCGCTGTCTGAGCGCGATCGCACTGGGAATATGCTTGACCGAATCGGCCGCCGCCGGACTCGTCTGACCTAACCGCCGACGCGTATAAGTCGATAAGGCGCTCATATACCGCCGCATGCCTTCTGCGTATAAAACGCCCATCGCCAGCGAACTTTTACCAGAGCCTGAACGACCGGTAATCGCCACGAGTTTGTTTAAGGGAATATCTACGTTAAGGTGCTTCAAGTTATTGACATAGGCACCGCGAACACTGATATGATCTGGAATTGCCATCGAATCAGACTCCTTTGCGGGATTTAGTAAACTGCTTAAGGTTGAGTGAGATATCACTATGAGTTCATTGTAACGCAGTTGAGAAAATACGAAAAAAGCCTCACGCAAGCACTGCGTAAGGCGGACTCAGATTGTCAAACGCGACCGATTGGCTTATTCTTCGACTGCAACACCGGTGGCCTGGCTGAGCAGTTTGATGAGTCTCAGGTATTTCTTTTCACCCAGTTCATTGTACAGACGCTTAAGGTTCTCCATGTATTCCGGACCTAGATCTTCGACCGCATCTTGTCCCGCCTCGCTGAGGACGAGTTTAAAACTGCGGTAATCGTCTGGGTCAGGCTGCTTATCAAGCAACCCGCGGTCAATCAGCGGTCCACTGGCTTTAGTGATGGCAGCTTTGGTGACATGCATCTCCTTAGCCAGACTCGTTGGTGTTTTCGGTGTCAGATCCGTGGCCATCCAGAATAGCAGGTTTTGCTGATTCAATGGAATGTCCGAAGATGACACAGGCGAGAAAAGTCGATGGAATTGGTTAACCGATTGACTCGCCGACAAACAATGCTTTTTCATTTTAAAGTTCCCCCTTTTGCATAACCTCTTTATACTTTTAGTATGAACTCTTGAGGTTAAGCCACGCAACAAATAGGGTAGCTTATCGGTTAATTAGTTCAGGTAATCACATTCAAAAAATTGGAAGGTGCGTAACATGATTGATTGGCAGGCGTTGACAGCCTATGCGCGCTCCGTTTCCGCCCAGGATCACAGTGGTCACGGCTTTGACCACATTGAGCGGGTGATCGTGATGGCAAAGCGGTTGGCCGCCGAAACGCCAGGCGTTGATTCGGCCGTCGTTGTCGCGGCAGCCACGATGCATGACACTTATGACGACAAACTGGTTGACAATGCTGCTACGGCAAAATCAGCGGCGAACCATGCGATGGCTGCAGCCGGTTTGACGGACGAACAGATTCAAGCAGTTATCGCAATTATTGACCACATGTCCTTTAAAGCTAACTTAGGAAAGCACCAAGCATTGTCTTTAGAGGGGCAGCTTGTCCAGGATGCAGATCGATTAGATGCGATTGGCGCCATCGGGATCGGCCGCGCGTTCATGTACGGCGGTGCCCATGGTGGTCGCATGTATGATCCGGCGCTGGCACCGCGAACCGCCTTAACGCCAAGCAATTATCGGGACAAGGATAGTACGGTTATCAATCATTTTTATGAAAAGTTGCTGAAGCTGAAAGATCAGTTGAATACCTCGGCGGCCAAGCAACTCGCCGAACATCGGCAGCAGGTTATGGAAGATTTTTTGGCGGAATTTAAGGCTGAGTGGGGTGGGGAGCGATAACTGGCAACAGTGATCACGCTTGGTTGTTGCTGAAGGCCGGGATAAGAATGAGCAGCAATCCAGACGACTTTTTCCAAAAAAAGGCTTGCGGGTGCTTGAGATTTAGTGTACATTAATTAGGCAGTTGTTTTTAAACAACCGAAACATTTGCCGTCTTAGCTCAGTCGGTAGAGCGCATCCATGGTAAGGATGAGGTCGTCGGTTCAAGCCCGATAGACGGCTGCAAATGAAGTTGCCTGACAGGTCAGTTGATCTGTTGGGCTTTTTTTCTACCCTTACAAGGGTGGAACACGAATACCCCTTATGAGAACCTGCGCGGCTTTGCAAAAAGCCAAGATTTTGGTAACTCAAGAATTACTGGTATCATGAAACAGCAACGACTCGCCCCAGAAAGGACGTTAACTTTGAAAATATTCCATTCTTTTTTACAGGTATTAGGTGTCGGCATTGGGTTTATTTTGTACTCATTTGCTGAATTGGCACTAGTTCGCGGGGAAGCGGCTTGGGGTGCTTATGGCGCCATTGGGGCGTTTGTCATTTCGTTTGGGGTTTTGATTGGCCTGTTAATGTTGGTTTATCGCCGCTGGTATCGGCAGCAAGGCCCCTTGACGGTGAAGCATCCAGCTGCCGTCATTTGGCAGGGAATCGGCTTGCTGTTCCTCATTCAGCTAACCAATTCGCTGCTGATGAACTTTTTGCATACCCCGCAGGCAGCAAATCAGAGCAATTTGCTTCATCTGGTGAAGACTTATCCTTTGGGCATTAAGTTACTGGCTGTGGTCGGAGGGCCGATTGTTGAAGAGTACCTTTTTCGCGGCTTGTTGATGAACAGCTTCGGCTCGTTGCGGAAACGTGTCTGGCAGTGGGTCAGCATTTTAGTTAGCGCCTTTACGTTCGGTTTTGCGCACGTTGTCGGGTCACGGATTGACTACAACCTTTTCATTTACGCAGCGCTTGGTGGTGTCTTGGCCTGGACCTATCTGCGAACCCGCGATATGCGTTATTCGATTGGGTTACACATGCTTAACAACGCCACGATCCTACTAGTTTGAATTGTGTGCAGACTGAAAAACGTTGACGGTCGGTTTTGCGGCTGACCGTCAACGTTTTTTCAATGTCATTCAGTTTCTGAATATTAACGATGCAATAGATTCATTTAGCTGTCGCCGGCTATTCTTGTTAGACTCAATGGCATGCAAAGGAGGCTGACATGAGAACATTTTTGAAAAAAGTACCGTTACCAATGGCCGGCTTGACATTAGGTCTGGCATCATTAGGAAATTTATATAAACTAGCTGGGTGGCAACTGGTGGGGGATGTCACCGGCGTTGTGGCGCTTTTGCTGTTTGCAGTGATTTTACTTAAACTTTGCCTAACGCCGCTTCATGCTGTCAAAAGTTTACAAGATCCGATTATCGCTTCGGTGTCGCCGACATTTTCGATGACGCTCATGATTTTGTGCACCTACTTCACCGCCTGGGGGATGCCGGTACAAGTGGCGACGATTGTGTGGATGATGGCGGTGCTTATTCATTTTGGCTTGATGGCATTCTTTCTGTCCCGGCACTTGCTCACGCAACAAAAAGCCTGGCACATGATTTACCCGAGTTGGTTCGTCACGTTTGTCGGATTAGGCGTTATTCCGGTGACCAGTGCCCAATTTGTGCCTGCTTTGGGGCAGCGGCTTTTCTGGATTGCATTTGTCCTGTATGCAGCGTTATTTCCCGTGGTCGTGCATCGCGTGCGTGTGGTGCCATTACCAGAGGCTACCCAACCGTTGCTGACCATCATGGCGGCACCGGCCTCGCTGTGTTTGACCGGTTATCTCGCCAGCTTTAATCAGCCTAGTTTTTGGTTTGCGCTTGACATGTTGATCTTTGCCCAGAGCTTATATTTTGGCACGCTATTCAGCATTCGCCAGTACACCCGGTTGTCGTTTTATCCAAGCTTTGCCGCGTTTACGTTTCCGCTAGTCATCTCCGCGACGGCGTTAACACGTTTTATCGCCATTTTTGCGAGAACGGGTGCTGCTCATAACCTGTTAAGCGTGGTGCAGTGGAGTGAATGGCTGGTTGCGACGTTGATGCTGGTATTCGTCACGGGTCATTACCTACGCTTTTTGCACTTAAATGTTCGCGCTACCTGGCAGACCCAGCGAGCGCCGCGGAATACGACTGATTAATCAGCTAGTGGTGATGGCGGTTGTTTAGTCGACCTTGTTGGCTAAACGCTGGATCGTGTCCAGCATAGCTTGCTTGTGCGGCCAGTGAGCATCAGGGTTTTGCAACAGATAAAAATGCCGGCGAAACTTTGCACCGATAGTTTGCTGCGGCACTTCTTGGGGGACGATTCGATCCGAAAGCAACGCCTGACCGACCTTGTTTTGCACTAGTGCTCGCAGCATGCTGTTATTGTTAACGGTCATAAGGTGATCCGGCGTGATACCAGCTTCTTGGAGATAGGCAGTTGTGTAATAGCGCATGCCGGAGCCTTCCTCGCGCGTGAGCCAAGTACCGGTGGACCAACCTGCCACCACCAATTGATCCGCACAAAGCGTGGTTCTAGTTGCACCTTTTAACGTCAACGGTTGTTCGATGAACCCCAAATCGAGCCGCCGTGCCTCCATCTGCTTGACTACTTGGAGCGAGTTCAAAACAGCAACATTAAATTCTAGAAAAGGGAAGGCTGCTTTCAATCCGCGTGCCAAGTCAGGGAACAAAACAACGGCGACACTTTGTGAAATGCCGATATTCAATTCAACCGAAGCAGTTGCAGTGGTGTTTTGCATGGCTTGCTTAGTTTTATCCCAGTCAGCAAGCATGTTGCTGCTGAATTCATAGAGGATATCAGCCGCCGCTGTCGGAATGGTGGCACTGCGTTTGTTACGCTCAAAAAGCGAAACATTCAGCTCATGCTCCAGTTGGTGAATGTGATGTGAGACAGTCGGCTGACTGGAAAACAGCTGCTCGGCTGCCAAAGAAAAGCTGCGGGTTTCATAAACCGCCATGAAGGTTCGAAGCAGATTGAACAAAGCATTGCCTCCGGTTTTTTTATTTAGAACGTTGATTAAAGAGCTTTCATTGATAAGCTAGCATAATATTAGTTGCAAAATCAAATCGGCGCTAACGATCAGGATCAGTCATCGTTAGTGCCGATTCTTGTAAGTATTACAAAGTTGGTGGAACAAGATCTTAGTGCCAAGCCGGAGATTGCGGAGTTTGGTGCGGCATAGAACTCTGAGCCCAGCCATGGACAGTCGAAGCTACTAAACCCTTGCCTCCGATGCATCGCCAGCGTGCCGATAAAGATCAGTCGGCAATGCCGTGATCAGCGGACTGGGCTCGTCCAGCGCGACTAGGTTTAAATGGTGCAACGCGCGGGAGCAGAGGGTGTAGAGAATATCGCGATCAGCTTCATTTTGGTAGGTCGATGCAGAGACATCCCAACCCACGACCGCATCGAATTCAAGTCCCTTGGCCAAGTAAACCGGCAGAATGACACAACCGCTTTTGAGGCTGTGATCGTTTGCGGACAATAGCGTAACTGGCGTATCGAGCTTGAGCGTCGTGTAAAGCTGATCGGCGGTTTGGGCGTCCTTGGTTAAAATCGCCACGGTACCGTCAGCGGTTAACAGATGCGTGACCAGCTTGGACAAAGCCGCGGCTGCATCCGCGCGCGGAACCGTCAGCACTTCCGGTTTGTCGCCAGCGCGATTGAAGGATTGAATATGCTCGTGTTCAGGCAACAGAGCCTTGGCAAAATTAGTGATTGGCTGTGTTGAACGATAGCTCTTGTTTAATGTGATGAGCCGAATTTTGTACCCCGCAAAGACATCTTTGATTTCGTGAATGAAGTCACTCGGCTGATAGTTGCTGGTAAAGACATCCTGCTTGGCATCGCCCAGCAAGGTTAACTTGGCTTTAGGGAAAGCGTGCTTCAGATACAGCAACTGCGCCATACTGAAATCCTGCATTTCATCGACAAAAACATACTGAATGAGACTGTTTTGGCCGCTGCCAGTGCTAAGATCGCGCAGGTACAGCAACGGTGCCGCATCCTCCAAGCGCAGGTGATGCGATTCAATCCCATCGGAAAAGGCCGTGATCATGGTTTGCCAAATCGCGTCACTGACCGGGGCGTCAAGCTGCGCCATGAAGTGCTGATAGTCTTGGAATACATCATAAAAGTGATCGTTGTATAGCGCATCATAAATTGGCGCGAACGCCTTGGATACAATGGCCTCCGACACAAACTGTTGCTCGTCTTCACCGGTCGCGAATTCATGCTCGGCGGTCAGGGTTTCCAATTCGCTTTGCGATAAGTCAGAAACCTGAAGTTGTGCCCAATCTGCCTTGGCTTCTTCGTGAATGCGTACGTTCAGTCGTTTGATCAAAGCATTTTTAGTCGCTGTGAACTTATCGACCGGCTGCATCAATGTCGGTTGGGATTGGTAGATTTTAGCAATCTCAGTGGCAGAGAAGAAAGTTTCGCCATTAAATTCAACATCAATGAAGTGCGGTGTGCGATCCGGCTTTTTGGCAAAGTCATAAATGGCTTCCAAGTAACTCGGAGCTTCCTTGAAGCGGCGAATGGTTTCGGCAGCTTTCGGCAACCCCGCCGCGTCGTGCTCATACCGTTCAAACAGTGTTTCGACATGCAGGCCGGTGAAGCGGTTGGCCAAGAATTCAAACAATGTTGCCTGGCGCATGTTCTTTTCACCGAGACTCGGCAGCACTTGCGAAATATAATTGGCAAATAGGCGGTTAGGTGAAAAGAGCACCATTTGGTCGGCATCCAGATCTCTGCGGCTGTGGTACAGCAGGTAGGCAACTCGCTGCAGCACAGCACTGGTTTTGCCGGAGCCGGCGACACCTTGGACGACGAGTAAATCGCTTGACGTATCGCGGATGATGTCGTTTTGCTCGCGCTGGATCGTAGCGACGATGTTTTTCATGTATTCGTCCGATTGATCGCCAAGGACAGATTGTAGAATTTCATCGCCCACGGTTTCGTTGGTGTCAAACATAGTTTTGATATGACCGTGTTCAATCTGAAATTGGCGCTTGTTTTTCAAAACCGCATGCTGTTCTCCGGCAGGCGTGTCGTAGGTGACATCGCCAAGTGTGCCATTGTAGTAAATGGAACTGATCGGCGCGCGCCAGTCATACACCAGAAAATCGCCATTTTCATCAATGAACGTTGCTGTTCCGATATAGAGGGTGTCAGGCTCGCCGTCTTCATCGATGTCAATGCGGCCAAAATAAGGATTGTCCGCCAGTAATGTCAGCCGATCGCCCTCGTGTTTGAGGATCGTTTCGTTTTCAACGGCCCGCGCAACCATAACCTTTTGCTGCTGAACGGCGGCATTGGTTTCCATTTGATCATCGACTTCGGTGACGTTGACTTTCGTGTTTTCACCATAAGCCCGTTCGATGCGGCTGGTCTCGCGGTGCGCCGCTTCGATTTGCTCATGAATAGCCGCTAACCTTGCCTTTAGCTTCTCGATAACCGCCGTAACGCGTGCTTGTTCTTCCGCTTTGGTTGCATTTTTCATCAAACGGCGCTCCTCTCTGTGTTTAAAATAGTGTGGATAATCTTACGCCCGGTAGCCCGAAAAGTAAAGTAAAGCGGTATAACGGACGCGTGTTGTTGTAGCGGAAATCAAGGTGGTACACTTAGACATAATCGAGTGAAATGGAGGTAAGACATGGCTGATTTATGGCGGACAGTTGCCGAGCGCCACGGCGAATTGCTTAATGCTTTGGGACAACATATTGAAATATCCTTGACTGCACTTATTATAGCGGTCGTGATTGCTATTCCGCTGGCTGTTTGGGTGCAGACACATTCAAAAATCGCGGCAATTTTACTTCAGGTCACTGGAGTTTTGCAAACAATTCCTTCGTTAGCTTTGTTAGGATTATTGATTCCTTTCGTCGGTATCGGCACGGTGCCGGCGATCATTGCTTTGGTCGTTTACGCACTGCTGCCGATTTTTCAAAATACCTATATCGGGCTGCAGGATATCGATCCTTCATATGAAGAAGCTGCCGATGCATTTGGGATGAGTCGCCTGCGCAAACTGTTTAAAGTCGAGTTGCCGATTGCGTTGCCAGTCATTTTATCTGGCGTGCGCACGGCGATGGTGTTGATTATCGGAACTGCCACGTTAGCCGCTTTGATCGGTGCAGGTGGACTGGGAACGTTTATTTTGCTGGGAATCGATCGCAACGATGCTGCGCTGACCTTGATGGGCGCACTGGCTGCGGCTTTGTTGGCCATCGTCTTCTCGTGGTTGTTAAATCTGATGCAAAAAGTGAATTGGAAACTGAGCGTGGGGGCTGTGGCCATTGTTGTTTTTGGCTTAGTCGGCACGCAGGTATACAACTGGGCGACGGCGCCTAAAGAAACGATCACCATTGCCGGTAAGCTAGGCAGTGAGCCGGATATTCTGATTCACATGTACAAGGATTTGATACAACAGGCTGACCCTGATGTGCAGGTGACGTTGAAACCGAATTTTGGCCAGACGAGCTTCTTGTACAACGCGCTGCGAACCGATAAGATCAACATATACCCTGAATTTTCCGGCACCGTGCTGGAAAGCTTGACGAAGCCGACTGCCGCCCAACAGAAGCAAGTGGCAGCAGGCAAGAATAATTATCCGCTGGCCCAGCAACTGCTCGCGAAGCAAGGGTTACGCTATCTAAAACCAATGGCTTACAACAATACTTACGCGTTGGTTGTCAAGGCCAGTTTTGCTAAACGCTACCAGTTAAAGACCATCAGTGATTTAGCCAAAATTGCTCCGTCGATTCGTGCCGGCTTCGACTTGGAATTCATTGATCGCCAGGATGGGTATAAAGGCATCAAGCAGAAATATGGCCTCCAGTTTAAAGTCGATTCAATGGATCCGTCGCTGCGATATCAGGCATTGGACCGCGGACAGATTAATTTAACTGACGGCTACACGACAGATGCGCAATTGCGCCAGTATCACCTTGTCGCTTTGAAGGATGACAAAGGCTTGTTCCCGATTTATCGCGGTGCGCCGCTCATGCGCAGTCGTTTTGCCGAGGATCATCCGCATCTGGTCAAGGCGTTAAATAAGCTGGCGAACCACATCACCGAAAAGCAGATGCAAGATATGAACTATGCGGTCAGTGTCCGCCGCGAAAAAGCCGCCACGGTGGCACATCGTTACCTTATCCGGCATGGTCTGTTAAAGGAGGCACGCTGATGGCACTGATTAGCTTGGAACACGTGACCAAAGCCTACGATGGCAAGCCGGTGGTTGACGACTTGAGCCTGAATGTGGAGCAAGGCGAGCTATTTGTCTTGGTCGGAACCTCTGGGAGCGGCAAAACCACCACGTTGAAAATGATTAATCGCCTGGTTGAGCCAACTAGCGGCACCATTAAATTTGCCGGCAAGCCGCTCACCAGTTACCCGATTCGCGATTTGCGGTGGAATCTAGGCTATGTTTTGCAACAAATTGCGTTGTTTCCAACCATGACCGTTGCGCAAAACATTGCTGTGATTCCGGAAATGAAAGGATGGTCGCGGCAAAAAATTCGTCAGGCAACCGATGAACTGTTGACCATGGTTGATTTACCGCCAGCCGAATATCGCACTCGGATGCCTAGTGAGCTTTCAGGTGGCCAGCAACAGCGGATCGGGATTTTACGCGCGTTGGCATCACGGCCTAAAGTCGTGTTGATGGATGAACCGTTTTCCGCTCTTGATCCGATTTCACGAACCCAACTGCAGGACATGTTACTGCAGCTGCATCGTGCTATGAAAACGACTGTCATTTTTGTCACCCATGATATGGCGGAGGCAATGAAGCTAGGCGATCGGATCGGTGTGATGCACAGCGGGAAGCTCTTGCAGGTCGACACGCCAGAAGCGATTGCGACCCAGCCGGCGAATGATTTTGTGGCCGATCTTTTCAAGGGAGCGCAGGCCAATCAAGGATTGCAGGTAACCCTCAGTCAGTTGGCCCCGTTTGCGGTCAAAGTGACAGCCCGGCATACGGTCGGCGGCAACCTGACCTTAGCGGAGGCGCTGCCGCTGTTAGACGCACATGAAACGTTGCAGGTGCATACTGACCACGGTTCGTTTGTGGTCAATACGCATAGTGTGGTTGCTTATCTGGCAAGCGCATTTGTTGATCAAAATACAGAAACGGAGTGATCGTAATGGCATATGATTATGACACGATTGTCATTGGCGGTGGCCCGGGCGGCTTAGCGGCTGCTTATGGTCTCGCGGCGCAACAGAAGGTATTAGTCATTGAAGGCGATTTATGGGGTGGCACCTGTCCCAACTACGGCTGTGATCCGAAAAAGATGCTGTATCGTGGTGTCGAAGTGAAAAATGCCGCCTTGCGGATGAACGGCTTGGGGATTAGCGGAACGGCAAAAATCGATTGGCCGTCCTTGATGGCATTTAAGCGTGGCTACACAAGCGGTATTCCGGCCGGGACATTGAACGGCTTAACCCGCACCGGCATTAAAACGTTATATGGCCGGGCACAGTTGCTCGGCGAACACGCCGTTAAAGTCGGCTCCCAAAATGTCACCGGTGAACATATTGTCATCGCAACGGGTCACACGCCGCGCTTTCCGGATATCCCCGGAGCCAATTTGTTGAAAACAAGCCGCGATTTTCTGGACTTAGATGAGCTGCCGACCAGCATCGCGTTTATCGGCGCCGGTTATGTTAGCGTCGAGCTTGCTAATATTGCAGCCGCTGCTGGTGCGGAAGTGCATATCATCGGACACTCCGATCGTCTGTTGCGGGCTTTTCCAAAAGTCGCCACCGAAGCGTTGAAGCAGCTGTTGATCAAGTCTGGCATTCATTTTCACCCTAATGTTGAACTCACGAAAATCAGTCCGCTCGGTACGATGACGCATCTGCATGCGGATGATTTTGACATGAATGTCGATATGGCGATTACAGCCATGGGTCGCATTGCTAATGTTGCTGACCTCGGTCTCGCCAATGCCGGTATCAAGGCTGATACTCGGGGGATTCCGGTTGATGATCATTTGCGTACGGTCGTTCCTAATATCTATGCGCTTGGCGATGTGAACTTGAAACCGCAACCGAAATTGACGCCAGTTGCCGGATTTGAAGGGCGTTATGTGGCTAGCCAGATCTTGGGTAGCCAGGAACCGATTCATTATCCTGCGATTCCGACAATTGTCTTTGGACCGACCGAGCTTGCCAAAGTTGGCGTAGCGCTTGAAGACGCAGAAGCTGCGCCTGATCGGTATCAGGTGGTTCATAACGATACCACTCAATGGTACACATATCATCGGCTGCAGGATCCGGATGCACAAGTATGGACGATTGTCGACAAAACAACCGGCAAGCTCGCCGGTGCCGTCGTACTCGCCAGTTTGGCAGAAGATCTAATCAACACCTTCGCAGCAGCCATTGATGCGGGTAAAAAACCGGCTGAACTTAATCAGATTTACGCTTACCCGAGTGCGCAGAGTGACTTGCAGTATTTGTTTTAAGCTAGCGCTATGAGTTGACATTGTATTTATAGTTGGCTAATCTAAACTCATATTCACACAAGCGATGAGTAGCCTATCTAAAAGGTCTCCAGAGAGTCGGCGGCGTTGTGAAGTCGATGGCCGGGATAGGTGAAGTTGGGTCGCTTGCGTTTTGTTCGGTGGGTGCGCCTTAAGCCAAGAGAGGTCCGCAAGTCGGACAAGTTAGGTGGTACCGCGCTCAGGCGTCCTATGTTGCAATGACATGGGGCGTCTTTTTTTACACGTTCTCCGGCTCCTAACCGCGCCAGGTCACGCTCATTTAATTCAAGGAGGTAGCTAGTATGGTAAAAAAAGTGATTTTAACTGGTGATCGACCAACAGGACGGTTGCATATTGGTCATTACATTGGTTCATTGAAGAATCGAGTTGAGCTGCAGAACTCAGGTGATTACGAAACTTTTGTGATGATTGCGGATACGCAGGCATTGACCGACAACGCAAATGATCCGGAGAAAATCCGGCATTCGTTGTTGGAAGTGGCGCTAGACTATCTGGCTGTCGGGATTGATCCTGACAAAACAACGATTTTGATCCAGAGCCAGATTCCAGCACTTTTTGAGTTGACGGCGTACTATCTCGACTTGGTGACCGTCAATCGCTTGGAACGCAATCCGACCGTGAAGTCTGAAATTAAGCAAAAGGCTTTTGGTGATAGTGTTCCAGCCGGTTTTTTCATTTATCCGGTCAGCCAAGCAGCTGATATCACGGCGTTCAAGGCGACAACCGTTCCGGTCGGGGATGACCAGGAACCGATGCTGGAACAAACCCGCGAAATCGTGCGGACTTTTAATCGTACTTATCACAAAGATGTGTTAGTCGAACCAGAAGGCTATTTCCCACCAAAGGGGTTAGGCCGACTTCCTGGCATCGATGGCAATGCCAAAATGAGTAAGAGTCTCAACAATGGTATCTATCTGGCTGATGATGCAGACACCGTTAAGAAGAAGATCATGTCGATGTATACCGACCCCAACCACATTCATGTCGAAGATCCGGGCAAGGTCGAAGGCAATGTCGTGTTTACTTATCTAGACATTTTTGATCCGGATAAAGCACAGGTTGCCAAGTTGAAAGAGCAGTATCAACATGGTGGCTTAGGGGATGTCAATATTAAACGCTACCTGATCGATGTTATGGAGGCCGTGCTTGAACCGATTCGCACACGGCGGGCTCGTTACGCGGAGGATATGGGTGCGGTTGCGGAAATGCTCAAACAGGGTTCGGCTAAGGCCAATGTGGTTGCCAATCAAACCTTGCAGGAAGTTCGTGATGCCATTGGGTTTAACTACTTTAAGTAACAGATCCGTCTTTAGCCGGATGTTGATTGGTACCGGCATGGTAAAATAAAAAGGAAGTGAAAAACTTGATTACGGACGCGAATTGGCCTAGCAACGTTTTTTTTTGCTGCTGAGGTGCGTCCCAGAGGAGAATTGATGATGAAAACGAAACGACTAAGTCCAGTTGCAGTTACAAGTATTGTGCTCGGCGTGATTGTGGCCATCTGCCTGATTTTTGGGATTGGCACGTATAACTCATTAGCAAAGCAGAATCAGGCGGTTGAGGCACAATGGAGCCAAGTTGAAAATGTCATGCAGCGGCGTGCGGATTTGGTGCCTAACCTGGTGAATGCCGTTAAGGGCCAGATGGGTCAGGAACAAAAGGTCTTCGGTGAGATTGCCGAAGCCCGCAAGTCCTATGCAAACGCGAACACAACAACTGGCAAGGCTAAGGCTGACGATCAGTTGAACAAGAGCGTAGGTACCTTAATTAACGTTATCAAGGAAAACTATCCGAGTTTGCAAAGCAGTAACCAGGTGAACACGTTGATGACACAGCTTGAAGGCAGTGAGAACCGGATTTCGGTTGAACGGAAACGCTATATTGACAAAGTACGTGATTACAATCAAAGCGTGGTGACGTTCCCGAAGAACATTTTTGCCAGTATGATGGGCTTGGGTAAGAAGGATACCTTCAAAGCCACCCCGTCAGCCCAGACAGTGCCAAGCGTTGACTTTTCAAGTAATAGCTCCAGTACCGGGAAGTAGGTGGCGCCATGCGCAGGCATTTAGCGTGGTTATTAGCCGCGCTGACAGGCTTGCTGCTGTTTGCCGGTGCAGCTCATCCGGTGGCAGCGGCTGAGAATCTGCCGGCACGACCGACTGACCATTATTACCTGGATCAGGGCCATTATCTTGACGATGAAACCAAGCAATTAGTTGATCAAAAGAATCGCTACTACCAGGGGACAAAGCAGCAGCCGCAAATTGCAGTCGCTGCTTTAAAGTCCACCCACGGCGATCCGCTGTCAGACTATGCCCCGGATTTGTTTCAAAAGTGGGGCATTGGCAAAAAGGGCACTGATAATGGTGTCCTGATTCTGTATGCCGACAATAATGGCAAACAGAATCTGCGGATCGAAGTGGGTTATGGCCTTGAAGGTGATTTGCCGGATGCCTTGGCTGGGCAGATTCTTGACAGCAATCTGAAGTCGATTAAGTCACATAACAAGGCAGATTTAAACCGAGCGTTGCGTAAGGTGTTTAATGCCGTTGCGACTGTGATTGATAAGAAATATAAATTTCCAAAAGACCAGAACACAGTATCCGATGACACCATGAATCAATACCGCAGCACAGGCCACAATCAAGGTGGCAGCCTCTTGGGAAAAATTATTTTAATCTTCCTGGCGGTTGTTGTCGTTGCGCTTATCTTTGGCGGCCGTGGCGGTGGTGGCCGCGGAGGTCGCCGCCGCGATGGCGATAGCGGCTTCTGGCTGTGGCTGATCATCGACGCCTTGCTCTCTGCAGGCCGAAGAGGCGGCGGAGGCGGGTTCGGCGGTGGTTTTGGCGGCGGATCCGGAGGCGGCTCAAGCTGGGGCGGCGGCAGCTCCGGTGGTGGCGGCGCCGACGTTTGATTGCAAATATATTTCATTTACCAGACAGTTATTCAGCTGTCTGGTTTTTTGTGCTATGGTGGAAAAATTGTTGAGCGCGAACCGGCGCGCTTAGGAGTCGGAGTGTAAGTGGACATTGCGACCAAGGTCCTTACACGCAGACTCCTGCGCCGGTGAGCGCGTTATGGGAGTAAGAAAGAAGCTTAGCCTTTCCCCACCCGCAGTCACACAAACACAAAAATTTTGGAGGTTAATATGCGCAATTTAACAATTGGCAAACCATTGAAACTGATCGTGTTGTTTACGATCCCACTGTTAATCGGGAATCTTTTTCAACAGCTTTACAGTTTTATGGATGCGCTGATTGTTGGCCGAACGATTGGCAAAGATGCTTTGGCAGCTGTCGGTGCAACATCTAGTATTGTTTTTTTAATTATCGGCTTTGCCCAAGGAACAACGGCAGGATTGTCGATCTTAACGGCGCAAGCTTATGGTGCCCATGATTATCGGCGGGTGCGGCGGAGTTTTGGGACGAGTGTTTGGATTACGCTTGGTATTTCCTTGATCCTGACTGTCGGCGCGGTGAGCATGACGCGACCATTGCTTGCGCTGATGCAGACGCCACCGGACATCATGGACGATTCGATTGCCTTTGTGCGGGTCATTTACTTTGGCATTATTGCGTCGATGGCGTTCAACTTGTTGAGCAATATGTTACGGGCACTGGGTGATTCGCGAACGCCACTGATCTTCCTGATTATTGCGACCATTATCAATATTGCATTGGACTTTTGGTTCATTCTTGGTTTTCATTCCGGGGTTGCCGGTGCCGGTTACGCAACCGTCAGTGCCCAAGTCATTGCGGCACTTCTTTGCTGGGTGTATATCCGCATGAGAATTCCGTTGTTAGTCATCCGACGCAGTGACCTACGAATCGATTGGCGGGATATTTTGCGCCATCTAAAAGTGGGCCTGCCGATGGGCTTTCAAATGTCCATCATTGCTATTGGGGCGGTGATTTTACAGGTCATGCTCAACACGCTTGGCACCAACGCGGTCGCGGCGTACACGGCGGCCGGACGGATTGACCAGCTGGCGACGTTGCCTTCTTCTTCGTTCGGGGTAGCCATGGCCACGTTTGCGGCACAGAATCTTGGTGCAAAAGCTTATGGTCGTATCCGTCGCGGAGTTTACCAGACGCTGGTTGTCAATGTCGGCTTGTCATTGGTGCTAGGAGCCTTGATTATTTTCTTCAGTAAACCACTCGTCAACTTATTCCTTGGTCCGAATCAGCCAGCGGTTACGGCTTTGGCCCAGACGTATTTCCATTACAATGCCAGCATGTATTGGTTGTTAGCGATTCTGTTCACGATTCGCAATTTGCTGCAAGGATTGGGCCAGACTTTGGTACCGACCGTTGCGGGCTTCTTCGAACTCGGCATGCGGGCGTTTGCGGCCATTTTCCTAGTGGTGCCTTTCGGCTTTGCCGGCGCGTCCGCCGCCAACCCTTTGGCATGGTTCGGCAGCGTGCTAGTACTGGTCAGTTCCTATGTCCGCACTATGCGGCGTATTAGGCAGCAGGAAGACACCCTTGCCGGTGAGCAAGAGTGAGTTACTGCTATTCACGGGTTACAAAAAAACAGACAAATGAGTTTCGCAAATACTGCGGCTGAGACTCATTTGTCTGTTTCTATTTACTGGCCGATATTACAAAATGCTTACCATAAACCTCCAGATCTGCGTGGCCTTCTGGCAAAGTCGCGATGGCCGGTAAGTGGCCCCACTGGTCGTAGCCAAATTTCTGAAATAAATGGCGGCTTGTCTGGTTGTGACCAAAGATGCGGGCGATGACGGTGGTCAGGCCGTGGGCAGGGGCCTCGTGATCAACGAAGGCCAGTGCGGCGCTGCCGACGTGATGACCACGGGCAGCTCGATCGAGATACAAACTGATCTCGGCTGTTTGGTCATACGCCGCGCGGTCGCTGTAAGCCGAGAGTGTCAGCCAGCCAACTGTTTCGTGGTGGTTTTGGATCACCCACGCCGGGAAATGGTCGTTGTGCGCGGCGAACCACGCGGATTTTTGCGCAACGGTTTGTGGCTGTAAATCCGCAGTTGCCTCATGGGTAGGGATCGTTTCGTTATAAATGGCGACTATTTTAGGCAAGTCGGCGGCAGTTGCCGGTACAAATTCGATCATCGTTCATCATCAGCTTTCTTGGCGGTTAAAACGTGATGCGGCCGGTAAAAGTTGGCAGAGTAGCGGTGCCATTGTGTTGCATCGCTTCCAGTTGCGGCTTCACACGATCACGTAAATCGGTACTTAACTTCAACTCTGTCAGCAAAGCGTTGGTGGTTGCGATTTCCCAGCGAGCATCATCCAAATCCGGGTCTTCGATCAGTTGGCCTGCCGTATAGGTCCAGGTATGGTCATGTGCCATTTGGGTCAAAGTGTCCGGCGTGATCAGGGTGCGGATGTTAGCAACATCACTAGGAGCGATTGCATAAAGCAGTCCTTGGATCATAGCTGCCTGCAGATGACCGATTTGATTAAGCGCAGTAGGCTGCAGTGACCATTCCGCAACATCCACAAAATCGCCAATCGTCCGCAAGTTGTTTAAGAGCAGCGCCAATGCATTGGCGGACTCAAAGTACCAAAGACTGTGAGCCATGACGATTCGGTCAAAATGTTGATCGGCAAGTGAGCCAAGTCCGTTTGTGAGGTTGGTATTGAAATGTACCGTTAAGCGTTTGGCTAATGGACCATTAAATAAGTGATCCCATGCTTGGCCCAATGTCAGTGGTGCTCCGTACTCGCGCGGCGCAATATCAATGCCGGTGACATGGCCGCCGGGGCCGACACGATCGGCCAAAACTGTGCTCAAGTCACCTTGACCACAGCCGATTTCGAGAATGTTTTCATCGGGTTGAACCTGCCACGTGTCGGCAATGGCGATGCGGTGGGCGGTTTGTCGACGCTGGATAGCATAACTATCAGCAGTAGGCGCGAGTGCCATAAGTTTGGTGATGTCATCAAGGTGATTCTTCATGATTGACTTCCTTTTCGCAAGATTAAAGACGCGTGTTTCAGTAAGATTGATTGTAGCTGAGACGGAAGGCCGCCAAAGTCGGTTTTCCCTGAATGACCAGCATCGAGCACGATCCAAAGTGAGACTTCTTTTAGCTTTGTTTCATGCTGGCCTAAGATTATCACAAAAATTTTGGGGATAGCGTAAAAAGCGCTCTTTTTTTCGGAAATGGGGTCCGCTGTGACTCATATTGGTCCAGTCTCCATATGATAGCTAAATAATTGGAAGAAGTTGTGAATCCGTGCGAAATTCGGCGAAGTATCACCCAAATTTTTGGTAAACTTAAATTGGATCGGTGAGTCGGTCAATACGGCTTGACTAAAAACTCATGCAACCAAAATGAGCCGTGCTATCATGACATTAGATGCATCAAACGGCTTGGGGAAACTAGAAAGAATGGACGGAACGGACATGGCAAACAATATACAGGGATTCGCGATGATCGGGGCACAATCCATCGTTTTCAGCATCACCAATTTACGGACACTCAAAACAATTGAACGCGGTAAATATCCAGTTGCCATCGGGGATGATTTTTATGCTGAACATGAAATTCTCCCGGAAACCGTTGATACCATTGTTCAGGCTTTTGATGCGATCAATCAGATTTTTAACGACTATGGGGTAACAACGGTCAATGTTTATGCCAGTACCAGTTGGGCTGAAGCGGATAATGCCGAATTTGTTCGGGACCAGCTTTATACCCGTACCGGTTGGCTGATCCGAACAACCTCGTTATCGGAAGAGGCGTTTTTCCGGACCCAAGCCATTATGGTCAAATTTCCGCAATTTGCCGAGATTACCCAAAAAGGCACGGTGTTAATTGACATCAGTTCTGGCTCAGTCGAATTGACAACGTTTTGTCAAGGCACGTTTGGCTTTTCCCGGAATTTGTCGTTAGGACCGTTGCGAGTCTATGAAATCATGAGTGATGTGCAGCGTTCGGTGACTAACTATGTTGAAGTCATGCGGGATTATATTGATAGCCGCTTACTGGATTTCATGCGTTTGCTGCCGCATGGGGTTGAATACACCAACATGATTTTGATGGGCAGCAGTTTATCGATTTTTCAGAATTTGATCCCTGAAGGCAAGCGGCAGGTTGAAACCGATCGGCCGGGATTTGACATGCTTTACGATGAAGTAACGAAAGCATCCGACCAGTACCTGGCAGATACTTATGATTTGACTTCAAACCAAACGTCACTGGTGCTGCCAACGGTTTTGCTCGTATATCGTCTGATCGAGACACTGAATAGTCAATCAATCTGGATTTCCGATCTCAAGGCGATCGATGGGCTTGAAGTTCATGCGGCCCATGCTGGTGGGTTTAAAAAGCTCGGATTCGATCCAGATGAAGAAATTGTCATCAGTGCCAATAACTTAGCCAAGCGTTATCGAGTTGATGACAAACATATGCAGGCGACGCGGACCTTTGCGTTGCAATTATTTGATCGGCTTAAAAAGCTGCACGGGATGGGTAAGCGTGAACGTTTGTTGCTGGAAGTGGCGGCGACAGTGAGCGATATTGGCGGTTATATTGAAACCCACAAGCATTATGCCCACTCGAACTATATCATTATGGCCTCGGAAATCATGGGTTTAAACGAGTTGGAAGTGACAATGGTGGCGACGATTACCCGTTTCCACAGCTCGATAACGCCACAGTCAGACTTGAAGAATTTTCCGACCATGTCAACCGAAAATCGCTTGGTTGTTGCTAAATTGTCTGCGATTTTGCGCGTAGCCGACAGTCTTGACGCTTCTCGCCAACAAAAAATCCAACAAATGCGTGTCTCGCTTAAGTCGGATAAAGTGGTGTTGTCAGCCAAAGTGAACGATGATATTGAGCTAGAACGATGGACCTTAGCACGTAAAGGAAAATTTTTCTCAGAAGTTTTCGGGGTAGGACTTGAGTTGAAAGGACGAAATATGCTATGAAAAAGCTTGATTTTTCTAAACCACGCTATTTTAACAACCGCGAGCTAAGTTGGCTTGCGTTTAACGATCGTGTGTTGGAAGAAGCGCGGGATAAAAATAATCCGCTGCTCGAGCGTGTCCGGTTTTTGGGCATTACCCAAAGCAATCTGGACGAGTTTTTCAACATTCGCGTCGCATCCTTAAAGAAAATGGTGACAGTTAATTACGATAAACCGGATGCAGCCGGTATGAAGCCGCAAGAACAACTCGATGCCATTTCCAAGACGGCACATGCCATGGTTGAAAAGCAATACAATACGTTGGTCCGATCGTTGACGCCAAAATTGACGGCAGTGGATATCCAGTTGTTGCATGCTGACGAATTAAATCAAAAGCAACGGGACTTTGTGTCAGACTATTTTCACTATGAACTTTATCCGGTTCTGACGCCGATGGGAGTCGATCCGACCAGACCCTTCCCATTTCTCGGCAACAATAGTTTGAACCTAGCGATTCGCTTGGTTCGGCCAGAAGATAGCGAAGATAATAAGTCACGTTCGTTTGCGATGGTTCAGGTGCCAGATGTGTTCCCGCGCGTTTTGCGGCTACCCGGTGGCGATAACGTATTTATTTTACTCGAAGAAGTTATTCGGATGTTTGTCGGCGAGTTGTTCGTCGGCGCTGATATCAAGGAAACCAGCACGTTCCGCGTGACTCGCGATATGGATATGGACGTGGCTGAAGAAGATGCTTCGGATCTGATGAAAGAGATTCAGTCACAACTCAAAAAGCGTCAGCGCGGCAAGGTAATGCGGCTGGAAATCGAAGCGGGCATGGGCAAGCATTTGCGGAAGCGATTAACGAAGGCGATGAATGTCAAAGATGAGGACATTTATGAAATTCATGGGCCGATCGATCTGAATTTTCTCAGTAAACTGGTGAAACAGGTTCACGGCCACAAAGAGCTTTTGTTTAAACCGTTCACACCTTATATGGATCCGGCTTTTGAGCGCGAATCGATCTTTGACGTTGTCAAGGAACGGGATGTGTTCATGCAGCATCCTTATGACAGTTTCCAGCCGGTCATTGATTTTATCCGTGAAGCTGCCCAGGATCCGCAAGTCTTAGCGGTGAAAATGACGCTGTATCGCGTGTCGAGCAAATCACCGATTATCCGTTACCTAAAGAAAGCCGCTGAAAATGGCAAACAGGTCACTGTCTTGGTAGAATTGAAAGCTCGTTTTGACGAAGAAAACAATGTTCACTGGGCGCAAGAACTTGAACACGCCGGCTGTCACGTCATTTATGGCTTAGTTGGTCTCAAAACCCATTGTAAACTGGCCTTTGTCGTGCGGCGCGAAGAAGAAGGGATCAAGCGCTACATGCACATGGCGACCGGAAATTACAACGATGTCACCGCTCGGCTTTATACTGATATGGGATTATTTACCTGCAATAACGAAATCGGTGAAGATGCTTCGAACATTTTCAACATGTTGTCAGGTTTTTCGGAACCACCGTATTTCCACAAACTGGTGATCGCGCCGCTTGGCATTTGTGACTATTTGATGGATCGGATCGACGAAGAAATTACCGCTGCCAAAGCCGGTCGCAAAGCCCTGATTCAGATGAAAATGAATTCGTTGTCCGATACCGCCATGATCGAGAAGCTTTATGAAGCTTCGCACGCTGGCGTCGAGATTCATTTGCTGGTTCGCGGCATTTGCAATCTGAAGGTCGGTATTCCCGGCGTTTCGGATAACATCACCGTGCATTCGATTGTCGGCCAGTTACTGGAACATAGCCGGATTTACTACTTTTATGCTGATGGTCAGGAAAATGTCTATCTTTCCTCGGCTGACTTGATGAATCGTAATTTAAGCCGACGCGTCGAACTGCTTTTTCCGATTTTGCAAGATGATATTCGCGAACGCATCATTAAGATTTTCAGCATTATGTGGGCCGATAACGTCAAAACCCGCGTTCTCCAGCCGGATAGCACTTGGACGCGTGTGCAATTGCGCGGCGTGACCAAGCTTAATGCACAAGCCTATTTCATTAAACACGCAGTTGCCATGGGCGAAGCATTGCGCCGTGAAGAAATCGATCAGGCACCTGAAGATTTGCACGCGACGCACACGTTTACTCCCATGACAGCACCAAAGGAGGATGATGATGCATGACGCATCACTTCGCAGTAATTGACCTTGGCAGTAACTCTGCCCGCATGACGATCTGGTCGATTGATCAGGACGTCGTGAAACCGGTCAAGCGACTCAAGGAAATGGTGCGCTTGTCTGAAGACATGGGGACATCGCGAACCCTTCAGCCAGCAGCCATGGATCGAACATTAAAGGCATTACAAGGGTTCAAAGCCGAACTGGATAAGTATGAAGATATTTCTTTAAAAGCTGTTGCCACGGCGGCGGTTCGCCAAGCCAAGAATCAAAAGGCTTTTCTTAAACGAGTCAAAAACGAAGTCGGGTTAACGATTAGCGTGATTCCCGGAACCCGCGAAGCCGAGTATGACTTCTTAGGGGTCATCAATACGCTGCCGATTCAAAATGCTTTAATTATGGATACCGGTGGCGCGTCAACGGAACTGGTACTGGTTCAGAATCGCAAGCTCCAGCATCTGGTATCGATTCCATTCGGCTCGGTCAACCTTTCCGAACGCTTTTTAAGTCCGGATGTCATTTCGGCGGCGGAATATTTTTCCTTAAGTACGTTCATTCACCAAACCTTCAACAGTGTGTGGTGGTTGCGGCGGGCCCAGAATTTGCCGATTGTGGCACTGGGTGGCAGTAACCGAACTTTGGCTAAAATCGAACGCCGCAAAGAAAAGCTGGCGGACTTTGAGGCCATTCATGGCTACCGGATGCCAACCCAACAAGCAAACAGTATCTTTAAAGAAATTCTGAGCTCTGATCTGACAACGCGAGAAGCCATTCCCGGATTAGCGAAGTATCGTGCTGACATTATTGTAGGTGGCTTAGTGCCGGTGATTTCCATGATTCGGTATCTTGATTCCGATCGGCTGACCTTTTCCCAATGTGGGCTGCGAGAAGGCGCGCTTTATGATCACCTTAATAGTCGAGCAGTAGAACAGCGGGAACATTAATTAATCATTGCTTAAAAAGCAGGCTGATATACTGACGGCATGCGCGCAAACAACGATAATGAAAGTACCAATCTAAAGGATGGTTTTGAGCTATGAAAAAATTGATCAAATGGCTGGGGTTGGCTGCAGCCGGTTTGGCATTACTAACTACAGCGCCACGAGTGGTCCGGGCGGATACTTGGTCACAACCGGTTGCCACGCTCGGCGCTTCGTTGACGAGCGACCAAAAAAGCGGCACGCTCAGCACGTTGCAAAATGCTGCAGGTGTTTCCGACGCCAGTCAGCTGACGGTCAATGGCGCAACCTTAGTGAAGTATCTCAATCCTTCAGGAAGCTCGTTTACCGAGAACTCTGGCGTCTGGTCCAGTGCGTTGGTGCAAAAAACCAATAATGGCGGCATTAATGTCACCATTGTGCCGTATAACGGGACGAATAACATTACCACCATTACGGCTGATCAATATCGCAATGCTGCATTAACTGCCGGCGTCAGCAACGCCAACCTCTATATCACCAGTGCCGTCAAAATCGATGGCTCCGGTGCATTGGCTGGTGTCTATGCGGCGTTTGCCCAAAATGGCGATAACCTCAATCATCAACAAATCAATGCTGCTCAGCAAGAAGTCAACACACTCAGTTCGATTACCCAAGCCAACAAAGACAAAGACGGATACTCGGACAAGCAGTTGAACAATGCTGTGGCCGGTGCTAAGCAACAGATGGCGACTCAAAGTAACAATGGCCAGCAAACGTTGTCTCAAAATCAAATTGGCAACATCGTAGACAGCCAGCTTAAGCAAAATAATTTAACGAATGTGATCAACAACAACCAGCGTCAACTGATTATTAACTTGTTGGTGAACGTGCAAAAAGCCGGGTCGCTAAAGAATACTGATTTTAAGGCGCAAGCAGGGAAATTGGCTAATTCGATTCAGAATTCGGCTAAGGGATTGTTTGATAAGCTGAACAAAAGCCTAAACACAGAAGAAAACCGGAATTTTCTGCAGAAAATCTGGGATGGCATTGTTAATTTCTTTAACGGTCTTGGCCAGTGGGTTCAAAATCTACTGCACTAATGGCAGTAAGGCAAGTTAAAAGCGAGGCGGTAGCATGTTTCCTAATATTTTAGTCAGCGATGCAACCGGGCAAAACAGTCACACGCTAACAGGTGCGATTACCATTGGTGCCATTGTGGCAGTGATTATCATCTTATTTTTGGTGATTAAGTTACTGGGAGCGATTTTGCGGCATCCGTTCATCAGCTTGTTGCTATTTGCCCTCGGCGGCTTTGCCATTTTCAAATTTGCACTAGCCGGTATCATTGGTATCGGGGCACTGGCTGCGGTCGGTGCCGGTATATTATGGATGAACACTGGTGACGGCGGTTAAAATGCTTTTTGTTACCGACTTGTTTTGCTAGTCAGTAACAAAAAACCTATAGCGGATGAGTGTTGCATTCAAAAATTCGTCATCGGCGGTAATCAGCAGATGGATGGTAGGCACTTTTGAGCATGCTAAGAAAATCGCCGTGAGAAAGTGTACTTACACAGCTGCACCCATTCCTAGGAGTGATAAGACCAAATGGAGGCAAATCCAAAATGAGCTCATTAACGCAATCTTTAGTGATTGTCATACCAATCTTGTTTGTTTTGACACTCGGCTTTTTGGCTGAACGAACGCATGCCTTTGGTGCCAAGACGCGACCGATTCCCATCATTAATGAAATGGTGCTAAACTTCGCATTGCCAGCTTCGTTATTTGTCGGAACCGTTAAAGTATCTAAAACTGGGCTCGAAAAAGAGTTCGTATTGTTCGTTGCTCTTTTGTTGACCCTGTTGATTGGTTATGGGATTGGCTTTGCGGTTGCCAAGTTGATTTTCAAGCAAAATGTGATTGCTTCAGCGATTGCGGCTTTGGGCGTCAGTTTTTCGGCGGGCCCTTTTTTTGGACCCGCCGTACTTGGAAAAATTTATGGTGCGGAAAAAAGTGGCGTTGCTATTAGCTTGATTTCGCTTGTCTTAAATGTTGTTATTATTCCTTTAACGACAACAGTTATAAAGATCGAACTTCAAAGAAAAACGACACAGCACATTTCAGTTGGTAAGTTAGTCGGCAACTCGGTCTTTCAAGCGATTTTCAAGACGCCTTACGTCTGGGCGCCTTTGCTAGGCATCATTCTGGTTTTCTTGGATTTTAAAATCCCGGTCGTCGCATCAGCTTCACTCAATCTAATTGGTGAAACAACGACTGGTGTTGCGGTTTTTGTGGCTGGTATGACCATTGCGAATAACAAGTTTCAAATCAATAGCGTGACACTGATCTTAACAATACTCAAAAATGTCGGCCTTCCAATCCTATTTCTAGGAGTCGCATTTTTGCTTCGAATAGTCCCGGGATCGATGTTCTTTAATCAAGGCTTATTGCTTGCAGCTTTACCAACAGGACCGATGATGGTTCTATTAGCGACACGCTACAAAGAATTTCAGAAAGAGGCCTCTTCAATCTTGGTACTTTCAACCATTGGAATGTTAATAACGGTCACAGGCTTGATATTGATATTGCATATTTAAGGGAGAGTTAAGGGGATCTGATTAAGATGACAAAAACAAAAGTTGAACAAATTGCTGACTATGCTTTACGTGCTCGTTATGAAGATTTATCTGCGGCTTCAAAAAAGCAAATCCCGATACATATCCTTGATTCGCTAGGCTGTCAGATTGCCGCGCTAGGAGCCACCCCTATTGATGTGTGTCGCCGCCAGACTAGAGAATTTGGTGGTGGCGGTCATGTACCCCTGATTGCTGGCGGTTACTCCAATCCTGTTTATGCCGCTTTTTGGCACACGGCATTGGTTCGTTATGTTGACGCAATGGATAACATTATGGCGCCGACAGAAACTGCTCACACGGCTGATAATTTTGGCGGTGTGCTAACTGCTGCAGAAATTGCCGATGCTAGTGGTAAGGACTTAATGCTTGCGGTTGCGGTCAGTTGGTCAATTCAATCGCTTCTGGTTGAAAAGGCTAATTTCATGTCGAAGGGTTTTGACCATACCGCACAGTTGGCATATTCAATCCCTGCAGCTGCGGGAAAGTTAATGGGATGGGATGCGTCCACAATTGCTAATGCGATTGCCATGGCAGTGGCGAGTGATGCGTCGTTTGCAGGCATTCGGTCAAAGCCGTTGTCAGAGTGGAAAGGTCTAGCTTCGGCGCAATCGGCTTTGGGTGCTTTTAATGCGATGTATTTAGCTCAAGGAGGTATCCAAGGTCCGTTGACGATTATTGAAGGTCAGCAAGGCGTTGAGCATCTTTTGGGCAGGACGATTGACATCAACTGGGAAACGGAGGGGTATGATTGGGTACCGCAAAGTACAATCAAAAAGTTCATTGCGATGATTCATACACAGGCGCCAATTGAATGTCTGCTAGAGCTCATTGATCAGTATCATATTCAAGCATCCGATATTGTTTCAATTTTTGCTGATGTCCCGCAAATGACCTATGATTTTTCAGGCGGCGGCTTATATGGTAATGCAATGGGAGATGTGACCACCAAAGAACAAGCAGATCACTCGCTTCCTTATCTTTTGGCAGTTGCGGCATTAGATGGACAGGTGATGCAACCGCAATTTCGACCGGAACGTATTACGCGTGACGATGTACAGAATTTGATGAAAAAAGTCAGCGTTGAGCCGAATGCAGATTTCACCAAACGGTACCCAAAGGACTTTTGTTCAAAAATCACAATTAAAACTAAAGACGGACAGACTAAGGTTCACGAAGTTAAAGATTATCCAGGCATGCCGAGCCATCCATTTACGTGGCAGGATGCCGTTGATAAGTTTGATCGTTTGACGGCTGGCCATCTAACAGAGGAGCAAGCAGAAAAGATCAAGCAGATTGTTAAAAATCTTGAACATGAAAAGACGCGTGACCTGTTCGCTGTTTTAGCAGCCATTGACTATCACTAAACTATTAGAACGATGCAGTGGTGCAGTAAGCTTGGTCTTCAGTACGAAGTCGGCTCATAATATCAAAGCCAAACTAAAAGACTCTGAAATTCCACATCATGCGATGCAGAATCTCAAAGTCTTTTTTGATGCAGAGAAACAACGAAAAATCTAAAATTATACAACTCGCTTGTAGTTATTTGAAGCAATGCGTCACGAGTCAGCCTTAGCTTCTGGGTTAAGCGATTGTTTGCCTGCTATTGGTAAACGTGAATTAAACCCGTGATGGTAAATCAATTTCCGCCTTAGCCAAAATGTGGCCTTTCATGGCGTGACGAGCTTCATTTAACCAAAATCCCGGTTTCAGCGGCAGTTCGGTATCTAAAGCAAAGACAATCAGCGTATAGTCGTGATCCTTGTCCGGCGGTCTTGGCCCCGTATAACCTTGTTGAGTGAAAGGATCAGCATTGCCTATATAATTACCTGCAGTGGCGTTTTTACCTTCGATCATCGGGATCTGATCGCTGTGACTCGCACCAACCGGGATCGATGTGACATTGGCAGGAATGTTCGCCACATTCCAGTGAATCCAAGGCAGTCCGCCGACCGGAACCGCGTCATAATCAAGGAGCCAAAGTGCGAAACTGACAGTGTCTTCCGGAGCATCTTCAATCGTAAATGGAAAACTCGTGATCGGATAGCCATTTTTGACATCTGCCCCGGTAGCATACTTGCCATAACGATCGGCCAGCATCCCATTGACAAGTGGAACGGATAGTTTCATTTGAATTTCCTCCCTTTTACCGCTACCTTTATGATAGTAGATTGAAATTACGAAAGCCAATTTTGAATTAAAAAGATTTTTATTGCCACAAGAAAATCAAGCAGACCGAATTGAGCCATGACAAGGAGTTTTGAATAAGCATGCAAAAAGATGTGCAGGCATTACTTGATGAAGTGAAAAGTCACTACGATCACCCGCTGGAGGTGGTGGTCAGTGGTGAAGCAAGCGGTGTGTTGACCCATGATCAAAGTCATCAGCGACTGAAAAAAGATGGTACGCTAGAGGTGGTCGTGACCGATACAACGGACGTGGCGTATACATTAAGTCACGAACTGCTTCATTTATTGTTTCAAATGAAAGGCTATCCGCAACTGCAATTTCATTTG
Organism: Lacticaseibacillus chiayiensis; assembly: GCF_004123795.1. GTDB lineage: Bacteria > Bacillota > Bacilli > Lactobacillales > Lactobacillaceae > Lacticaseibacillus > Lacticaseibacillus chiayiensis. Next base: position 48,601 of record NZ_MSSM01000006.1, on the reverse strand, counting down.
CTGAGCGGCGATCCGCAAGTGGATGACCAGCTCTATGCCACCAGTACGGCATTGTTTAACGCTGCAGTGCATATGCTGGTAGTTGCTTGGCAGCGCGAACATGGCTTGCTGACAGACGAAGTAGTTGCACAAGTCCTGGCAGGCTTCAAGCAGAATGTGCCAGCCGAAGCTGACGATCAGTTGATCATTTACCGAATCCTGTCGTTGCTGGATCTTTTGGGCTTTTTAGACGGACAGCTACCTGATGAGCTGGTAAGCGCGTATCCGCAAGCATTACCATATGCTCAAGAGCTATTTGGTTTGCTAGATGAACAGAAACTTGTCTCGCCGTTTGGATTGCGCCGAGCGATTGTCCATTTGTTCCAGCGATTCGATGCCCAAATTGAAAAGTTGGGTTATCAACCGACCAACGATCATGAATTTACTACAGTGACGCCGGTTTTATCCAAACGACAGTTGCGGCTCACACTCGATCAGGTTTACCTTGTTAAGCACAGCAGCTATCGCAATCGAGACACGAAACAGCCTGCGTATGTGGCGATGGGGCGCAGCGATGACCAGAACGCATTCGTCTTACCACTGTCAGAAAAAGAAACAACGCCAGACGCCTTTCAACAGCTGTATCAACAGCCACTAAATGACATTCTGGCGCAGTACCGTTTAGATTTTAGCATCCGTCAATGATGACCAAAATTAATGAAAAAGCCATTGGTTACGGATTGAATACCAAGCATGATAACTTGGTAGAAGACGAAAAGAAAGAAAACAAGGACAAGAATCATGAACAGATAACTAAAAAAATGTGACCACCGAAAGGACTTCATGACATCCGGACTCCCTTCTACAATGTTTCTTATATAAATAATATTACACCTTTTTGGGGCATGATGACGAGTTTGATGTCAAAGTAGCTGCGACGCCGACTTTATGCTGCGAGCTGGTTAAGAATTTTGCGTCATGATGTGATTGATCTGTTGTTCAGGAATGTTGTTTTGCTCAGTGTGCTAGGAGATGGAATTGATGTTTGATTTGCAAACAGCTATTAACCAGGCCAAACGGGTTACATTTATGACTGGGGCAGGCGTTTCGACAGCTTCTGGGGTTCCGGATTATCGTTCAAAAGGCGGTTTGTATGCTGATAAGGTTGATCCAGAGTATGCTTTATCGATTGATAATCTACAAACCCACCACAAGAATTTTCACAAGTTTGTTGTCGCCAATATGTATTATCCTGACGCCAAACCGAACGTCATTCATGAAAAGATGGCGGCCATTACGAACGAAAAAGGAACGATTGTGACCCAAAATGTGGACGGACTCGACCGCAAAGCTGGGGCTAAACATGTGGTTGAATTTCACGGCAATCTTTATCGGATTTACTGTCAAATCTGTCGCAAACACTTCGACTACCAGACGTATTTAAAAAGCGACCTGCACGCAGAAGATGGCGGTATTTTACGACCAGATATTGTTTTATATGGCGAGCCGATCAATCCGGATACAGTCAGCGCGGCAATCAATGCCATTGCGCAGGCAGACTTGCTGATTGTAGTGGGAACAAGCTTTGTCGTGTACCCATTTGCCGGCTTAATCGGCTATGCGCAACCGAATGCGACGATTGTGGCCGTCAACCGCGAGCGGATTGCTTTGCCAGAAGGTGCACAAATGGTGTTGGAAGATGCGGTTGATGTTTTCGCCAAGCTGCACGTCTAATCAATGACAACAGTGACGAAAAGGGGATGTGACGGTGAGTAAAGGACGGCTCGAGGCATTTACCGATGCGGTCATCGCGATTATTTTAACGATCCTGGTGTTGGAATTGAATCCGCCTCACAGCGGTTCGCTTGCATCGCTTTGGGCGTTACGAGGAAGGTTCGGAATTTATTTAGCGTCGTTTTTGACGCTGATTGTTTATTGGAACAATCACCATCATCTGTTTCAGCTGGTGAAACGCATTGACTGGCGCGTTATGTGGACAAATTCGTTTTTCATGCTGGCGATTTCCATGTTCCCGTTTGCAACCAGTTGGGTCGGTGAAGGACATGTCGACGCATTCGGACCGGAGCTGATTTATGGCTTTGTTGTGTTTATGGCGAATGTTAGTTATCTTCTCTTGGTGTTCACATTGCGGCATGTCAACGGCCCGACATCGGCGTTGGTGAAGCTATACGGCCATCAGCATGACTGGAAAGCGGTTGGTTCGATTGTCATGGCATTTGTCGCGATGATTTTGGCTTTGCTTTGGCCGCCATTAACGATCATACTGGACTTGTTAATGTTATTGTTGTGGGCGATTCCGGATCAACGCGTCGAACGGCATTTGTTGCGCGATCCAAGAGAGTGAGCTTGAGCCGGTGCGTTTAGGCTCCAAGGTCCTTACACGTAGATTTCTGCGCCGGGGAACGCGTTATGATGAAAGGAGACTTGTTAATATGGCAAGAACGATTGGTATCATTGGGATTGGACATGTCGGTGTGACGACAGCGTTCAATCTGGTTAGCAAAGGCGTTGCAGACAAACTGGTGTTAATTGACCAGAAAACCGAATTGGCTGAAGGCGAAAGTTATGATTTGAAAGATGCATTAGGCGGGTTGCCGACGTACACCGAGATTGTGGTCAACGACTATGATGCGTTGAAAGATGCTGACGTGGTGATTTCTGCAGTCGGCAATATCGGTGCTATTTCAAATGGTGACCGGATTGGCGAAACAAAAACATCCAAGGTAGCATTGGACGATGTGGCGCCGAAGTTAAAAGCGTCCGGCTTCCACGGCGTTTTGCTGGATATTACCAACCCATGTGATGCCGTTACCAGTTACTGGCAGTATTTACTTGATTTACCGAAGTCACAGATTATCGGTACTGGTACATCATTGGATACTTATCGGATGCGGCGTGCGGTTGCGGAGACGCTGCATGTGAATGTTGCGGATGTACGTGGGTATAACATGGGCGAACATGGCGAGTCTCAGTTCACGGCGTGGTCGACGGTTCGCGTCAATAACGAACCGATCGCGGAATATGCCAAGGTGGATTATGATCAGTTGGCTGATGCGGCGCGGGCTGGCGGTTGGAAGATTTACAATGCGAAACACTACACTAGTTATGGCATTGCAACCATTGCGACCGAAATGACTCAAGCCATCATCAGTGATGCCAAGCGGATTTTCCCATGCGCCAATTACGATCCTGAATTTGGTATTGCGATCGGCCATCCCGCAACGATCGGCAAGCTCGGCGTTGTCAACACGCCGGAATTGAAATTGACCGATGACGAACGGGCGAAGTATGTCCATTCAGCAGGCATCATCAAGGATACGTTTAAAAAAATGAAATAACGTATTTCGATAGCAAGACCGAAGTTTAAAAAGACGCCGTTTCGGCGCCTTTTTGCTTCAAGCGCGTCAATTGGATCATTTTTGAAAAGGGGATGCACATGGTCAAGAAATATACATTGGTGACTGTCGAGACGCCAACGGGATGGCTGTTGATAAACCGCACGAATCCCCCTTATCGCGGTATGTGGAATACACTCGGTGGTAAATTCTTGCCTGATGAGACGCCTGCTGTCTGTGCTGCGCGTGAGTTGCAAGAAGAAAGCCACATTATTATTCCGGCGCACGAATTGCGCGGTGCCGGACGGATTTTCTGGCACGTCAACGGTGAACTTCGCGGTGAGCTTTACGCCTTTCTTGGGAAAACGTCTGACCGGCTTCAGATGCCGCAAGCTACCCGTGAAGGTATTTTGGCGACCTTTTCCAAGGATTGGCTGCTGGCGGATAATCCTGGGTTGGTACCGGATTTACAGCCGTTGTTGCGCTATGCTTTGAATGGTGAAAAGCACGATTATGCGTCATATTTTACCGGTGATGTTCTACAGAAATTTCAGATCGCGGACGGTGAACAGCATGATTAACGTTGGTTTAACCAGTGTAGCCGATCATCCTAGTATTGCAGCAAATGGTAAGCGCAGTACCTTTGCGGATTATGCGCAGTATTTTCCGGTGATTGAGCTAGACACGACTTTCTATGGTTTAAAAACGGTGGACCAGATTCGGCGGTGGCAGGCGCAGGTGCCGGCGAGCTTTCAGTTTATTGTGAAGGCCAGTAAGCTGATGACCAAACACGAAGCCACGCAGGATTTGGTTGCAGAGTTTTCGCGGTTTAATGACATGGTGGCGCCGTTGGTTGACGCACATCAGCTACAGGCAGTGTTATGCCAGTTTCCGCCTTATTTTGGCGTGACAGCGGAAAATGTCCGGTATCTTCAAAATCTCAATCAGTGGCTGCCGGATTTGCCGGTGGCGGTTGAGTTTCGGCATGCCAGTTGGTATTTGTCGGCGTATCGCGATGCCACAATCAGCTTGTTGCAGGCGGCTGGCGACATTCATGTGGTCGTGGACGAGGCCCAGACTGTGGGTGGTTCTGTGCCGCTGGTGCCGATTGCGACGAATCCGGAGCTGACGATTTTGCGTCTGCACGGTCGGAACCAGGCATGGGGCAAAAGTGGTGCCAAAACCACGGAGCGAACGAATTATCGCTATAGTCAAGAAGAGTTGCAGCAGTTTGCTACCATTGTGCACCATTTGAAAAGTAAAAATGTGACCGTTATTTTCAACAACAACGGCGGACATGACGCTGCCGCAAATGCTCAAGCGTTCATTGACATGCTGGGGTTGGATTTTCCCGGATTGGCGCCACGACAGTTGGATTTATTTTAAGACTAGCCTGAGATCACCGGATTCGGTCTGACAGTCTGGCGGTGGTGTAGTACAATCACGTTGAGTACACTGTTTTCACCAGAAAAGCTCAGCAGTTTTTAATGACTGAACCTGGCGCTTAATGGTTTCGAAAGGCGGATTGCTATGAAGATTAAAGAAGGCTACATGCCGTTTCATGAGTACAAAACGTATTATCGGATTGTAGGCGAACCCAATGCGGACAAGGCACCATTGTTGTTGATTCATGGCGGTCCGGGGTCGTCGCATAATTATTTTGAGCTCATGGACGATTATGCCGAGACTGGGCGGCAATTGATCATGTATGATCAAGTCGGTTGCGGTAAGTCCTCGCTGCCAGAGGATCCGGCGGTTTACGTCAAAGAAACATGGGCTGAAGAACTCATCGCGCTGCGCAAATATTTGCACTTGGACGAAATTCACATGCTGGGCCAGTCTTGGGGCGGTATGTTGGAGATGTACTATCTGACGAGCTTTGACCCGCAAGGCATTAAGAGTGTCATGATTGACGGCTCTCCATCTTCGATTAAGCTGTGGGTGCAGGAGCAGCACCGGCTGATTAAGTATCTGAGTTATGAAGACAGGGAAGCGATTGCTGAGGCTGAACGAACCGGTGATTTTAACAACGTCAAGTATCTGGCTGCCAATGATCGGTACATGGAAAAGTATTGCTGGGACGATCCTGACGAGAATTCGCCTGAACCGCTGCGCCGCCCAACTAACGGCAAGCGTGCCAGCCTGATTGCGGAAGGCCCGAATGAGTTTACCGAAAACGGGACGATTAGCGACTTTGATGTTACCGATCAGCTGCACAAGATTCACGTCCCGGTTTTAGTCACCAGCGGCACGGATGATCTTTGCACGCCACTGATTGCGAAAACGGTGGTTGATCATATTCCGGGCGCCAAGTGGCATCTGTTTGCGAATAGTCGGCATTTGGCGCTGCTGGATCAGCATGACGAGTTTATCGATGTGCTGGATCATTGGCTGGCGGCGAATGATTGATGGTGCTTGTGAGCCAGCCACTTATTCGCCATTTTTGAGCAAGTCTGCTCATACTCTGTTATACTGGACTCATTCTGAATTAAAGTACGGGGGGCACCATGCATGGCAAGCAAACCAACTTTTTATGTGACGACACCGATTTATTATCCATCTGGCAAACTACATATCGGCAATGCGTATACCACGATTGCGGCAGACGTTTTGGCGCGTTATAAGCGATTGATGGGTTATGATGTTTTCTTCCTCACCGGGACAGATGAGCATGGCCTCAAGATTGAACAAAAAGCCGATAAGCTGGGTGTGACACCGCAAGCTTATGTCGATGGCATGGCGGCGCAGATCAAACAGTTGTGGAAAACGCTGGAAATTACCAACGACAAGTTTATTCGGACAACGGATAAAGCCCACGTCGAAGCTGTTCAGACCATTGTTGAACGACTCATTAAACAAGGCGATGTTTATCTTGGCGAGTATACAGGCTGGTATTCGGTGGAAGATGAAGAGTACTTCACCGAATCACAATTGTCTGAAGTTTATCGGGATAAAGACGGCAAAGTTGTCGGTGGGAAGGCACCATCTGGCCACGAAGTTCAGCTGGTTCATGAACCGAGCTACTTCTTTAAAATGAGCAAATACACGGATCGCCTGTTGAAGTATTATGACGAGCATCCTGATTTTGTGCAGCCAGCTTCGCGTAAAACGGAAATGATCAACAACTTCATTAAGCCGGGACTTGAAGATCTGGCGATGAGCCGTACAAGTTTTAACTGGGGCGTTCAGATCCCGTCTGATCCGAAGCACGTGGTTTATGTGTGGGTTGATGCCTTGCTGAACTATATCACCGCACTCGGTTACGGCAGCAATGACCACGCCTTGTTTGACAAATATTGGCCGGCTAATGTTCAGCTGATTGGTAAGGAAATCGTTCGCTTCCATATCATTTACTGGCCGATCATTTTGATGGCGCTGGGTCTGCCATTGCCGAAGAAAATTTATGCCCATGGCTGGCTCGTGATGCGCGACGGTAAAATGAGCAAGTCAAAAGGCAATGCCGTTTACCCGGATATGATTGTGGAACGTTACGGCTTGGATGCTTTGCGGTATTACCTGATGCGGGCAATCCCATTCGGCAATGATGGCTTGTTCACGCCTGAAGATTTCATTGACCGCATCAACTATGATTTGGCCAATGATCTCGGCAATTTGCTGAATCGGACGATCGCGATGATCAATAAGTATGAAGATGGCATTTTGCCAGCTTTCAAATCGGATGTGACGCCATTTGACCATGAACTTGGCGAGGTAGCCGAAACGGCGTTGACCGAATATCACAAGTTGATGGACGAATTGCGCTTTTCCGATGCGTTGGATCAGGTTTGGAAGATCGTTTCCCGAGCTAACAAGTACATCGACGAAACCGAACCATGGAAATTGGCCAAGGATCCTGCCAAAAAGGACCAACTTGATTCCGTCATGGCGCACCTGGCCGAAAGCCTACGTTTGATTGCGTTACTGATTCAACCGGTCATGACCCATGCGCCACTGCAGATTTTTGGTCAATTGGGCTTAGACCACGAAAACGATGACCATAAAGTCGTTAAGTGGGGCGCACTGCCGGCCGGTGCCAAAGTGGTTGAACAAGGCACACCGATCTTCCCACGGCTTGATGCTGAAGAAGAAGTTGCCTATATCAAGGGCCAGATGACCCCAGGAACGGCTAAAGCAGCTGTGGACGAAAAGACGCGCAAGTCGGAAATCGAGTTCAAACAATTCGACAAGAGTGAAATCCGAGTTGCGGAAATCCTCGACGTCGAACCGGTCAAGGGTGCGGACAAGCTGTTGAAGTTTACCCTCGATGCCGGCGATAAAGGGACGCGTCAAATCCTGTCAGGCATTCGTGAATTCTACCCTGATTACGAAAAGCTGAAGGGCAAGAAGGTGATGGCAGTGGTGAACCTGAAGCCGCGGAAGATGAAAGGCGAGATTTCCGAGGGGATGTTGCTATCAGCCGAGAGTTTGGATGGCAAGAAGATTACCTTGCTGGAAGTTTCGGAGAATCTGCAAAACGGCAGCTTGGTTGGCTAAATAAAGTAAATTAAAAAGGGCACGCGGCAAATTTTTGTCGGTGCCCTTTTTGAATGCTTTGCTAATCCGCCACTGCCGTCGTAGTAGCCGCAACCTTTTTCCGAGCCGCTTTGATGCGGTCTTTCGTGTAATATTGGGCCTGGGCGTTGAATAGATCTCGGTAAATACCCGGATGCGCCATAAGGCTGGTGTGGGTGCCGTCTTGGACGATTTGACCGTGATCAAGGACGACAATGCGCTGGGAGAAACGGGTGGAGCTCATTCGGTGTGAGACATAAATAGCGGTTTTGCCTTCGATAAGTTCGTCGAAGCGCTGGTAGATTTCATATTCGGAAATCGGGTCAAGTGCTGCGGTGGGTTCGTCCAGAACCATGATCGGCGCATCTTTGTACCAAGCGCGGGCGATGGCGATTTTCTGCGCTTCGCCACCGGAAACGGCTACCCCATCATCGCTCAAGGCGGTAGTGATTGGCGTGTCGATGGTTTTCGGCATCCGCTTGACGCGATCTACCACATCCGCCACCTTCAAAGCTTCCCAAACTCGTTGACGGTCTGGTTCGGTCGTGGCGGCGACATTTTCCGCAATGCTGTAAGCAAAAAGGCGGAAGTCTTGGAAAACGACGCCCAAAAGACTGCGGTATTCGTCTTCGTCGTATTTCTGGATGTCAATGTCGTTTAACGTGATGGTGCCTTCAGTTGGCTTAAACAGGCGTACCAGCAATTTGATTAGCGTCGTTTTGCCGCTGCCGTTGCGGCCAACCAACGCGAGCCGTTCACCGATATTAAGAGTCAGATTAACGTGACGCAAAGCCCACTGGTCGCTACCGGGATACTTGAAACTGACGTTGTGAAACTGAATGGCAAATTCGTTGTCGTTGCGCTTTTCTACTGGAAGTGTGCCCGATTTGTCGTGATCCGGCAAGGCGAGAAAGTCTGCGTAAAATTGCAAGTAATCGACCATGTTGACGTACATGCCGACTTGCTGCAGAAATTGATAGGCAGCCGTCATCAGTTGTTGAAAGTACCCGACGGCGATCATCACACTGCCAATGGCGATGATGCCCATTAATGCTTTGGTGCCGACTAGAATGTACAAACCGATGACCGCCAACGCAATGGCTAGGTTAGGCCAGTGACCGAACTTGGCCATTTGCCAATAACCTTTGCGAAGTTCGTCAAAGAATTCATTGTTGTCATTGCGTTCATTGTTCATGACTAAATGGGCTGCTTGATAAAGGCGAATAACTTCATGATTATCCATATTTTCCGTGAAGTGGTAAAAGTACGTAAATCGGCGATTGCTTGGGATGATTTTCCTGATAAGTTCTTGTTGAATCTGATTAGTGTGGTGAATACTCCAGCTTCCAACGACAATCGGGAAGATTAGTAGCGCCAAAATCAATAGTGGATAGCGAAAGTCGTTCAGCCAAATTGTTACGTGGTTAGTTGCCCGTGCCAGACTGATCAAAGTGGCAACACCGAAGCCAATCGCAATGATTAGCGAAAAGAAATCTTGCATGCCATCTTTCATGAGCGAGGTCATGCCGCCATTAAAAGCTTGCCCGGCTTGAGCACCAGCATACTGTTTACGCATATCTGGATCCTGAAGGGTGGTATAACTCACCGTCAACAATTTCTCGGTTGTTGCGCGGGTGAGCCGCCTGTTTACGCCGCTTTCATGATCTTCGGCTAATTTAGCAAACCATTGACTCGACAGTTGAAGCAGGTAACGAATGGCTAGAAACAGACCGACAAGGAGCACCATTTGCGGGAGCGTTGCATGTTGTTGTAACTGATTAAGCACCAAGCCGAGGAAAGCGATGTTTAGGTAAGGAATGCCGACAGTCGTCAATGCACGGAGGAATTCGACCGGAATTGCCAAAGGATCGAGACTTTGAATCACGTGCACCACCCGCAAAGCACGATGAACAGTTTGTTTGGGCATAGTTTTTTCTGAATTTTTAGAAGTTGCCATCAGCAATGGCCTCCTTTGCATCCGGTTGATAGTATTTACTTTGAATTTGATACATTTGCGCGTAACGGCCGTCTTTGGCCATGAGCTGCTCATGCGTCCCGGATTCGAGTACCTGCCCATGATCCATAAACAGGATGCTGTCACAAAAGCGGGTTGAGGCTAATCGATGAGAGATGAACAAAGAAGTTTTACCAGCAGCTAATTGCGCGTAATCCTGATAAATCTCATTTTCAGCAATCGCATCAAGGGCAGCGGTTGGTTCATCCAAGATCAAGACAGGCGCATCTTTGTATAGTGCCCTTGCCAACATGAGCTTTTGTGCCTGGCCGCCGGATAATTCAACGCCGTCATCTCTGGTATAACGGGTCATGGGCGTGGCAGTGTTTTGCGGCAGCGTTTTGACGAAGGTTCCCAAGCCGGCCTCGGCTAATGCGGTTGTGACCCGGTTTAGATCCGGATACTCGGTCATCGCAACATTGTTGGCTAAACTCTGGGCAAGAATAATGGTTTCCTGAAAGACAGGGGCAAATAATGCAAAACGTTCTGATAGTGGTAAAAGATTGGCATTTAGCCCGTTCACGGTGATGGTGCCGCTTGTCGGATGCAACAAGCCCATCATGAGGCGGGCAAGCGTTGATTTGCCAGCACCGTTAACGCCGACGATCGCCAACTTTTGTCCGGCTTTCAGCGTGAAGCTGACGTCTTTAAGACTGGCACTTTTGGCCCCCGGATATTGATAAGTGACGTGCGAAAACGTAATGGTAACAGGTCGTTTTGCTAACTGCTTCTGCTCCGCCTCCGTGAGTGTGCGGTTTGGGGTTTGCGGTTGTAAATTCATAAACTCGCGGACTTCCTGTAAGTCGACGCTGGCGTTTTGCAGGTTGCTGAAGTCGGTTAAAAGCTGATCCAATAAGGTGATGAAACTATTGGTCATCCCGAACATTAAAGTGAATTGGGCAATGGAGAGACTGCCGCGGACGATGGCAACAATCAGGGTGCCATAAACAATGGCATCGCGCACTAAACCAGCAAGTTGCCCGATTTGCTCGCCGAGAAAGCGACGCACCGAGTTGCGGCATTGCCAGGCATCTTGCAAGGCGAGCAGACGATCAAGGTGGTGATGATACCAGTTCGCCATGCCAAACATCCGGATGTCTTTACCATTTTCCAAGGCGTAGGCATTGCGGGTGATGTAGTCTTGTTGGCGCCCTAACTTGTTCCACTTGACATTATTTTGTAGATACCAGTGACGGTACCAACTCATGCCAGCATAACTGATAGCCGCACTGACCAGGACCAGCGCAAAGACCCACGGAACGGCAAATGATAGTGTCGCTAGGAATACGATTAGCGTTGTGAGGTCTACTAGCATTCCACGGCCATACAGATAGATAGCTTCGGCGCCGGCATATGTGTTGCTCAGCCCTTTTTTGAATGCAGTGTGCGATAGCCCTTGGAGTTCGCCGCTGCTGATCTGGTCGTAGTCAAGATCCCAATGCTTTTGGTGAAAGTCCAGTTCGATAGCGGCTCGTAAAGCGGAACTCGCGACGCTGTCATGGGTCAGCAGCAGGTAATTGACTTCACTGGTCAGAGCGAGTCCCAGTCCCGTTAGTGTTGCCAGCCAAGCAAATTGCCCCAGCGTAGCATGTCCGGTAATCGCCCCGACCAACAGCGCCGGCGTAAAAACGCCCAGCAATGCGGCCGCTGCCTTATCAATGGCAAGGCCGCTTGCTGTCCAGGCTAAGGAAGGTTTATCTTTGCGCAGATACTTGATGTACCAGCGCAGGTTGTTCCATAAGCTATATTTTTTCATCCCACTCACCTCGTTGATCTTAACCTACCAAAAAACCGACCTGCTGGCGCAAATTATGCGTGAGTGGTCGGTTTGACTGCGTGAATGGGAATCGCAATTTCAGTGACGAAAACCTTATCCTCATACTGACGATTAATCATCCCGTCGTACTTGGCGACGAGCTTATTCACCCGCCGAATCCCGAGGCCGCGTTTATCACTTTTAGTGGAAGCGTATTGATAGTCAATCACCTGGTCAGCCGGACGGGTATTGGTGACGGAGATGTAAAACTGTTGCTTCACAATTCCGATATAAAGTCGCAATTGCCGCTTTTCATCAGCTGGTTGTTCACTGATGGCTTCAATAGCGTTATCCAGCAAGTTGCCTAAAATCACCACTAAGTCCACGTCTTTAATGAGTGGCGTATTGCCCACGATGACCTTTTCGTTAACCGGAATCTGCAGGCGTTCCGCAAGTGTGAGTTTTGCGTTAACGATGGCATCAAGCATGGCATTGCCGGAATGGACGAGCGGATCGACAGCGTCCAGTTTATCTTCCAGTTCATTCAAATATTGGCGTGCGCCGGTCGTGTCTTGATTGTCTAGGTAAGCTTTCAAAGCTTGAAGGTGGTCATGATAATCGTGCCGCCAGCCGCGCATGTTAGCGTATAGCTCCTGCACTTCCTGTGAGTACTGTGCCATCATTTTATCCAGGCTGCGCGCAAACACCGCGTCCTGATCGCTGAGAAACTGGCGAATCAAGACAAATTCCAAGCTGCCTGCCAGCGCCGTGATGACGAAAAGCAACAGGCGCACAATTGGTTGTGGCCATAGCCACCAGCTGACAAGTGCAACAGCCACAATGATGAGGTTCAGCCAGCGTACAGGCCAGTTTTGTTGGCGGCGAAAAATCCACCACAATTGCCAGAGACAGCCGACTGTCAAGATCATAAACGCAGCTAGCTCAATCCAATCAGTCACTGTCATCGGTCAACCCCCGGAAATGTTTGAAAAAGGCTTGCTTAACCACCGGCGCCTGTTGTCGGGAAACCGGGTAAGTCGTCCCATCGGCCATCGCAACAGTGTGATGATCCAGCTGGGACAAAAAATTCAGATTGATGACGATGGACCGGTAGATTTGAATAAAGTTGTCATCTAAATGTGGTAGGAAGTCTTTTAATTGGCCGCTAACGGTGTACGTTGTTTTCTGAGTATGCACCTGCAACTGATGATTCGTGACTTCAATGGCGCTGATGTCGTATAACGGCACACGGGTAAGGCCGCTGGGAGTTTGCAACGGCAGCAATTTAGGTTGGGTGCGGGCAGCAGTTTTGTCGATTAGATGTTGTAACTTCTCTTTGGTGAGGGGTTTGATGATGTAGTCAATGGCGTTGACATCATAGCCGTCAAAAACAAATTCATCGTAATTGCTGACAAAAGCGATGGCAGTATCGGGATCGTGTTGACGGATTCTTTTGGCAAGTGTCATACCATCCATCCCTGAGCCGAGTTTGATGTCTAGCAAAAGAAGATCCGGCGTCCGTTCGGCGAAAAGGAACTGTTCCGCACTTGCATAAGCCGCCACTTGCAGCGGCTGTGACGGCTGTGAGAGTTGTTGAATCAGTTTAGTCGTTGCCTTGCGCGTCGCTGCTTGATCATCAATGAGTGCAATGTGCATCTGGAATCATCCCTTTCGCCAATATGTTTTTATTTTACCGCAATGAGTCAGATGATCCGGTGTATTTGGCTGAATTTCACGGAATGTAGGCGAGAAATGCCGAACCATGCAAAAAAAACCGCCCAGGCTGAGCTGGACGACTTAAAAATAGATTTTTTAATTCAAAGCAATCTTCAATGCCAGCTGCTTGTTAGCGCCTGCTGATAGCGTCGTGTTGCCGAGCTTGGTGTACCAATCGGATGGCTCGCCGGCTTGATCAGGCAGACCGTCAAATGGCTCAACGGCGATGAATGGCGCCTTTTTATGTTCAGGACTCCAGATGGTCAGATAAGGGAAGTCGTTGATGTCGAGCGTGACGCTGTGGTCGTGGTGTGGCGATGACAACGTTGCCTTCATGATTTCGCTGTTGGCAAGGATGACCAAGCCGCCGTCCAACAATTCATGCGTCAACGGCAGCTTATTGCCTTCTACGCCGGGAATGTCCTCGACGTCGCCATTACGGAACGGTACCGGCCCGATACCAAAACGCTGGAGGGGACTGTTCAACGGCTCAACCGTGAGATCATAGTCATCAAAGCTGCCATCAGCTTTCAAGGCCACATTGAATGCCGGATGGAAGCCGAGTGCGAACGGCATTGAATTCTTGTCATCATTCGTCACGGTGTAATGAATACTGAGCCCGTCTTTGTTCAGCATGTAGGTGACAGCTAATGTGTATTTAAACGGGAATTTTTTTAAAGTCTCGGCATTTTGATGTTGCGTGAAGGTGACGGCTGAATCGCTTTGATCGCTGACGTCAAAATCGTAATCGCGGGCAAAACCATGCTGCCCCATTGGGAAAGTCTTTTCGCCTAGCCGATACTGATCTTCATTCGATTTGCCGATCGTAGGAAAAAGAATCGGTGCATGGCGTTTCCAGAAAGCCTTATCGCCATTCCAGATATACTCGTAGTTGTCGCTTTTGTTAACTAAAGACTGCAACTCGGCACCGCGTTCGGCAATGCCTGCTTTGAACTGATTATTTTCAATCGTGATCAAACAAATTACCTCCTAGTATGGGAAAACGCATTCATAACTAGTCTACCACTGTGCTGTTGGGCTGCAATGGCTAGTTCATATTTATGTTTCAGCAGTTTACCCTCACCATAACGCGTTCACCGGTGCAGGGGCCTACGTGTAAGGACCTTGGTCGCGATGTTCAAAGTCCGATCAACGACCAAGGCCACTTACACTCCGGCCCCTAATCGCGTCAGTTCACGTTCAAAAAAAGACTGACCACAATGCGGCCAGCCTTATCACTTACTCAATTTATCAGAACTAACCTTCAACCTTGTTGGTCCAAGGGGTAGCAGTTTCAGCTAAAACCTTGTTCAAACGATCGATGTTAGCTTTGCCATCGGTTTCCAGCCACTTCTTACCAGCAGCTTCGCCCTCAGCAGCAAATGGCTTAACACCTGGCTTCCAAGTTGCCCGGCCGCAGAGGACACCATTAAAGGTTGAACCTGCTTCCTTGGCGAATTTAAGTTCTTCGAGGAACAATTCGTTGGAAACACCGGCAGACAAGAAGATGAATGGCAGATCCGTTGCATCGGACTGTGCCTTGTAGTATTTAGCAGCTTCTTCCTTGCTGTAAACCGGCGTCACACCTTCGTCGGTAAAGCCTTCAACAAACTTCTGGTCAACCGGAACTTCAAGCTTCAAAACGGAAACATTGTATTGCGGCTTGCTGAATTCCTTGGTGATCTTGATCACCTTTTCCGGCTTAGCCTTGGCCCATGCCGCTGTGCCGGTTTCGTTGGTCTTGCCATCGTAAGAAACCAGTTCAAGGAAGAGCGGCAGATCGTTTTCCTTAGCTTCGGCACCGACACGTTCAACAAAGGCATACTTGCGATCGTTGATGGCGTCTGGTTCGTCCGGATCGATGTACAGCAAGAACTTAACCGCATCGCCGCCTTCGTTCTTAATGCGCAAAGCACTTTGGTTGTCGATCAAATCAGGGAAGCGGCCAGGTTCGGTAGCATCGTAGCCAGTCTTTTCATAAGAAAGCAACAGACCTGACTTAGGATCGCGTACCTTAGCAGCCGGTAAGCCGTATTCCGGATCCAGCAAAATGGCACTGGCGTATTTGGTTAATTCTTCAGAAACAGCCTTTTTGAAATCAACGATGGTGGTTTCATCAGCCGGCTTGTTGGCTGCAGCTGCGAGCATCTTCTTCAGGGAGCCGCGTTGGTCAATGGCCAAAGCAGAGATCACATTGTCGTCATTGGACAATTGCTTCAAATGTGCTAACTGACCAGCAGTAAGTTTAACAGACATGTAAAAATACCTCCTAGGTAATCCTTAAATGTTCAGTACAAGGTCAGTATAGAACAAAATGACAACAATAGACATTTTTCGCCGATTATTTTCATGAAAATCAAAGAAAATCGGTGAATAATTGAAGCTATCACCAAAAGCGGAACGGATCATGAGCCAGAGCAAACAGCGTGCTATACTCTAACCATATCGAATTTACGAAAAGATAGGTGAAACACTTGGCTGAATTTGGCACGACCCCGTTGGTTTATTTTTTGCACACACCAACGCAAGAAGACTTTTTTAATGTGATCAGTCACGAGCTCGTGGCTCAAAAGGTGATGCTGCCAGCAGGAAAGACAGCGTTGATCGAGCGTGAAAAGACGTTCCCGTCCGGCATGCAGCTGAATCAGCTTGCTGATCGACTGCCTAACATTGCGATTCCGCATCTGGAAGGCGACTTGGTGCAACAAGCGCGATTAGTAGTGGTTCATTTTGAAATTCCCGTTGCGTTTAAGGATTTGGCCGATGCCAGCCGGTTATTGCCAGTTGAGTGGGCGTTTATGCTGATGAATCCGGTACCCAAGGAGCAGCCGATGCGAATCGCTCAGTTGATCCGCGCGTTGACTCAGTCGCCAGTGGTGCAGTTGCAACACCTGTTTGCTGCTGAGAAGCCGAGTCAGGTGGCCCGTTTGTTACCGCCATTAATGGCAGAAGCAGAAAGAAAGCAGTGATTGAATGGATATTTTTGATTCGCATACCCACTTAAATGACACCCCTTATCACGGCAAGGAAGCCGATTACATTGAGGCAGCGCGGCAGCTGGGCGTCAAAAAGATGGCGATTGTCGGCTCTGATACGGCGTTGAATGCTGGCGCTTTGGCATTAGCACACGAGTATCCCAACTTATACGCCATTGTCGGGTGGCATCCCGAGTCGAGTCAGGATTACGACGCAGCAAAAGAAGCATTGTTGCTGAAGCAGTTGGCGGATCCTAAAGTAGTGGCGTTAGGAGAAATCGGGTTGGATTACCACTGGGACACCTCGCCGCGCGAGATCCAACGCCGCGTCTTTCGCCGTCAGCTAGATTTGGCCCGTTCCTTACACATGCCGGTGTCGATCCATAGTCGCGATGCGTTTGAAGATACTTACGATATTTTAAAAGCAGCACATGTCGAAGAATTTGGCGCGATCATGCACAGCTTCACCGGCGATGCAGACTGGGCGCGACACTTTTTGGACTCGGGCCTATATATTTCATATTCGGGCATTGTTAGCTTCAAAAACGCGCCGGAAGAACATGCCAGTGCCAAAATCATTCCGAGCGACCGCTTATTAGTAGAAACCGATGCGCCGTACCTGACACCGACACCGTACCGCGGCCGGCAAAATCAACCAGGCTACACACGCTATGTGGTTGAAGCATTGGCCAAACTGCGCGACACCACCCCTGAGGTTATTGCCCAACAGACCTGGGACAATGCCCACCACATTTTCAGATTAAAGGAAGACGCATGACAACGATTAAACAAATTGTGGTTGTAGAAGGCCGCGATGATACGAAGCGATTAAAAGAAACTTTTGGCGATATTGATACCATTGAAACCCGCGGCAGTGCGATTGACGAGGCGACGTTGGCGCGCATTCGCCAGGCTCAGGCTAAACGCGGGGTGATTGTCCTTACCGATCCGGATTTTCCCGGTGAGAAGATTCGTAAAACAATTTCGCGGGCTGTTCCAGGTGTGACGCATGCCTTTTTGCCGCGGGCTGAAGGGGTTCCGGCACATAAAGGGTCACTTGGCATCGAGCATGCGACGCCGGCAGCCTTGCGCGCGGCACTTCAGCACTTATTTACCGAAGCGCCGGATGCGCCACAAGTCATCAGCCAAAAGGATTTGCTGACGGCCGGCCTAATTGGCGGTACGGACTCGCGATACCGGCGCGAGCAGCTTGGCGAGTTGCTTCACATCGGCTACACGAATGGCAAACAGTTGCTACGCCGGCTGAAGGAATTTCGCATCACGCGGGCGGCGTTTTTTGCGGCACTTGATCAGGTGAATGGAGGCCGACATGACCATGCATGAAAAAGTCGCACAGCCAGCCGTGACCAACGCTATTTTGAAGCGCCATGGCTTTCACATGCGTAAGGGTCTCGGACAGAACTTTTTGACGGATCCGAACATTTTGCAAAAAATTGTGGCGGCAGCCGATTTGTCGCCGCAAGACGATGTGATCGAAATTGGTCCCGGCATCGGCGCTTTGACGCAGTTTCTCGCTGACAGTGCTCATCATGTGGTCGCATTGGAAATTGACGAGCGCCTGTTGCCGATTTTGGCCGAGACGCTGGCTGATTATCCAAATACTGAAGTGGTGAACGAGGACGTTTTGAAAACCGACTTGAGTGCGCTTGTGGCAGCCCATTTTGACGGCCAACATACCCTAAAGGTGGTTGCGAACCTCCCTTATTACATCACGACGCCGATTTTACTTCACCTACTGCGAGCACACTTGCCGTTGCATAGCATGACCGTGATGATGCAAAAAGAGGTTGCAGCGCGATTGAGTGCAGCCCCGGGGTCGAAAGATTATGGAAGTTTGAGCATTGCTGTGCAGCTGGTGGCAGATGTGCGGACGGCTTTTACGGTCAGCCGTCATGCCTTTGTTCCGGCACCTAATGTCGATTCGGCGATTGTGACGTTAGCCCAACGTTACGAGCCACTGGCAGACATCACCAACCCAGACGGTTTCGATCGCTTGGTACGCGGCGCATTTGCATCCCGGCGGAAAACGCTTTGGAACAATCTGATTGTGTTATTTGGTAAGGAGAACAGGGCCGCGATTCGCACAGCATTGGCCGCGGCAAATATCGCGCCTGAAACGCGGGCAGAACAGTTGGCAATTGCAGACTTTGCACGGCTGGATACGGCGATACGAGCAGAAGGGCTTGACGTGCACGCTGACGCCTGAAGCGACGCAGTTATGACGCGTCTGTTATTACTTGCGATCAGCAAGACTGCGTGGTATAATTGCAAACTTCTTGCTTTCGTGGTAGAATGCTACTTAAGAGGTGAAGTGCATGCCAATCACACTAGCAAGCATCAAACATAAGCTCGATGGAAAAATCGGTGAGAACTTAACGGTCGTTGCACAAGCTGGACGCAAGAAAGTGACGCGGCGGCGGGGGACCTTGAAGGAAACCTATCCGGCTATTTTTGTGGTCGATCTTGACCAAAGTGAGAATGCGTTCGAGCGTGTCTCTTACAGTTACGCAGATCTTTTGACCAAGTCAATCAAGATCACCTTCGAAGGCGAAGAAAAAGCGTCATAATTTCAGATAGTAACCGACGATTAAATCGTTATTTCGGGAGGCCCTGATGCATTTTGCATCAGGGCCTTTTGCTTGCCGTTAACTTCTAACGCTGTTTTTAAAATCCGGCAATGAAAATCACAACACAAAACAGTATACTAAAAATAACTATACGGAAGATGCATGCAACGGCGTTTGTGGCGGCCAGATATGAGCTACAAATCCATGCATCACCAGAGACTGGTGGTTAGATGGAACTAATCGAAAAGGCACCGGCCAAGATTAATCTCAGCCTGGATGCTTTGTATCGTCATGCTGACGGCGAGCATGAGTGGCAGATGGTCATGACATCAGTTGACTTGGCTGATTATGTGACGATTCAGCCGAACCTCACGATCAAGGTTTCCACGGACAGCGGCTTTTTACCGGAGGATCCGCGTAATCTGGCCTATAAAGCGGCAGTGGCGTTACAGCGTCATGCCAATATCCGCCAAGGGGCGCGGATTCATATTGAAAAGCATATTCCAGTTGCGGCTGGACTGGGGGGCGGATCAAGTGACGCTGCTGCCGTGTTACGCGGCTTGAATTCGCTTTGGAAGTTAGGCTATAGTCGTTCGCAATTGGCGCGGATTGGACTAAGTGTGGATAGCGATGTTCCGTATTGCGTTTATTCGGAGACGGCGTTGGTCACGGGACGCGGGGATGTTGTGACGCCGTTGGGTAGCTTACCCAATTTTTGGGTCGTCCTTGCCAAGCCGCGGGTATCGGTGTCGACACCGAGCATTCTTAATGCTATCAACTATCAAGCCGGGCTTGAACATCCGAAGACCCAACGTGTTGTCGCCGGGATTCAGAACCATGATTTTAATCAAATGATCAGCGGCATGGGGAATAGTCTGGAGAAAATTACGGCCAGTCGGTACCCCGAGATGACGGCGCTTAAACACCGGCTAGAGAAGTATGGCGCCGAGATTGCCCAGATGTCCGGCAGCGGCCCGACCGTTTTTGGCCTTTGCCAAAAGCATTCGCGGGCAATGCGCGTTTACAACAGCATGAAAGGTTTTTGCAGGGAAGTATATTTGTTGCGGCCGTTTTGTTTGCCAGCAAATGGTCGTAGGCTTAGGGGTTGATTTTTAGGGATCACTAAACCATGATGGGGGAAGAAATGAGGCATTGACGATATGGAACAGGTTCAGCCAAACAAGGCGTTTTTTTGGGGTATTTTGCTTAATCTGGTTTACATTATTGCGGAAATTGCTTTTGGGATCGGGATTGGTTCGGTTGCGTTGGTTGCCGATGCGATTCACAATATGAGCGATGTTTTAGGCTTAGGGTTGGCGTGGTTTGCCGAGTGGCTATCCAATCGCCATCCGACCGTTCAGCGTACATATGGTTACAAAAGTTCATCGATTCTGGCCGCTTTGGCAAATGCAGCCTTTTTGCTAGTGGCAATGGGCGCGATCATTGTCGAAGCGATCACCCGTCTGTCGCAAAATGCGCCGGTTGAAGGCGGCTGGATGATGCTGGTTGCCGGAGTGGGGATTTTGGTCAACGGCGCAACTGCAATCCTTTTCCACAGTGGCTCGCAACACGATTTGAATATTCGCGGTGCGTTCATGCACATGGCAGCCGACGCCGGCGTTTCGTTGGGCGTTGTGTTCGCCGGGGGGTTGATTATGCTGACGGGCTGGGAATGGCTTGATCCGGTCATGTCCATTGTGGTCGCCATTATGGTCTTGATTGGTACCTGGAACCTATTGCGGGATGCTGTCAACCTCGCCATGGCGGCCGTTCCCAAGGAAATTGATCCGATTGCCGTCAAAACCTTGGTCGATGCCTATCCGACAGTTGCCTCGTGCCACGATCTGCACATCTGGGCACTCAGCACAACCGATGTCGCGCTGACGGTCCATGTGGTTCGAACGACACCTGAAGGCAACGACGCCTTTCTAGACGCCTTGAGCCTGTCGCTGCGTGAGAGTTTTGACATCGCACACACGACCATTCAAGTCGAATATGGCCCGTTCTTGCCGGATAACAAGATGGAAAATCCTTACTGAACGCTCAGCATTTTGGAATTAAAAAAATTGCTGCAGAAGTAATTTGACTTTACTTCTACAGCAACTTTTTATGCTTGTTTGATGCGAACTGGCTAATGATTATCGTAATTGCTTTTGATCATTATAAAAGCGTGGATAACTGCGATAAACGGCAATGAAGCTGCCGAGACTCGTGGCGCCCAGTAACATAAAGGTGACCATGATCTGGTACATAATGGCTTTTGTTGGATCAATGCCGGCAAAGATCAGACCGGACATCATGCCGGGCAAGCTGACCAGCCCGACCGTTTTTGCTGAATCGATTGTTGGCGCCATGCCGGTTTTAATGGCGTTGACGATGAGTTTTTGACTGGCTTGTTTAAGGTTGGCTCCCAGGGCAAGACGCTCGAGGACTTGCGGTCGCAAATCCGTGAATTCGGTGTTGAGGCTGCGGTATGCCAAGCCGGTCGCTACCATGACGTTACTGGCAATCATGCCGCTGATTGGGACAATTTGTGCAGGAATGAAGCGAATGGCGCGGACGGAAACCAGCATAATCAGCGTGAGCCCGGTTGCTGTCGTAACGGCCAGCAAGCTAGTGACAAACGCATCGGGAATGGTGCCGGCACGCTTTTTGGCGTTCCACGCAGCGTTGAAAATAATGATGGCCACCATGGCTAGCGTTAACCAAACCGTGTTGACTTTAATAATATAGGTCAAAACAAAGCCGACAACCGTTAGCTGAATGACCGCACGCACGACACCGACGATCAGATCTTGGGTCATCCCCAACGCTTCTTTAAGATTGATGGCCAGCGCAATGACGACTAGGATGAGCGCCAGTAGCAGTGCCAGAGGTGATACAATTAACTGACTATTCATGCTAGCGTTACCTCCTCAAATTGGCCGTCTACCAACGTCATGAGATTCTTTGCCATGTGCAATTCGCTTTCGTCATGAGTCACGCTGACAAGGGTAATCCCCTTTTTGTTTTGGCGGTCCAACAGGTTGTGGATCACAGCTTTTGTGTCCGGATCCAATCCGGTCGTGACCTCATCCAGCAGCAGGACTTTAGGCGGAAAGAATAGATGACGCAATAAAGCAACGCGCTGTCGTTCACCGCCGGACAGGTTTTGTGTTGGTGCGTCGAGCATGGTTTTCGCCAGATCGACGCTTTCCAGCGCGGCTTCAGCTTGCTCACGCGGCATTTCAGTGTTGCGAATCGTGAATGGAAAACGTAGATCATCGGCCACAGTGGCACCAAACAAGGCAGGTTGCTGGGCGCAATAAGATACTTCGCGCCGATACAGAATTGGATCGTAATCAGACTGAGGCTTACCATTGTATAGAATCGTGCCACTTGTCGGCGTCAGTAGCGTGGCAAGCAGGCGCAGCAGCGTACTTTTGCCAGACCCGGAGTGCCCGGCAATGGTAAGATCAATTCCCCAAGGAATATCCAGATTGATGTCATTTAGGATAGCCGTTTTTGTTGGCGCAAAAGTCATATGGTGTAATTCAAAAGCATTCATACTTTTCCCTACCTCTCTTTATAACCATTCTAATATAGAATGAGGCGGGAGACCACTGATACGACTTGTAAGGTGAGAGACGTAAAAATGAACAAATGCGAACGTTCGGTGAGAAATTCGATTAAAAGGGTCGAAATTTTCGGCAAAAGCATTTATACTTGGTAAGATTATCACGGAATGTTAGCATTAGGCTAAATATTCGGAGTTAGGAGCGGAACAAATGAAAGTAAGACGCAGTGATCGCTTGATCGATATGACCCGGTACTTGTTAGAACGGCCGCATACGCTGATACCGTTGACTTTTTTTTCTAAGCGGTATGAAAGTGCCAAATCCTCGATTAGTGAGGACCTGGCAATTGTAAGACGGACCTTTGCGCAACGACAAACCGGAATTCTTGAGACGGTTCCGGGAGCGGCCGGCGGTGTGCGGTACATCCCGATCATGGGCGAAGATGAGGCCGAGAAGTTTATTGCTGCCATGGCTAAGCGGCTGTCGGAAACTGATCGCCTGTTGCCAGGTGGCTATGTTTATCTTTCGGATTTGCTCGGGACGCCTAGTGTGTTACGACAAATTGGCCGGTTGATTGCCACCCAGTATCGCGATGCCAAGGTCGACGCGGTGATGACCGTTGCGACCAAGGGTATTCCCATTGCCCAAAGTGTTAGCCAGTATCTGAATGTGCCGTTTGTCATCGTCCGACGCGATTCCAAAATTACTGAAGGCTCGACTGTTTCCGTCAACTATGTCTCCGGGTCCTCGGCGCGGATCGAGAAAATGGAGCTGAGCAAGCGTAGTCTTCCGGCAAATTCGCGGGTACTGATTGTCGACGATTTCATGAAAGGCGGTGGCACGGTCAATGGCATGAAGGCGTTGATTGACGAATTTAATGCCGAAATGGTTGGCATCACCGTCTTTGCAGAAGGCAAGTTCGATGGTGATCGGATGGTCAATGAATATACATCACTGATTCGGGTTGATAAGGTTGACACCAAGGCGAACACCCTCCATGCCACCGCCGGGAACTTTCTTAGTCAGAATCAGCAGCTGCTTGAGGTGAGCCATCAATGAGTGCTTACCTCGGACCGGTTAAAACGGCACTGATCACGTTCCCGTTTTTAGCATTAGTGCTTGCGCTACCGTTTCTGGTGATTGTTTATCGGCGTTACGGTGCGTTTAGCTGGTGGCGGGCGATCGTGATCTATTCGTTCATATTTTACCTGTTATCAGCTTATTTTCTGATTATCTTACCGCTCCCGTCACGCGAGGCAGTTGCGCAGTTTACCGGACCAAAATATAATCTGATTCCGTTCATGGCTTTGCGCTACTTTATTCACACGACGGTCTTTTCTCCGACCAATCCGCACACATGGTTGGCGGCGTTGAAACAATCCGCGTTTATCCAGCCATTCTTTAACATCGTCTTGACGATCCCCTTTGGTTTTTATCTGCGCTATTATTTTAAACGCAGTGTGCCGCAGATCATCATAATGAGCTTTGGCTTGAGTCTTTTCTTTGAACTGACCCAGTTGTCAGGGCTGTATGGCTTCTATCCACGGCCGTATCGACTGTTTGATGTGGATGATCTGATTCTTAATACTACTGGCGGCTTGATCGGTGGTGTTTTGGCTCCCATTCTCATGCAGGCGTTACCGTCTCGGGATACGATGGATGCCAAAAGTCAGGCGCGCGGTGTTCGGGTGACGTTGATGCGCCGCCTAGTTGCTTTTTTTATTGATTTTATGATATTAAGCACCATCGTTAGCTTGATGATCAGGTTTTTGTTCCGCTTACTTGGGTGGGCACAGTTGCCGGATTTCTTGAGCGAAATGGTTTTGCCACTGTTCTTTGTTTTCGTTATCTGGCCAGTCTTTAATGATGGGAAAACCTTAGGCAAGAGCTTGGTTCGGATTAAAATTGTTCGTACTGATGGCCGTCCGGTTGGTTTTTGGCGACTTCTGTTGCGGGAAGCTTTGTTATATGGCCTAGCTTATTCAAGTCTGATTGGCGCTAGCAATTTTTTGATTGAGTATGTTGTTTTAGGACATCAGACTGAGATCAATCTTGCCGCATTGGGATTCTTTGGCTTAATATCGGTCCTGGTTGTTCTCAATTTCATTTGGGAAACGTTCACGCGGCATTATCGCTTCTTCTACGATGCGTGGGCGGATACCACTCAGATTAGTACATTAAAAGTTTCGGCTGATGTTAAGCAACACACCGCTGATGACGAGCAGTGACGGCAGTTTTTGGAAGCAGATCCGTGCGCAGGCGGATCTGCTTTTTGCGTGAGCGTGAACTGGCGTGGTTAGGGGGCGGAATGTCAGTGACCTCAAGCTAAATGGCCAACGACCAGCCATTTAGGCTTGAGTCCGCTTATGTTTCGGTTTCTAACCGGCCCAGTTCACGCTCACTTGTTGTCTCCCCTGCCACGCTGGTCTATTATGAAATAAGACAATTAGGAATGGAGCATTAGCATGTCAAAGAAATTCACCATCATTCTTGCGGCCGGTAAGGGGACGCGGATGAAGTCGAAATATTATAAAGTTTTACAGCCGGTTTGTGGTAAGAGCATGGTTGAGCATGTGGTGAGTCAGGTTGGGGCGATTCATCCGGACGCCATTGTGACAATCGTGGGCCACGGCGCTGAAGCGGTTGAGAAAACGCTTGGCAGCCGGACTGAATTTGTTTTACAAGAAGAGCAACTTGGTACTGGCCATGCAGTTTTGCAGGCTGAGCCGTTATTAGGCCAAAAAGACGGCTCCACACTGATCATGAGTGGTGACACGCCGCTGTTTACCGCGAAAACGTTAAATGACTTGTTTGCCTATCATGAAGCGAAGGGCGCAAAAGCCACTATTTTGACGGCCAATGCTCCTGACCCGACTGGATATGGCCGGATTATTCGCGACGCTGATGGCAATGTTGTTAAGAATGTCGAACAAAAAGATGCCACTCCGGAAGAAGCGCTCATTTCCGAAATCAACACGGGCGTTTACGTTTTTGATAACCAGTCGCTGTTTAAGGCATTGCATCGGGTTAAAAACAACAATGCGCAAGGCGAGTATTATTTGCCGGACGTTCTTGGTATTTTGCGTGAAGCCGGGGAAAAAGTGGCCGCCTATCAAATGCCGGATTACACAGAATCGTTAGGCGTTAATGATCGCGTTGCATTGGCCAAAGCGACACGCATCATGCAGCAACGGATCAACGAACAGCATATGCGTAGCGGCGTTACCTTGATCGATCCGGCAACCACTTACATTGATACGGATGTTCAGATTGGCGCTGACACGGTTATTGAACCCGGCGTTTATTTGAAGGGTGAAACCGTCATCGGTGAGGATTGCCACATTGGCACACATTCCGAACTCATCGATGCCACGCTGGAAAACGATGTAACCGTCACGAGCTCGACCATTGAGCATGCCATCATGCGTGCCCACAGCGACATCGGCCCTAACTCGCATTTGCGGCCGGATGCCGATATCGGCGAATATGTCCATCTGGGGAACTTTGTGGAAATTAAGAAGGCCAAAATCGGTGCGCGTACTAAGGTCGGCCATCTCACGTATGTTGGCAATGCAACACTCGGTACTGACATAAACGTTGGATGCGGCGTGGTATTCGTCAACTACGACGGGGTTAAAAAGTGGCAAAGTACGATCGGCGATCATGCGTTTATCGGATCCAACTCAAATATTGTGGCGCCAGTTGAAGTGGCAGATCATAGCTTTATTGCGGCAGGGTCGACTATTACTAAAGACGTGCCATTTCATGCAATGGCCATCGCCCGTGCCCGCCAAACGACGAAAGAGGATTACTGGAAACGGTTGTCGGTCGCGAACGATCCAGATTGGAATTAGGTTATAATTCGTCTTATGTGCTTGCTTTTTTTCGTCAATTCGCTAAGCTTTTTGTGGAACAATTTTTCGCAGCCTATAATAATTCGTGGAGGAAGATATGTCTGAGCAGTACGGTGACCCGAGATTAAAGATTTTTGCCTTGAATTCGAACAAACCGTTAGCAGAAAAAATTGCTGCTGAGGTTGGTGTCAAGCTGGGGAAATCCTCAGTGAAACGTTTTAGCGATGGAGAGATTCAGATCAACATCGAGGAAAGTATTCGTGGGGATGATGTTTATCTGATCCAGTCGACATCCAGCCCAGTGAATGACAACTTGATGGAATTGCTGATTATGATTGATGCGTTGCGGCGGGCATCTGCCCACACCATCAATGTTGTGATGCCTTATTACGGTTACGCTCGGCAAGATCGCAAAGCGCGTTCACGTGAACCGATTACGGCGAAACTGGTTGCCAATATGCTTGAACGCGCGGGCGCGACCCGTGTGCTGGCGCTTGATCTGCACGCTGCCCAAATTCAAGGTTTCTTCGATATTCCAGTGGATCACCTTGTGGGTGCGCCTTTGTTGGCCGACTACTTCTTGCGGAATCATTATGACGGTGCCGACACCGTTGTCGTTTCACCCGATCATGGCGGGGTTACCCGCGCCCGTAAGTTAGCAGAATTCCTTAAAGCACCAATTGCTATTATCGACAAGCGGCGTCCGCGGCCAAATGTTGCCGAGGTCATGAACATTGTCGGTAACGTGACTGGGAAGCAATGTATCATCATCGATGACATGATCGATACTGCCGGAACCATTACACTTGCAGCTCAAGCCTTAAAAGATGCCGGCGCAACTGAAGTTCTGGTAGCCGCAACCCACGCAATCTTCTCTGGCCCGGCGGTGGAACGCTTAACCCACTCAGCCATTGAAAAAGTCGTTGTCACCGATTCAATTAATTTGCCAGCTGATAAGCACATTGACAAACTCGATGTTGTTTCCGTGGGACCGTTGATGGGTCGCGCTATCATGCGGATTCAGGAGAACCGTTCCGTGACGCCGTTGTTTGAGAACCGGTTTACGAAATAACTTAAGAAAGCAAACCAAAAGCTGCATCTTCATTTGAGATGCGGCTTTTTATTTGTTGAATTATAATTGAGAAACAACCAACATGACCATTCTTATATGAATGCTAGCGCCTAACGGAAAGGCTCGTAGGCTGTCGAATTCGGCTAAAGTTTAGGATTTGCGCAGATTCTTGCGGAAAGAAGGTGACAATATGAAAATGGGGCTCATGCACGATCAATTTGAGCTGGTACGAGAAGGCAGCAAGACTATTGAAATCAGATTAAATGACCAAAAGCGGCAGCAACTGCGGGTGGGTGATCTGATTGTTTTTGAAGATTTGGTGACACAGCAGCAAATGAGTAAACGGGTCGCTAAACTTGAAAAATTCGCCAGTTTCGCGCAATTATATGATCATTATCAAGGAACCAGCGTAGGCAGCGCCCCAACTGATTCAGTGGCTAAAATGGTTAGTGATACTTACCGGATTTATTCGAAACAGCAGGAAGTCGAATATGGTGTTTTAGCGATTCATTTGAAATAAGATAAGGTGAAGACGCTTTTTCCGCATAAACCAATGACACGAATGTGTATCTGCTTGCTGACAGCGGCTTTGGCGTCAGAGATAGGATTGTTGCCTATGCAAAAGCGAATCAGATTATTTGCGGCATATGCCTTATTAACGTTGTTCTTTCACTTGAAAAAGACGAATGGACTTAGCGTCGGATTGACACTCGGCGACGTTTATTTACTAGTGAGCTGGTTAGGGGTGGCACCGAGTTTTCTCGATAAAATCGAACGTAACGCACAACGCTTGGCGACTACCGGTCGATCCACCAAAGATTACGTCGCAGAAATGAAAAAGGACATGAATGTCTATCAGAATTTCATTTACAGTACGACGCCAGTCATGGCCTCAATATTGGAAAGTGGCGGAATCGATCGCATCAGTGCTTTCATTGTTCGGTTTGCCTTTCAGTTATTTCTGGTTTTGACTGCCCCGTTGCTCTGGATCGGAGCACTGCTCATCAAATGGCTGAAGTACGTTTGGCGGCGACTCAATTGACACACTTTTTGTAGAATAACAGCGAAGACCAAAAAAACGGTTCAGGTGAGCTTTGCAACTCCCTTGAACCGCTTTTTGTTACACATAATGAATGTTCATATGATCAGTCGTTAATTTTTAGTCTTAGCATCCTCTTCCTTCAAAAGGTCACGAATTTCTTCAAGTAATGCTGTCTGTGTCGGGCCAGTCGGTTTTGCCGGCTTGGCAGGGAGGAAGCGGTTGACGCTGCGCACGATTAAGAAGACAACAAAGGCAATGATCAAAAAGTTGATCACGTCGTTAAGGAAATTGCCATATGTAAATTTGGCGCCTAACAGCGTGAATGACAAACCGCTCAGATCTGTTTTGCCGGCAAATATGGACAGAATCGGGTTGATCAGATTCTTTGTCAAGGAGGTAACCAGGCCGGTAAAAGCACTCCCGATGATAACCCCGACAGCAAGATCCAAGACATTACCGCGCATGATGAATTTTTTGAATTCTTTTAACATCGCTCACACCCCTCATGATTTGAAACTTGGTACAGTTAAATCCAGTATATCGAAATAACCCAGCTTCCGCACGCAAATGGCTTGCAGCAGTTACCAGCCTCGCAGTAGTTGGACAAGTGCTATGAACACAATCACGCCAAACGCAATGACATGCCGCCGTTTGTAAAGCACTACCAAGGCAAGGTATTCGCGGATGACTGCATTAGGCAGAAAATAAAAGGAGGTGTTGCCGCCAACGCCATTGGCATCAATTCCCGCCATGCGGGCATAAATACCAGCACGGAAAAGATGGTAGTTGTTGGTAAAGAAGCTAGCTTTGTACGGCGCCTCACCAATTTCCTGTGTAATCAAGCGCTTGGAAAAAGTCATATTTTCCAGTGTTGTTGTGGACTTGTCCTCTAACAGGGTGTCTTTTTCCGGAATGCCTTTTCCCAAAGCATAGCGCTGCATGGCCAGTGCTTCGGAGATTGTCTCGTCGCTACCCTTGCCGCCGGAGAATATAATTCGCGGAGCCGGGCGTCCTTTTTTAATCTGCTTATGATAAAACTTGATGGCGGTGTCAATGCGGCTGGCGAGCAATGGTGAAACCTGATCGCCATGGAGTAAGCCAGCACCGAGCACAATGAGAAATGTGCGGTTGTGCGGCTGCGGTCGCAGATTGTACAGGATGAGTACTGTCAGGAAGTTGTAAAGCGTTAGCAAAATATACAGACCACCGAAACTGAAGAAAACAGCTAAAGTGATGTAGATCGGCTCCGGAATAAATCGGCGCCCGAATGAAGCGGCAATCTCCAATAAAAGTAACCCGATAGCGATGTAAAGTGTCAACATATTGCTCAATGAATGGCCTTCACGCCGCCAAACCAAGATAGCATTCCACAACAGCCAGAACAAGTGTAAGGTGAATATGAGAATGACAATCAGCACGGTGATGACGAACAGCGTACCCGCAACCGAAATCAGCAGTAGATTACTTGACCCTAAAATGGCTAAAGCGAGTGTAAACAGGAAGGCAACCGCAAACAGATTGAACAGCCAACCATTAATTAGGCGGCGCGGCTCAACCGTAAAGCTGATGGCAAAGATGATTCCCAGCACGATGGGAATTGAAAAAACAAATAACGTTTCCTGAACAGTCATCGAAAGGACTCCTTATGTAGAGGTTAGAAATTGGTTAGGGTATAATGTGGTCAAAAGCGGAGGGATGCCATATGATTGATCCAGTGTTTGGTCGAAAAGATCCTAAATTAGATTATCACACCCGAATTGGCGCGTATGGCGTGATTCCGGACCACAGCGGTGCACGACTGCTAATTTTACAAGCCCCGAACCATGCTTTGTTTTTACCGGGTGGCGGAGTTGAAAAAGGTGAAACGCCTGAGGCAACTTTGGCGCGTGAATTGCTTGAGGAATTTGGCGCGACGGTTCATGTGACCAAAAAACTGGGCAAGTCGTCAGAATATTTTTATTCCCACCATCGGCAAACCGCGTATTATCATCCGGCAACTTTTTTTGCCTGTGACGAGCTGGCGTTTGTCCAAGATCCTTTGGAAACGTTCAACACGTTGATGCTGATGCCCATTGATCTGGCATTGGCGGAACTCAAGCGTCCGACGCATCGCTGGGCCGTTGCTAAATGGCTGGCCCAGCAACCTAAACGCTGAAGGTGAAAAGACTAATCGTGCAAGTGAGGATCAATAACGCCGCCATTTAGCAGGTATTGCTGGAATTTTTCATAAATCGATGAAAAGAGGTTGCTGTCCTCAGTGGCAAGCATTTCTTTTGGAAAATAGAAGCGTTTATCACCGGTAGCCCGACCACTAAGCGCCGCCACGAGCGGGGACAAAGTTGACAACTCCTCGAGGGTGCCGTCTTTTTGCATGATTTCGATTTGGGTTTTCGGATTGGCGGAGGCGGGATCGTATTGATCGTATGGTAGATCGAAGCTATCATTTTCTGCTGTGTAGTACTGGGCATCAAAGCCGGCTTCTGTCACTAGATGGCGCAGTTTTGGTAAGAGCATTGCTGTTTGATCGGTGAAGGTGACTGACTTAAGTGGTCGCCGGTTCAGAAAGCGATCGGCAAAGTCGCACAGAATGCTGTCTGGATAATCAAGCCAGTAAGTGAAATAAGTATTGAGCACGCCATCATCCAGCTTGAGATAATCGCTTAAGGTAAATGACTGTTCAAAAAATGGCACCAATAAGCGCGGCGAGAAGCCCGGTTCAAACTGGCCGGACTCATAAAGAAATTTGGCTCGTTTTAACAGGTGGGACAAAATAACTTCCATTCCGCGCGATACCGGGTGAAAATAGACTTGCTGATACATTTGAAAACGACTGACAACATAGTCTTCAACCGCGTGCATCCCATTGGCCTCATAAGCGATCCCATCCGAATACGGCCGCATAACCCGTAAAATGCGCGATAAATCGAACAAACCATATTTGGTGCCAGTATAGTAAGCGTCATGCAACAGGTAATCCATGCGGTCAGCATCGATTTGACTGGAAATCATCTGGACAACTTGCGGGTTTGGATAAGTGTGGTTGATGACGGAAGCCACACGTTCTGGAAAATCCGAACTGACACTACGCAAAATCCGGTTGACATTGGTGTGCGGATCCGTAAGAATAGCGCGGGTGATGGCTTCGTGATCGGTACCAAAGATATGCTCAAACGTGTGGGAATAGGCACCATGACCGATATCATGCAACAGCGCGGCACACAAAACAACCGGACGCTCATGATCATCCCAAAGACCGTCTCCCGGCGTCTTGCTAGGGTAATTCGTGACAAAATTGTCGCACATTTCACGGGCAATCTCATAGACGCCTAATGAATGGGCAAACCGGGTATGCTCGGCTCCTTGGAACACATAGTCCGATACGCCTAACTGCTTAATCCGTCGCAAACGCTGAAACTCCGGCGTATTGATCAGATCAAGAATCACGCGATGCTGTACGTGAATATAATTATGAACCGGATCGCGAAAGACTTTTTCGCGCGGTAATTTTTCAAATTGCATGCTGTTCCCCCATTTTTATTGAGTGAGCGCGAGTCGGCGCGGGTAGAAACCGGAGTGTAAGCGGGCTTGGGCGTGATGGCTCGGGCTTAGGCCATTGCAACCAAGGTTCTTACACGCAGGTTTCTGCGCCGAGGAACGCGTTATGACAAATGCCGATTGCGATTGCGCAGGTCCGCAGTAGCCGCAGCGAGTGCCTTGTGGTAGACGGGATCACGCAAAATGGCCGGCATCGAATTCATATCAGCCGCAATGCCATTAGTAGCCAAGGCATTTAGCAGTGCTAAAATGGCTTCGTTGCGGGTCAGCGGGCGGCCCAGCAAATCGCTGAGTGTGGTCATGGTTTCAGAGCGAATAATCGGAAACTTGAAGTGCGTACTGGCGCTAGCATGCCCTGCCCGATAGAAGCGGCGCAGCAACTCGCATCGCGCATTTTGATCACCGAAGATGCTGCAATATAGCATGACCACCACACCGGCATGATTGCGCCGCTGAGCCATGCCGGCGAATTTTCGTCCGTGAACACTAAGGTCGTATTTACCGGGACAATATGAATGAATGATTTCGCTAGTGGCAATAGGCAAACTCGCGAATGCGTCTCGAAAAAGGCTGGTCATCATATCGTAGGCCATGTCGATGGACAAGTTGTCTTCATTAGGTAAAAAAAGCGAGACATTCAAGACGCCGCTATCAGCAATCACGGCCAAGCCGCCGGAATTGCGAACAAAGACGCCGTAATGATCGTTGGCGAGAATCGGCAAGGCATGCCCGAATTGCGGTAGTTTTAAATCCTGCATCCCGAGGATCACAGTCTGTTCTGCTGTCCAAAAGTGCAACATCAGTGGAGGGTGGAGTTCGGGGTGTGCTAATAGGGCATTGGTATGGGCAAAGCTGAGCGAAGCTTCTTCTTTAGTGAAATCCTGTTGGAAAATGGCGGCTTGCTGTCCGGCCAGCGATGTCAGGTCCATCGTGCGCCCTCTTTCTTAATAGTAGATTACCTATATTATAGCGAAGGTGGCAGGACACGTCAGTCACAAAGACATTTTCTCTGCTTAAACTCGACCGAGTTGACCCGTGAGCGTACAATACGTTATAGAAAGGATTGACATTATGGATCTTTCACAAGGAGTGCCGATTCAAATTCACCTTGAGACGTTTGTCACGCAAGGTGATGACACTGAGACACATGTTTTTGATGAACCAGGGACGTTGGTTCAAATGGGCAACGCACTTTATATTCGATATCAAGAAGTTGATGAAGACGCTGGAACCAGTATGCCGGTGACCATGAAACTGCGCGATGATGGCGATATTCAGCTTTCGCGCGGTAGCAGCAATGGCGATACGCAATTAAAGCTTTTCTTTGCCAACGAAAAGCGGGTTTTGACGCGCTATCGAACACCATATGGCATTATTCCGGTGGAAACAGTCACCCCACGCATTGATGCCCGCATGACAACCGATCCGGTGGCAGGGGAGATTTACGTTGAGTATGAATTGTTCGCAAATCACCAACATCTGGGAAATTATCGGTTAAGATTGCAATTTAAGGCATGAGCGTGTACTATAGAGAACAGACTGTAAAGACTTGGAAAGGGCGTGTATCGGTTGAAACTCAAAGCATTTGCCAATGCCGATAAATCAGAATTATCAATGATCGAAGTAGCCCATGAGATCCTCGAAGAAAAAGGGGATACTATGGCGTTCGTTGATCTGGCCAACGAGATCCAGACTTATCTCGGTAAGAGCGACGAAGAAATTCGTGAACGTTTGCCGCAGTTCTACACGGATCTGAACGTGGATGGCAGCTTCATTTCTTTAGGCGATAACGTTTGGGGCCTGCGCGCTTGGTATCCATACGATTCCGTCGATGAAGAAGTTAACCATCCGGAAGATGAAGAAGAAGTGCCACGTCGTAAGAAGCGCAAGAAAGTTAATGCTTTCTTGGCTGACGTAGCAGATGACGATGATGTCATTGATTACAACGACGATGATCCCGAAGATGAAGATCTTGACGCTGATAACGATGACGATGATTTTGACGACGATGATCATACCGTTTTTCATGATAAAATCGGCAAAACTGCTGCAAGTGACGATGACAGCGATGACGACCCGGATGACGGGTTACCAGATGGCATCGAAGGCCAGCTAGCCGAGTTCGGAGACAATGACAGCGACAATGATGACGATAACGACGACATCACAGCTGATTTCTCCGGCGATGATGACGATGATAGTGACGATGACGACAGTGACAGCGATAAACACTAGTTGTTTAGGTTTAGGCCGTGCCCTCTAAAAAGGTACGGTTTTTTGTTTTGGTGAGCGTGAGCCGACTCCTAAGCCAACGATCGCGTTATGAAGAAGCGTAAGCCAGCGCTCATTTTGTGACACATTTGAAGCCAAATGATAGACTTTTTTGAACGTTCGATACTGCCATAAGAGGGACAAAGATGATTTCAAAAGATCTTAAAAACCGTCTTGATACATTCATTGATGCAATCATTGCGATTATCATCACGATCATGGTGCTTGAACTGCCAGCGAAAAGTTGGCAGAATCATGTACATATTACCGATTTCTTTTTGGCAGTTGGTGTCTACGCTGTCAGTTTTTGTTTTGTTGCCAACGTCTGGTATCAGCAGGCGACCTTGTTTAGTACGGTGAAACGGATTCCGCGGCGCATCGTGATCTGGGAGTTTATTTTGGTATTCTTGCTGTCATTGGTGCCCGCGTTGACGCGTCTGATGTCTGGCGACGTTGAAATACTTTCTGTTGAAATTTACGGTGCATTATACCTTTTAGTGATCACCGTTTTTCGGATTATCTCCCGGACAATCGTGCATCAACAGGCTCGCAACAAAGCTGAAATGCAACGGATTTATACCAGCATTTATGGCACCCACAACCTGGAAAACGTGTTAATGATCGCTGCTATTAT
This sequence comes from Lacticaseibacillus chiayiensis, assembly GCF_004123795.1. Lineage (GTDB taxonomy): Bacteria > Bacillota > Bacilli > Lactobacillales > Lactobacillaceae > Lacticaseibacillus > Lacticaseibacillus chiayiensis. Next base: position 13,720 of record NZ_MSSM01000006.1, on the reverse strand, counting down.
GGTTCTGGCCATCTTCTTTCCGAAAGCTGCTTACGTTCTCTATATCGCGATTCCAATCCGTTCGTTTTTCACCATTGACAGTGATGCCCGTGAGCTGACGGGGATTCAGCAGATGGGGACGACTGGACGGCACGACTACTTACGCATGAATCGCGAGCAGCAGATGAAATTTCGTCGGCTGGTCGGTGAATTCATCCGCGAGTCGCGTGGCGCTCATGGCGATACTGCTGCGACTAAAGCTGCATGGGAGAAGTTTAGCACCGCGGCTCAGCAAGAATTAAAAATCGATCCGGCAACGCTCAATCAGTGGTTCACTGCATTCCAGCAAGTGAAGAAAAACGGCAAAGCCGAGACAACGGCTAAAAGGCCAACACCCGATCGGTCGCGCCAATCTTGATTTTAGCCAATTCACTTTAATGCTTGACGAACCTCTTACAATTGGTTAATATACATTTTGGGCGCTTTACAAAAGTGTAAAGCCAATACGGTTCAAGCTCCCTGTTCGCATGAATAGGGAGCTTGTTTTTGTTTTTTCCCGATTATTAAAAAAGGAGTATGATTATGACCAAGTATATTTTTGTTACCGGTGGGGTCGTATCGTCATTAGGTAAAGGGATCGTTGCTGCATCCCTAGGTCGCTTGTTGAAGAATCGTGGTTTGAAGATCACGATTCAAAAATTCGATCCGTACATCAATGTTGACCCGGGCACCATGAATCCTTATCAGCATGGTGAAGTTTTCGTCACCGATGATGGCGCCGAGACTGACCTCGACCTTGGTCATTATGAACGGTTTATCGATATTAACCTGAACAAGTATAGCAATGTCACAACCGGGAAAATTTATTCTGAAGTCTTGCAACGTGAACGCCGCGGTGAATACCTTGGTGCGACCGTTCAGGTGATTCCCCATATCACCAACATGATTAAAGAAAAAATCATGCGTGCCGCTAAACACAGTGACTCCGATGTGATCATCACGGAAATCGGCGGAACGGTTGGCGATATCGAATCCTTACCGTTCCTTGAAGCAATTCGGCAGATGAAGCGCGATGTTGGCTCGGATAATGTTTTCTACATCCATGCCAGTTTGGTGCCTTATTTGCGGGCAGCCGACGAAATGAAAACTAAGCCGACTCAGCACAGTGTTAAAGAACTGCGTAGCATTGGTATCCAGCCAAACATGCTCGTTGTTCGGACCGAAAAACCGATCACGGAAGATATGAAGAAGAAAATCGCGTTGTTCACCGATGTGCCGGAAAATGCCGTGATTGAGTCCCGCGACGCCAAGACGCTTTACTCCGTTCCGTTAGCATTGCAGGCCCAAAAAATGGATCAGATCGTCGTTGATCATTTTGGCTTTGATGTGCCGGCCGCGGATATGACCGAGTGGATGAAGCTTGAGCATAAGGTTCAGCATTTAACCCACCACACTAAAATTGCGTTGGTCGGTAAATATGTTGCGTTAAAGGATGCCTATATTTCTGTTGCCGAAGCGCTTAAACACGCTGGCTATTACTGGGATTCCGATATCGATTTGGAAATGTTTCAAGCCGAAGATGTCAATGATGATAATGTCGAAAGTCTGCTGCAAGGCTTTGACGGCATCTTGGTTCCAGGCGGTTTCGGCGATCGCGGCTTAGAAGGCAAAATTGCGGCTATTCGTTACGCGCGCGAAAATGATATTCCATTCTTGGGCATTTGCCTTGGCATGCAGATGGCGTCAATCGAGTTTGCTCGGAATGTTTTGGGACTTAAGGGTGCCGGCACGACCGAAACCCATCCTGATGTCAAGGATCCGGTTATTGACTTGATGCGTGATCAAGTTGGTGTGAAGAATCTTGGCGGGACGCTGCGGCTTGGCCTTTATCCATGTGTACTAAAGCCTGGTTCCGTTGCAGCAAAAGCGTACGACAATGTTCATGAAATTCAGAAGCGTCATCGTCACCGTTATGAGTTCAACACTAAGTATCGCAAGTCAATGGAAGACAAAGGTTTGGTGTTTTCCGGTGTTAGCCCTGATGACCGCTTGATGGAAATCATCGAATATCCGAAAAACAAATTCTTTGTTGCGTCACAGTATCACCCGGAATTTCAGTCACGACCGAATAAACCTGAAGGCTTGTTTAAAGCCTTTATCCAATCGGCTGGCGATTTTAAAAATTAATAGTTGATCATTTAGGCTGCCTTGAAGCGGGATACTTTGAGGCGGCCTTTTTTGTTGCGGATGGGTGTAGGTTTGCCGCGGGGGAGCGGAATTAAAAGCATTCACCGGCGCAGGAGCCTACGTGTGAGGACCTCTAGACTCAAATGACTAAAGCCAGCCCATGGCTATCACGCTGAGAGACACTAACATCCTCTGCAGCGGCTTCAAAACCCGTTCGCGTGGCCAGAAACCTGCACATAAGGACCTTGGTTGCAATGGCCAAAGACCGGCAATCACGCCCAAGGCCACTTATGCTCTCACGCTCTTCTATTCTTTTAGTCCTTGTTTTTTTCCTAGGGATTCATTAAACTTGTATATTGAGCGCATGGCGTACGGGTCATGTGCTTGCCTACCAGAGTTCGTGCTCTATTTTTGAAGCAAAAGATGCAGGTCAGCTTCAGCCTACTTGAAATGAACGACCTTAAGCGAGGATTTAAGTCAAATGGAAAAAATGCTGATCCACGGCGGAAAGAAGTTGTCCGGTGAAGTTGTGATCGGCGGTGCGAAGAACAGCACGGTTGCTTTAATTCCGGCTGCAATTTTGTCGCGCACCCCGGTTACGCTCGATTCAGTGCCGCATATCCAGGATGTCTATAATTTGATGGCCATTTTGGATGATATGAACGTCAAATCCGATTTTACTGAAAATGTTTTGACGATTGATCCAACAGAAATTCACGACGTACCGTTGCCAGATGGTAAGATTAAAAGTCTTCGCGCTTCTTATTACTTCATGGGGGCGTTATTAGGGCGATTTGGAAAAGCCATTGTTGGGTTGCCTGGTGGCGATGATATTGGTCCGCGGCCGATTGATCAACATATTAAAGGCTTTGAAGCATTAGGTGCATCCGTGAGTAATGAACATGGTGCAATGGCGATTAAAGCACCTGCTGAAGGTTTACACGGTGCCCGTATTTTTCTGGATATGGTCTCTGTCGGCGCTACTATTAACGTGATTTTGGCAGCAGTGACGGCGAAAGGCCGCACGGTGATCGAAAATGCTGCCAAAGAGCCGGAAATCATCGACTTAGCAACATACTTAAACAACATGGGGGCTAAAATTCGGGGTGCTGGTACGGATGTGATCCGGATTAGCGGTGTGCCAACGCTTGAAGCACACAATTCGCACACTATCATCCCCGATCGCATTGAAGCCGGTACTTATTTGTCCATGGCCGCAGCGGTTGGTGAGGGCGTGAAAGTTAAGAACATCATTTCCGAACATTTAGACGCCTTTTTGGCTAAACTGGAAGAAATGGGTGTCGTCATGGACGTAGGGGAAGATAGTATTTTTGTCTATCCGTCAGGCGATTTAAAAATGGTTCAAATCAAAACGATGCCGTATCCTGGCTTTGCGACCGACCTGCAACAGCCAATCACACCATTGATGTTAAAAGCGCATGGCGAAGGACTCATCATTGACACGATTTACCCCAAGCGAGTTCGCCATATTCCGGAATTGTTGCGGATGGGCGCAGACATTACGATTGAAAATGATGTGATTATCTTGCATCATTGCGATCATTTACAGGGAACCGAGGTCGCGGCTGAAGAAATTCGTGCCGGTGCCTGTCTCATGATTGCCGGACTAATGGCCGAAGGGACAACGACGATTACCAAAGTTGATAATATCTTGCGTGGATATGATCGGGTTGTGATGAAACTGCGCGGTTTAGGCGCGGATGTCGAATTGATTGATTGAGATTGCGTTTATAGGTTGCGCGTGATAGACTATTAGAGTTGTAGTCATAGTATCTCTAGATCAGGCAATGATTTAGGGCAAAAGGAGTAATTGGTTATGAAGCAAGGCATCCATCCAGATTATCATCCAGTTGTTTTCATGGATTCAGCAACTGGTTTTAAATTTATTTCCGGTTCCACCAAAACTTCCAAAGAAACCATCAAGTGGGAAGATGGTAAAGAATACCCATTGGTTCGGGTAGAAATTTCGTCTGATTCCCATCCGTTTTACACCGGTAAGCAGAAGTTCACGCAAGCCGATGGACGGGTTGATCGGTTCAACAAAAAGTACGGTTTGGATAAGAAATAATAACAAAAGAGCAGTCCAATTGGGCTGCTCTTTTTAGCTATGACTTATCATAATATAAGCCGATTTATTAATTAGACGGATAACTTGTCGAAAATGGAATCACGGAGTCGCTAAGAACTTGTTATACTGATGTCAATGAGGCGGAAGTATTTCTGCCTTAGGCTTACACATTAACTTACACTCCCAAAAAAGTTCCCCCAAACTTTTCCACCGTTATGGTGGTTTTTTTGTTGGAAAAAATAGCGTAAAACGATGCAGGACTTTGTTCGCGGTGGTGCGCGTTAAGCTCTCTATATGACGGAGCGATAATAAAAAGCAGCCAGACTTGGCCACTTTCAATTATGCGTTCTAAGGCTTATTTTGCGTTAGGAATAACATGCTCGATTAGATTCTCGACTTCAGGGCCTGACAGAATTTGTTGTTCCAGCTTGAGGTTTTGAACGACTTTGCCATCGTGAATAATAATGAGATAAGAATCTTTATATCCGTCATTTAGATAGATAAATGTGATACCGGCTGCAACAGTGACCTGAGCCGAAGCGGCACCGCCCATGATCGGGTCAGCATCGGCATTGCTGTAAAAACTAATTGTGCGATCAAGGTCGGGATCATTTAGCAACGTGAGTTCGAATTCAAGCTTTGTCGCCGTATGATCGGTGTCAAAATTTGCGTCATGAGTTAAATCATTGACATAATAAGGGAAGGCAAACGCTTTGGCGACTTCTTTAACGACGGTCTGACTCATGGTGACCAATTGATCTTCAGGCAACGTTTTGATTGGCATGGAATCACCTCCTAAAGCTGAGTCTACACCAAGCGCTTACAAAAATATATTAATTGTATCGATGCCCAGAACCTTTTAGGAAAAGAGGAAACGTCATGACTAAACGATCAAATTTTTTATATTGGTTAAATATCGTTGGCGATCTACTTTACTTGCTGATTGTTGGCGGGCTTTACATAAGCGGACGGCCATTATTCCACGGACAGGCAATGTTACTGGCGCAAGTTGCGTCAGGGATCTTAATTGTCAGTTTGCCTAGGTTAATGGAACATTGGTGGCATTTCCGCTTTCCGCCACTTTTAATTTATTTGTTTGAAATCTTCATTTTGTTGAGTGTTTTGTTGGGCACTGGGTTACAGTGCTACAGCGTGCCGTATTGGGACAAGTTTGAGCATCTTTTCAGCGCGGCCATGTTAGCGGGGTTGGGCTTTGCCATTTTTGCTGCGTTGACGCCAGCAAAACGGTTAGCAACGACGAGTCCTTTGTTAATGGCGTTATTTGCACTCGCATTTGGTACAACCATCGGCGTGTTGTGGGAATTTTATGAATTTACGTTTGACGGCTTACTTGGTATGAATATGCAACGGTATATGGCGGCAAGTGGGGTTTTGCTGCGTGGTCGGGCGGCATTGATGGATACCATGGGTGATTTGTTCATGGACTTCTTTGGCTCGCTAGGTTTGGCCTTGTTGGGATATTTTGGCATTAAACGCGACTTGCGGTGGTTAGATACTTTTAAATTCAAACCCGAAGATCGCGGTAAGCGACAATGAGGCAAACTAACTCAAGACAACAATTTTCGCAACTCGATTGTTGTATTTGGGGTGAGGAAGCTTGACTGATAACGGCTAAGAAAATGATATTCCTCGGCGGCGGCCTGACGTTTGGCTAAGTCATCCGAAGTTGCCAGCCAAACGAGCCACGAGCCAAGCTCCGCGCCGGTCATAAACGTCCGCGCGTGATCGAATAAGGCAGGCCAATCGGCGGCTGTAGCAATGACCGCCATGTGGCCAAAGATTTGCGGATCGACAGGCAGTTCGGGTAGACGGACTGGATGTGGCTGCAACCGTTTGAGAAACGTGTCAAAATCCGGTGCAACGGTGAGCCACTGGTCGACTTCGGTATCAATGTAGCGAATACGTCGCGAGTCATGGCTCAAATCAAAGCCGAAATATTGATGACCGGTGTGGGCAAACGGTAGAAAATCTGTTGGAAGATCATCTGCAGTGACGGCGGTTCCTGGTGTTGCGAAGGCGTGAATGCCAACTCCGTCCAAGCCATCACTAGTCGGTTCTGAAGTTGGCAACCACCATCTTTTTGGCAGGCAACCGATTTTAATGACCGAAAAATAAGTCGAAGGTATGAGGTCGGTTTGCGGAATTGTTGGTAAATTAGGTTGTGGGATCTTGTTTGGCCAGGGTAACATGCGAAAAACTCCTTTTTTGATTGAAAGGTCAAGATTGCCGCTGAAAGTCGTATAATAGTTGTGGGAGTTATAAGGGGTTTTAATCATGCGAAACGCAATGATTTATGTTCATCATGAACCGTTGGCACATTTATTTTTGACTTATGGTATTTCGGCAAGTGATTTGCTGAATAGTCAGCAAAAAATCCCAAATCATTTGCTGTTATTGCCACCGGTTAACGAACAAGAACAGATAGATCCGCATACTTGGTTTAATATTATCAACGGACAGGATCAAGTGCGCGAATTTCTGTGCAGTAAGGAAGGTCAGACTAGGTGTTGGTTAGATTATGCCCGTCCGCGGTTTTTACAAGAACTGACCCCTAACGAGATTGCAGAACTGCTATACTTAGGACATGCCAAAACGCATCTCAGTTCGCCTTTTTATTATAAACTACAAAATGAATTGGTTTATTTACCGTTGCGTAATGGCATGGTGAATATCTATTTGCGGCATGAAGCGTTGTTTGAAGCCTTTTTGGCCGCGGCGATCAACAAATACTTGCGGCGCATTGCCAATGAGCAGCCGTTTTGGTTACGGTTGAGACAACAACATTTTTCACCTTTGTCTGATCAAGCCTATACCCAGCTGTTCCCGTTGCTGGAAGATGGTGTGCTTTTTGATTTTCGCAACGTACGATTTTCTCGCGAGCAAATCAGAATCCCATTACTGGAACCGAGTAATCGACTTATTGAGGATGGTGAGTTTTCTGAAACCGCCGTTCGTAAGCTTGGTAAACTGGTTTTGATGCGCCAGAAGAATCAGTGGCAGATGGTGCCAGCTGAAACTGCTAAAAAATCATAATTTTAGAAAACTGCCTACAAAAGGGCAGTTTCCTGTTTATAATGAATATGTTTGTCTAGGAAGAGGCTTATGTTGCCTTTTTCAATTGAAACGCGTTCGCTGGGCCAGAAACCTGCACATAAGGACCTTGGGCGCAATGGCCAAGAGCGGGCCATTACGCCCAAGGCCACTTATGCTCCGGTTTCTAAGCGGCCCAGCTCACGCTCTTGTTGAAACGCGTTCGCTGGCGCAGTAGTCTGCGTGTAAGGACCTTGAGCGCAATGGCCAAAAACCGGCCATCACGCCCAGGGCCGCTTACACTCCGACTCCTAAGCGCGCCAGCTCACGCTCTACGTATAAGAATTGGAGTCGAGTTAATGATGAAAATGACATTGGCAGAGATTGCGCGTGTTATCAAAGCGCAGCCGCTTTCTGACGCGGATGGATCGCGCGTGGTTACCGGACTAACCTTTGATTCGCGGCGATTGAAGCCAGGGATGTTATTTGTTCCTTTACAAGGTGAACGTGACGGTCACGAGTTTATTCCGGCTGCCGCTGCTGCGGGGGCAGTGGCGACATTTGTTGCGGCGGATCATGCACCAATCAAGACCAAACTGGCAGCCTTGGTTGTTCCGGATCCGCTGACGGCCATGCAGCAGTTGGCCAAATATTATTTGTTGATGAAAGTCAATCCCAAGGTTGTTGCCATTACCGGCAGCAACGGGAAAACAACGACCAAAGATATGACGGCAGCGATTTTGGCAACGCAATACCATGTCGTGAAAACGCCGGATAATTATAACAACGAAATTGGCGTGCCAATGACGATTCTGAGTATGGAACCTAATACTGAAGTGCTGGTTCTTGAGATGGGCATGGATCATCCGGGACAGTTACACGCATTGTCATCTTTAGCTGAGCCGGATGTTGCGGTCATCACCATGATTGGCGAAGCACATATCGAGTTCTTCAAAACCCGCGCTAAAATCGCTGATGCCAAAATGGAAATCATCGATGGGTTAAAGGAAGACGGGACCTTTATTTACAACGGTGATGAGCCGCTACTCGTGGAGCGCGCTAAAGAAGTTACCCAAAAGCGGGAAACGTTTGGCTTACATCCAGAAAATACCTTGTTTGCGCATTCTATTAACGGCCATCGCAATCATACCGAGTTTACGGTTGAACAGTGGCCGGATCTGACTTTCTCGATTCCGATTATGGGCGAGTATAACGTGGTGAATGCGTTGGCCGCGCTGCTTGTTGGTCGGCAATTTCATGTTAAACCTGACGTCATGCAAAAGGCACTTGCACATTTTCAGGTGACTGCCAATCGGACACAGTGGCTGATCGGTGATGCCGGCGAACAGATTCTCAGTGATGTTTATAATGCTAATCCGACGGCGATGCGGGCGGTGATCCGCGATTTTAGTGAATTTACGGCAACCGGTCGGCACATCGCTGTGTTAGGCGACATGCTGGAACTTGGTGAACAAAGTAAGGCGCTGCATGCAGGCTTGGCCGATGCGCTTGATCCCAATGAAGTGCAAGTAGTCTATCTATATGGGTCGGAGATGCACGCACTGGCCGATGCTTTGGCCGATAAATATTTGCCTGATCACTTGCATTATTATCCGTTAGCTGATAAGGACCAGATGATTCGCGATTTGCAGAATGACGTCGGCCATGATGATATGGTCTTGTTAAAGGCCAGTCATGGGTTGCATCTAGAGACAGTTTTAGCAGCACTGATCGCTGGGGATCATGCTTAGCAAAGGCTCATTTTTTAAAAGAAAATTTGATTGCATTGAATAGGGGGCGAACAGCAGCTAATGCGTTCGTCCCTTATTATCTTGAAAATTTTCATGAAATAAGCAGTCGCCCCCTTAGCGTCAAAGCGCTATCATCGCGACAGGCCTGCGCTTGGACGGGAATTGGAAGCTCGTTACCACCACAATCCTGCAATGACGCTTGTTCTTGTTTTTCAATTGTGAACGTGCTATTGTTGTTGAGATATGTTTTTTTGTCATTTACTGAAAATGCACGTGACGCCCGCGGATTCCTTGAAAACACGCTTGGGTAAACGCGTGCAGGAATTCTCAAGGAGGAACTCATTTGAAGTTTAAAGAACTAGGTTTGGATCATGATCTCTTAAAGGCGATCGCACAGTCAGGTTTTGAAGAGGCGACCCCGATTCAAGCGGAGACGATCCCACTGGTTCTGGAAGGCAAAGATGTGATCGGACAAGCACAGACCGGTACCGGGAAAACGGCAGCGTTTGGCTTGCCAATTCTGCAACACATCGATAAAGCTGACCGGAGTATCCAAGCATTGGTCATTTCCCCAACCCGGGAATTGGCGATTCAGACCCAAGAAGAACTTTATCGTTTAGGTCGCGACAAGAAGATCAAGGTGCAAGCAGTCTACGGTGGCGCTGATATCCGCCGCCAGATTCGCCAACTTGCCGAACACCCGCAAATCGTGGTCGGAACCCCAGGACGGATTCTTGATCATATCGGGCGGCACACTTTGAAGTTGGAACATCTTGATACCTTGGTATTAGATGAAGCCGACGAAATGCTCGACATGGGCTTCATTGACGATATCGAAAAGATCGTCGAACAAATGCCGACAGACCGGCAGACATTGCTGTTTTCTGCCACCATGCCGGCAGCCATCATGCGTTTGACCAACAAGTTCATGAAAAACCCAGAAATCGTTAAAATTAAAGCTAAAGAACTTACCGCCGATACCGTTGAACAATATTATGTTCGCGCAAAAGACTATGAAAAGTTCGATGTGATGACGCGCTTGTTTGACGTTCAGGATCCTGATCTGGCGTTAATTTTTGGCCGGACCAAGCGGCGGGTCGATGAATTGACCCGTGGCTTGAAGGCTCGTGGTTATCGCGCTGAGGGTATTCACGGCGACTTGACGCAGCAAAAACGGATGAGCGTTTTGCGTCAATTCAAGAGTGGCCAGTTGGACTTTTTGGTGGCAACGGATGTGGCAGCGCGTGGCTTGGACATTTCCGGTGTGACGCATGTTTATAACTATGACATTCCGCAAGATCCTGATTCATATGTGCACCGTATCGGGCGGACCGGTCGTGCGGGACACAAAGGAGTTTCGGTAACGTTTGTCACACCGAATGAAATTGAATACTTGCACACGATCGAAGACTTGACGAAAAAACGGATGTTGCCGATGAAGCCGCCAACCGCTGAAGAAGCGTTGATGGGTCAGATTTCCAGCGGCTTGGCAACCATCAAAGAACAAGTTGAAGCCAATGATACCGAAAAGTATGAAGCCATGGCGGAAACGCTTTTGGAAAATTACACCCCGCTGCAATTGGTCTCTGCTTACCTCAAAGCAGTTAGCCCTGATGATGCTAGCGCCGTTCCGGTCAAAATTACCCCAGAACGGCCACTGCCTCGACGCGGTCACAACGGTCATGGCCACGGCAACAATCGTGGCGGCGGTTATAAAGGCGGCTATAAGGGCAAGCGGCGCGAAGGTGGCTATCAAGGCAACCGTGACGGTCGGCGCAGCTATGACAAGAAGCGCAACTTTGGCGAGAAGCGTAAGAACGTTAAACGCAACTTTAAAATTCGTTCAGGCGAATAAGTTTTCACGCGACAGAGTCAGTAATACGAAATGCGACGGGTAAAATAAAACGAGCACCGGGGCTGATATAGTCTTGGTGCTTTTTTGGAAAGAAAGTTGGTTTCTTCATGGCGGCATGTAGCGCCGGCGGGACAGATTGTTTGCGACTCCACAAACAGAGATAGCAGCCAATTTGCCGAACATGGCCGATTTTTAATCAAAGCATGCTAAAATGGCTTTATCAAGTTTATTGGAGGCAACCATGATTTATGGCATCGGGGTTGATGTGACTGATTTAGGACGAATTCAAGCCGCTCAGGAAAAGAACCATGGATTCGCGGCAAAAATTTTGACACCCGTGGAATTAGCGAACTATCAGCAATTGGATGGTCGCCGTGCCGTGGAGTATCTTTCGGGGCGGTTTTCAGCGAAGGAATCGTATTCCAAAGCTTTCGGAACCGGATTGGGCAAGGTCGCTTTACAAGATGTTGAAATTTTGAATAACGAACTTGGCAAACCGATTCTAACGAAGCACCCATTTTCCGGCAATGCGTTTGTCTCCATTTCGCACAGTGAAACTTTGGTGTTCACCGAGGTAATTTTAGAAAAAGAAGGTCCTGAACGTGACGATCGGTAACTTCCGACCAGCTACAGTTTTAATTGATGAAACAGCTATTTTGCATAATGTCCAGCATGAGATGGCGCGGTTAAAAAAGAAGACCCAACTCTTTGCTGTTGTCAAAGCCGATGCTTATGGTCACGGTATGTTGCGAGTGGCGCGCGTTGCCAAGACGGCTGGTGCAAGTGGTTTTTGTGTGGCGTTACTTGACGAGGCGTTGGATTTACGGGATGCGAATTTTGTCGAGCCAATTCTGGTTTTAGGCATTGTGCCAAGTCAGTATGCCGCGATTGCGGCGGCACAAACAATTTCGTTACCGATTAGCAGTGTTGAATGGCTTAAGCAGGCGTTACCGGTGTTGGAAGCCCAACCGGAGTTGCCGCCTTTGCGTGTCCATCTTGCGTTGGATACTGGGATGGGGCGGATTGGCTTTACGGAAGATCAGGTACTTTTGGATGCCCTTGAGTTCATTCAGGAACACCCCAAACAATTCGAGGTTGAAGGCATTTTCACCCATTTTGCCACAGCAGATGATCCGGACGATGCCTATTTCAAACAGCAAGTGGCTAAGTTTAACCATATGGTGGGCCTATTGCCAACCCGGCCACGTTACGTACACGTCTCGAACTCGGCGACCAGTCTGTGGCATGCGGCATGTAATGGCAACATGATTCGTTACGGTGTGGCGATTTATGGCCTGAATCCATCTGGTGATGCGATTCCGACAACGCCTTTCCCACTTGAGCCTGCCTTATCGCTGGAAAGTGAATTGACGTATTGCAAGCAGGTGCATGCCGGTGACGGTATTTCTTATGGTGTGACTTATCGGGCTAAAGGCGACGAATTTATCGGAACCGTGCCGCTCGGGTATGCCGATGGGTGGCTGCGGCGACTGCAAGGATTCCATGTGCTGGTTGACGGCCATGCCTGTGAGATTGTCGGGCGAATTTGCATGGATCAGTTCATGATTCGCCTGCCAAAAGCTTACTCAGCCGGAACGAAAGTCGTTTTAATCGGTCATAGCGGCGATCAGGAGATCACACTGTTAGATGTGGCGAAGTATAGCAACACGATTCATTATGAAATTGCCTGCAATTTGACGCCACGTTTGAAACGGCAAAGCATTAATCCGATCAACAAGTGACCCGGAAGTTTTTCAGACGATCGGCCGAGTGCGGTAGCTCCTGACTAGATTTTGTGATAAAGTAACAACATGAACTTGGGAAGTTGGAGGAAGTTGTCATGAAGAAGCAAACGTCAGTAACGGTAACGTTTGATGCTGCTATTAAGGCGCGGTTAGATGCCTATTGTGAGTTGAATGACACGGACACTCAAGATGTGATCACAACAGCAGTGGCCAAGTTTTTGCAGTCACAAGCACCCGATATCAACCAGCTGATTTCCGGCTATGTTGCCATGGGACAGATCAATACAGAGATCAGTCATGCTTTCTCCGCCTGCGAAAGTGAGGCATACGCCCATATTCGATAAGCAACGAGGGGGCACAAGCATGGATGTAACCGTAAAACGCGGTGATGTTTTTTTCGCCGATTTATCGCCGGTTGTCGGATCCGAACAGGGCGGCAATCGACCTGTACTTATTATTCAAAACAACGTTGGCAACCACTATAGCCCGACCGTCATTGTGGCAGCCATTACCTCCAAGATCCAAAAACCCAAGATGCCCACTCATGTCGGCTTACGGGCAAAGCAAGACGGGGTTGAACGTAACTCGGTGATTTTGCTGGAACAGATTCGCACCATCGATAAGCAGCGATTGCAGGCGCGTGTGACAGCTTTATCAAGCGCAAAAATGGCGGCCGTTGATCGTGCACTGGCAATTTCGGTGGGGCTGGTTAATTTGCCCAAGCCCAAAACATACAATAAAAATTAACACAATGTCTTAGTAAAAAGCCGCACCTACCTCAGTGATTTGACTGAGTGCGATAATCCCTTTATGGTTGTCAGATGAAATATCATAATTCATCTGATGATCATGGAGGGATTTTCTATGCCCAGATCTAAGCATACAGCTCAAGAAAAGTTACTCATATTGGAGGAGTTCAGACATTCGAAGACAAGTATCAGTAGTTTCTCCCGTCAACACGGTCTTGGTGATCGTACATTACAACGTTGGCAGGCGCGCTATGAACGTGATGGGATTAAGGGATTAGAGGAAGCTCGAAAGAATCAACATTATACCAGAGAGC
>NZ_MSSM01000059.1 GCF_004123795.1 Lacticaseibacillus chiayiensis | reverse complement strand
TTTTAGATGGCCTTATTCCAGTATTCTTCTGGGGTAAGGCCGTCTCTTTGTCCTGAACGATTATCGTGATTGAAATAGTGGATCCCATCTTCAACGAGCTGGACGAATTCCTTGTAAGTCTTTGCCATTGGATGACGATCCATCCACCGCAGTTTAAATTCGTTCCACCAGCGCTCCATCGGTGCGTTGTCATAGGGCGTTCCCGGTCGCGACATGCTTCGTGTGACTTCAAACTGGCTAAGGTAGCGGTTGAACGCCCTAGATGTATAGGCGGAGCCACGATCAGTATGAATGAGCGG
>NZ_MSSM01000058.1 GCF_004123795.1 Lacticaseibacillus chiayiensis | reverse complement strand
TGAGCGTTTACATGGCGCCAACATCGTTTAAAGCCATTGAGGTTTTTCATCGTATCCTCCCTTTCAGTACTTATATACTAACTAAATGTAAGACCAATAACAAGCGTTAGCGTCAAGATATTCGCGAATTCTTTTTGTTGGATTAGTTGGCAATCAGCAACTCACCTTTGTCGCAATTTGACGGTCAATGCCTGCACATTGAGAACTTCGCTTATATCTTTTCAACCGATAAACTAAGACTTTCCTGTCCAAAACATGTCAAAACCGTTCTACTGTTCTAAAATAGAAGTGCTACAGACTGTCACGCGTTCACACTTCAAGGAGGTCACGTTTATGCGCACACAAAATCACCCATCAGTCATGAAACTAGCAGCAGTTGGCGCTGTTGCCGGCTTAGTATCAGGACTCGTCAAGTTAGGTTGGGAAAATATTTTACCGCCGCGGACGCCGGAACGGGATGCCACCAACCCGCCGCAGACATTTTTGCAGCAGCACGGTCTCACCCCAGCGGAAACGCATGCCACTTACACGTATTCGGGTCATCAGATTCCTTGGGTCAGCCTTTTGGTGCACTTCGGGTTTTCGTCAAGCCTCGGCGCGGTTTATGCGGTTGCCGGCCATTATGTCCCGCTGTTTAAACTGGGTTACGGCAGCTTGTGGGGGCTCGGTGTGTGGGCCGGTGCGCACTTGTGGGCCATGCCTGCGTTGAAAATTGTGCCACCTGCAAAAGACCAGCCAGCTGAAGAGCACTTGTCCGAAGCGGTGGGTCACATGGTTTGGAATACGGTTAATCAAATCGTGATCAGTGACATGCTACGGGAAAAAGATGCTTGAAATTACTAGCTGAAGTTTCAATATAAAAGTCGGACAAGCTTTCTCAGTGATCCATGAAAGAAGGTCTGCGGATGCAAAAAAAGCCGACTGCATGGCAAACAAAGTGGCCTGAACGCATCAGTTACGGTCTGAGTGACGCAGCTGACAATTTGGTCTTTCAGGTGATGACAACTTATCTACTGTATTTCTACACCGACATTTACGGGCTGAGTGCGGGCGCCGTTGCCTTATTGTTCTTAGTCGCCCGT
>NZ_MSSM01000057.1 GCF_004123795.1 Lacticaseibacillus chiayiensis | reverse complement strand
CTTGACCGCGGTATCGTGATCCTTGATCTCAGCTGCCAGTTTGGTATTGACGAAAATCTTTTCACGGGCAATGCCAGATTGACGCACACCTTCGCCAACCCCGGCTTCATTGTCATAAGCCTCTGCAGTGTCAATGTGGCGGTATCCGACATCAATTGCCTCATGCACTGCCTTAGCCGCTTCTTCATCTGAGTCAATTAGCCAGGTGCCAAAGCCGATTTTTGGAATCTTGACCCCGTTCGTCAGCGTGTATGTCTCTTCTAGCAAAATCACCACTCCTTTCAAAAAATTGCTGCACTTTTTTGCCGACAAGGGCGTAAAAAACACCGATGAACGCAATTGAGCATCTGTCGGCTTACGTGCTACACTCACTTTATCCCCTAAAGTCGACTTTAGGGCAAGATGAATCTTTTTGCAATATGTGTCTTGATGCACAAGCAACAATGGAGGTCATTATGTCTGCTTCATATACCATCGGCGAAGTCGCCGCCATCACGCATCTTTCCGTCCCGACCATTCGTTACTACGACAAAGAAGGCCTCATCCCCGATCTCAAAAAAGATCAAGCCGGCATGCGCTGTTTTAACGAACGGAACCTTGGGGCATTGGAAATGGTCAACTGTCTCAAAACGGCAGGCATGTCGATCAAAGATATCCGCACATTTATGCAATGGAATTTAGAAGGCGACGCTACCCTCACCAAACGGCTAGACTTCTTCAACCAACTCCACGACACGGTCGAAAACCAGATGAAGCAACTGGAACAAACGCTCAACACGATTGAATACAAGCAACACTATTATC
>NZ_MSSM01000056.1 GCF_004123795.1 Lacticaseibacillus chiayiensis | reverse complement strand
TAAATAATCTTCCCGTTAATATCTTTCATCTGGTAACTGCCGGGCAAATCCGGCAGCAACGATAATTTATGCTCAATGTGTGCAGATGCCATCGTAATCTCCTTATAAAACAAATGTTCGCTTAACATTATAAAGATTCTAAAATTAGATTGCAAGCGACGCACTTGTTGCGCGGCTGTGCATGTGAAGTTATTTTTACCAGCGTATCTTATATCTACCCAAACAAAAACCCCACCCAGAAAATACCGGATAAGGTCATGAGGTAAAAACTTATTGTGCCAAAATCTTGGACAGGAAATCCTGCGTCCGGGCTTCCTTAGGGTGTTCGAAAAGTTGTTCAGGTGTGCCTTTTTCGAGAATTTTGCCGCCGTCCATGAACCAGACTTGGTCGGCCACACTGCGGGCAAAGCCCATTTCGTGGGTTACCACCACCATTGTCATGCCGGTTTTGGCAAGATCCTGCATAACCTTTAGCACTTCGCCGACCATTTCGGGATCCAACGCACTGGTCGGTTCGTCGAATAACATGACATCCGGATGCATCGCCAGCGCCCGGGCAATTGCCACCCGCTGCTGTTGGCCACCGGAAAGACTAGCTGGGTAGGCATCGGCTTTTTCACCCAAGCCAACCTGCTCCAGAAGTTCCTTGGCAGTTTTAGTTGCTTCTTCATCCGTCACGGTTTTGACTTTTAACGGCGCCAACTTGATATTCTCTAACACTGTCATATTCGGGAAAAGATTGAAGCTTTGGAACACCATGCCCATTTTCTCGCGGACATTATCGAGCTGCTTTTCACTAAGATCAACCAGATTGGTGCCTTCAAAAAAGATCTCGCCTCGTGTCGGACGGTTAAGCAGATTCAGGCTGCGCAAAAACGTACTTTTCCCGCCACCAGATGCGCCGATCACAACAATCACGTCCCCTTGATTGATGGTTTCACTAATGTCATTCAAAACCAAATTATCACCAAACTTCTTAGTTAGGTGGTTGATTTGAATTAAAGGTTTATGCTGCATGATTCATCTTCCTTTCAAAATGACCCAGGAGCTTGGATAGCCCGAATGTCAGAACAAAGTAAAGGACCATGGCAACCAAAATTGGTTGAACCCCTTTGTACGTCGCGGTTTGAACCACTGTCAATTGATAAATCAGGTCCGTGACCCCAATGATGGAGACAATTGAGCTTTCCTTAATCAGCGAAATAAATTCATTCCCCAACGCCGGCCAGATGTTCTTGATGGCCTGCGGTAAAACAACACTCGTCATTGTTTGCCGTTCGGACAGTCCAAGCGAACGCGCTGCTTCGGTTTGACCGACAGGAATGCTATCAATCCCACTTCGGATAATTTCGGCCACATAGGCAGCGGAATTGAGCGATACCGCGATAAGTCCGGCGACAAGCGCAGGGATGTCGATGAAGATCCCGATCCCGAAGTAAACAAACATGACCTGAATCATCAACGGCGTGCCCCGAACAAATTCGATATAAGCAACGCCGATAAGATGTGGCAGGCGATGTTTACTCAACCGTAATAAGGCGAAAATCGTGCCAAGCAAGACCCCGAAGAACGCCCCAATCGCACTGATGAGTAATGTATACTCAACCCCCTTAAGGAAATAAGTCCAGTAGTGCAACATACTCGTATCTTCAGTATTCGTCTTCATGTAACTACCAGCCGTTTTAAGATATTGCGGAATCAACTTTTTCTGTTTGATCTCCGCCAGACTCTTATTGGCCGCTGCCACTAACGAATCGGATCCTTTGGCAAAACCGATCGCCGTGCCCATCGTGTCGCTGGAGAGGTTAAAATGCCCCGGAATCTCGACAAGCGAGTCGTCATTGGACGTATACGCCTGGGCAACCGCGCCTTCAGCCACAACGCCAGCCACTTTATGCGTCTTTAATGCCAAGATCAAATCAGTAACCTTTGTCAGTCCCAATGTTGTACTTGATTTCATCTGAGTTTTGGCTAAGGTCTCTTGAAGACTTCCGTTTTGCACCCCGACTTTTTTATTGGCAAAGCTTTGGCGGTCCTTATAAATCTTGGCATCGGTTTTGTTGATGATAATATCCTGGCCCGATTTATAATACGTATTGGAAAAGTCAATCGACTTCCGGCGGGCATTGGTTGGTGACATTGCGGCAAGCACCATATCGACCTTACCCGACTGCAAGGCGACCAGCAATGAACTAAAATTCATCTGCTTAATCACCAGCTTGACGCCAAGATCTTTCGCAATTTTACGAGCAACCTCAACATCCATGCCGACAACCTGATTCTTACCATGTTTATTCACCAAAAACTCATAAGGTGCATAGTCGGGGCTCGTCCCCATGACAATGGTGCCTTTTTGTTGAATCTTTACCAGACTGTCATCAGCGTGAACGGATTGCATATTTAAGGTCACAACCGCGGCAAAAACTGCGAACAAAGCGACTAACCAGCGTTTCAAATGCGTCATAATACCCTCCTTGATTACAAGAACGTACTATACGCTAAAACTCATTTTTATGCAACTAATATTCATAACTTGATTTGCAACAATTTTTGTGGTCGACAAGGCCGGCCGTGGCTAACAAGGCAACGACTAGATTATCAGCTAACTGCGCTAGTTTTTGCTCTGGCGTAAACGCGTTCACAGTCGCAGGAGCATACGTGTAAGGGCCTTGGTCTTAATGGCCAAGCCCGGCCTGAATTCTCCGACGCAAAAACGCGCTCACAGTCGCAGAAATCTCCGTGTAAGGACCTCAAGCCTAAATGGCCAAAGACCAGCCATTTAGCTTGAGGCCACTTACACTCCGATTTCTAAGCGCTCCTGTTCGCGCTCTGCAACCTAGACGCTTCGGATTGTTGATGCTATACTTTCACCAAGGAAAGGGGTGGCGTGCATGGCACTTAAGATCAACACTCAAACCAACCTGAACGACATGTTTGATAAATTTGCGAGTTTGCCTGGCGATAAGAAACAAGCAACCGGACCAGATCCGAAACATCAAGAGAAATTGGCTAAAAAAGCCCATAAGACCGACGACAAAAAAGCAAGGGACTAGCTTTGTCTTTCTGTTCGATGTATTAAAAAAAGCGAATACCAAAAAAGATTCAAGCGGTGACCCTCGGCGCTGGGTATACTCCTACTGAGGTAGACAAGCAAATAATTAAAGCTTGTCTGCCGAGGAAGGAGTATTTTTATGGGCCGAAAAGGTTCGAGATACAGCGTAGAAGAAAAGCTTTACTATATTGGTTTAGTGAAGGGGGGTATGTCACCTAACGCCATTCGAGAAGAGTACGGTGTCCATCCTTCACATGTGGTTCAGTGGATAGAGCGGTATGATGCGGGTGGCGTGGACGCACT
>NZ_MSSM01000055.1 GCF_004123795.1 Lacticaseibacillus chiayiensis | reverse complement strand
ATGGTCAACTGTCTCAAAACGGCAGGCATGTCGATCAAAGATATCCGCACATTTATGCAATGGAATTTAGAAGGCGACGCTACCCTCACCAAACGGCTAGACTTCTTCAACCAACTCCACGACACGGTCGAAAACCAGATGAAGCAACTGGAACAAACGCTCAACACGATTGAATACAAGCAACACTATTATCGCCAAGCAGTCGCGGACGGCACTGAAAAATACGTCAAAACCGGCACCACCCATGTTAAAGCGACTGTGAGTGAGCAGGAGTAGTGAAAGTAGCTTCAATTGCACAATAAAAGACGCCGATACAATTCAGAGTTTTGCAAAACCTGGAAGCGTATCGGCGTCTTTGTTGGCATAGAGCTTATTGGCACATGAGGCAATAGTCCCAGTGCCAAGGCGGAGCAATCGTAGGCCAGATGAGCCTCAGTGGTGACATTGTTGTTGGTGGGGCGCCTTTTGCCCCGCCTACAACAAGGCCGAGCTTTAAGACTCAGCCGATTTTGCTGAGGCTTAAAGTCGTGCCCACCACGTTCCAGGCTCAGCTGGCCGGAGATTGCGGAGTTTGGCACGACACGGAACCTATTGCCTAAAAGTCTTCCAACCGCGTTTCAACTTTTCGCCGCTTCGTCGCCACCCATAGCCCAATCAGAAACCAGACAATGGCAATGTACGGGAAAGTATTCATCGGAAACGCGGGAATCGGCCAGAGACTCGTGTAAATCGGGTAAATCAGCACCAGAATCCCGATCACCGGCGCCAGCACATGCTTGAACATCGACCGGCCCTTGTCTTTGCGGAAGTAGACAATGGCGCCGACATTCACCAGCACATAAACCGTCAGCAAGCCCAACATGCCAATGGTCCCAAACCAGTTATACATATCACTGGCACTCACGCCCAAACCGATCGCAAAAATCACATACACGATCAATGCCAGCCCGGTAATGCTATCAAGTGCATGCGTCGGCGTCTGCTTGTCGCCGGTTTCCGCAGCCAACCACGGATGCAGATACCCACTTTTACTAAGTGCTTCCAGCATGAACGCGCCGGCATTAAGTGCACCGAAATAACAGGCAAAGTAGCTGACCATTGCGGCAAAATCCATAAAAATCGCAGCATTAGTCCCCAGATAATG
>NZ_MSSM01000054.1 GCF_004123795.1 Lacticaseibacillus chiayiensis | reverse complement strand
CTGGTGGAACGAATTTAAACTGCGGTGGATGGATCGTCATCCAATGGCAAAGACTTACAAGGAATTCGTCCAGCTCGTTGAAGATGGGATCCACTATTTCAATCACGATAATCGTTCAGGACAAAGAGACGGCCTTACCCCAGAAGAATACTGGAATAAGGCCATCTAAAAGCTACCAAAATTTTATATTATTTCATCTGTCAACTTGACAGGGCCGACCGCAGAGATGGGTGCGGCTTTTTTTTATTCGATAACAACTGGCGTACCAGTTGGAACGGTTTTGAAAATCCACTTGGCATCCGGAATGCTGAGGCGTACGCAACCGTGTGAACCGGGTTCCCGGCCCAACTTTGCCGCTTCAGCTTCAATATATTGATCGTTGATGTCAGTCGGCACGGTGTGGAACAAATAGGTGCCATGTAAGTAAAAGCTCGTGTAATAATGCGCCCCCATTTGTTCTTCAGGATTGAAAAAGTCATAGCCGCGTTCAGACTGGATCTTAAAGTGCCCGCGCGGTGTTGAGTTATCGATACCGGTAGAAGCGTACATGGTGTAAAGCGTTTTGGTACCATCTTTAACAAATACCCGTTGCTTTTTCAAACTGACCACCAGCGAAAGGTTAGGGTGTTGCGTTAAGTCAGGGTAAGGACGACTTTCAGATGGCGCATGCCAGTCAATTTTTTTCGCGGCGTTAAATGCAACCTGACGCGTGGTTTGGCGTGAAGTTTCGCTGTCTTTGGCAGCTGTTATGCCAACCCGTAGACTGGTGGCAGCTGTGATTGGAGTTTCCACTTGCCGACCGGTCGTGATGGCAACCCAACTGATCGGCACCAAGACTGCAGCAATAAACAGCTGTTGTCGAAATTTAGGTTTGAAATACTGGGTGCTCAGGAAATGAATGTTGCTAACGACTCGATCCCAAAAATGCGTCAGAGTTTTCATGCGGGATTGCCTCTTCGTGTGATGATGTTAGATCTTGATACTTTTTACCAACGTATTATAAAGGATCTAAATAACTCAAACCAGTAAACCGAATTGAGTTACCAGCTGTCAACACAATGGCAATAATTGAGAAGAGAATCAGGAGCATAATAAGAAACTCGGCAGCTTTGGCAGCGTCGAGTTTTTTAATTATAACTGGCCGGAAATCGCGTGACTTTAGCCATGGGATGGATAAGCCCCCTCTCAACGCCTCTTAGGGCGCTTTTTCAGTTCGTTGTACTTTTGGTTGTTGATGTAATTCTCAACGACGTCCTTGCTCATGTTGCCAAGTGTACTCATGTAGTAGCTGGGTGACCATAAATGTCCACCCCAATCTTGAGAATCGCGAATTTCCGGATGCCGTTTGAGAAAGATAAAGGCACTTCTGCCCTTGAGCGCCTTGATGGCACTGGTTGG
>NZ_MSSM01000053.1 GCF_004123795.1 Lacticaseibacillus chiayiensis | reverse complement strand
TCAAAAGCCTTATCCAAATGGGCAATCTCAAGCGTTTTCATTCCGCCACCTCCAGTACCACCTGAATTTTTTCTTGAGTATAGCAAATTATTTTCAGGCATACCATTGACAAGACTTCTGACACTAGCCGATAAATAACTACTTTCACCGGTAAAACAACCCAATCGATCACAGGTTGGAAACGTTTAAAAAGCGACAACAGTATCCACCAATGCTAAGCTTGATAAGATGTTATTGGGTGTAAAATACTAAAAGAAAACAGATTCACCCGGAAAATAAATCAAATGAGGCGAGCTTATGACGCTCGAAACAATCTTGTATTTACTCGGCATGAGCCTGATTGCCGGTATCCTCAATGGTACGGTAGGCATGGCGGCACTGACGCTTTATCCAATGCTGCTGTCGGTCGGCATTCCGCCGATCACGGCCAATGCCACCAACACGATCGGTCTTTTGTTCAGCGGATCTTCGTCGGTTCTTTCATCGCGACGGGAACTAAAAGGCCACTGGCGACAAGCGCTACTGATTACATCACTTAATGCCCTCGGCGGCGTCTTAGGGGCGCTTATTTTAATTCACAGTTCCAATGCCAGCTTCAAAAGAGTCGTTCCGTTTATTATTTTCCTAGCTGGGGTCATGATCCTGACGCCGAAAAAAGACAAGGATCAGGCCACTCATCGCAAACTTGCACAAGGGTTCGGCTACGCACTGATCATGCTGGTCGGATTATATATCGGTTATTTTGGCGCCGGTGCCGGACTGCTAATGATCGCGGTGCTGTCGCGTATCGTCGCAGGCCCGTACGCCACATATAACGCCATGCGCAACCTCGCATCGCTGGTGAACAACACGGTGACATCCATCATGTTCATCTTCTCAATGCCAATTGCCTGGTGGGTTCTAATTCCGGTCTGCATCGGCTTGTTCGCAGGCGGCTTCCTCGGCCCAATGATTGTCCGTCTGATTCCGTCGCACGTCATTAAAACTGCGGTCGGCATCTTTGCAATCGGACTCGCTGCCGTCCTGTTTTACCAGGCTTATCTTTAATGCAAAAGATGCAAAAAGGCATCGGCAAAAAATTCGCCGATGCCTTTTTGTTTAACTGGTTGATGAATAAAAGAAAATACGTCGTCGCCGTTCATGCCAACGCAGCTTGCTGCGTCTGATAGAACCTGCCCCAAGCTGCCATGGCATCAATCACTGGTGCTAATGTCTGCCCTAATTTGGTCAAACCGTATTCCGTGGCGCGACCGTCTTCCGCACCGACTTTTTTGAAAATAATCCCGTCATCTTCCAATTGCGCCAATTGTAACGCTAGCATGCGTTCTGTTATTGAAGGAATGGCCTTGTTCAGGGTACTGAAACGGGTCGCATCCTTTTTAAACAGATGATAGAGAATGACGCTTTTCCATTTTCCCGAAATCAGATCGACCGTATTTTGCACCGGACAACCTTCAGCACAATTATAAAGTTCACGCGCCATCACAAAGCCTCCTCGCTTCTTTTGAGGTTACTTACAATTTGTTCACTTACTATGTTAGTGCATGCTGGCTAACATACAAGGTGAAAGATTAAGAAAGCAAACGAAAGGAAGTCATTTTGATGAAAGCTATTGGATTTATGCAACATTTACCGATTGAACAGGAAAACAGTTTAGAAGATTTGACGTTACCGACACCAACACCTGAAGGCCATGACTTACTGGTGAATGTCCGGGCAGTTTCGGTGAATCCGGTTGATACCGGTACGCGCGGCGCAGGTCATGCCCGCCTTGCCCAGCCGAAAGTCATTGGTTGGGACGCGGTAGGGATTGTGACCGCTGTGGGCGAGGACGTTACCCGGTTTCACAAAGGCGACCGGGTATTCTACGCCGGCAGTTATAAACGTTCCGGCAGCAACGCCGAATATCAACTGGTTGACGAGCGCATTGTTGGCCATGCACCGGCTAGACTCAAAGACGACCAGGCAGCTGCTATGCCGCTGACGAGTCTCACCGCATGGGAAGCGCTGTTTGAAAAGCTGCATATCCCATTTGATGCGAAAGAAGAAAATCGCCACCACGCCATTCTGATTATTAACGGCTCCGGCGGCGTTGGTTCAATGGCGACCCAACTTGCCCACCTTGCTGGCCTGCAAGTACTGGCCACTGCCTCGCGTCCGGATTCGCAAAAATGGGTACTGGAACATGGTGCCGATCACGTTTTGAATCACCGCCAGCCGTTACCGCCACAGTTAAAAGCAGCCGGCTTCCAAACGGTTGATTACATCCTTAACCTTTCACATCTGGACGAACATTGGAACGAAATCGCGACTATGATTCGTCCTGACGGGTGGGTCGCCGCCATTACGGAAAACCGGCGCGGTATTGACTTGCAGAAGTTGACCAAAAAACGCGCCACGTTCGCCTGGGAATGGATGTTTTCCAAGTCATGGTATGGCTACGATCTGGCTTCTCAGAGCGCTATTCTTGACAAAGTTGCCGATTTACTCGATGACGGTACTATTCAGTGCACGTTAACCAAAACCTTACAGCCACTGAATGCCGCCAACCTGAGAAAAGCGCATGCGCTGGTCGAATCCGGCCACATGATTGGCAAAGTGGTCGTGGCCGGTCCGTGGGCTTAGCAACTATCTCAACTCAATCGGTCGCTGTAAACCGGGTATGACTGGTACTTGCCATAGTTGGTTAAGGGCTTCATTCGTTTGAGCGTGGTCATATCATCATCACTGATCGCAAAGTCAACTTCCGCATTGGCTTTCATATGAGCGGGATTAAGCGTTTTCGGCAGCGGCAATAAACCTAACTGCAACAGATAGCGCATCCCTAGCTGAGCAACGGAAACTTGATACTTAGCCGCCATTTTCTGGATGTCTTTATTCTTGAACATTTCGCCATGGCCGAACGGTGAATAGGCTTCGACCAAAATCTGATGCTCCTGCGCGAAGTCAATCGTTTTGAATGGCGTCTGCGTGATGTGGGCCAAAACCTGGTCAACCATCGGGGCAATCTCCGCGTGATCCAGGATATTCTTGAGATCAGTGGGGTCAAAATTAGATACCCCAATTGCCCGCAACTTGCCGGCTTTGTATGCTTCTTCCAATGCCCGCCAAGCTTCCAGATTGCCTTCAAAATAGCGCTCCGGGTCATCGTATTTTGCCCATGGCTTCGGTGCGTGAATAATCATCATGTCCGCATATTCCAAATCAAGTTTCTCGAGCGAACCGTCAATGGCCTTGACCGCGGTATCGTGATCCTTGATCTCAGCTGCCAGTTTGGTATTGACGAAAATCTTTTCACGGGCAATGCCAGATTGACGCACACCTTCGCCAACCCCGGCTTCATTGTCATAAGCCTCTGCAGTGTCAATGTGGCGGTATCCGACATCAATTG
>NZ_MSSM01000052.1 GCF_004123795.1 Lacticaseibacillus chiayiensis | reverse complement strand
GGTCTCCTTTTGGTGCTACTTGTGTTTCTTAAAATCGTCAACCTATGATAAATCCAATCGTATCGCAACATTGCGGATTTGTAGGATTTAACAAACAAGGTGATTCAAATGAATAACAAGGACGTCTTTGAAAAACGTTACAAGCACATCCTTACTTTCCTAGGTTTTTGGATCGCCGGATACCTCACGCTGGATTCATTGTTTTCTGGCTTACCTCTGCCGCTCACCATGTTTTCCTCTACCTTTGTGCCGATCAGCTTTTTAAGTTACTTGGTTTATGTTTATTTCAAACTAAAAGTCAAAAGACCGGCCTCACTCATTTATTTAGTCGTGATGATAGCAGCGTTCATCTTTGCTATCCTTCTATTTCTCAAGATCGTGGTGCTCTTCTAAATTCCAATGTACCGTGATAACAAAGATTTGGAATTGCACGAACGGTCAACCCAAACTACTAAAAAGGCCAACCACCTATCCGGATTAAAGTGGTTGGCCTTTTTAGTAGTTTTCACAGGATTTCGTGGGAAGATGCTCACTCGCGATACGGCGCCATTTACGACCGCAGAGCCGCATCAGTAGCGAATCCGGAAAGTCTTCGGCGCCACTCGATAAATCACTGCAGTGCCGATTGCCACATAGACCAGCGTCACCACGCCAATCAAAATGGCATATGCGTAGCCGGAAAAATGTACTTGAGTGAAAACCCACGCTACCCAGTACATCCCCCAGTACAAGAACCGATACAACGGTGAAACAACCGACATGTCATCTGTAAAGGGCTGAATCAAGTAATAGATAAACAAGTCGTGAAAGGAAAAGAACAGCACCATACCGCAAACTTCCAGCAATAACACTAAATAGAAGTTCACCGCATCGGGAATCGGCCCAACAATCTGCAAGGCAAAAATAAGGGCAAAAACCAATCCGCCGCTGATCGCATTGTACTGAACGATGCGCCAGAACCGGTAGAAGAAGCCGGCCAAAATGGTTTTGGGCTGGCGATAAAACGGATAGTAAAGCATGGCTGAGTCGCAATTAACAAATAAAAGCTGAACGATCGGTGCTCCTAGCGATGACAGGTACATTGGAAAGAACAAGGCGCCGTATATTGACGTCAAATCACCGACTGAATGCACGGCAAAGAGTTTCAGTACCACGATCAGCCCGCCGCCAATACCGCCGATCCACAGTAGCCGCGTCCGTAACTTTTTCCATAATTGTTGACGATAACGTGCAAATAATAAGGCATTGAGATAGTTACTGCCTGACCGGTTCAGTGGCTTGACCGTCGAATCGGTGTCAATTGTCAGCTTTTTCTGCATCGCCTTGCCTGCCGCCAAAAACTGCTGGTTCCGTGAAGCCGCCACCTTGTCCAGCGCCATGGTCGCCTGCTGAATCGAAGCCATCAGAAACGGTATGTCGTCAGAAAACCGGCGGACATACCATGCCATTGCTAACAAAGCCGCCAAGCAAATCATGAAACCCCAAAATGAAAAAATACCACTCACAAAAGCCGCAAGCTGGCCAGTCAGCGTCACACCTGCAACCACGCCCCACAAACTCACCCAGTAAATAATCGTCGCGCTTAAGCCCATTTGCCGACGCGACCACACTAAGCGAGGAAGAAACGCCTGCCATTGCCAACTTAAAGCCGAAATTTCCAGTCCCACCAACAACAACCACGGATTGCGAGTGATGAGCGTTAGGATAAAAAGTGGAAAAAATGGCCCAAGTGCCACGCCGATGATTTGATTGATCAATAGTGTACCATGAACCAAACCAACCCGATCCAGCGAAAAGTAATTGCCCAGTTTAATCGTTTTGATATTAATCGATGCATAGCGGAAAATCAGCCCGCGAACCATTAGACACCCCAGCAAATAGACCGCAACGGCAACCATCAACCGCAACGAAAGGGCCGCTGGTAATGGCCGAATAAAATCGTTGTAGGCATTGCCAACCAAAAAAGCCATGCCGATCCCCAACATGGTGATCACTGGCTTCGTCAGCAGCATCATGAAGTTCACCAAAATCGCCAAAAGACTTTTCAGCGCGCCGGTGCGATACCACCTGGTCGGAATCTTTTTACCTAAAAACGGAATCCGCCGCAAAAAGTAAATCAAGCCATTAATGGCCGTTGTCGCATCGACCTGCGCTTGAAACCAGTAATACCGCCATGCATCACGCATCTGCCTGCACCTCGTCACTTAGCCGCGCAATCACGGCGTCTTCAAATGCCTGACTGTGAATATCCAGCCCCGCCAATTCGGTCAGCTGCTGCTGGTGTAACAATACCACCGCATCACAAATGGCCTGCGCCAACTGCATGATGTGGGTGGAAAAGACAACAACTGAGTCTGCCTTCATCGCAACGATCATCTGTTGCATCTCATGCGCCGCCACCACATCGACGGTTGTCAGCGGTTCGTCAAGCAACAACACCGGCGGCTTCAACATCAACGACACCACAATCTGCAACTTATTGCGCATCCCCTCAGAATAGTCACGCAACAACTTATTCGCATCCGCCTTACCTAGCTCGGCCATATCAAAAA
>NZ_MSSM01000051.1 GCF_004123795.1 Lacticaseibacillus chiayiensis | reverse complement strand
CGCAGGCTTCTGCGCCGGTAAACGCGTTTCGATGAAATACGCCGTACCTCGACACAACAACACAACAATGATAGCCAGTTTTGAGAGCGCAAAGTTCTCATAAGTGTGGTGGCGATAGCAAGAAGGATACACCTGTTCCCATGCCGAACACAGAAGTTAAGCTTCTTCACGCCGAGAGTAGTTGGTGGGAAACTACCTGCGAGGGTAGGAAGCTGCCACGTTTACATATGGAGGATTAGCTCAGTTGGGAGAGCGTCTGCCTTACAAGCAGAGGGTCACAGGTTCGAGCCCTGTATCCTCCATTGAGCCGTTAGCTCAGTTGGTAGAGCAACTGACTTTTAATCAGTGGGTCGACAGTTCGAGCCTGTCACGGCTCAGAGAATTATTGGTTTTAAATGGCGGTTCAAGTCGATATTTTTGCCGACTTAGCTCAGTTGGTAGAGCATCTGTCTTGTAAACAGGGGGTCGAAGGTTCGAATCCTTTAGTCGGCATGGCACCAATAATTTGATAGGTATTCTGTTTCATGCGGAAGTAGTTCAGTGGTAGAACATCACCTTGCCATGGTGGGGGTCGCGGGTTCGAATCCCGTCTTCCGCTTTCCAAACGCAGTGCCGAGGGTGCGTTTGGTCGAAAGATTCCTCGGTATTATCATGATTTGCACCCATAGCGCAATTGGATAGAGTGTCTGACTACGAATCAGAAGGTTGTAGGTTCGACTCCTACTGGGTGCATTTGACGGGAAATAGCTCAGCTTGGTAGAGCACCTGGTTTGGGACCAGGGGGTCGCAGGTTCGAATCCTGTTTTCCCGATTGGACGCTAGTCCATATGGTTTTTTCGCGGTGTAGCTCAGCTGGCTAGAGCGTCCGGTTCATACCCGGGAGGTCGAGGGTTCGATCCCCCCCGCCGCGATTGAGCTTGGACCTTTAGCTCAGTTGGTTAGAGCAGACGGCTCATAACCGTCCGGTCGTAGGTTCGAGCCCTACAAGGTCCATCTTTACAGGGTGGCCACTGTTCGGTATAATCGATTTGTTACTGTTATCGCGGGATGGAGCAGTTCGGTAGCTCGTCGGGCTCATAACCCGAAGGTCGCAGGTTCAAATCCTGCTCCCGCAATTGCATGGTTCCATGGTCTAGTTGGTTAGGACGCCTGCCTGTCACGCAGGAGATCACGGGTTCGAGTCCCGTTGGGACCGTTTGCGGCTCGGTAGCTCAGTCGGTAGAGCAATGCATTGAAGCTGCATGTGTCGGCAGTTCGATTCTGTCCCGCGCCATTTTCATAATCACCCTTATGCGGGTGTAGTTTAGTGGTAAAACCACAGCCTTCCAAGCTGTTGTCGCGAGTTCGATTCTCGTCACCCGCTGCGATTATGATATGGGCCTATAGCTCAGTTGGTTAGAGCGCACGCTTGATAAGCGTGAGGTCGGTGGTTCAAGTCCACCTAGGCCCATTGTTCCATTAATTTTATAGCTCATGGAGAAGTACTCAAGTGGCTGAAGAGGCGCCCCTGCTAAGGGTGTAGACCGGGAAACTGGTGCGAGGGTTCAAATCCCTCCTTCTCCGTTGTGGCCCGTTGGTCAAGTGGTTAAGACACCGCCCTTTCACGGCGGTAACATGGGTTCAAATCCCGTACGGGTCATGGTTAGATGGAGAATTACCCAAGTCTGGCTGAAGGGAACGGTCTTGAAAACCGTCAGGTGGGCGTAAGTCCACGCGAGGGTTCGAATCCCTCATTCTCCTTTATTATTATCGCGGGATGGAGCAGTTCGGTAGCTCGTCGGGCTCATAACCCGAAGGTCGCAGGTTCAAATCCTGCTCCCGCAATTATATGGTTCCATGGTCTAGTTGGTTAGGACGCCTGCCTGTCACGCAGGAGATCACGGGTTCGAGTCCCGTTGGAACCGTCCCCCTCCAATTGAGGGGAACATCAACTTTATATAAAACGGTTTAAATGGCTCGGTAGCTCAGTCGGTAGAGCAATGCATTGAAGCTGCATGTGTCGGCGGTTCGATTCCGTCCCGCGCCATTATGGAGGAGTAGCGAAGAGGCTAAACGCGGCGGACTGTAAATCCGCTCCTTCGGGTTCATAGGTTCGAATCCTATCTCCTCCATTTTATAGGGATATAGTTTAATGGTAGAACTACGGTCTCCAAAACCGTCAGTGTGGGTTCAACTCCTACTATCCCTGCTTATCATGGCGGTATTGGTGAAGCGGTTAACACACCGGTTTGTGGCACCGGCATACGTGGGTTCGATCCCCACATACCGCCCTTTTACTGGGGTATAGCCAAGTGGTAAGGCAACGGACTTTGACTCCGTCATGCGCTGGTTCGAATCCAGCTACCCCAATTTTCTCCAACTGCCATAGGAGAAACGCACTTAACTTGATGAATATGGCGGTGTAGCCAAGCGGTAAGGCATGGGTCTGCAAAACCTTGATCGTCGGTTCGATTCCGATCACCGCCTTATCTTGCGGTTGACGCCCAGCAAGAGAGTGCCAATTTATATTATGCCGGTGTGGCGGAATTGGCAGACGCGCGGGATTCAAAATCCCGTTCCAGCAATGGAGTATCGGTTCGACCCCGATCACCGGTAGACTTGCCCCGTTTTGGGGCTTTTTTAGTGCTCAGAAATCTGGCGAGGGGTCTTAAGAAAAATCGGCTATTTGGCAATTTCTGTGCCGAACGCCGATCTCTTTTCATTATTGCGTCATTTTAAGATATGCTGATCGTCATTTGACTTTTACCGCTAACTTTTTGTTTGTGGAAAGGTTCTTGGCGTGGCCTGAGTGGCAGTTTTCAGTGTGCATAGGATCTGACTTCATTTTCCAATTTATTAGGTCTGTGACGCGCTTATTGTTCATTTGCCATGAATTTAAGAATGACAATCCCCAAACCAACGATGATAAGCAGTATCGCGATGAGATTAACCCCGCGATTGACACTTCGATAGTGAGTGAAGAATCCATAATCAATGCGTGTGTTTACGGCTGCGATCAACATGCCTAAGACGAATAGTGCACCACCGATTACAATAACAATATCCATTTTGATTGCCTCCATTTCTAAGTGGAAATCGACTGCTGAATGATCTCGCTCCTTTTAATTATGACTGGCCGGAAATCCCGTGACTTTAACCATGGGATGGATAGGCCCTCTCTCAACGCCTTTTAGGGCGCTTTTTCAGTTCGGTGTACTTT
The DNA here is from genome assembly GCF_004123795.1 of Lacticaseibacillus chiayiensis. Classification (GTDB taxonomy): domain Bacteria; phylum Bacillota; class Bacilli; order Lactobacillales; family Lactobacillaceae; genus Lacticaseibacillus; species Lacticaseibacillus chiayiensis. The sequence continues at coordinate 346 of NZ_MSSM01000051.1, read as the reverse complement.
TGGTTGTTGATGTAATTCTCAACAACGTCCTTGCTCATGTTGCCAAGTGTACTCATGTAGTAGCTGGGTGACCATAAATGCCCACCCCAATCTTGAGAATCGCGAATTTCTGGATGCCGTTTGAGAAAGATAAAGGCACTTCTGCCCTTGAGCGCTTTGATGGCACTGGTTGGTGCCTTGCTAGGCGGAAAACTGATCAATACATGGACATGATCGGGCATGACTTCCATTTTTTCGATCACAATTTCATTATCATCGGCAACCTTTTGCAGAATGACCTTCATTTCATCTACCAGTTTCCTGGTTACAAAAGTTTGATGCCGATATTTCGTTACCCAGATCAAAT
>NZ_MSSM01000050.1 GCF_004123795.1 Lacticaseibacillus chiayiensis | reverse complement strand
ATAAGTTCACCCTGCTACTCATCGTCATGGTAGGCGTATCGGGACGTAGTGACGGTAGCTACTCCGTCACAGACCTTCACGGGTGAAATGTGGCATGCGGGAATCGAACCCGCCTGACTATCTCAGCCAGTCCTCATTGCCACGCCTTGCCACAGCTTTATCATCACTGAGGCTCGGAGGAAAAATGCGGTGTCTCAGGTTTCTCACCTTTGGCACAATACCATCATAAGGCGGAAAAACAGTTGAAATGTCTCACAAAGGTCTCATCTCGATTTCAACCAATGGACAAATCTCGGCGAATGCAATTAGCGCTTCTCGTTTTGTTCGATAATACTGGGCTTTTGATAAAAAAAGCTTGTCCATTATTTGCTTGTCACTATATCGTTTGGTTAAGTAAGAGCTTGTTAGTATAATCCGATGATTCTCTGATTCCAGAGATTCAATGGCACCTTCACAGCACGCTATATAGTACAGCTCGTCAGCGTGCGATACGAGCTTGTCCTCGGCTTTGTTGCCATAGCTAGGTGACTTGGGCATGCCGTCCATCACGGGGCTTCTGAGCGCTATTTTGGTGCGTTGAGCGAGCCGCTTGTGATGCCAGTAGTTCTCCAAGACCTCTTTGGCGTTTTCAATCGTTTTGTCATGATCAATTGGGCTAAAATATCTCGTTGCTCGCACCACTGCGTCCACTCCTTATGGTATGATTGAATTTGTAAAAGTTTTGGGGATAAGCGTGCCGTAATGGTGCGCTTTTTTGATGCCTTAAACGTGCGTTCAACATGTGCGTTTGCTATACTGTCATTGGAGGCCAACTCCTTTTAGAATGATTTCATATACCTACACTATGCGTTATGGCCTCCAGCGCGTCTGGTGAAGGACGCGCTTTTTGTTTACCCAAATGCGGCCTTCCAGAGTACCTTTACAGCCCAGCAGCCAACAAGAATGAAAACCGCTGTCGTGAATGCACAGCCTCATAGATTAATGACTAACTAATCAAAGTTTTCCCAGGTCTCAACCACCAGTTCTTTTAGGCCTGATAAGTTAAGACTTGTTGGCTCTCCCATTAGTGCAATCCCAGCAGTAGCAAATGGAGCAGCAAGAACCCAAGCAATTATAGCAGCGACTACAGCTATCGAACCGATTGCATTTTATTTAACGGTCGGTTCCAAAGTCGGAACTTAATCGGTCTCATTTCGCCGCCTCCATCACATAATCGTGATAATTCAGCCCCAACTCATCTGCGCGTCTTGCTATCTCAACACAGATTGCCTTAATAGCCGACTTGAGGTCTGCATAGGACACGCCATAATAGCTTTTGCTCTGCAAATCAACAATCTTATTGGCCGCTTCTAATCCACGTTCACCGTGGCACATGTAGTGTTCATAGTCATCGAGTGAGACTGCGTTGCGAATCAGAGCATCAATTCTTAACCCAATAGTCTGAACACCACCAGCAGCAGTCATCAGATATTTAATGACGCTGCCAAGACTTTCAATCTTTACATTTCCACGAAATGCACTTAAATGAATTTCTTTGTCAGCAGCAACAGAACCAACAATTGACCGCCACGCTTTAGTTTCAGGAGTCCTGCTCATCTTTCCACCTCCTCGTCATCTTCGTGCGTCAAAATCGCCCGAAGTCGCACAATGGCATATAGCAAACCGGTAGCTATATTAAGATGTGCGGAGTTGTAGACTTCATTGTCGGTATGCGTCAAAGCTAGATGTTGCTCATAGCTAGCTACAATTTCATCACTTACCTTCTGCAGTTGTTCAGTATTTGGGTGACGGACAACCTTAAATCCAGTTCTGTTCTTCTCTTTTGTCATAGCCGCACGACCTCCCCAGTTTCTTCGACCTGCCACGCTTCCAATACCCACGCACGCGCAAATGTATCGTGTCGAGACTGCGACCCTGCTATCCAATGAACCACTTCAATGGGCATAACCTCGTTGATGTTGCCTCCGCGCCCGCTCATTGCTCGCGTGATGAGCAATCCTTGGCGCTTACAGTTTCGCAGCCATTCGCCTACTGCTTCCGGAATCACCGGAAGATCATCTGGCAAGGCAGCGTCATAACGCTCGTTCCAGCCTTCAATTGCTTTGTCATTAACCCCGTAGTCACCAATAACAGTAGTAATGTAATTTTGATGTTGCTCTACTAAATCATCGAACACGTCTTGCTTCGTCTCATTGCTCATCGTCAGTCACCTCCAAAGGCTTAATTGCCTTTACCCATGCTGGTGCGGTCTCTAATTCTTTCTGGGTAACTGTCTGGTGTTTGTATGATGGGTCTGTCTCGAATTCATCTGCCAGCCATCGCCCTTTGTAACAATACGCATATAGCTGAAAATTGTCGTTGTCATCACCCTCTTCCAGTGTTCCGTCCATGGGTAGAAGATACTTCTTCTCTTTTGCCACGGTGTAGCCATTGACGTAAGCCTCCATCAGCAGTTCTTCTTCACCACTAGCTCCTAAACCAGAAATAAAGGTTGCTGGAATGTCACTTACACGCGCTTTTTCAACGATTTCGGCTTGCTCCTTGGTTAGGACTACCTTTTTAGGCTCCTCAACGAGCGCGACAACGTGGCCGCTGTAGACTTTTGCTTTCACTTCAGATTGATCTTTGTTTGGGTGTGCCCATGCTCCTGGCCCGAAAATATGGTCTTGATCTAACCACTCGCCATCATCGTTCTTTACCGCGTACAGTTTTTCTTCGCTCATTTTTCGTCCTCTACTTTCTTGATAATCAGTGGTTCCGGAATATCTACCTTAATGTCATCGCCACGGGTGTTGTGCGATTCCGTGTGCTTGGCCATGTTCTCGTTTATCCATCGGATACACTGAGATTGATACTTGGCTCGATAATACTCGGTTTCTGTGTTTAATCCTGCTACTACGTACATTTGTGTGCCTCTCATTTCGCGCTGACTGACTTCACAGCCTGATCTGAATAGTCCTTGATGCTCTGCGCGTCTTTGATTGCCTGTGATAAGTCATTGTTTGCCTGTTTGGCGGCTTCTAACTGTGATGTAAGGTCGTTGATTGTCTGTTGCTTAGCATCGACCTCAGCCTGTTTCTGGGCAACTGCTTGCTGGCCTTCAACGATCTTTTGCTGAATCTGGGCATCTTTGTTTGCCATGTCGTTTCCATATTGCTGTTTTAGGGCCGCATACTGTGCCTGCGCGTCAGACAACTGATGTTGCAAATCGGACAAGCTAGATTTTGAAGCGTGAATCTTAGCCGTCAGCTTGTCGATATTGTTTTTGGTCTCCACGATGTTCTGGTGACCTTGCCAAACATTGTCGGCAATGGTGGTTGCACCGGCCCCAAACATAAGTCCTGCTAAAACAGTTACTGTAAATGTCAATTTTTTGTTCATGATTTTTTCTCCTTAATCGATCTCTTCTGCTTCAATCTCAACACGTGGTTGATCGCTGTACCATTTGCCAACATGGATCTCGACTATTTGGTTGTCGTCTTCCCACAAAATCCCGGTCAGCGCATCAGACACCGCTTTGTAATAGTTGTCTGTATCCGGCTTAACAGTTGGTCTAATGATGCCGTCCTGTTTTTTCCGCCTAGTAAGCTTGCTACCGGATTTTTGAATACCTCTGTATACTTTTACGTTTATCCTGATAGAACCCGTCAGAGGCTCAATATGGAGCTCCTGACGTGCAATCTGCTTGATGTATTCTTTGTAGCCACGTGATTTGGGAGGATCATACGTACTTACATACTTTCCTCGCCGAGAAAACCTAGGCCTCCCTTGAGCAACCGGTTCACCGGGTATTGTTAGCCTTATCACGCTTGTTTCACGTCCTTCAGATAGTCATTACCGTTGTTACGGATTGGCAGCTTGATTTCAAACTCGCTTGCCACTCGTCTCACGAA
>NZ_MSSM01000005.1 GCF_004123795.1 Lacticaseibacillus chiayiensis | reverse complement strand
CTCGATGTCGGCTCATCGCATCCTGGGGCTGTAGTCGGTCCCAAGGGTTGGGCTGTTCGCCCATTAAAGCGGTACGCGAGCTGGGTTCAGAACGTCGTGAGACAGTTCGGTCCCTATCCGTCGCGGGCGCAGGAAATTTGAGAGGAGCTGTCCTTAGTACGAGAGGACCGGGATGGACGTTCCGCTGGTGTACCAGTTGTGCCGCCAGGCGCATCGCTGGGTAGCTATGAACGGAAGGGATAAACGCTGAAAGCATCTAAGTGTGAAGCCCCCCTCGAGATGAGATTTCCCATTCCTATATGGAGGTAAGACCCCTGAGAGATGATCAGGTAGATAGGCTGGAAGTGGAAGTGCAGCGATGCATGGAGCGGACCAGTACTAATCGGTCGAGGACTTAACCAAGTAGAGCGTGAAGCGGCGCGGTTAGAAGCCGGAGTGTAAGCGGGCTTGGGCGTAATGGCGGTCTTTGCCATTGCGACCAAGGTCCTTACACGCAGGCTTCTGCGCCGGTAAACGCGTTTCGATGAAATACGCCGTACCTCGACACAACAACACAACAATGATAGCCAGTTTTGAGAGCGCAAAGTTCTCATAAGTGTGGTGGCGATAGCAAGAAGGATACACCTGTTCCCATGCCGAACACAGAAGTTAAGCTTCTTCACGCCGAGAGTAGTTGGTGGGAAACTGCCTGCGAGGGTAGGAAGCTGCCACGCTGTTTATTCCGGTTTAGCTCAGTTGGTAGAGCACCTGACTGTTAATCAGGTTGTCGTCAGTTCGAGCCTGACAACCGGAGCTCATGGAGCACTCGTCGTTGACGGGTGCTTTTTTCTATAGAAATCTGGTGTAACGTATCATTAACGGGATGACCGAGCAAGAAGTGACACAGTGTCACTTTCTGTTAGGATTGGCATGTCATTTCAAGACTCAGGGAGAGATACTTAAAGTCATAGTGGTTGAACATTTCATTACCAGTGACATAATGGGTCAAACTTGACCAGGCTTGGCAATGTCCGCATAATGTTGATATAGAGCATCGTCAGTGAAAATGAAAGAGGTATCGTGATGGATAATCGGATTCAGCTTCGACAGCAGAAAAAGCCTCGTCACCGAGGACTTAAAATTTTTGGAATTATCGCAGGCGTCTTGGTCTTGTTGATCATTGCTTGCGTTTTCTTTTTTCCGCAAATCAACAATACGATTCGCAATGTGACGGGCAGTGATACACCAGCAGATGCGGCGGTTAAATCGCGTCTGGTGTCTGAGATTACAGCGCAGAAGACGGGTAATGCAACGACTGATGCTGCACTCCAGCGCGCAGCTGATACATTGAAGGAAACTAAGATGAGCACGATCATGAAAGCTGCGCAAGATCAGGATCAGGCAGCGGTCCTACTGCAAAAAACTACTAGTGCCAACCAAGCGCAGGCCAAGTTGGCAGCAGCATTGCTGTTTAGAGAGAAATCAATTACCCCGCTTCGCCAGGCGATCGCTTCGGGTGACTATTATCGTGCGTATCAGGATGTTAAATCGCTGCAACAACAAGGTGACACTAGTACGTTACAGAATTTATTGACCGGTCAATAAAACAAAACAGCTTCCGCACGGCAATGAAGTCATGACGGAAGCTGTTTTTGATTAAAACGACAATTTATTTAGGCTCATACATAAATGTCAGTTCGTTGTGCGGCTGGATAAGTCGACCCGAGATAGTTTTGTCGGACATAATCATGCCGCCGGGTAGCACAGCGTGGTGATACCGAAAATTAGGGAAGTCTGGTGCCGTCAGTTCGTACTGATGCCCGGTTTTCGTATGCAGCACTTGAACATCACGTAACGGATGTTTGTGGTTATCAAAGTAATGAATAACCAATGTTGCCGGAACCGGGTGATGGACCAGTGAAGCGGCAGTTGTGTAGATAAATGTTAGCTGTGGCGCATCACCTGCCATGGCGCCAGTGACAGTCGGATCGCCAACATGCTGACCATTAGGGAGAATTGCCTTTTGAAAATCATAACCGATTAAGGTCGGAGCAGTGATTCGAAAACGATGTTCTGGCGTATTCATTAAGTGATTATCCGGACCTAAAGTTTTGCCGTTTTCATCGACATAATGAATGGTTAAAGTGACTTGTGCCAAAGTTAGTTCACATCCCTTTCGATGATTTGAAAAATAAAGCTAGGCATTGCGAGCGGTGAAGCGTGCTTGCTTAATGGTTGGTTTCTCTAGCTCATCTAGTAAAGCAACCGCTAATGTACCGCTGTTGAGGACGGATTGACCCTCCTCGTCTTTTAGCAACGTGTTGTCGCCGCGAACGTATTTAGTTGCCGGGCCGTGTTCGAAGTTCATACTTGGCGAGATACCAACCCAGTTAACGTTGTCGGTCCACTGCAACAGTTGATACTCTCTGAGCTGGTTCTTAGGCGTGTTGATAAATGCCGGTGCATGCGGGTCATTTTTAAGTAAATCATACAGGAGCTTACCGTCAGTTTCCAGGCTGCCTGCGCCAAGAATAAAGACTAGCCGAGGGGAGGTGGTCTCCCGTAACTCGTGAATCAGGTGATCGGCTAAATCAATGTGGAGATAGGCTTGCTCAACGGTTGTCGCAAAAGCATCGACAACTGCATCGTAGGCGAGCAACTGATCACGGGTGAGTGTGAAGGCGTCTTGTTGCACGAGTTCAGCATCAGGCGGAAGAACGCCAATACTTTTGTCTGGATGACGAACGTAACCGGTAACTTCGTGGCCTCGCTTAAGCGCCTCTTTGTAAATTGCCGATCCTGCATTGCCAGTCGCACCAATAATTGCAATCTTCATCTATAACAACATCCTTTCATAACGAGTCGGTTCAAGGTTTATGATACACTTACTAAAAGTAGATAGACAATTAAATCAGCCTAAAATTAAATATTTTGCTGTCTTTTCAACGTGCTTTTCGGAATCGAAATTGTGTGAGAAAAAAGGCTTTACAGTGCTATATTGCTCCTGTATAATCTTACTTGTTGTTCAGCAATTGGCCCGTTGGTCAAGTGGTTAAGACACCGCCCTTTCACGGCGGTAACATGGGTTCAAATCCCGTACGGGTCAGTATGCCGGCTTAGCTCAGTTGGTAGAGCATCGGTATCGTAAACCGAGGGTCACAGGTTCAAGTCCTGCAGCCGGCATTTTATAGGGTGCTTTAGCTTTTCTTGGAAAGCAAAATGCCTGTATATCAACGATTTAGTCCTCCTAGGTTACCTTAGGAGGGCTTTGTTTTTATTTTCAGGGGGGCAAAAAGGGGACCACGGATTACTTTTGAAAGCAGAAACCTGTGAACGCCTAGCTTAGCCGTTTGTGTCATGTTGGGTAACGTTTGCCAAAATATGGTGCTTTAGCTGTGCATACTCCTCTTGCTTGATGCCACCGGAGTCGTGCAGCTTTTTTAATTATGACTTTCATTAGATCATCAATTTGCGTTGAGACGTTGTTGTTGTCGTCAGCTAAATAAGTGCTGATGGAACCTGTGAGGGCACCGATGAAGCCAATGTCATTGAACATGAGTAGAACTGCGGCAACGCTTGCTAAGAGGAAAATTAAAGTCCTCTACGAAATCCCTGTCTCAAGCAACTTATCGCCCTTTTTTAAGCGCTTGTATGCTATGATCGTACGGTAAGTGATTGGTTGAAGGGGTGCAGTATGCATAGACAGAAAACAAGTTCAAAAGCAGGATTGATTTGGACGATTGTCATTTTAGCGGTTGTGTTGGTAGCGGGTGGGTTGTGGTTTGGCCTTAATCGGCAGGCGCAGGCGAGAGCGCAAGAAGCTTCATCCATGTCACGTTCCAAAGCGCGTTCGGTTGCCCAGTCACGTTCGGCTGCTAAGGTCAGTCAGGCGGTTGAAGCTTCCCAAAAGGCCGCAGATCCAGTGTATAAAGACTTTGCGGCTGCCGGACTCAGCTATCATCAAGTTCAAGTCGCCAAGGAATTATCCGTGACGGCAATCGGTGATTCCGTGATGCTTGGCAGTAAGTATCTGTATAAAGAGCTGTTTCCGAAGATCTATTTTGATGCGACAGTTAGCCGCCAAATCTATCAGGTTCCGGCTTTGTTTAAGTCACTGGCTGCTTCCGGTAAACTGGCTAATACCGTGATCATCGGTTTGGGCACAAATGGCACGTTTACTAATGAGGCATTTCAGTCCATTATGACAAGTATTGGTGCTCAACGTCAGGTTTATTGGATTAATGTCCGTTCTGATGCGAAGTGGACGGATGAGGTTAATCACGATTTGGACAAAATGGCCAAGCGTTACAAGAATTTGCATATTGTTGATTGGCATGGTGCTTCTGCCGGTCATGACGATTGGCTGACAGCCGACAAAACCCATCCGTCAACCGATGGCCAGACGCATTATGTTGCGACGGTTGCAAAAGCCGTTTTGGCAAAAGCACAATAGCTTTTCTCGACGCCTGATCGGGTACTGGGTGGTTGATGGCTAGTCACAAGCGAAAAAAATTATAACAGATATTCTCATGACAATATTTTAAAGACCAATGATGGACACGGATTGATGATCTCTTCTTGCTAGGGATCATTGTGGAGGTGAGCAGATGCAGGCATTGCTAGAACCAAACGACCGGGAGCATATTTGTTAATGAGTGTCGGAGGCAGTGCTGCATTGCGCCGGCACCTTGCAGAAATGGGTTTGGTGGCGGGGAAGAAGCTGACCGTGGTGCAACCGGCAAGCAAAGTGACCGGTCTGGTGATTTTCTTTCAAGGACAACGTCTTGCTCTCAGTGATGAGATTGCCGCTTTGCTGGTGGTGCGACCGTTTGCGGCCGATGCTGATAAGACGGCGATTGTATTGGCTGATTTGCCTCTGAAGCGAACCGGGTTGGTGCAGAAGATCCAAGGAGATCCGCCGCTGCGACACCGTCTGATGGATACGGGTTTAACCAAAGGAACGCTAGTCAAGATCCACCAAATTGCACCGCTTGGCGACCTATCGAGTTAGCGGTTCGCGGTTATAAGTTGAGTATTCGCAAACAGGACGCGGCGCACGTGTTGGTAACAGAGGTGAATGCTGATGACCGTGGATGAAACCTTAGCGCTGGTCGGCAATCCCAATAGTGGTAAAACAACTTTGTTTAATTCATTAACCGGTGCCAAGCAGCGTATTGGCAATTGGCCTGGGGTTACGGTTGAGCGAAAGTCCAGCCGACTGAAAGCCAATCACGCCTTAATTGTTGAAGACTTGCCAGGCACATATTCGTTGTCTCCGTACAGCAGTGAGGAAATCGTTACGCGCGACTTTTTATTTGAGCAGCAGCCAGATCTGGTCCTCAATGTGGTCGATGCGAGAAATCTCGAACGGAATCTGTATCTGACCTTGCAAGTCATGGAAATAGGTCGGCCGCTGATCGTTGCTCTAAACATGATGGATGTCCTTGAAAAAGCGAGTCGGCGAACGATCAATCTGAAAAAACTGAGTTATGCCTTGCAGGTACCGGTCATCGGGACAACGGCGACTAAACCGGGCGCTTTGAAGGAACTGGTGCAGGCGATTCAAGCACCGTTGCCTAAACCATATGCTTTCCCGGAATACGATCCGCGGCTTGAATCCGCCTTAAGTATGCTTGAGGAAGTTATCGGTAAACGCGTCGAGGCAGATCGCTCGCGATGGTATGCGATCAAGCTTTTTGAAAAAGATCCGCAAGTGACTGCTCAGCTTGCCTTAACGCCGGCTGAACAGAAACAAGTCACTGAAATCTTACATACTGCCGAGCATTTGTTTGACGATGCATCTGATAGCATCATCGTAAATGCACGGTACGATTTCATTGCGCGCGTCATGGCGATGTGCGTGGTCGATAAAACGGACTTCGTGATGTCGGTTAGCGATCGGATTGACCGCATCGTGACCGATCGTTATCTGGCCATGCCGATTTTTGTTCTCGTGATGTGGGCGGTTTATTACCTTTCGATTCAAACGATCGGAACCATCGGCACTGACTATCTTAACGATACAGTCTTTGGCGGCTGGTTGCGTTTTTGGTTTTCAATCTTCTCTGTGCGCCTTGTTTTGCGGCAATTGGCACCATGTACAGGGAGTTTGGTGATGCACGCTGGACGTGGCGCGCGGTCGGTTACCAAGCAGGCGTGGCTTATTTGATCACGATGTTGATTTATCAAAGCAGCCTGATTGCCAGTGGTCAGGCTGGTGTGGCGAGTGTCGCCTTGGTGGCAGTGGCAATCGGATTCATTGTTTATGGCTTGTGGCTCAAACGGCCACGACCCAGTACTGCATCTGAATACAGTGCGGATATTTGAAAAGAGCGGATTTTAACATGGCAACATGGTTAATTGGCGGTATCGTTGTTTTGGCAATTGGTTGGGTCTTATATCGGACCTTTTTTCGAAAAAATCGGACCGGTGGTTGCAGCCAGTGTGAAGATGTGGGCTGTCCGTTAATTGATCAGGCAAAAATGGTTCAGGTAAATAGACACCGTAAAGCGTAACATCTATATGTTAAAAAAACATTGCAAGTTGTGATCGCTGACTGATCGGAATGCGTTTTGTGATGTGCTGTTGCTTTGCATGGTCGGCTTATTTTTAAAACTCGCGTTGCTAGGTTGGACTCTGTATAATTGAGTTGTGAAAGCCTTTACAAAAAATAACTGAACGTACATGACATTGACCCGCTTACCTTTGAGGAAAATAGGGTAAGTGGCTTGTACCGGATGTGCAAGGGGGATGCAACCATGACAACAAAACAAAAATTTCCGATCAGTGACGTGACGGCGACGAGTGGCTATTTTTCTGCTCTTAAAGCGATCGTCGAAACGGCATTTTACGGAACCAATGTCCAGCCGGTGACCACACTGACAGAAGCATATGGATTGGCCAAAGCCTCACCAGGCGTCATCGTCACAGATCTGCCGATTCAGCATGCCAGTGATCTCGGGCTGCCGGAAGATGCTCGCATCTTGGTTGCAAATGACGGGCTGGTTGTCGGGCGAACAGCCGCTGCTCGCCGGATTATCGGGCAGCCCGGTGTCGATGCAGTTGCAATGGCAAAGGTTGCGCGTGAAGCAGTGTTTCAAGGCGGTCGTAAACGTTTCTTGAGTGGCCGGGTCGTGGTTGGCCTATCACCGGATTTTGCGGTTGAAGCGCATATGATGTTGCCCGAAGCATATGCGAACAATCTCTACAGCTATTTATTGAACTTTCAAATCATGACCGCCGAGGCAGAAAAACACTACGCCCAGTCACGGCCGCTGCCGGAAGATGATATTTACCTTTATGCCGATCCTGATTGGCATGATCCGGCTTATCCAGACGGTCTGGCGATTTTTGATCCGCTGCATAATGCGGCCATCATTTTAGGGCTGCGCTATTTTGGCGAATTGAAAAAAGGCACCTTGACGCTGGCATGGGCGACGGCCCAACGAAATGGTTTTGTTGCCTGTCACGGTGGAATGAAACAGTATCAGCGGCAAGACGGGACCTTTACGATGGCAGCGTTTGGTCTGTCTGGCTCTGGCAAATCAACGATCACACTGACCAGTCACGGTGATCGTTATCCGGTTAAAGTGCTACACGATGACGCGTTCGTCATTGATCGCCAAAACGGTGCCACGACTGCACTGGAACCGGCGTATTTTGACAAAACTCAGGATTATCCGTTAAGTGATCCGGGAATTCGATACTTTCTAACGGTGCAAAATGTGGGTGTGACGTTGGATGACCAAGGACGGAAGACATTAGTCACTGAAGATATTCGTAATGGTAATGGGCGGACGGTTAAATCGCGGTATGTGACGCCAAATCGGGTCGATCATCTGACCGAAAGCATTGACGCGGTTTTTTGGATCATGAAAGACGATACGCTGCCACCAGTAGTTCGAATCGAAAACTCTGATTTAGCCGCGGCATTCGGTGCCACGCTTGCGACGAAACGATCAACTGCCGAAAATCTTCAAGCCAACATCGATCGTGATCAATTGGTCATCGAACCCTTTGCCAACCCGTTCCGGTGTTATCCGCTGGCGGAAGACTATCAGGGCTTTTATGAACTTTTCCAACAGCGCGGCATAGCTTGCTACATTCTCAATACAGGTTTTTACCGTGGTCAAAAGGTTAAGCCAACAGATACTTTGGATGCGATTGCGGCGATCGTGGACAAAACTGCGAAATTTAAACCATTCGGCCCGTTACCGGATATGAGTTATCTGGCATTGCCGAGTTTTAAAGTAGACTTTATGGACCCTGATTATCAGGCTTCGTTACGCAAGCGATTGGAAGCTCGCCTAGCATTTTTGGCCGCCAAAGAGACAGCAAATGGTGGCTATGATAAGTTGCCGGAAGCTGCTGCGCGAGCTTTGGAAAAAATTCTTACTGTCCTTACGGGGTCAAACTGATTTTGGGTGTTCATGCGCGATATTACAAAATGTATAAAAGACTGATTTGAATTCCGACATTGCACGCTCTTTCAAAATAGGGGATAGTATAACTAATAGGACATATGCCTTATATCAAATGTATGACGGCATCATTGGGCATTATGGAGGATAAGCGTGTGGCAATTCATTTTGTAGTTTACGAAAAGCCCCATTGTGAAGCTTGCCGGTTGACGCGGCGTTGGTTGTTGACGCATCATCAGCGGTTTCGCACGACCAACCGCCGTGGTGAAACGAATTTGGTGGACCCCAATTCGGAAGATCCGCTCAAGCGTTCTTGGAGTGCGCAAAAAGTCGTGAAGTTTCGGCAGGATGGTTATGATCGCTTTCCGATTGTGCGCGTGCGCGATGATGAAACCGGAGATGTCTTGGCAACTTGGAATGGCTTTCATCCGGAGGCACTTGCCAGTTGGGCAGCCATTAATCGTCTAGGATAACCAACGCGCTGACTATGAGATGGACGGGCAACAGATACGCAAAGACTTATCTACAAATACAACAAAGACGCTAACATCAAGTTCAGAGTGATCGCTAGCGTCTTTTTGATTGCGCTTTAAAATATCGCCGAAAGCTTCTTGAAACAGATTTAAATTAAGGCTGATCGGCTTTCTTTTGGGCGGCTGTGGTTTTGGCTGCGAGTTCGGCATACATTTTGGTACGTGCTTCGCCTTGCAATGGATATTGCTTGGTCAACAGATAGGCGATAAATGAGAAGACGGCAGGTAAACCGAACAAAACGACGCCTAAACTTTGAAGCAGGCTATCAGGGATGTGCGCGGCTTTTTCAAGCGTTTGGGCGTTGTACCCGACAAGTAGTAGCGCTGCGCCAACGCCAATCGTTGCCAGCCCGGACTGGAGTTTCTGCAAGAACATGTTCACCGCGTTGATGGTAGCTTCCATCCCTGAATTGAGTTTAAGGCGATTGTAATCCATCGTCTCCATGATGATCAGATTAGCCGGAACAAACTGTGCACCAGCGAGCGTCATAACGATCCCAATCAAGACGTAGAAAAGCCAAGGATTGTGGATGACATGAAACTCATTGATGGCGAACATTAAGAGTAGAAAAGGTACCATGCCTAAATAGCAAAGTTGAATCCCGCGAAGTGCTGATATATATTTCATGGCCTTTTGCGAGATGAGCGTACCACCAACCAGCGTAACCAAGGTCAACAAGCCAAAATACATGGACTGAATGCCTAAGTTAGCCACGCCAAATGCGTATTTGATGTAGTACAGAGATGTCGCGGTGAGCAAGGCCCAGACAAAGCCGCCGACAAAGGTAAAGTACAGGTTGACCCGGAATGGCTTATTGATCTTCACCATTCGCCCGATATCCCGCAGTTTTGGCGGCTTAGTTCCTTCAGCAACCGGGCCTTCTTTGACCATGAAGCCGCCGATCAGGGCAATAATCAAAAATGGAATAACGATCACGTCAACCGTCAGCGGTATATTGGGATTTTTTTTGGTTCCAAGAAAAGTAGCGATAGCCATAAAGAAAGCAAATACGACACCGACAACATTGCTGGTAATGCGTGGCCATGAAATGAGTTTGGAACGAATTTCCTGGTCCGACGACATCGTACTAGTCAGCGGCACGGTCACAATGATCGTGTAAGCAAGCATAAACAGAAAGTAGACCACATAAAGGTAAACTTCCTTGCCGAAATCACTGATGTCTTGGGGAATGTGAAACAACATTATGCCCAAGATACCCGCGAAAAAAGTACCTGCCAGCACATAAGGCTTGAACTTGCCCCAGCGAGTTCGAGGCGAAATATCAATCACATAACCTGTCCACAGATCATTAACCGCATCCCAAAGCCGGCCCACAAATAGTAGGGTTGTTGCAACAGCTGCCGCTTTACCGGGTATCCCTGCATAAATTCCGGAATAATCGGTGATGAACATCATTAAGACGGCCGTATACAAATAGTAGGCCGTTGTGCTGATGAGGCCCATGGTATTAATGCCAAAAAAAGTACGCGGATCAAGGGGGTAGTTCTTTGGATAGTCTTTCAATGTTTGCACGCTCCAAAAAAAGGAATGACGGTCGTGACGCGTTGTGATAGCAGTGATATTGAGATATCCAATCCAGCTTATTAAGAACTTAAACGCGTCACGCTCTTACCTTGATTATAGGAGATGTCCTGAAAACTTGCTATTAACTCCCTTCGCCAAAATAAATTAAGTTATAACCACAGCTGCAATTAGAATCTTTATGGCCAGTATTTGCACGATTGTTGAAAAATATTGAAATATAAGTCCAAAATATCTAAGAAATATTTTTGTTATCTTATTTTTGATGGAAGCGCTTAGCAATTAGAAGACGTGTCAAAGGCAATATGTCAAGACAGGGGGCACAAGCGTTGACAAGTTCAGTTTTTACAAAAAGATACATTGCGCACAATGCCAAAGAAAACGGTTTTCACAGACTGGTGTAATGTGTGCAAAGTCCACTAATAATGGCCTTTAAACGGGTTATATAACGTTAGGTATTTAAATATTAGACGATAATTATATTGATTATAAGACATTAACACGTATAATTAAGTGTGTAAGATGATGAACACACAAGATTAGGAGGGACTTTTAAATGTACGCGACAAGCAATGCAACTAGTTATGTTGAAGTAATTAATCAGAATCTGGAACGGCTACTTGTTTTTGAGACGGTTTTCAAGGAATACGTCCACACCTGCAAGAACATCGAGAAGGGCAATTGCTATGCCAGCGAAAGTCTCGATCGGTTGCGTGTGTACTTCACCAAAAACGTGATTAAATTCTGCAGCTTCGTGGACAGTGTTGACGCAGAAGCCGCACCTTGCAATTACGCAGCCTTTCATCGCGTGTTAGTTAGCGGCCTGCGTGGCATCCGCACAGGCGTGTTAGACATTCTTCAGGCGATTGGCCCAGATCAAATCGATCACGAACGTTTCGATGCGGGGTTGGCTGAACAGCGGGCTGCCCGTGCGCAGATTGATTCGGCCTTCTCCAAGATTCTTGATCCGATTTTTTAGTCCGCTTTCTCGCTTCAATGTGGCATAATTGAAGCAGAGGGGGTGAGTCCTTGGCAGTTTGGCGCATGATGTTTGCCCGCCCGCAGTTCACACATCGCCAGATTAAGCAAATGGTCGATGAACTTAATCAAGAAGGCAATTTCGGGGGGATGCCGATTCACCATATCAGGTTGACGCGGCAAACTAAAGAACTCATTTATGTAGATCTGGATTTTGAGCTGACATCCGGTTTGACGCAACCGCTGTTTGAACAAATGGCCAAGTATATTCTTGTTTCTGTTGCGGGACTGGCTCATGCACCGCAACGGATCTATTTAATGGCAATGGCTAATCCTTTTTCCAAATTGAACATTACTTATTACATTTATCCGGATCATAGTTTGGACTTAATTTATTGGCGCCCTTTGCTCAACGTGCCATCCTGAAGCGATCGGTACGGATCTATCGGAGAACATCCTTTTCAAGGAGGTTCTTTTTGTTTGCACAAGGGCGGCATTCCAAAAGCTGACTTTTTTGACAAAATGCCAATGTCTTGGGCTTTAGACCGATTATCAAGTAGCCGCTAAGTATGCTAAGATATGGCAAGTTATTTCATTTCAACGCCTTGCCATTGATAGCAAGAGGAGGAACAGCCATTGCTAGAACTTAAGCATATCAAAAAATACTACCGAACCGGTGACTACACCACGAAAGCCCTTGATGATGTTTCGGTTCAGTTTCGCGAACAGGAATTCGTGGCCATTCTTGGTCCCAGTGGATCCGGTAAAACGACACTGTTGAATGTGATTGGCGGACTTGATCGCTATGACTCAGGCGATCTATTGTTGCATGGACAATCCACCAAAAACTTTAAGGAATCCGATTGGGATGCTTATCGAAATAATTCTGTTGGTTTTATTTTTCAGAGTTATAACTTGATCATGCACCTGAGCATTTTGGAAAACGTTGAACTCGGCCTAACGTTAAGCGGCGTTTCTGCCAAGGAACGGCGCAAAAAGGCGGAAGCTGCGCTGGTCAAAGTTGGCTTGAAGGAGCACATGGGCAAGCAGCCTAATCAGCTTTCCGGTGGGCAGATGCAGCGGGTGGCCATTGCTCGGGCGATTGTCTCGGAACCGTCGATTTTGTTGGCAGATGAGCCGACTGGAGCTTTGGATACCGAAACCAGTCGGGAAATCATGAAATTGATTGCCGACTTGTCGCGGGAGCGTTTGGTCATTATGGTGACGCACAATCCGCAACTGGCCCACGATTATGCCCAGCGTATTATCGAGTTCAAGGACGGTAAGATTCTATCCGATTCACGCCCCTTTGATGCCCAGGAACAAGGCGCCCATTTTGATCTGCGCCGAACGAAAATGAGCTATCTGACGGCATTGAAGCTGTCATTTACCAACATTATGACCAAAAAAGGCCGCACTTTCCTAACGGCATTTGCTTCAAGTATTGGTATCATTGGCATTGCGGTTGTTTTAGCGCTGTCATCGGGTTTTCAAAAGCAGATTGATAATACCCAGGCGGAAACGTTAGCACAATTTCCGATCACCATTTCGAGAACTGCGACCAATCTGACGGCTGGTGCGCAGGATAATACCAAGACGTCAACGTTTAAGACGACCAAAACAGTATTAGCAAAGCAAAGCGCCAGTGACAAAGCCCAGCATACGAATAAGTTAAACCAAAAGTATATTGATTATGTGAATGGCATCAGCAAGCGTCTGACGAATAATATTGGCTACACGTATGGCACGGGAATGAACTTACTACGCGATGTCAATGGTAAAGTTAGACCGGTTCAATTTTCGACAGCTAAGCCGACAAACAATCAATCACAACGGGGTTTCTCTAGCGTCGATTCGTCGGTTTATCCAGTTGATCGCGAAGGCGGCACCAGTTATTTGAAGAAAAATTACGAGGTGGTTGCCGGAAGTTATCCCAAGAACGATAGTGATGTCATTTTGATCGTTGATCGGGACAATTCGACGAATATCAACGCGTTGAAGAACCTTGGCTTTTCAGTCAAAAATGGGCAGAGGCTTAAGTTTAGTGATATTGTCGGGACAAAACTAAAGGCCATTGCCAACGATAACTACTATCAAAATGTGGGCGGCAGTGTTTATGTGCCAACCAAGAACTATGCGGATGCCTATCGACAAAGCGGGAATCGGGAGTTGACCGTGATAGGGGTGTTAAGGACACGTTCCAAGACCAGTGATGGACTTTTGAGCCAGGGATTTGCTTATTCTGATCGGTTAACCAAAGACCTTGTCGCGATGAATAAGAATTCTGCAGTTGTCAAAGCACAACGCAATAGCGATGTTAATATCTTTACCAATCAGGAAATTGACGGTGCAACCAAGGATCAGCTGATTACTGGTCTAGGCGGCTCAGAAACGCCAACGCAAATCACGATTTATCCAACGAGTTTTAAAGACAAAGATAAAATTCTTAGCTATCTAGACAAGTTCAATCACGGCAAGAAAAAAGCCGATCAGGTCATTTACACGGATTTGGCCGGCACGATCTCGAGTATGACTGGTGGCATTATGTCAGCAATTACGATTGTCCTGATAGCATTTGCAGGGATCTCGCTGGTGACCTCGATGATTATGATTGCGATTTTGACGTATACGTCGGTTTTGGAACGAACCAAGGAAATAGGGGTGCTGAAGGCATTGGGTGCGCGGCGCAAGGATGTGACGCGGGTCTTTGATGCCGAAACGATCATTCTTGGCGTGAGTTCTGGGGTGCTGGGGATTATTATCGCTTGGCTCCTGACCTTCCCGATCAACGTCATCTTATATAACATGACACAATTACCGAACGTGGCCCAGTTGAATCCTGTCCATGCGGTGATCCTGATCTTAATCAGTACGATTCTGACAGTTCTTGGCGGCCATATTCCGGCCCGCATGGCAGCCAACAAGGACGCGGCAATTGCGTTGCGGGCTGATTAATCGGGTTATCATTTACGGCTTCAATGTGAAAGCAAACAAACCTACAAGCAGAGGTGCGTTTACTTTTTGTTTTTTTCAATGATCAAATATCCGGAAAGCTGACATTTGCACGGGACGTGAAACGCATTCACTGGCGCAGAAACCTACGTGTAAGCGCCTCGGTCGAAATGGCCAAAGCCCGGCCATCCCGCCCAAGGCCACTTATGCTCCGGTTTCTAACCGGCCACGTTCACGCTCTTCCAGTTGCTTAAATTTGTTTTGGACGAGCGTAACTATTATAATGAAGGTTCATTGATTGGCATTTTGAGGGAAGTGTCATGAGAGCAGCTAGGAAGATTATTTTTCTAGCGAGAGGATGTATTTCAATTGAATAATTCAGAGGACCGCACGTTTATGGGACATCCCCGAGGGTTATTAACCCTGTCGATGACCGAATTCTGGGAGCGGTTCAGTTACTACGGTATGCGGGCTATTCTGATCTACTACATGTACTATTCGGTAGAAAAGGGTGGTTTAGGATTTGATCAACCGACTGCATTGTCGATCATGTCGATTTATGGGTCGTTGGTTTATTTGAGTGCTACGATTGGCGGCTTTATTAGTGACCGGTTACTCGGTTCACGGCGCACCGTCTTTTGGGGTGGCGTGCTGATCATGTTGGGGCACATTGTCTTGTCCTTACCGATTGGCTCGATTGGACTTTTTGGCTCGATTGTTTTGATTGTTTTGGGCACGGGGTTGCTTAAACCCAATGTTTCCGAAATGGTCGGCAGTCTTTACTCTGAAGAGGACTTGCGGCGTGATTCAGGCTTCAGCATTTTCGTTATGGGAATTAACTTTGGCTCATTGATTGCCCCGATTTTTGTTCCGTGGATGGCTGATAAAGTCAATTTCCACGCCGGCTTTTCGTTAGCCGCTATCGGGATGTTCATCGGCTTGATCTTTTACGTGGTTGATGGCCGCAAGTATATCAATCCGGTTGACAATACGGCTCCGGATCCATTAAACCCCGAAGATGTCCGCCCACTGGTCACGCGGATTGTCAGCGCTGTAGTTGTGGTTGGCGTCATTTTGGCCATTATGGCAGCCTTCAAGGCGTTGACGATCGCCAATGTCATCAGCCTGATTACGGTCATTGCCATCGGTTTACCGGTTTGGTACTTCATCTTGATGATTCGCAGCAAAAAAGTGACCAAAACCGAGCGCTCACGGGTTATTGCCTATATTCCGTTATTTCTGGCGGCGATGATTTTCTGGGCCATCGAAGAACAGGGATCGGTTGTGTTGGCCCTGTTTGCGGCGCAGCAAACCAAATTGGACTTTGGATTCTTTAAAATCCTCCCAGGGAATTTTCAGACCTTGAATCCGTTGTTCATTTTGCTTTACGGTCCGTTGTTTGCCTGGTTGTGGATGAAGCTTGGCAAACGCCAACCGACATCACCGAAGAAGTTTTATTTGGGCTTGATTTTTGCCGGAGCTTCTTATTTATGGATGGTCATCCCAGTCATGCTTTTTGGCAGTAGTGCGAAGGTATCACCTTTGTGGCTGGTAATGAGCTGGGCCATTGTTGAAATCGGCGAAATGTTGATTTCACCGGTCGGACTGTCAGTGACGACCAAGCTAGCACCAAAAGCTTATTCATCCCAAATGATGAGTATGTGGTTCTTGGCTGATGCATCAGCGCAGGCAGTCAATGCGCAAATTGTGCGTTTCTATACGCCGAGTCACGAAGTAGCTTACTTCGCGAGTGTCGGGCTGGTTTCGGTGGCGTTTGCGATCATCTTAGCTTTCTACACACCACGCATCGAGAAGCTCATGCAAGGGGTTAATTAATGGTGTCTGGCCTGCTTTGGGTTAGTTGCTAACAGGAAGTGTCCTCATGGTAAAAGTTGCAATCAGCGTCGATAATCATTTTGATGTGAATCATGTTGATGGCCTTGAAATGCTAAAATACCAAGCAGTCTATTTGGTTGAACATGGGTATCAGGTTTATGTCAATGCCGGCGACACATACAATGATTTCACCAAAACGCTAGCTTATTACCGTGCTTTGCAACGTGAACTTGGCGATCAGGTTATCGTGCGGTTTTTGGCCGGCAACCACGACATGGTCAAAGGCGCCACTTATGCGGAGATCCAATCTTCAGTTGACCCGCTGTATTTACATGAAAAGGTTCTGCCGATCCCGACCACCAATGCCGTGATCATTGGCAACAACGGCTGGTATGATTACTCGCTTGGCCAGCTGGGAACCACTAAAACGCCTGAAGCTTACGCCCAGTGGAAACGCGCTTTTTGGATTGATAGTGCCATTGATTCGCCGCTAAGTGATGGTGAGCGGATGCAACGGGTTTTACAGACGACTCAAGCAGCGATCGAGGCGAACCAAGGTCGGCAAATGATTTACGTGACGCATTTTGTGCCGATTCGTAGTGCCATGGTTTATGCCGTGGATCGGCCATCATGGCAAATGGCGACGGCGTTGATGGGATCGGCTAAACTTGGCGAACTGTTGACAGGTAAGGTTGATGCGGTGGCATTTGGTCATGAACATTTTCGTGATGGCCCTAAGCTATTAGGCAAAACCGCTTATTATCACCAGCCGTTGGGTTACGGACTGAAACGTTTGTTTGAATGGCAAAGTCATGATTGGTTGACTGAGTGGCAAAACACTTTGGTGACGCTGCATGTACCGACGCTGGCCGAATCGTAATCGAGGGTCGGATAGGTTATAGAAACTGCCAAAAGATGGTTGCTTTTTATAACCTGTTTTTGTACACTATTTGAGTCGGTTGCTTGCAATCACATGGAGGAGTAGCGAAGAGGCTAAACGCGGCGGACTGTAAATCCGCTCCTTCGGGTTCATAGGTTCGAATCCTATCTCCTCCATCATGATGACTGGGCTTGATTGACTGGTAATAAAAAAGCTGCTTTACGCGATTCAGGGCGTAAGGCAGCTTTTTTCATGCGCGCATGCGAGACATGAACGTTTTATCAAGCATTTTTTAAATCGACAAATAATAGCTGAGGTACCCAAACTAGATTTTACTGAGACATTACGAAGCAGGGCTTTCAACGGTCTTGGCATTAATAATTTTATTGTAAACCGACAAGATGTTGTCAAAGTCTTCTGGTGTGGGATGTGGTTGTATCGAGACGATATGACAATCAGGCAGGTTCAACAACGGCAGATTTGTGATAATCATATCAAAGTGTGGCGCGGCCGATTTTAATTTGGCCAAGGTGGTGACGTGCATCAATTCCGGTTTCAAGGCGGAACGCATGTGGTAGCTTAGTTCCTGCAATAAAAATTGACTGTGTTCAAAGCTGGTATTGAAGAAGAGGCCAGTTCTGACTTTAGGTGCCTTTTCTTCCAGTTGAATGGTTAAATTTTCCCAAGAAGTGACCAAAATAAAGAGCAACCTAGTAATGAGGGCGTCATCAGTCCGTTCCCAGATTTTTGCAACCCGCAAAATGTTAATTAACGATTCTTTAGTTTGCGCAATGAATGTTTGCTCAAATTTGTTCATACTAATGAAGAAAGCTTCATCCGGATTATACAAAATCTTAGTCGGTCCCCAGGTATACTCGATGGCGTTATATAGCCGCAGAAGAACCAGATCACGATTCGCCAGTGTCAGATTTTTAGAGGCGATGGTGACATCAATAAAGTGAGACAGCGCTTGATAAATGGTACGAATCGTTGGATCATGGCGCGCTTTAACTAGAAGATCTTGGTAAGTCAGTGCGTTACGTGAATTGAAAAAAAGGTAAAACAGTTGTGAAAAAACAAACGAAGAGCAATTAATTTTATAAATTCGGGTAATCTTTTGCCGCAGTTCAGGTGAAAAGGTGTCATTCTCCTTCAGCAGGCCTGCATCTTTAAACATGTGCCCGCGGCTGTTGCGGTTCAAACAGATAAAAACAGTCGTTCGTAACTTGTTCAAAAATGAAAATGATTGATATCTAGCCGATTTTAAAACCGGAAAATGAGCAGAAAAATCTGCGATAATCTCATCGATCAACTGCAATTCATCTGGCGCCAAAAAGGCATCGATGAACCAGTATCTTTCCAGAAAGTAACAGTAATAGAAAAAGTGGATTCTTTTTTCATTCCCGATGATATCCAACGTTTGCGTGTCAATTCTAAAGCCGTCAGCTTCCAGGACTTGATTGATGGCCAGAACATGCCGTTTAAGCGTTGATTCACTGATGAAAAGTTCCTCGGCTAATTGAGCCATTGACGAAAAACGGTGAAGAAAAAGTTGTTCAAGGATCAAAAAACGGGTTGACTGCCGATAAATGGCGGCATAGATATAAAGCGGATTGTGCGAAGCATCATAAGTGAGTCGAATGCCAAAACGTTGGCTGCTTTCGATTTTGGCAGGCGCAATGTATTGATTGATATTGCCAATATCTTGTCTGATCGTGCGTGCTGGTATTTTAATTTCCTGGGCTAAACGGTCAATGGTCATCCAGTCTTTGTTCAACAAGAAAGTGATGATGTAATAGTGTTTCAATAAACTATTTTCAAGTAACTCCTCCATAACCTTACCCCCCCTTTAGTGAGCGTTGTACTGGCTTTCGAATCGGCAAACGTTTTTTTGACTTTCTCAAATGTTGCCTAACGTTAGGCAACATTTGACCTGATACCCAATAATGAATTATTTATACTAATTTGCGTGTTGCCAGAACAACATTCGAATCGTTATGAATTATAGCAACACAGTGATATTTATTTCAACAGTGACGCATTGACAATTGAAAGACGATCATAAAATTATTTTTTTAATAATAAACAAAACGTTTAAATGCGCGCTGTTTTGGAGGCTAGCAAGAAGGGGAGCGACGACAAATTGAACAAAGGAAAATTAACATTCTTTTTGGCGACCGGCATTGTCACAATTGGTCTTTGGGATTCAACCATTGTGGTGCAAGCGGCCGTTAAGCCACAAAGCGGCAACGTCTTTATCGGCGGTGATAGTATTGCTTATAAAAGAGTCGTGGACAGCATCACATTTCAGTACAGCAATGACACCATTGAGTATGATCAAAAAACGGATACGTTTAAAATTCCGATTCGTTTTGGCTCAGCAAATATTGCCGGTGGCTTGGATCGTTATCTGAAGTTCTCGTATTCTTTTAATGACGAACTGGAAGGCAAAGTTAAACGAGTCGTGATCTCACCTGATGGTTTAGATACAGCGGTTATCAATCACATGGATCCGATGACTCATCAGTTTACGCACCAATGGGATGTTCGAACGCGTGTCGGCGGGACAGCGGATGCCGTGATTTATATGCAGGCGCATAAGATCACGCCTGACGACTGGATCGCCGTTCAAATGGAAAGCAGTCGGTTGAAAGGTTTAAAGCCAGTTCGGCCTGCATGGGATTCAACTCGGGTTCTCGAATATAAAGACTTCGGGCCGGCGTTAAACGCCAAGTTGCTTGAGTCGATGAAAAAGAAAGCCGTTGCCGACGTCGCCACGGATTCCAAAGCGGTTCAGGATGAAGCCAAGAAAAAAATCGACCAAGTCAAGGTTGATGAAGACTTTGCAAAGGTCTTGCCGCAAGTGGTCACTGGTGCGCACAAAGAGCAAGCCAAAACCGATCTCGACGACGAGGCCGCTACAGTCGCTGCCAAGATTGACAGTGATCCGACCTTAGATGCCAGCGAAAAGAAAACGCAAAAAGATGCCGTAGCCGCTGAAACAGCCAAAGCGAAGACTGTTGTCGACCAAGCACAAGATGACAACGGCGTTAAGCAGGCAAAAGCTGCAGGTATTGCGACGATTGACGCACAACACAGATCTGGCAAGTCATTGGATTTGCGCAAAGCCAATGCCAAGAAGAACATCAACGATAAGGTTGCTCAGGTGACGGCAGCCATTGACCAGGATACGACGCTGGCAACGCCTGAAAAAGACGCGCAAAAGCAAGCGGCTGCCGATGAAGCGGTCAAGGCAAAAACTGCGATCGATCTGGCCCAGACAATTGAAGCCATCAATCAGGCAACGACAGACGGAAGCAAAGCCATTGATGATCAACATCAGTCCAGAGCTGATTTTGATAAGCAAAAAGAACAAGCCAAACAGGCAATTGATGATGAAGCGGCCAAAGCCAACAAAGCGATTGATCAAGACATCACCTTAACGACAGCCGATAAGCAGACGCAAAAACAAGCCGTTACCAAAGAAGCCGATAACGCCAAAGCTGCCATTGACAAGGCGCAGGACATGGATCACTTGATTCAAACCAAAGCAGACGGCATTAAGGCCATTGATGATCAGCATCACGCTGGCACCGCTTTGCCGGATCGCCAAGCTAAAGCCAAACAGGCGATTGATGATGAAGCAGCCAAAGCTAACGCGGCGATTGATCAAGATTCAACCTTAACGGCAGCTGAAAAGAAGACACAGAAACAAGCTGTTTTGGATGCTGCTGCGAAGGCAAAGACTGCCATTGAACAAGCTAAAGACGCAGATGAAGCAGATCAAAAACAAGCAGACGGCATCAAAGCCATCGATGGGCAACATCAGTTCGGCATAGCGTTGACCAAGCAAAAAGCAACTGCCAAGCAAGCGATTGATGACGAAGCTGCGAATGTTAAGGGAGACATTGATCAAGATGTCACCTTGACTGCCGCTGAAAAAAAGACTCAAAAGCAGGCCGTTGACGATGAGGCTGCCAAGGTCAAAAGTGCGCTTGACGCTGCTAAAGATGCTGATGGTGTGATTCAGATCCAATCTGACGGCATTAAGGCCGTTGATGATCAGCACCAGGCCGGCACAGATCTGGCTGTTCGCAAAGCTGAGGCACAAAAGGCGATTGATGCCGAAGCGACATTGGAAACAGATGTCATTGATCAAGATGTGACCTTGATTAGCAGCGAGAAAGCGATTCAGAAACAAGCCATTAAAGACAAAGCGACTGCCGCTAAAGATGCCATTATCAAAGCGCAAGATATGGATGGGGTTAATCAAGCCGAAGCAGATGGGATCAAGGCAATTGATAGCGTCCACCAGTCGGGTATGCTATTAGACACACGCAAAACCGATGCTAAGCAAGCGATCGATGCCGAACTCACGAAAGTTAACCAAACCATCGATCACGATGTTACATTGACTGGCGCTGAAAAGACCGCGCAAAAGCAGGCAGCTGCCAATGCTGCAACCACCGCTAAAAACGCCATTGATGCGGCAGGTGATGCTGATACCGTTGACCAAGTTAAAGACGATGGCCTTAAAGCCATTGCCGGCGCCCATCAGTCAAGGACACTTTTAGATACCCACAAGGCCAATGCCAAACACGCAATTGACGCTGCTGCCGCTAAAGTTGCTGCGGCGATTGATCAGGATGCGACATTGACCGTTGCCGACAAAGCATTGCAAAAACAAGCGGTGACGGATGAAGCAACAAAGGCAAAAGTGTCGATTGATGCAGCTAAAGATGCCGATGCGATCGATCAGGCGCAAAATGATGGTGTGAAGCAAATCAACGCGCAACATCAGCTCGGGACAGCTTTGGACGTTCGTAAAGACGATGCCAAGCAAGCGATTAATGCCCAGGCTGAAAAGATTCGTGATGCCATTGATCGCGATGCCACCTTGACAACGGCCATGAAGCAAGCACAGAAACAGGCAGTGGCTGATGAAGTGACGAAAGCTAAAACTGCTATCGACGCTGGGAAGAGTGCGGATATGGTTGACCAGGCGAAGGTAGACGGCATTAAAGCTATTGCTGATCAACACCAAACTGGCAAAACCTTAGCTGATCGCCGGAGTGATGCCAAAAAGGCGATTGCCGATGACGCTAAAAAGGTTGCCCAAGCGATTGACCAGGATGTGACGCTGACAAACGCCGACAAGGATGCCCAGAAGCAAGCAGTTAATGATGCGGCAGACAAGGCAAAACAGGCGATTGACACTGCGCAAGGTGCCGATGCGGTTGATCAGGCGATTGCCAATGGAAGCAAGCATATTGCTGATCAGCATCAAGCTGGTACCGCGTTGGCAACCCGTAAAGATGACGCCAAGAAAGTCATTGACGCAGAAGCAGCAAAGATTGCCAATGATATTGATCAGGACATCACTTTGACTGCCGCCGAAAAGCAGACGCAAAAGCAAAACGTTGTTAATGAAGCAGCAAAAGCCAAAGCGGCGATTGATGGTGCGCAGGATGCTGAAGGAGTTGTGACCATTCAGGCTGACGGGACCCAGGCTATTGATGCCCAGCACCAGTCCGGCACGGATTTAGCCACCCGCAAAACCGAAGCGCAAAAAGCTATCGACGCCGAAGCAGTGCTGGAAGCAGATGCTATTGATCAAGACGTGACGTTAACCGCCCCGGAAAAAGCTACACAAAAGCAAGCTGTGGCTGACAAAGCGACTGTTGCTAAAGATGCCATTGCTAAAGCTCAGAATATTGATGACGTTAATCAGGCAGAAGCTGCCGGCATTCAAGCAATTGATAGCATTCATCAGTCTGGTAAGCTTTTGGCGACGCGGCAGGCCAACGCCAACCAAGCGATTGATGCCGAAACTACCAAGGTTAATCAGGCCATTGACCAAGATGTGACCCTGACAGGCGATCAAAAAGCTGCTCAAAAGCAATCAGTTGCTGATGAAGCTGTCAAAGCCAAAGCAGCGATCGATCAAGCATCAAATGCAGATGCCGTTGATCAAGCCAAGACGACTGGCATTCAGACCATTGATGCCCAACACCAGTCCGGCACGGATTTGGCGAAGCGTCAAGCTGATGCCGAAAAAGCGCTTGAAGCCGAGGCCGTTAAAATCATGAAAGTCATTGACCACGACGTCACATTGACCAACACTAAAAAAGCGATGCAGAAACATGCTGTTGAAGATGAGTTGAAGCGAGAGAAAAAAGCGCTCAACAAGGCAACTGATGCTGATAAAATTAATCAAGTAAAAACCCGCGGTATCAAACACATTGATGAGCAACACCAGGCAGATGCCACTTTAAAGAGTCATAAGCAAGTGGCGGAAAAAGCCATTGATGCCGAAGCTGTCAAAATCAGTCAAGCCATCGATCAGGACGTCACCTTGACCACCGCTGAAAAAATTGCCCAAAAACAGGCAGTTGCGGCTGAAGCCATTAAGGCCAAGCAAGCCATTAAACAGGCTAAAGATGTCGATCAGATCAACCAATCGGTAACGCAGGGCATTCAAGCGATTGACGCGCAACATCAGTCAGGAACTGCTTTAAACACACGGCAACAAGCAGCTAAGACCGCGATTGATACAACAGCGGCCAAGGTAACTGCCAACGTTGAGCAAGATGCTACGCTGACAGCCGCCGAAAAAGCCGCTCAGAAGCAGGCAGTGGTTGCCGAAGCGGCTAAAGCGAAGCAGGCGATCGATGCTGCAACGGATGCTGATGCTGTCGATCAAGACAAAGCTGACGGTATTAAGACTATTGATGCTCAACACCAAGCAGGCACAGCGGTCGCAACGCGCAAAGATGCGGCAAAGCAATCAATTGATGATCATGCTACCCAGGTGATTGATGCCATCGATCGTGACGTGACGCTGACCAGCGCTGAAAAGGCTAAGCAGAAGCAAGCGGCCATCAATGCAGCAGACAAAGTGAAGGCCGCAGTTGATCAGGCTCGGGATGCAGACCGTGTTGATCAGGTCGTCGCTAATGATCTGAAAACCATTGATGCCGCTCATCAATCCGGCACATCGTTAGAAACGCGCAAAGCTGACGCAAAAGCTGCCATTGATGCCGAAGCGGCCAAAGTGGTCAAAGCGATCGATCAAGACGCCACACTGACTGAAGCGCAAAAAGCAACGCAAAAGCAGACTGTCGCAACACAGGGCGCCAAAGCAAAGGAGGCGATCGAGACAGCTACCGATGCCGATGCCATTGATCAAGCCAAGACTGACGGGATTGAGGTCATTGAGGCCCAGCATCAGTCCGGTGTTGCCGTAACAGTTCGGCGGGATGAAGCGAAACAGGCTATTGACGTCGAAGCTTCCAAAGTGATTGTCATGATCGAACGTGATGCCTTTTTGACCGATGCGCAAAAGGCTGACCAAAAGCAGGCTGTTGAAACACAAGCAGTCAAAGCCAAGCAGGCCATTGATGCTGCTGTCAGTGCCGCTGCGATCGATCAGGCAAAAGCTGAGGGGATCAAAGGCATCGATGCCCAATACCACGCCGGCAAACCGGCACCGCAACTTAAGAAAAAAGCACCTGTCACCAAGGCTCAGCCGGCACCGAAACAGGGTCATTTTCCTAAAACCGGTGAGCAGCAATCGCTATGGGCAGTCATGCTAGGAGCGTTGTTAAGCTTAGGGTCCGGATTGTTCTTCGGTAAAAAGAAGAAGCAATCACGTTAAACAGCTATTTGAACGAAAGTTGTCAGGCATGATACCTTGAACTCTCCAAGCAGCAAGAAGCAGTTAACCCAAAAAGATAGTTCATCATGAAGTGACACATTATAAGGACGCCCGCAATTTTGACATGTCGAAGTTGTGGGCGCCTTTTGTTTCATCATCATTAATTGACAAAAGTTTTAATTACTAGTGTCAAAGCGGAGCCATCAGAGGGCAGAGGGGGGACTCGGCCTGGCGGTTTTGTACTTGCTGGTGGGTCTTCTCAGCATTGGACGAAATGGAAACATTTGACTGAAACTATGGCCTGGCCCATCCATCATCAAAAGTTTTTCAGTTTCACCGGTCCAGTAGTTTGACACGGTATAGCCCAACCGCTACGCTTAAAGCAAGACAATGAAGGGTGTGATTGCATGGCATTAAAAGCAACGGATCTTTTCAAATTGGTATCGTTATCGTATCCGATTGCAACAAATCGCGGTTATTTTTTTCAGGAAAACCGTATTTCAGAAGTGGACAATACCTATTATCAGCGGATTTGTTTCGTAAACCCGCGTGGTCAGGTGACGGTTTATGGAACCGATCAAAAGCACGATCGACATCCTAAACTAAGCCCTGATCAGCAATGGCTGGCGTTTCTGAGCCAAGCCGCAGACAAAACAACGCAGGTTTTCCTGCAAGCAGTTGATGGCGGCGTAGCACATCAGTTATCTGCAGAAAAAGAAGACGTGACGGATTTCGGATGGCAGCCCGATAGCCAGGCTGTTTTTCTTCAAACAACGATTGGCGCTAAAAAGAAGCTGTCAGACGCTAAACGACCACATCCGGTGACGGTCACGCGCGCGCAGTACAAGCTCAATGGTGTTGGCCTGTTGCCGGAAAACGTAACCTATGAGTTGCGGGTGCAACAACGGCGGCAAAAAACTAGCCATATCGTGATGCAACGCCAACATGACTTTCAAGTTGGTGCGATCGCGCCTGATGGTCAAAAAATTGCATTTGCGGCGGAACGTTTACCAGATGATCCTAACGATTTTAGCCAAGCCACCTATTTGCTCGATTTAACCACTAAGCAAGTGACAATGGTGAATGACCACTTACCGCAAGCCGAGCTAACCCCTGCAGCCTTTTCAGCGGATTCGCAACAATTGTTGTTGTATGGTTCTGACAATCATTTGCCTAATGTGTCGCAGGGGCACTTGTGGCATTACGATTTAGCGAGCCAGAAACTACAGGACGTTGCCGATGATGTTGATTTTGACATTCCTGGTTATGTCAATGGTGACTTTCAGCAGGACTTATCAGGAAAAGTGGCCGATTTTGTTACGACGGATTATTATTTGACGATTGGTTTTGATCATGGGAAGACCAGCTTGTATGCTGGAGGACCGGATGAGCGCTTGACGCCGTTGATTGAGGGTCGGCGTCATGTGACCGATTTTACTTTGACACCTGATCATCGCGGGGTTGTGTTCACTGAAAGCACCATGACCATCCCGAGTCGGCTGATGTACTTTGATCTGGCCACCGAAGAGGAAATGGTTTTATATGATCCAAATCGGCGGATTACCCGCTCGCTCGGATTGGTAACGCCAGAAACCTTTAACTTTAATCGTGCTGGTTTTGAAATTGAGGGCTGGTATTTCCCACCACAAAAAGCAACTGCATCGCATCCGGCCATTTTATATGTGCATGGTGGGCCGGCAGTCGGTTACGGCTACACGTTCTTTCACGAAATGCAGTATCTCGCAGCAAAAGGGTATGGCGTTATTTGTCCCAACCCACGGGGCGGATTAGGTTATGGCGAAGCGTTTACGGCAGCGGTTATTAAGCATTACGGCCAGGATGACTATAAAGATTGCCTGGCAGCGGTTGATGAGGCCTTGAAACTGGATACAACCATCGACCCTGAGCGCTTATTTGTTGCCGGTGGTTCGTATGGCGGCTTCATGACCAACTGGATTGTGACCCACACGCATCGCTTTAAAGCGGCTGTTACCCAACGCTCGATTGCCAACTGGTTAAGTATGTATGGTACCAGCGATATTGGTTATTATTTCACACCTTGGGAGCTGGAAGGTAAGTGGACTGGCGATTTATCAGATGTGCAGGGCCTTTGGGAATTCTCGCCACTGGCACATATCGATTTTGCCAAAACACCGACATTGGTGATGCACAGCGAGGATGATCAACGGTGTCCAATTGGTCAGGGGGAAGAATTCTATATCGGGTTGAAACTACATGGAGTTGAAACCAAATTTATGCGTTTCCCGAAATCAAATCATGACTTATCGCGCAACGGACTCCCTAACTTACGGATGGCGCGTCTAACCGCGATTACGGACTGGTTTGATGCCCACCAATCAAAGCAAGAAGCTAAAGGAGAATAAGGATGACAATTGGATTTATCGGAGCCGGCAACATGGCGCAAGCGATCATTAGCGGATTATTAACCAAAAAGGCCATCGCCCCAGCGGACATCGTCGTTCACGGTGGCCACCCGCTGCATTATGAACCCTATGCAGCCAAAGTCGGCGTCAAAGCTTTAGACAGCAATCAGGCTGTTGCCGAAGCCGCCGACGTTGTTTTCTTGGCTGTCGCGCCGAAACTGGGTGCGCCGATTTTAAGTAGCATCGGAACGACCTTGAAAAGACGCCGCGTGCCCGTGGTTTCAATGCTAACCGGCGTTTCGCTTGCGACGTTAGAAAAGGCACTGAGCAATCAGAATCAGCCGATTTTGCGGATCATGCCGAACGTAAATGTTGCAATTAATGCCGGCATGATTGCTTACGCCGCGAATGATGCGGTGGCTGGCCAATTGGATGGGTTGTTGGATTTACTGAATGTTTTGGGCAAAACCATGTCGCTGCCTGAAGACCAATTTTCAACGTTTGTGGCACTGGCAGGTTCTTCTCCGGCGTTTGTGTATTTGTTCATCGATAGTCTTGCCCGTGCCGGCGTTAAGTACGGACTGGAAAAGAATGAGGCGACTGCAATTGCTGCACAAGCCGTCATGGGTAGTGCCAAAAATGTTTTGGCAAGCACACAATCACCTTTTGACTTGATTGATCAGGTATCCAGCCCAGGCGGTACCACTGTTGCCGGATTGCTGGCCATGGAAGAAGCCGGGTTGATGTCCGCTGTGGTAAAAGGTGTCGACGCAACGATTACCAAGGACCGTCAAGGATGAAAATAGTTAAACTTCCTGTAAATACGAGGTAGGCCACCTTGAAACTCTGGTCTATACCGGTTATACTGGTTAGTGATAGTCAGGACATTAAATGATTAGGAGTGGTATTGTGACGGTTACGGTGTTGAAACACGCAACAATTTATACAGGATTGGAACGCATTGAAGATGGGTATATCCGTTTTGACGACAAGATTCTGGCAGTTGGCGATATGTTTGATTACAAGGCTCAAGCTGGTGAACAGGTCGTTGACGTTCAAGGTAAAACGTTGATACCGGGATTCATTGATGTCCATGCTCACGGCGGTTATGGCTTTGATGCCATGGATGGTGATGTGGACCAGATCGATGAAATGGCCACTAAGATGATGACGCACGAAGGGGTGACCACTCTTTTTGCTACCACGATGACACAATCAACCGAGAATATTGATAAGGCGATGCGCGGCGTGAAACAGGCAGCTGAACGCAACCGTATTATCCAAGGTGTCCACCTCGAAGGTCCTTTCATTAGCAAGGTCTTCAAGGGCGCACAACCAGAAGAATATATCAAGAACCCAAATATCGATTTAGTGAAGCAATGGCAGGAGTTATCCGGCGGTCTGGTTAGGTTGATCACTTACGCACCGGAAGATGAAGGTTCCCGCGAATTTGAAGATTATCTGTTAGCGCACAACATTGTGCCATCAGTCGGTCACAGTAATGCGACGCGCGAACAGATGCTGCAAAGCAAAGCGACCCATGTGACCCATCTATACAATGCGCAGCGTGGGTTACGCCACCGTGAACCTGGCGTTACCGGTCATGCAATGCTCGAAGACAATATGTATTGTGAATTAATCTGCGATGGCTTCCATATTGTGCCTGACATGTTGCGCCTGGCCTTTGATCAAAAAGGTCCGGAACGGATTGAATTGGTTACTGATTCAATGCGCAGCAAAGGAATGCCGGAAGGAAAAAGTGAATTAGGCGGACAGACGGTGTATGTTAAAGACAAACAGGCGCGACTAGCTGATGGTACGCTTGCCGGTTCCGTTTTGATGTACAAGGATGCCTTTAAAAATGCGATGAGCTTCATGGACGCCTCTTTGTTTGATGCAGTTGAAATGTCGTCAGTCAATCAGGCCCGTGAATTCAATCTAACGTCCAAGGGAACTCTTGAAGTAGGTAAGGATGCCGACATTAACATGTTGGATCGCAACCATGATCTCGTTGCCACTTACAGTTATGGCGTCAAACATGATACTGAAGACTGAACCACGTATTGGAGATGATGATTGATGGAGTTACCGGTTTATATTCAAATTCATAACGCGATTCGGGCTGATATCGAAGCCGGCAAATGGCAGGTCGGCGATCGTATTCCTTCCGAACGCGATCTCGCGGTGACGTTTAATGTTTCTCGAATGACGTTGCGGCAGGCCATTCAAACTTTAGTCGACGAAGGCATTTTAGAGCGGCGCGTGGGTTCCGGAACGTATGTTGCGAATCAAAAAGTTCAGGAAAAAATGTCCGGCGTAACTAGTTTCACGGATTTGATGCAGGCCCAAGGTAAGGTGCCGTCCAGTAAAACGGTATCTTATCATGTGGCCCAGCCAACCAGCTCCGAAGTTGAAAAGCTGAAACTGGCCCCAGCGGAACAAGTGCTGCGAATGGAACGAATTCGCTATGCCGACAAGGTGCCGATCAGCTTTGAAACAGCTGCCGTGCCGTACGATTTGGTCAAGAACTTCACCAAAAAGGAAATGACGGCTAGTTTTTATCACACTTTAGAGAAAAAAGGCGGTTACGTTCTTGGCGGCGCACAACAAACTGTCAGCGCGATGTTAGCCAGCGAGCGGATTTCCGAATACTTGGCGATCAAGCGTGGCGATGCAATTCTGCGGTTGCGACAGGTGTCGTTCTTGAACGACGGCACACCATTTGAATACGTCCGTACCCAGTATGTTGGCGAACGGTTTGAGTTTTATCTAGAACGGTAACGAATCAGTATTAGCGTGACTAAAGGGCCAGAGAACAAATTTTATTGTTTTCTGGCCTTTTGCAATGATGAGAAAATTGGCATGATGTGCTTCCTGCAAAGCAGCCTACAGTGGTATATAATCATTACTTATATGATTGAATTAGTTGCTCAAAAGTTAACGTACGTCGTTTATTGTATGCTGCTGGAAGGGGAAAGATGATGGCTACGCAATTGGGTGAAGGACTGACACTCCACACCGATTTTTATGAACTGAATATGATGAATACCTTTTTTGAAAGAGGTATCAATGAACGTCATGCTGTATTTGAGGTTTTCTTTCGGGAGTTACCATTTGGTTCGGGATTTGCCGTATTCGCCGGGTTGGAGCATGTGATGGATTACCTGAACCATCTCAGCTTTTCCGAAGAT
Source organism: Lacticaseibacillus chiayiensis (assembly GCF_004123795.1). Taxonomy (GTDB): domain Bacteria; phylum Bacillota; class Bacilli; order Lactobacillales; family Lactobacillaceae; genus Lacticaseibacillus; species Lacticaseibacillus chiayiensis. The sequence continues at coordinate 217,270 of NZ_MSSM01000005.1, read as the reverse complement.
GATTTGGCGTATCTTCAGGCGCAGACAAATTATTCAGATGCGTTTATCGATTACTTGCGAAAGTTTAAATTTAGCTGCACGGTGCGATCGGCTTTAGAAGGTGATCTGGTTTTCAACAATGAACCGATTTGGCAGATTGAAGGACCATTGGCGCAGGCACAACTAGTTGAAACCGCCGTTTTGAACATGATTAATTATCAAACACTTGTTGCGACTAAGGCGGCGCGGATTCGCAGCGTTGCCGGTGCCGACCCCTTGATGGAATTTGGCACGCGCCGGGCGCAGGAAACCGCAGCCGCGTTGTGGGGTACCCGTGCGGCTTACATTGGCGGTTTTAATGCGACGAGCAATGTTCTGGCCGGTAAAGAATTCGGTATCCCGATTAGTGGCACCCACGCCCACTCGCTAGTTCAGGCTTATGGCAACGACTATGATGCCTTTAAGGCTTATGCACAGAGCAACAAGGACGTGGTTTTCTTAGTTGATACCTATGACACACTACGTTCCGGTGTTCCCGCGGCAATCAAAGTGGCCAACGAGTTCAAAGGCCGTATCAACTTTCTTGGGGTGCGGATTGACAGCGGCGATATGGCATTTATTTCCAAGCGTGTTCGTCAGCAATTAGACGATGCCGGGTACACTTCGGCGAAGATTTATGCATCGAATGATCTTGATGAAAACACGATTCAAAACCTGAAAATGCAAGGTGCCAAAATCGACATCTGGGGTGTTGGTACGCGATTGATCACCGCATATGATCAGCCGGCTTTAGGCGCCGTGTTTAAACTCGTTTCGATTGAAGACGCCAGCGGTAACATGCGTGACACGATTAAGCTGTCAAATAACGCTGAAAAGGTGTCGACACCAGGCAAAAAACAGGTTTGGCGGATCACGCGCCGGGATGATGGTAAGTCGGAAGGCGATTACGTTGCATTGGCCGACGAGCAGATTGACACAGATCGTAGCCTTTACATGTTCCATCCCAACTTTCCATACATCAATAAAACGGTTAAAAACTTTGAAGCCAAGCCATTGCTACAGCTGATTTATGATCGAGGGAAACAGGTTTATCAAACGCCGCCGCTCGCCGAGGTTCAAGCCTATGCCACGCGCAGTACCAATGCTTTGTGGGATGAATATCGACGCATTCTGAATCCGCAAGACTATCCAGTCGACTTATCGCAGCGGGTGTGGGATAACAAGATGGACTTAATTAAAAAAGTGAAATCGGCTGTTGCTGACCGCGAGGAATAATATGAAACACGCAAAAAAAACGGGTTGGATACGCTGGCTGTTTTTGGGGCTTTTCGCTGGGCTCATCATCGGCATTGCGATTTACGCCAGTTACGATTATTTCTATGTCCGCCCTCAAACCGTAGCGAAGGAAGAACGCATCCGGCGCAAATATGAAACTGAGTTAAATCGGCATCGCGCAATTGAGCAACGTCTACAAAATGCCACTCGCCAGTCAACAAGTACCACTGAACGACTGATGCAACAAGTCAAGCTGGCAGAAGCGCAACCTTTTTTGAAACAACTGAAGGCCAATCATTTTAGCGGTACCGTTTTGATGATGCGCAACGGGAAAGTGATCCTGAACACCGGGATGGGTTATGCCGACGCCGCAACCGGCCGTTTGAATGGTCCTGAGAGTCTATATCAAATCGGCTCGATTCAAAAAGGGCTTACCGCAGTCATACTCATGAAACTTGTTGAGCAAGGCAAGGTACACTTGACGGATCCGATTAGTCGTTATTTGCCTGGTATTCGGACCGGTAAGCAGGTGACGTTACGCATGATGCTGGATATGCGCAGCGGTTTTTCATTGAAGCGTAATCAACCGAAACAACTGTCAGATGCCGGCATTGTTCGCTGGTCGATTGCCAATTTGAATTATGGTGCGAAGCGGTATGCATATGAACCGGTAAATTTTGTGTTATTAGCCGGAGTGATTGAAAAAGTAACCGGTCATTTATATGCTGACCTAATTCAACAGGAAATATTTAAAAAGTTAAAATTGACGCACTCAGGGTTTATGCCTGAATTATATCGTGAACCGAATCAATCATTTGGTTATAATGGTCCCAAGGCGGATCCTTATTCGCGACGTTACGTCGAACCATCTTTGAATTATAATCGAGAATTAGGTACCGGCAATATTTATACCAGTGTCGGAGATTTATACCAAATTATGGCGGCGATCAATCAGGGAAAGATTATCAGTCGTTCGGCGGTTGCCAAATTGCGTGATCTGAATCGAGGCCATTACACGGCAGGCGTATATAACTTTGGCGACTATACGCTGACGCATGGCATTGTAGCTGCACAATCATCCGCTACCGTCATGGATAGCAGTGGCCAAAATGCAGTGGTGTTGCTGGCAAATACGGATCAAGTGACGCGCAATTTAGCACAAACGCTTTATCGTGACATGATTAAGGGAGTGAAGTAATGCGTCCATTACAGGCAAAGATAATTAAAGCATTAGGTGTACAGCCAACAATTGATCCAGAAACCGAGATTCGACGGAGTATTGATTTTTTAAAAGACTATCTTAAGAAAAATACGGTTCTGAAAACCTATGTGTTGGGGATTTCCGGCGGTCAAGATTCAACACTTGCCGGTACGCTGACAGAAAAGGCCATGCAAGAAATGCGCGCCGAAACGGGCGATCAGTCCTATCAATTTATTGCCATTCGCTTACCTTATGGCGAACAGGCCGATGAGGCAGACGCAATGGCAGCGATTGACTTCATGCAGGCAGACGTGGTTAAACGGGTCAATATCAAACCCAGTGTCGATGCTATGGTCGCTGCAGTGGAAGCCGATGGATCGGCTATTTCCGATTTTAACAAGGGCAATATCAAAGCTCGGATGCGGATGATTGCCCAATATGCGATTGCCGGCAACATGTCCGGTGCGGTCATTGGCACGGATCATGCGGCGGAAGCAGTTACCGGATTTTATACCAAGTTCGGTGACGGCGGTGCTGATTTGACGCCGCTTTACCGCTTGGATAAACGCCAAGGTGCGGCTTTGTTGAAGACATTAGGAGCACCAGCACATCTTTATCAGAAGGCGCCAACTGCCGATCTCGAAGACAATCGGCCAGCTTTACCAGATGAAGTTGCTCTGGGCGTTAAGTACAAGGACATCGATGATTATCTAGAAGGTAAGCAAGTGAGTGACCATGCTGCCGAGACGATCGAACATTGGTACCAGAAGACGGCACACAAGCGTCATCTGCCTATTACGGTTTTTGATACTTTTTGGAAATAAGCATGGCAGACAGCCAACATCAGCGAAGTTGTTCTTAAAGGTGTTATGGCTGTTTTTTTGCGCTGGTTTAAGGTATCCTTTGGTACACATGACATTGGGAGGTTGAGACGTGGTGCGTCATCGTTGGGCTCTTTGGTTAGGCATTGTGACATTAAGTGCGCTTTTATTAGGTGCCGTTGCTTTTGTCTGGCAACAGAAGATAGATGTTCCGGAAAGACAGGCTAAGGCTGTGTTATCGCAGCGGCATGAGAAGGCGCCCCATCGTGAAGCCGCGCAAATGGCAGCAACGCATTTTGATGAGCGTCTCGATCGGCCGATCGAAACATTGGCGGGTAAATCGTTTAAAGAAATCTTAAAGAACGATAAATTTATTGGCAGTGCTTTGATCATCAAACAAGGCAAGATTATTTTCAATGGCGGCGTGGGTTACGCCGATGCTGCATCGAAACGGGTTAATGGGCCAACGACTTTGTTTCAGATCGGATCGATTCAAAAAGCGGTCACTGCGGTCGCCGTGATGCAGCTAGCTGAAGAAGGCAAATTGCATTTAGATGATCCGGTTGGCAAGTATCTATCCGGTATCAAAACCGGTGATCAGGTTACATTGCGCATGATGATCGATATGCGTAGTGGTTTTGCTCTTAAAAAGTATCAGCCTTACGTGATGGACGATGCCGGTATTATTCGTTGGGCAATTAGCAATATCACTTATCTGCCGCAACGAAACTATGCATATCAGGCAGTCAACTACCTTTTGCTCGCTGGTGTGGTTGAAAAGGTCACCGGTCGCTCTTACGAACAGCAGGTGAGAAGTACGATTATTGACCGTTTGGGACTCAAGCACACCGGATTCTTGCCAAAAATGCTGACAGACGCCAACCGTTCGTTGACATACACGGGACCGGTAACGAATCCTTATCAAACATCCATTGGCGAACCAAAACTGTGGTACAACCGCGAGCTAGGTACTGGCAATATGTATACGACGGTTGCTGATTTGTATCGATTGCTACGGGGCATTGATGATGGAAAAGTTTTGCAGTTGTCAGCGTTAAGGGCCTTGCGCAATCGCGATGACGGGGTCTATACGGCAGGCATTTATAATCATGCCGATTTTTACTCAACGAATGGCACCGTGGCCGGACAAATGGCGTCAACTGCTATTAGCCACGATGGCAAAGATGCGGTGATTTTGTTGAGTAATTATAATTCACATGCACTCAATCTTCACAATGAAGCCGTTCGTTTGTTTCAAATGCTGCGGCAAAAGGGATGATTGCCAAAATAGGTGAATGATTCCGACTTTTTGGCGCGCAGTGAGATTTTGACATAGCTTGCGCAAGGCCGCTTTGACCTGATATACTTGAACCAACATAGGGGAGTAACTAGCAGAGCTTTTCTGCGACAACATCACCAACAAGGCTATGTCTGGTGTTGTCTTAAATAGTGAGACTTATGGATCTACTGCTGGTAGGCCATAAGTCTCTTTTTGGCTACCGGCCCAAACAAAAAAGGAGGCACTATTTTGGCAAAAAAACCGCCATATGCATTAAGCAGTCAAGAAGTTCTGCAAGAAGAACAAACCCAATTGACTGGACTATCTAAAGAAACGGCACAAACCCGGTTGGCTGAAAACGGGCCCAACGAACTGGCCCAGGCCGAAAAAAAGAGCATGTTGGCGCGCTTTTTGGATCAGTTCAAGGACTTCATGATCATTGTCCTGCTTGCTGCTGCTTTGATTGCCGGGTTCCTGTTGAGTGAATGGGCAGATGCTGGGATTATTTTGGCTGTTGTGTTACTGAATGCCCTCTTTGGCGTTTTTCAGGAAAGCAAGGCCGAAGAAGCGATTGACGCGCTTAAGGAGATGTCGACGCCGAATGCACACGTCCGGCGTGGCGATCAGGTTTTGACGATTCCAAGCAGTCAGTTGGTTCTCGGCGATATCGTGTTGCTGGAAGCTGGTGATGTGGTTCCTGCTGATTTACGGTTGGTGGAAAGCGCTAATTTAAAAATCGAAGAAAGTGCCTTAACGGGTGAAAGTGTACCGGTTGATAAAACCACGGCACCGTTGGACACTGATGATGTTGGTATCGGTGACCGGACCAATATGGCCTTCATGAACAGTAATATCACTTACGGCCGTGGTGTCGGCGTCGTTGTTGCCACCGGGATGAAGACTGAAGTTGGACGAATTGCCGGGATGATTAATGCCGCCGAAGAAACGACGACACCGCTTCAAGAAAACCTTAAGAGCCTGGGCAAGACGCTGACTGTGATGATTTTGGTGATTGCAGTGATTGTTTTTGCGGTCGGCATCTGGCGCAATGCGGCAAGTCTGCCGGAAATGTTCTTAACGGCGGTGTCCTTGGCAGTTGCGGCTATTCCTGAGGGGTTACCGGCAATTGTGACGATTATTTTGGCATTAGGAACCCAGAAAATGGCCAAGCGCCATGCCTTGGTTCGCAAACTGCCTGCTGTCGAAACCTTAGGCAGCACTGATATCATTGCCAGTGATAAAACTGGTACGTTGACGCAAAATAAAATGACGGTTGAAAAGGTTTATTACGATGGTCAGTTAAATAATGCCAGCGACGGCATCCATGGCGGCAATCCACTCATGACCATTATGAATTTTGCCAATGATACGCAGGTTCAGGATGATGGAAAATTGTTAGGGGATCCAACCGAAACCGCGCTGGTGGCGTATGGGAAGACCCAATCGTTTGATCTTGATCAGGCTTTGGCGGACGAACCGCGAATCGATGAAGTACCGTTTGATTCTGAACGTAAATTAATGTCGACCCTTCATCGGCGGGCAGATGGCAAGATTCTGGTGACAACCAAGGGCGCCCCGGATGAATTACTCAAGCGGGTAACTGAATTGGCTACCGGTGATCACGCGGCGCCGATGTCAGACAGTGAACGCGATGCCATTTTAAAAGCCAATAAAGATATGGCCACGCAGGCTTTGCGTGTGTTGGGTATGGCTTATAAGGTCATTGATAAGGTGCCTGAACCGGTCAATTCAGAGACAATTGAAAACAATCTTATTTTCGCCGGTTTGGTCGGGATGATCGATCCGGAACGGCCTGAAGCAGAAGCAGCGGTCGCAGAAGCAAAATCAGCCGGGATTCGGCCGATGATGATTACCGGCGATCACCGCGATACTGCTGAAGCAATTGCGGTGCGGCTTGGGATCATTGATCAAGGCGATGACGATGCTGTCATTACCGGGGCCGAACTTGACCAGCAAAGCGATGAAGAATTTGCCAAAAATGTTGGTAAGTACAGTGTTTATGCGCGAGTGGCACCGGAGCATAAAGTTCGGATTGTCAACGCTTGGCAAAAAAAAGGTAAAGTTGTTGCAATGACCGGTGATGGTGTTAATGATGCCCCTGCTTTGAAGGCCGCCGATATCGGAATTGGCATGGGGATCACTGGTACAGAAGTTTCCAAGGGTGCCTCTGACATGGTGCTAGCTGATGACAACTTCGCCACGATCGTTGTGGCCGTTGAAGAGGGCCGGAAAGTCTTTTCCAACATTCAAAAAGCTATTCAGTATCTGTTGTCCGCCAACCTTGGCGAAGTGCTGACGCTGTTTATGATGACTATGCTTGGTTGGGATATTCTGGCACCGGTGCACATTCTTTGGATTAATCTGGTGACGGATACTTTCCCGGCGATTGCTCTTGGGGTTGAACCGACAGAACCTGGCATTATGAACCAAAAACCGCGTGGTCGTAAATCCAACTTCTTCTCAGGCGGTGTGGGTCCAGCGGTCATCTGGCAGGGTATTCTTGAAGGCTTATTGACCCTAGGCGTTTACTGGTTTGCCATCACGTATCCGGTGCACAGCGGTCAAGCAGCAATGCATGCGGACGCTTTGACGATGGCATATGCTACCTTAGGCTTGATTCAACTCTTCCATGCCTTTAACGTCAAAAGTATTCATCAAAGCCTCTTTACAGTTGGGGCCTTTAGAAATAAAGCCTTTAACTGGGCAATTCTTGCATCCTTCGTATTACTGGCTGTCACGATTTTAGTACCGGGGTTCAATGGACTATTCCACGTGACGACGCTGGATTGGCATCAATGGTTAACGGTTCTAAGTGCCGGTGTTACCATGATTGTGCTCGTCGAAATCGTCAAAATCTTTGAACGCGCTCGGCGTAAGCGGCGTGGCCTGTAAAACATTAAGCATATAAGACAAACAAAATTGATGAATCAGTTTTCAAGAGAGGATTCGTGCTTTTCATGAACAAGCAACAAATAAAAATAGCGCACTATGGCACTACAATTAATGATGTGGTGGAACAAACACAAGACAATCAGGAAAAAATGGCTCCTTTATTTGAACCGTTACGTCAAGCAATCGATGCCGGCAAATTGGCTGATTATGATCAGGATACTTACGATGACACCCGGAGTGTGTTTCGTGAAGGCACCGATGTATATCAAAAGTTACTAACGCAATTGCAAGAAGTTGCGGTTCCTGCGCGGTTGATCGGTCCACATCGCACCTTAATTCACAATTATGCGGCCTTCACAGCGGCGTGCGAAGCCATGACTGAAAGCCTCAAGCCTGACTTAGAGGTAGATGTCGCGGCGTTTAATGCAGCTGAAAAAGCGCAAGATGAAGCGATCCAAAAATTTACCAAGCAGATTCAAAAGATTTCTGCGGTCTTACAGTAATTTTCTTCGTGAAAAGAATCATTTTCGCTTGACATGAGAAGTTTGCTCACGTATCTTTAATTTACCATCTTAATTCAAATTTAAACGAATGGAGGAAACCAACATGAAAGCACTGCTTACCTTAAAAACTTGGCAAAGCCAACTTTAGGTAGGTTGCAGACGCGACCTGCCAGACGCGCAGGTTGTGTCTATGTTGGCTTCTGTTCAATTTGTCCGCATAGATACCCACAACGGGACTATGCGGTTTTTTATTTGCCGCAAAGGGACAACCTGATGCGGCAATTTTTGTGTGAGCGTGAGCCGGCGCGCTTAGAAGTCGGAGTGTAAGTGGCCTCAGACCGCAATGGCCGGTCTAAGCCATTGCGGTCTGAGGTCCTTACACGCAGACTTTTGCGCCGGTGAACGCGTTATAGAAAGCAAAAGCAAGATTTTCACGTCCAGCCCTCAATAGAACTAGTACCATACCGGTCTTTGGCCATTGCGACCAAGGTCCTTACACGCAGGTTTCTGGGATGGCGAGCGCGTTATAGAAAGCTGAGCGTGAGCCGGCGCGCTTAGAAGTCTGCGACAGCGAGCGCGTTACAGAAAGCAAGACTATCGGCCGGCCCTCAATCGAACCAGCCCCACATTAAAAAATCCATCACGGCCACAGCCACCACCTAACCAAAAATCACAACAATTGGAGGAACACGTATGAAGCGAATGCTTGGATTGATCATCATCATCTTCGGTTTTTTAGGCATTGCCTATTTTCAAAGCGGCACAACAACGCAACAAACGCAAACAAAACCAACTGTAGGAATTTTGCAGCTGACAACCCATCCGGCGTTAGATGCGATTCATAAAGGCATTATTTCAGGGTTAAAGGACAAAGGCTACGTTAACGGTAAAAACATCAAAATCGACTTCCAGAATGCCGAAAACGATCAGAGTAATCTGAAGTCAATGTCGGAACGTTTTACCGAAGAGAATGCGGCGGCTACCGTGGGAATTGCAACCCCAGCGGCCCAGGCATTGGCTAATGTTAACCAGAAAACGCCAATCATTCTCGGGGCCATTACCGATCCCGTGGCGGCTAAACTGGTCAAAAATGTCAAAAGGCCGGGTGGCAATATCACCGGTGTTTCCGATCAGGCGCCGATTGCGACCCAACTAAAGCTGATTCGCCAGATCATGCCCGATGCGAAAACGCTAGGCGTGATTGCCACTTCTAGCGACGATTCGGCCCAGACCCAAGCAAAGATGGTGGCAAAACTCGGGCCAAAAGAAGGTTTTACGGTGAAACGGTATGCCATTAGTTCCACCAATGATCTAAACCAAGTGGCAAGCCAAATGGTCAGCCAAGTTGATGCTGTTTTTGTGCCGACTGACAATACGGTTGCCAGTGCGATGCAAACACTGGTTGCGGCGGCCAATACGCGCAAAGTGCCGATTTTTCCAACTGTGGATACCATGGTTAAACAAGGCGGGGTCGCCACGATCGGAATCAATCAGTTTCATCTAGGCGTTGTTACCGGACACATGTTAGCGGATGTCTTGAAAGGTAAAACCAAACCCGCAACGACGCCCATTCATTTTGAAAAAACCGGTCAGCTTATTTTAAACGAGAAACAAGCAAAACAGTTAGGGTTGACCTTACCTAGCGCGTTAGTTAAACAGGCAGAGACGAAAGGAACGGTGATCAAATGAGTTTAGGCGTTTCGGCAATTGGTCAAGGATTGCTTTATGGGTTAATCGGTTTGGGATTGTTTTTGACCTTTCGGGTACTTGATTTTCCCGATATGACAGTTGAAGGGACTTTCCCGTTTGGAGCGGCAGTTGCGGTCAGTGCAATTACGCATGGTATTTCGCCGATCGTTGCGACACTGCTTGCCACCGGGGCGGGGATGCTTGCGGGCTTGGCAACAGGCTTATTGACAACAAAAGGGCGGATTCCAGTCTTACTCGCCGGAATTTTGGTTATGACCGGCTTGTTTTCGATTAACTTAAGAATTATGGGGCGGGCGAACCTATCCTTGTTGCACCAAGCCAATCTTTTTCAGGAATCGTTTTTGAAGGATCTACCGCCATACTTTAACAGCGTTGTGATTGGACTGGTGGTTGCGGTCGTTGTAGTCGGATTACTCATATTGTTTTTGAATACCCAGTTGGGTCAAGGCTTCATTGCTGCCGGAGATAATCCGAACATGGCGCGTAGTTTGGGGATTGATCCTGATCATCAAATGGTGCTTGGCTTGATGGTTGGTAATGGACTTGTCGGACTCGCCGGTGGCCTTTTAGCGCAGAACAATGGCTATGCGGATGTGAATATGGGCATCGGGGTTATTGTTATCGGGTTGGCTGCCATCATCATCGGTGAAGTCGTTTTCGGCGAATTGACATTGTCGCAACGGTTAGTGGCCGTTATTTTGGGCAGTATTCTTTACCGATTTGTCCTGCTAGTGGTTTTGGCACTGGGTTTCAACGCCGACGACCTGAAATTAATTTCGGCAGTGGTTCTAGCTATTGCCATCATGGTGCCGCAAATCGATCATCAACTGCGATTACGGCGCGTTTTGCAAAAAGGGGTGCAGGTTCATGGCTGAATTAATATTGGATCACGTCACAGTCAACGTCCCGGTCGCAACGGAAGTAAAAACCTTACTTCAAAATGTGACGTTGACGGTCAAGAACGGTGATTTCGTAACGGTTTTAGGCCACAACGGCGCAGGAAAATCAACGCTGTTTAATGCCATTACCGGCGATCTACCGGTGAGCGGAGGGACGGTGACCTTGGCCGGTAAAAAGTTGAATGGGCAGCGTCCGGAGCAACGGGCACGTCACATTGCCCGAGTCTTCCAAGATCCGAAAATGGGCACAGCCCCGCGAATGACAGTCGCCGAAAATTTGCTATTAGCCAGTCACCGTGGCCAACGATTAAGTTTGCGCTCGCGCGGACTAAATGCCCAAAAGGATCGGCTGAAAGAGCTTGCGGCAAAAACCGGAAATGGCCTTGCTGAAGCGCTAGATAAACCGACTGAACAACTTTCCGGTGGGCAACGGCAGGCACTGAGTCTGTTAATGGCCACCATGCGCGAGCCGGATCTGTTATTGCTTGATGAGCACACGGCAGCACTAGATCCACACACGAGCCAGTCAATCATGATGCTGACGAACGAAATCGTTTCGAATCAAGATTTAACCTGCTTGATGATTACACATCAAGTCGAAGATGCGTTGCGCTATGGCACGCGCTTAATTGTTTTGGATGCTGGTCAGGTTGTGGCTGATTTTGATCGAAAGAGAAAAGCCGCCCTAACCCGTGATGATGTTTTGGCATTTTTTAGCTAAAGACTTTTTTAGCTAGAGCATTCGAATAATTGTGTCTCAATGCATTAAAAATGGGTGATGCATGAGCCAGATTCAACTTTGCAAGGACGTTTAAAAACCGATTCTAGATAATCGTGCATTTTGCATGAACATCTAGAATCGATTTTTGTATTGTTGGTATAGATTGTTTGTGAATTGGTTAGTGTTCAACGTTGGCCGTGCAATCGCCCATTACATGATGTACACTATTGGCTCGGAGGTAATGTTCAACGATGACAAACCAAGAATTGCAGGCACGCGTGGAGGCTATTTCCATGGCGTCATTTCATCAGCCGTTCCGACATCATGCTTTTTTCAATGCGCGGCTTAAAACAACCGGCGGACGGTTTCATCCGGCTGACATGAATTTGGATTTTAATCCCAAACTCTTTGCCGATTATCCCACAGCAATCACCGATGGTATCATTAAACACGAACTGGTGCACTATCATTTGTATGCTCAACACCGCGGTTACCAACACCGTGACCATGATTTTCGCCAATTACTGGCAGCAGTCGGCGGCTCCCGCTTTGCACCACCGCTGCCTACAACCGGTCGTCAGTATATCTACGTTTGTACCCAGTGCGGTCGCCAATTCATTCGTCGTCGCCGGCTTGATGTCTGGCGTTATGCCTGTGGCCATTGCCGAGGCAAGCTTCGACTACAAAAAACGGTGCTCAATTAAGAGGCTTTTGCAAAATTAAATTGACCGGTTGGAACCCGGCCTTAACGTAGACTTCACGAGCCGTCTTATTGGCACTGAGAACGTTTAACTGGATAAAAGCCGCTTGGTGACTTTTGGCGAAAGACTCGACCGCCGCCATCAGCTGTTTTGCCAAGCCTCGGTGACGCTGATCACGGATGACAAAGAGATCAATGAGTTGTGCAAAATGCTGTGGCACAAATTCAGGACTGGCGCCGGTTTGTGCTAAGACAACCAAAGCAAAACCGGTAAGCTTGCCATTGCTTTCCGTCACAAATAAGCGGGCAAGGTCGTTTTGCAGATAGTCTGCAAAATATTGACGATTATCGGTGGTTAATGGCCGATATGTGTCCGGTGCCAATGTCGCCATTTCCGTCGTAAGCTGTCGGTAAAGATTCACAATCGCAGGAAGATCAACAAATTGGCCTTCACGAAGCATCTTAGGTCACTCCTATTCCATTCAGACTAAGCGGTTACGAATAACGAATCATTAAAAAAGATCCGATCAACAACAGCATCTTGTTGATCGGATCTTTTTACGCTGCGGGCAAGAAGACTCGAACTTCCATGAGCAAAAATGCTCACAAGATCCTTAATCTTGCGCGTCTACCAATTCCGCCATGCCCGCATAGCTATTTAAGCACAAGAGATATTATAGAAAAACAGATGATCAAAGTCAACAGAAATTTACTATTCGCTTGACACAGAAATTTACTATTCGTCTGAAACCAGAAAATGACCAAAAGTTGACAGTTGCTGACCGAAAGCTGAACTTGTTTGGTGCTGCTTGGAACGTGTATAATCTGATAGAACTAACTGTAAACAAATAGGGGGTCCAACATGACGCGTCGAGGGAAAGCGTATAATATTGCTATTATTGGGATTCTCGGTGCTTTGATTATCCTCCAGGCCTATATTCCGATGGTGGGTTATGTTCAGATTTTTCCAGCCTGGCCTGCCATTTCGACGATTCATTTGACCGTCATCATTGGCGGAATTGTTCTAGGATATGGTGGTGGTGCCAGTCTTGGCTTATTATGGGGACTGACAAGCTTGATTCGTGCTTATACATCAGCGACTGATCCTGTGACTTTATTACTTTTTCGTAATCCGATCATTGCATTAGTGCCTCGCGTCATGGTCGGTCTTGTGGCGGCGTTTATCTTTCATCAATTGTTCAAACGCCACCAAAGTGCACTCGCACAAACCGTTAAGATGGTGTTTGCCGGTATTGTTGGTGCTTTGACGAACACGCTTCTGGTCATCGGCTTTACCTGGCTGCTTTTTTCCAGTAAAGCAGCACAAATTGTGCCAGGCGCCAATGCAACGAATCTTGGTTGGTTGTTGATCACGGCGTTAGCGATTAACGCGGTTGCTGAAGCCTTACTAGGTGGTATTGTCACACCAATCCTAGGGCATGCATTATTGCGGTTTCGACGAAAATAGCTTTAGAATCAGCAAGCATGAGTTTTGAGAAGCGGAGGCTTTGGATTGACAGATGAAGAGCAGCAAGTCGTTAATTTATTGAAAGCAATGGTACAAATACCGAGTGTCGGTGCAAAAGAAGGTCAAGTTGCCGATTTGATTGAGGCTTATTTAGCCCCTGAATGGCAAGCCGGTTTAATCAGGCGCAAGCGGATTACTTATGCGCCGGGACGGGATAATCTGGTTTTGACTGTTGGCGATCCCAAAGCTAAACGGTGGTTAGGTGTTGACGGACATATGGATGTCGTCGATGCCGGCGATGAGTCTAAATGGGAATTTCCACCGTTTTCAGCCCATATCAAAGATGGCAGGTTATACGGTCGTGGGGCGACGGATATGAAATCCGGTCTGGCAGCGGTGATCGTCGCTTTGAAAAAGGTCGCGCATACGCAACTGGATCATGGAATTCAATTGATGGCCACTGTCGGTGAAGAAATCGATAATTATGGCGCCCGGCAATTAGCTGCGGCAGGTTATGGCGACCGCTTGGCTGGCCTTTTAGTGGCAGAACCCGGCAATAGTAACGTGGATGCGGCTGAGCGCGGGATTATTGATTATACGTTAACCGCGCACGGTAAAGCGGCACACTCATCGCGCCCGGATCTTGGTGCCAATGCGATTCATGGTTTGTTTGCATTTGCCAACGCGGCATTGACAGCAACAGCGCCATTGCAAGCTAAGGATGATCCGATTTTGGGACACGCCACGCATAATATTGATATGATCCGTGGCGGGAATCAGATCAACTCGCTGCCAGAGTCGGCCTATCTTCGTGGCAATATTCGCACAACGATGATCGCTGACAATGATGCGTTCATTCAGGCACTGAAACAAGCGGCGAAAACGGCTGTCCCAAAAGGCGTTCACCTGTCACTTTCAATTGACTCGGTGCTTGGTCCGGCTGCTGCTTCGCCTGACAATGCCTTGATTGAAACGGTTCAGCAGGCGCGGCAACATGTCGGCCTTGACCGTGGGGCTGTGGCGTATCGAACCGGAATTACTGATGCAGCACTGTTCTATCACGATGGTTTGGATCTGGCAATTTACGGACCAGGAAATGATACATCGCATGAGACTAACGAATATGTGACGCTCCAAGATGTTTTTGACAGTGTGAAAGTTTATAAAGATGTTTTTATGAATTATTAAGTAGAATATTGTAATTGAAAAAACTTGTACGCATGATCGGTACAAGTTTTTTGCTTGCTTATGTTCGACGCAGCCCAGTCTGGTTTACGATTCATGCCTAATGCCTAAGTGATATTCGGCATGATGGCGCCAGGTCTCACCTGCCGGAAGTTCCCAGGCTTGTGCGTGCGAATTAGCTTCAGGGGCAATGCCGATTGCCACATGGGGCTGGCCGAGGATACCGTTGAAGTTGTTTTGCGTACCAATGTCGGCAAACGGATCGATTCGGGTGGCCGGCGTATCGGTTACGTAATGGAGTTGCCAGTCAGCAGCTGCCATACTATACTCATGAGCCGGATAAACTTTTGGTTGTTTGGGAACCGCGGTTGGCTGCGTAGCAATTGTTAATTTGGCTTGCATCATTGTTTGCGCCGGATCAGCCGTGAGCAGCCAAGGCAAGACCAGTCGCGGATGCATGCGAATGGAAGCGCTGGTTTGGATCGCCATGTCGATTGTCCAGATGTTCGCGTTGTTGAGACGGTGGGTGATGGTAAGTTGTCGCGAGCCAGGTTGACCGTCTGCACCCTCTGGCAAGTCTAACGAAAACGTGATGACTAAATCAGGATCCTGACTGGTTTTCACCGCCCAGTTCCAGTTTTGCCATGCGCCAGAGACATTGGTTTCTGTTGGTTGCAGTGGACCGGTCATGGCACCGAAAAAGCCTGGCTGGTGCAAATAGTCTTCTAAAGTGACAAATCCTAGCAGTAAGTTAGGATCAAACCCAGTTGCGTTAGGCAGACGAACCTGTTGAACGCGGGCACCGAACGTCAAAAAACGTAAGGTCATGTGATGATCATTCACCAAAGTATATTGGGTAATCCGTTCCTGACCAACTTTGGCAAAAATTTTGGCGCTTAGTTTCATGACGGAAACGCTTCCTTTCTCAATAGTCTAAGCCTACAGAAAAATTGCTTCAGATTCAATGCAATCATGACTTGAATCTGCTAGGCTTGATAAAGAAAGAGAAGGGTGGAACCATGAAAACGTTACTTAAGAAGGCCTATCAATTACTGTGGGTACTATTTATTCTGGCACTTGCTTACAGTTTCTGGGCCCGCGATATTCTGCCCCAGCAGTTACGACCATATGGTGATCCGGCCAGCTTTGTGATCATTAGCTTGTTTGTCGTGGTGAATGCCATTTGGCTTTATCACCACCATTTTCGCTTCCGTGATTTAAAAATGGAAAACGTCGACATCATGGAAGGCGAGAAATTTGAGGAGTTTTGTGCCTATTTGTTGAAGCGGAATGGGTTTAAACATATCCAGTTGACGCAAGCTTCCGGTGATCAAGGAATTGACATCATCGCTCGAAAGAAGGGGCAGTCCATTGGATTTCAATGCAAGCGTTATACCGGTTTTGTCGGTAACAAAGCGGTGCAGGAGGTCTGGGCCGGCCATCAATTTTACAAACTTGATCAAGCTGCGGTGATTACCAACAGCGACTTTTCCGACTCGGCAATTGCACTAGCGGATGATCTGGGGGTTATGCTTATTGATCGTAAAAAGCTCAAACGGCTCATGAGAAGGCTACCAAGTTGAGGTGAGCGTGAGCCGGCGCGCTTAGAAGTCGGAGTGTAAGTGGCCTTGGACGCAATGGCCCGGGCTTAGGCCATTGCCGACCAAGGTCGCACGCAGACCCCCTGCGCCGGCGAATGCGTTATGGAAAGTCTGACGACTGTGTGATCAGTTTGATGAGGAGGCAACAGAGGATCAATGTTACTGGGATTAAAAGCTAGTACAGATGAACGGCAGATTCGCGATCGATTGCAGTATCATCCGGATGTATTTGAATTTCACTTAACCGAAAATGATTTTACGGCTGCAGGATGGGCGCATTTTTTGAAAATGGTGACTTGGGTTCGCAGCCAAGTGCCCACAGTGGTTTTTCATCATCCGATGCGATTTCGTGGTCAACGCAACGAGTTAGCCATGAATCCAACCAAGTATCCGACTCGGTACGATTTCATGATGACCAGTTCGATTAAGCTCATGAATCTGGCCAAAAAGGTGAATGCCACAGCGTTGATTCATGGTGGTTATCGCGTGGACACACCAGGCGATTATGCTGGGTGGACAGATGTTGCTAAAGCGCAGGATGTTGCTTTAGCGCGGATGATTGCTTTCGCGCAGGAGGCACCGGGACACGTTGTCTTTGAAAACTCCATATCACCTATTTTTCGCTATGGCGATCCTGATTTTGAGGCGCGGATAATGCGGTGGCATCTACCGCTAGCCTATGATACCAGTCACACTTTCATCACGCTTCATGGCGATAACGATCGATTAATGGCCAGTCTGACGAATCTAAAACCTTTGGTGCGGCATTATCACCTTGTTGATTCGATGGGCAAAACGCATGACAGTCTGCCTTTGAGTCAAGGTCGGATTGACTGGGCGCGGATGTTGCCGCGGCTTAACCCTAAGGCCAGTCGCATTTATGAAATCGGGTTAAAGGATCAGTTCAACTGCGAAGAAATGATTGCTAGCCATCACTATTTACAAAAGGTGGCTGAAGAATTAGCCGCAGCCAAGCATCCAGCTTAATTAAGCAGCAAACCATTCGAGCGCTTGATGAACCCGAAAAGAGCGCGCGGCCCATTTGCGTCTGTCAGATACAAGAATCGTGTCTGGAGGTCCGGCTTTTTCAACAAGAGCTGCAGTTCCCAGACTCGTAAAGGTGCTTTGCGGGTCGGGTTGGGTTTAAAAATCAGTTGCGGCTGATCATCTGCTGTTGTCAGGACAAAATCATCAAAACGACTCGGTGTTGGCTGCGTGTTCAGCAACACGGAGGCGTTTTTGTTTTGGTCGGCTAATAAGGCGAGTAAATCAATCACTCGCATGGTGGTTGCCCCCCTTTCTGACAACAAAAGTTAAGGATTCATGAAGACGGTTGGTGCTTATCAGAACAATCGCATACAATTTAAGCAAGCTGATGTTTGATTTGGTTTTTTGAGGTGAAGATAGCAGAAGCCTGCGTGTAAGGACCTCATTCGCAATGGCCAAACCCGGGCCATCACGCCTGAGGCCGCTTACACTCCGGCTTCTAAACGCGCCAGTTCACGCTCTTAAACGCGTTCACTGCCGCAGAAGCCTGCGTATAAGGACCTTGGTCGCAATGGTCAAAGCCCGACCATCACGCCCAAGGCCACTTATACTCCGGCTTCTAAACGCGCCAGTTCACGCTCTCTAAATTATAGCTCAATGTTTTACATTTAAGTCTGTGATAAACTATAACGGTTTATCTACAAAGTGCGATTTTACGTATTAGGAGGTCATCATGGAAGAAGTTGTCATTCTCAGTGCCAAGCGGACGCCGATTGGGAAGTTGGGTGGCGAGCTTGCTGGGGCCAGTGCGGTTGATTTAGGGGTTGCGGCGGCAAAGGCAGCTATTAAAGCAGCGCGGCTTGAACCGAAAGAACTAGATCAAGCTATTTTCGGGAATGTCTTACAGGCCGGCTCTGGTCAAAATGTGGCCCGGCAAATTGCATTAAAAAGCGGGATGGCAAATCGTTCCACGGCCATGACGGTCAATGAAGTCTGCGGATCCGGATTGAAAGCAATTCGCCTTGGGCAGGCAGCAATTCAATTGGGGGAAGCCACAGCTGTGCTGGTTGGCGGTACAGAAAGTATGAGTCAGGTACCTTATTACGCGGAAGCCATGCGCGCTGGCCATAAGTTTGGTGACACAGCTTTTGTTGACGGACTTAGCCGTGACGGTCTAAACGATGCCTTCAGTCAGCAACCAATGGGGATTACCGCGGAAAATATTGCCAAGCGCTTTGAGGTTAGCCGCCGCGATCAAGATGAGTTTGCTTTACGCTCGCATTTACGCGCGGCAGCTGCAGCGGCTGAGGGTCGATTCAAATCGCAGATGGCACGGGTCACGATTGCCGGTCGCCGCGGTGATGTCACCGTCGAAACCGATTCCGCCATCCGTCCGGACACGTCGCTGGCTCAACTAGCCAAACTGCCGCCGGTTTTTGAAGTTGGCGGTACGGTGACGGCTGGCAATGCAAGCGGCATTAATGATGGTGCGGCGGCTTTGGTTTTGATGGCTAAAAGTAAAGCAAAACAACTAGGACGACATTATTTAGCGACCATTACCGATTATACTGAAGTCGGCATTGACCCGGATATCATGGGTTATGCGCCAAAATTGGCTATTGACCAATTGCTTCAGGCAAAGGGCGCCTCGATCGCGGCCATTGATCAGGTCGAACTCAATGAAGCTTTTGCCGCCCAAAGCGTTGCAGTGATACGTGATTTGGGATTAACCGATGAACAGGTGAATATTAATGGCGGTGCCTTAGCTTTAGGGCATCCGCTTGGGGCTTCCGGTGCACGCATTATGGTTTCGCTGCTTTATAACTTAGCTGAACGTGATGAAAAAACCGGTATCGCTGCTTTGTGTGTCGGCGGTGGTATCGGCATTGCAATGCAAGTCATCCGTCATGTGTAGGAGAGTGCAATGAAATTTTATGAAAAAACACCTGAAGAAAGGCGTGCGCAATTGATTCGCGAAGGTTCGCTGACGCAGGCGGATGCTGATTTATTCGCGGCGACATCATCACTTCCTGCCACGACTGAAGCCAAGCTGGTTGAAAATTCAATCGGTGAATTTTCACTACCTTTGGGGATTGCGCGGAACCTCTTGGTGAATGGTCAGTTACATCAGGTGCCGCTTGCCAACGAAGAGCCTTCCGTTGTGGCGGCCGCCAGTAATGGTGCGCGGATTGCTGGGGAAAATGGTGGCGTTGTGGCACGGGTTGATGCGCATCAAGTCGTTGCTGAGGTGGTTTTAACAGAATTAACCGATTTGGAAGCTGCCAGGCAAACGGTTCTGGCCCATCAAGCAGACATCAAAGCGGTTGTCGCAGCCGCGCACCCTTCCATGATTCAGCGTGGTGGCGGGTTAGTTGCAGTCGCAGTATCGGTGTTGGCCAACCGTTTTTTGAAGATTCGCTTAACCCTTGATCCTAAAGCGGCGATGGGAGCCAATTATGCCAATACAGTTGCCGAAGCTGTTGCGGCAGTGGTTAAAACATGGCTTGGCGGGACAATTTTGGTCAGCATTTTAACGAATGCCCCGGCCGAGTTGGTGACCGCGACAGTGAGACTGGACCCGGCGAGCCTTGCCACGAAGGCGAAGCCAGGCGATGCGATTGCGGAAAAAATCGTTCAACTTAGCGACTTGGCATTTGTTGATCCGGAACGGGCCGTGACACATAATAAAGGAATTCTTAACGGTGTGATCGGGGCGGTTTTGGCAACTGGCAATGATACGCGGGCAGTTGCCGCTAGTGTGGGTGCTTTTGCAGTTGCTAGCGGCCAATACCAACCTTTGTCGCGCTGGGTGATGCGAGCTGGCAAGTTAGAAGGAACGTTACAAATGCCATTACCGCTTGGGACAGTGGGCGGTGCGATCGGCGCATTACCATTGGCGCAAGCTGCCCGCCGTCTGGGTGGTTATCGGGACTTAGCCACCATGCAGCAGGTGATGGCGGCATTAGGTTTGGTGCAGAATCTTGCGGCATTGCGGGCACTGGCCGGACCCGGGATTCAAGAGGGACACATGAAGCTGCAAGCCAATGCCTTAGCGATAACGGCTGGTGCCAAGGAACATGAACTTCCGGCTCTGGTTACCGCATTGCGGGAAGGTCAAATGGATTTAGCACACGCAAAAACTTATTTAGCAAACATTCGATTAAATCAGAAAGTAGGCCAATCAAAACATGAAAATCGGGATTGACGCCATTGCAATGGATACACCGGACTTTTACGTTGATTTAGTGACACTCGCAAAAGTCAGGGGAGATGACCCGGACAAATACACCATCGGCATCGGCCAAGATGAACAGGCGGTACCGCCTTCAAGTCAAGATATTGTGACGATGGGCGCCAATGCTGCATCGCAATTGGTAACTCCGGCGATCCGGGCAAGTATTGGAATGGTGCTGGTTGGAACCGAAAGTGGTGTGGATGCGAGTAAGTCCGCAGCATTGTTTATTCATCAGCTGCTGGACTTGCCTGAATGGGTGCGCGCAGTTGAATTAAAAGAAGCCTGTTATGGCGGAACCGCGGCTTTGATGATGGCGCGGGATTATGTGGCCGGACACCCAGACAAAAGTGTCCTAGTCATCGCGGCTGACATTGCCCGTTATGGCTTGGCCACAGCAGGTGAAGTCACTCAAGGCGCTGGCGCTGTCGCGATGATCGTCAAGGCGGAACCGCGGCTGATCACGATCGAACCGGATTCGGTTTATCGCTCGACTTCGATTAATGACTTTTGGCGGCCCATTTACCAAGATACTGCGATTGCCCAAGGAAAGTATTCCACCGAGCAGTATTTGGCTTTTTTTCAGGCTGTCTGGGATCGTTATCAGGAGGAAAACAAGTTAACCGCGGATAATTTTGCCGGAATGACGTTCCATTTACCTTACACCAAAATGGGCAAAAAGGCGTTGGATTTAGCCTTACCGAAAGCTGAGCCGCAGACTGTGAAACGGTTAAAAGAACGGTTTGACGCTAGTACCCGTTACTGTCGCCGGATCGGTAACATTTATACGGGTTCGCTTTACCTGGGACTGCTTTCCTTATTGGATCACGATGCAACATTGCAAGCCGGGGATCGGATCGGGCTTTTTTCATATGGCTCTGGTGCCGTGGCGGAGTTTTTCAGCGGTATTTTACAACCGGGCTTCAGCGATCAACTCCAATCAGCCGTGCACGCCCGCCAATTAGATGAGCGCCAACAGCTGACTGTACCTGCTTACGAGGCGCTGTTCAGTGACAAAGTGCCCTATGATCCTGAAGATTACCGACCAGATCCGGCATATTTCCGTGGCCAATTTGTTTTGACTGGCGTCGTTGGGCAAGAACGCTTGTATGAAAAGCGACCAGCCCATGCTTCCAACGCAACACAGCAACTGGATTGATGTCTGGTTATTTTATTGCGGTCATTCTCGTCAAACGATCGGGAAACTGTCAATCTGTATTAGTCAATTTGGTTGACTGTTCTGGTTGCTGATGCCTTGTTGTGATAGCAATGGAGGTGCTTTCCTAGTTTTCGGTGCTTTTGCAATCGTGACTGAGGTGAAAAGGCTTGCATTCCCAATGATTAGTTGTTATACTCTATTTTGTAATCAGCTTACAAAATGTAAGTAACAATGGAGGCAAGTGTCATGACAGAAAAAATCAATGCTGCAGACGCAATGATCAAGGTGCTTGAAGACTGGGGCATTCATAACATTTATGGATTGCCGGGCGGTTCTTTTGATAGCACGATGAATGCACTTTATAATCGGCGTCACACGATCAACTATGTTCAGGTTCGGCATGAGGAAGTCGGTGCGTTGGCCGCAGCTGGTGAAGCTAAAGTGACTGGCCGCATTGGTGCCACATTTGGTTCTGCAGGCCCTGGAGCTGTGCATCTGCTCAATGGTTTGTATGATGCGCAATACGATCACGTGCCGGTTTTGGCTTTGGTCGGGCAGGTGCCGACTGCTGCCATGAACACCAATTATTTCCAGGAAATGAATGAGAATCCGATGTTTGCCGATGTTTCGGTTTACAATCGGACGGCGATGACGGCTGCCCAGTTGCCGCATGTTGTGGACGAGGCCATTCGTCAGGCATACAAGCATCAAGGCGTGGCAGTGGTCACGATTCCTAAAGATCTTGGTTGGCAACAGATCGATGACAATTATGTTTCATCGGCCAACCTTTATCAGAAGCCGCTTTTGCCGGAGCCGGATCCGGAGCAAGTTGCAACGGCTTGGAGCATCATTAAAGGCGCCAAGAAACCGATCTTATACGTTGGTAATGGTGCGCGTGGTGCCCGCGATGAGATTATTGCTTTTTCTGAAAAAACGCATATTCCGATTATCACAACGGCTTTGGCAAAAGGCGTTGTGCCTGACGACTACAAGGCAAATATGGGTTCTGCCGGTCGAGTTGCGTCCAAACCAGGCGTTGAGGTAGCTCGCGGCGCCGATATGGTCTTGTTCCTTGGTTCGGATTTCCCATTCCAGCCATACTTTATTGCACCGAATGCCAAATATATTCAGGTCGATATTGATGCCAGCAAGTTTGGCCGCCGCCACACCGTTGACTTGGCGGTTCTGGCTGATGCCAAGAAGTTCATCAAAGCGTTGACCACCACCGCTGATTTATTACCGGAAACAGCTTGGTATCGGGCTGCCTTAGCCAATAAGGCAAACTGGGTTGATTGGATGAAGTCCTTTGAAGACGATGCAGAAACGCCACTGCGGGTTGAGCCAATCTTCAAGCTGATCAACGAGATGGCCGAAAAAGATGCCATTTTCCAAGTTGACGTTGGAAATGTCACCATTAACGGGATGCGCTATCTTAAGGCTAACGATGATCAGGTATTCACCACGTCCGGCTGGTATGCAACGATGGGTTATGCTTTACCGGCAGCCATTGGGGCACAGGCAGAGTTTCCCGATCGTCAAGTCTGGTCCATCTCTGGTGACGGCGGCTTTGCAATGGTGATGCAAGACATCATGACGCAAGTGAAGTATCACCTGCCAATCATTAACGTGGTTTTGACGAATCAAAGCCTAGGGTTCATCGAAGCAGAGCAGGATGATACGCATCAGCCACATTCAGGGGTTGATCTCATCGGTGCTGATTATGGTAAAGCTGCAGAAGCAATGGGCGCCCAAGGCTTTGAAGTCCACACGTTGGATGAACTCAAGGATGCGTTTGCCAAGGCGAAGGATCGTAAAGGTCCGGTTGTGATTGATGTGAAGATTTCCAATTTGCGGCCGATCCCGGTTGAACAGTTAGTTCTCGACAAGCAAACTCAGGATCCCGAAGCAGTTGATGCTTTCGTGAAGAAGTATCACGCCGAAAGCCTGATCCCATTTCGACAATTGCTGGAAGATGCAGAAAAGGCTAAGGCCAATGTTTAATTGAAGTGTAAAAAAGGCTTCCGATCATCAGTTGATTGACTGATGATCGGAAGCCTTTTGATATTTTGACTTAAGCAGTTGCCCGGGCTTTTATAGCCGCAACCAAGTCTGCTTCATCGGTGTAGATGGCACCGTTGAGTTTGATTAAGCCAGTGGTGTATAAATTCAGATAATGGAACTGATTTTCGGCAACTCGTTGCAAGGCGTCGAGTTTTTGCTGATTCGTCGCACCAAGACGCCGGCTGTCAGTGTAAAGGCCGAGAATCGGGATTTTGGTGGCATAGGCGACCCCGATTTCAGTGGCCACCCCATTGTCGATGACCGGACCATCCAAAATGGCTACCAACAGATCAGCGGTTTCCAGGTGATCAGTATCGGCTTGGGCAATCATTTTAGAATCGGCGCAAGCTTCTTTATTGTTAATTGCCGCGTTTTCCTGAGGCACATACAGGTCAACGCCAGGAACAGCGGCACGAATTTGGCCGGCCAATTTCGCGTTGTAATCGAAATCGGCATGACTGAAAAGGGCATTGGCAAAATAAATTTTCATGGCAAGAACCCGCTTTGTATGGATGAATGTGACGAATGAAGGGAATCTTTTGGCGATGTTGGAGCTGCTGTTTCACCTGACGCAATTAGCGGCGCGTAAACTTTACAACCGCCTCACAGCGGGCCGTTTGCGGGAACATGTCGATGCTCTGGATCCAAGCGACCTTGTAATGTTTGGCCAGAGGGATGAGATCACGTGCCAACGTTGAAGGGTTGCAGGAAATATAAACAAATTTCTTAGGATTAAGCGCTAGCAAGGCATCGATAAAAGGACGCTCGAGGCCGGCGCGTGGCGGGTCAACAATCACGGCATCAGCTTGAATGCCTTCTTGCAGCCACTTAGGAAACAGCGTCTCGGCTTTACCGACAAAATAGTGTGCTTTGGTGAAGCCGTTATGGACTGCATTTGCCTTTGCATCGTCAATGGCTTCAGGTACTGTGTCCATTCCGTAGATTGTCTGGTGCCGATTTGCAAGGCTGATTCCGACCGTGCCAATCCCACAATACGCATCAATCAGCGTATCGTCTGGTGCCAATTCAAGTGCGTCTTTTGCGACCGTATAAAGCCTTTCTGTTTGTACCGGGTTAAGTTGTAAAAAGGCTTGCGGCGAAACCTGAAAAGTACGGCCTAACAATGTCTCGTGGATATAAGGTTGGCCGGCCAACAATCGGTTTTCCTTACCCCAGATGATGGAGGTATTGCCTGGATTAATATTTTGAGCAATACTGACGACCATAGGCAAGCGTGTTGCAATGGCCGCGACCAATTTTGTTTGCTGTGGTAGTTTAGCGCTATTGGTAATGAATGTGACTTGCACTTCACCGGTTGCAAAAGATTCCCGAACAACCAGCGTTTTGACAATGCCGGCGTTATTTTTTTCTTGATAAATCGGAATCTGGAGTTCTTCAAGCAGTTGACACAAAGCAGCCACGACTTTCATGGTCAATGGCGCCTGCGTCAAAAAATGGGTCAATGGGACAAGGTGGTGTGAACCGGGCGCGTATAAACCGGCGCGAACATGACCGTCAATGACCCGAACCGGGAACTGAGCTTTGTTGCGATAATGCGTCGGATGCGTCATGCCAATGGTTGGTTTTAAGTCATAATGTTGCCAGCCTGCTGGTTTGAACTTGGCCAAGGCCTGTGCGACCACATCCCGTTTGAAGCGTAATTGTGCTGGATAAGCAAGATGGTTTAATTCGATGCCACCAATTTCTCCATAAAGCGGTTCCGCGGGTTTCACGCGATCCGGTGAAGCCGAACGGATTTTGTGAACCTTGGCTTCAAGATAGCGGTTGTAAATCGCCGTTACTTCTGCAACGACAACTTCACCAGGGAGCGCACCGGTGACAAAAGTGATTTTACGTTGATAATAGCCGATACCCGCACCATTGATATCCAACCGCTTGATAGTCAATGGAAAACGTTGCCCGATTTTAACTGTGGTTACCATAAATACTCCTTTACGTTGATAAATGGTGACGATCCCTGAAAAATTCTAGTATAATGTACTTTCAGGAGGATTGATTGTGAAAATTACTTATTCGAACACCATGAGCAAAAAAATGACGGCGACTGTTTGGCAAAACGACACGCCAAATGTCATACACGCTGGCGAAACGTTAGATCTCAAAGTCCAACGCGGCGACAA
Organism: Lacticaseibacillus chiayiensis; assembly: GCF_004123795.1. Lineage (GTDB taxonomy): Bacteria > Bacillota > Bacilli > Lactobacillales > Lactobacillaceae > Lacticaseibacillus > Lacticaseibacillus chiayiensis. The sequence continues at coordinate 191,435 of NZ_MSSM01000005.1, read as the reverse complement.
AATAACCTATAAGGTTGGCCGGTTGAACAAAGTCCATGCTATTGATTACCAAAGTCCAGAGGCTAAATTTGAAATTCAGATCAATCGCAGCCTGCAAAATGCCTATTTTGTTGTGATGCTTCTAATGGTGGCTTTTTTGTGGTTTAACCGCAACAGTAACTTAAACAACACGATACTGATTACCGCGGTGATTCTGGGGTTGGCTGGATATGAAGCATTAGTTTATTTTATCGGCTATACCGCCAAACCGGTCCACTAAAGCATCAAGGGTTAGGACTTCGCTGATGAACCGTGTTGACGTTGTAATTGTTTAAGTCGGCGATAAAGATGGAAATAATCTAAATCAGTCGGTTCCGGCATCCAGGTAATCAGCGGGGTTGCGGGATCAAACGGGTGGCCCAGACGTGGGATCACCCGTTTTGGCTTGGTGAGGGTGGTGATGATTAGATCCGGTTTGACTGCTGTATCAGGTGGCACAACCCGGATAAAGCCCAAATCATCCAGAAAGTTGAGCAAATCCCGTTTGGCAAACGAGTCATGCTCGATGAGAACGTTGACGACCATCTGCATGTCTCGGTTAAGTTCGGGATAATTGTCCTTCACCAAAAGATATAAGCCGCTGACGAATGGCTCGGAGAAATCGGCAAAAATGGATTCCGGCATCGATTTAGGAATCTTTTTGAGGTACTGTTGGATTTCCGTGGCTAATTGACTGCTGTCGGCTTCTTCATAAGGTGATTGGGCAAAATCAATGCGCTGGCTAAACCGTCCATCGAGTACGTACTCGGTAAAACTAAGACGGTACAGATTGGCAATCATGACTTGGCTTTCAGCAATCAGCTGGCGATCGGTTTCGTGCAGCTGATCGTTTAAGTGACTGAGCAAACCAAAGACGAATCGATTCACGAGGTTATCGGTTTCATCAAAATGTTCGATGATTTGCTTATCAAGCGTTTGCGGTTGCCGGGTAACGGTCATAAGATACATGCGCATAAAATAATAAAATTGTTTTTCCGCCTTTAGTTCGGACGCCGATAAATTAGGAAACCGTGATTGGGTAAAAATTAAATCCGGCAGATCGTCGTGGCCGAAAAAAAGCAGCTGCATGCGCCGATTCGGCAATAAGGTATGGCCGGCTTTGATCCGCATCAGCTGAATGGCGAGAATGACCAATGCCTCCTTGGACATCGGTTGCACCGGTAACAACAAAAATTTCGGCGCGACTTGATTGATCTCGGTCAAGAGCTGCTTTGCCTGCTGCTCTTGGACATCCGAAAATGGCCAGCCGGCACCGCGATAAGCAAGCATAAAAAAAGTAAACATCGCCAAGCGAATATGTAGTTCATCACCTTCGATTGCCCAGGTTGTGCTGTTGAGACTAACGCCATTGTCCGCCAAGTAATCCCGAAACGGGGTAATACGGCGTCTCAAAGTTGAAACGCTTGTCTGGTGATTTTCTTTAAATCGGTGAAAATCAGGGTTCGGATTTTTAAACACATCATCAAAGAATTCAAAAGGCAGGTTGTCTTTAAGCAAAGCAAAGCGGTACTGGTTGAGCGTGATACGTTCTAAAAATTGGGTAAAATTTGCCTCGTCAACGGCTTTGTCAGGAATGATTTTATTAAGCTGAACCAAAACGGTCTGAAATGCCGTGTAGGTTTGTGAGTATGATAAACCTGTTGTGCGGCTAAGTGCATTGATCGATATGGTTGTTTGTGGCAAGGTCTTCATTGCCCGAAATAGTTGATAATTAGTCATACTATGACGGTCAAAAAAACTAGCTTCAAACATAACAGACCTCCATCTTATTTATCAAAAGTATAACATAAGTGATGACGTGATTAGAAAGGTGGTCAGAAGCGCATGGGGCAAATTACAAAGATAACGGCGCAACACCGGCGGGGACGCTATAATATTTTTCTGGATGGTGAGTATGCCTTTCCGGTCAGTGAGACGACATTGGTGAATTATCAACTTGCCAAGGGGATGATCCTCACACCAGCGGAGGAAGCCCAGATCAAGGACAGCGAAGTCGTTGCCATGGGGGTGGAGATCGGTCTGAATTATATTAATCACCAAAGTCGTACCCGCCACGAAGTCAAGGAACGGTTGGCAAAAGAAGATCTTCCGGAAGATGTCATCAGCCGAGTCTTACAGCGTTTGACCGAGCTGGGATTTTTAAACGATGCCGAGTATGTTCAAAGTTATTTAGAAGCCAATAGCAAAATAGGCGAAGCCGGACCGCGCATGGTACGCCACAAACTCGAGCAGAAAGGCATTGCGGCCGACTTATTAACCGAGCAACTGGCTGCTGTCCCATCGACAACCTGGACTGAAGCAGCGGTGCGCGCCGGTCAAAAAAATCTGCGTCACCATCAAAACCGGGCGTTTAAGGATCAGTTACAGCGACTGCGGGTTGCCCTGATTCAAAAAGGCTTTGATCAAGCAACGATTGCTGCCGCGGTTGAAATTCTCGATCCGCAACCGGATGCAGAAAGTGAGCTGGCCCTTTTAAAAGCCGAGGCTGCCAAACAATGGCGGTTAAAGCAGCGTTACGATGACCGAATCCGTAGGCAAAAGGTAAAATCAGCTTTGTTTCGTAAGGGGTTTGATTTGGATGCTATTGACGATGTTTTGGAAGATTTGGCTGAAGAGGACTAAGACTCTAGTTTTTTAGCGGTATCCGATAAGCTTTGTTATAATAGAAAACGGAATTTTAGAAAGCGGGTTTTTTATGCGGATCCCTAAAGAAGGCGACTCGTTCGCCATTCAAAGTTATAAACATGATGGCAGTTTGCATCGTACCTGGCGCGACACGATGGTGCTAAAAACGAGTGAAGACGCCTTGATTGGCTGCAATGATCATACACTGGTCACTGAGTCTGACGGGCGTCGGTGGTTGACGCGGGAGCCGGCAATTATTTTCTTTCACAAGCATTACTGGTTCAATGTGATTGCGATGATTCGCGAAGGCGGCGTTTCCTATTATTGCAACCTGGCGACCCCTTTTACCATGGATCAGGAAGCACTGAAATATATTGACTATGACTTAGATGTCAAAGTGTTTGCCGACGGGGAGAAGCGCCTGCTGGATGTTGATGAATATGAAGCGCATCGTAAAATGTGGCAGTACCCCGCGACGACGGATCGCATTTTGAAAGCCAACGTCAAAGTGCTGGTCGATTGGATTAACCATGGTAAAGGGCCTTTTTCCCAAGCCTATGTGGATTTGTGGTATCGCCGGTATTTGCAATTGGCACATCGAATCTGAAGACGATAGTGATGTTGGAGGCAATATGAAACAAATTCCGCAACAACCTGCACAATTATTTGCAGGTCATGCTTATACAACCGAAAGTAGCGATCAACTTGGCACGTTTCGCCCTGCATGGACGGATTTCGAACAACGACTGGGGTTTAAGCAGCTTGACCAGCTGGCTGAAACGCCTAATCGAACAGCAATGGTGATCTTTTCACCGTATGATACTTTTCTGTACTGGATCGGCAGCTTATTGCCAGTGGGGACAGATGTACCAAAAGCTTATGAATGCTTCCAACTGCCAGCGGCGACGGCAGGACAAGTGAAGCAACCGGCTAGTCAGGTTTTGGCAAAAGAATTGCCGCTTGCTACCAGCTTTAACAAAGGCTTACAGATCATCGAACAGGCAGGATACCCGCTGCCCGAACGTTTAGGTCAGACGGATCACCCGTATTATCTGGAAAGTTATCTGCTTGATGGTGAGGTCGTTAAAACGGTGGCTTATCGTCTTTATATTGATCCGGAGCAGTTGACCGGTGTGGACGAATATGAATAAAAAGCAAGCGAGGCATGGCCTGCTTGCAATGATGGTCTTCTAATAAATTCAAATTAGAAGCATATTTTTTTCAAATTTGAATGGTTTAATCGGACTAACCTAAAGCACCGTTTAGTCTAATTTCAGCATCATTTCACGATGGCGAATGCCGGCATCCAGGAACTCCGGTCGGTTCGTTAATTGAAACCCTAAAGTTTTATAAAAACCGACTGCCTGAATCTGGGCACCAAGTTTTAAAAAAGACACGTGGTGCTGCCGGGCGTACTTGATAATGGCGGTTAGCACCATTTTGCCAAGGCCATGCTTGCGGTAGATCTTTTCCACGGCAACGCGTTGGACATGATAGCCGTTTGCTTCCGGTAAAATCCGGGCAGTGGCAACAGGCAAGCCAGCGTCATAAAGGACAAAATAGGTGGCTTTCCCTTCATCCTTGTCGACTTCCAGATCTGCCGGGACGTGCTGTTCCTTGACGAAAACATGTGTCCGGATCTGAATGCTGTCTTGATGAATTGGTGAATCTAAAGCAGTTGTTGTCTTTACTTCCAAAGTGCGAACCTTCTTTCCGTTTTGGGAAATTGTTTGCTATTATAACACTAGCGAGAAGAAGTTGGGGAGGCCGATTATGTTTGATAAGTTACGCCATTCAAAATTAATGTTCTGGTCAGTCGAGTTGTTGGTCCTGATTTTCGTGGTAATCGGCTTAACCCAGGTCTCTTTCTTATTTGCGCCGGTTGCAACATTCTTTTCAACGTTGCTGATTCCGATTCTGTCGGCCGGATTTTTGTTCTATTTGTTTAATCCGATTGTCAAGCTGTTGCAGCGGCTACACATTAGCCGCAATATTTCGATTCTTTTGATTTTCCTAGTCGTCATTGGTGCCATTGGCTTAATTATCATGGCGGTCTTGCCGAATCTGATTTACCAGGTCACGCAATTCATCACTAATATTCCGGATTTCTTAAAAGGGCTGCGTTCCTTTATCGGCAAGGCTTCACATTACACTTGGTATCAGCGGCTTAATATTGGCAAGTATGTTGCCAGTTTACAAATATCGCCGAGCAAGTTGTTGAGCCAGGTATTAGGCAGCTTTTCAAGTGGATTGCCAGGTATGATTGGCTCCTTGGCAAGCATCGTCATCAGCATTATTACGATTCCGGTCATGCTTTTTTACTTCCTCAAAGATGGCGAAAACTTCGTACCAAGTATTCAGCGGCTATTGCCCCGGCGTTATCATGATGAGGTTGCAACAGTCTTCACGCGCTTGAATGCCACATTGTCGCATTATATCGGCGGTCAGGCAATTGAGTGTTTGTTCGTTGGAACCTTTACGTTTATCGGCTATTTGATTATTGGTATGCCTTACGCTTATCTGCTAGGCTTTATTGCCGGTTTGGTTACGATCATTCCTTATTTGGGACCGTATATCGGTATTGCCCCAGCATTGGTCATTGCAGCAACCCAGGGATGGACCAAAGTCTTGCTGGTTGTCTTGGTAGTGGTCATTATTCAGATGACTGACGGGAACTTCATTTATCCTAACGTCATCGGCCGGTCTTTGGATATTCATCCGTTGACGATCATCATTTTGCTGATGGTGGCAGGCAATTTATGGGGGCTAATGGGCACCATTTTGGCGGTGCCGACTTATGCCGTGATCAAAACCGTCATTACTTACTTATACGAATTATATCGGTTCCATCAAGCACATAAGGATGACGAAGATTCTGATGATGAGCGAGAACTGCCGGAGCCGACTGCACAGGACGGGGTCCAGTCTGATTCAGAATTGAAAAAGAAATAAGGACTTGCTATACTGAAGTGATAGAGCTACGGGGATGAGTCCCCGTTTTTTTTACGAAAGGTTGTGTTTTTGAATGGGCAGTGACCCAGACGGTCAGATATGGGGACAGTTAATCCTCATTATCTTTTTGACTTTAATTAATGCAGGATTCGCTGCCGCAGAAATTGCGGTCGTTTCAAGCTCACGTACCCGGATGCAAACACAGGCAGACAAGGGTGATCGAAAAGCAGCTAAGTTAGTTGCCATCATGAAGGACTCCAGCCGGTTTCTGGCGACGATTCAAGTCGGCATTACCTTTGCCGGATTTTTTGCGTCGGCTTCAGCTGCAACCACATTGGCGGATCGGATTGCCCCGATTTTTGGCCATTGGTCCTTTGCCCATGAAGCAGCAGTTATTTTAGTCACGTTGATTTTATCGTATTTTTCGCTTGTCTTCGGTGAGCTTTATCCCAAGCAAGTGGCGCTTCAAAAGGCAGAACGAGTGGCCAAGATGAGTGTGACCCCAATTAGTTGGCTAGCGGCGTTAATGCGCCCGTTTGTCTGGCTTTTATCGGCATCAACCCAACTTTTGATGAAGCTGACCCCAATGGAATTTAATCACCAAGGCGAGTCTGTCACGCGGGAAGAAATGGTTGCCATGATTGAAAATGGCAGGAATGCCGGTGCCATTGATCCTGATGAATATCAAATGTTTGAAGGAATCATCTCGTTGTCAGACACCATGGCGCGTGAAGTGATGGTGCCGCGAACAGATGCCTTCATGATCGATGCCGAAGAGCCTGATCAAAAAGCGATCGACGCTATTTTAAATAATATTTACTCACGAATCCCCGTTTACGAAGAGGACAAGGACCATGTCATCGGAATTGTCCATATCAAGAACTTACTCAAAGAGGCACGGCGAGTTGGATTTGAACATGTTAAAATCGAATCGGTGATGACGGAACCGGTGTTTGTACCGGAAACCATTACCGTAGATGCATTGTTGAAGGAAATGCAAACCCGTCAACAGCAAATCGCTATTCTTTTGGACGAGTATGGCGTTGTTGTCGGCATCGTCACGATTGAAGATTTACTTGAAGAAATTGTTGGCGATATTGATGATGAATCGGATCAAGCGGAACAGCTCTATACCAAACAAACGGAATTTGACTATGTGGTTTCCGGGCGGATGCCGATTTCTGAGTTCAATGATTTATTCAAAACCAGTCTGGATGTACCGGATGTTGATACGATTGCCGGCTATGTGTTGACGCAGCTTGGCGCGATTCCATCGACGCATCATAGCGAAAAGCTTGAGCTAGCACCGGGCGTCGTGTTGTCGACCGGTAAAGTGGAAGGGTCACGGCTCGTCAACGTTCATATTCATTTAAGTGATGTGCCGACTTTAGAGGCATCGAAAGAGGTATCGTCCAAGGAGACCGATAGCTAGTGCGGCTCAAAATGACTTGGAGCAGGTACTGGCAGTAACTTTGAACACTTTGGAAGGAATCAGATAATGAAACCACAGGAATTAGCACAAGAAGTCGCAAAACGGCGGACGTTTGCGATTATTTCTCACCCTGATGCCGGGAAGACCACGATTACTGAACAGTTATTGCTGTTTGGTGGCGTCATCCGTGAAGCGGGGACGGTTAAAGGCCGAAAGTCCGGACATTTTGCCAAATCAGATTGGATGGAAATCGAAAAGAAACGTGGCATTTCAGTCACAAGCTCGGTAATGCAATTTAATTATCAAGGCAAGCGGATTAACATTTTGGATACACCTGGGCATGAGGACTTTTCCGAAGACACGTATCGGACGCTGATGGCTGTTGATGCTGCTGTGATGGTGATTGATTCAGCGAAAGGGATTGAAGCCCAAACGAAAAAACTGTTTAAAGTTGTCAAGCAACGTGGCATTCCAATTTTTACTTTCATGAATAAATTGGATCGTGACGGGCGTGAGCCACTGGACTTAATTGCTGAGTTAGAAGATCTGCTGGGCATTGAAGGTTATGCGATGAATTGGCCGATTGGGATGGGCAAAGGCTTGAAGGGGCTGTACGATCGGGTAAATAACCGAATCGAATTGTATCGACGGGAAGGTGCCGATCGCTTTTTACCGCTTAATGATAAAGGTGAGCTGGCTGCCAGTGAACCGTTGACTCAGGATTCGATTTATACACAAACAATGGAAGACATCGAGCTGTTAAACGATGCTGGCAATCAATTTAGCCTCAAGAAAATCATGGCTGGTAATCAGACGCCGGTTTTCTTTGGGTCAGCATTGACTAACTTTGGCGTAGAAACTTTCCTGAACAGCTTTGTTAAATATGCACCTGAACCGGGTCCTAAAAAGACCGAGCAAGGCAATGAAGTCATGCCGACAAATCCCGAGTTCTCGGCTTTCGTCTTTAAGATTCAAGCCAATATGAATCCAGCTCATCGTGACCGGATTGCTTTTGTGCGAATTGTTTCCGGCGAATTTGATCGCGGTATGGATGTTGTTTTGCATCGGACCGGTAAAACGATGCGGTTGAATAATTCTACCGAGTTCATGGCTGACAGCCGCGAAACCGTTTCCACTGCGGTTGCCGGAGATATTGTCGGCTTGTATGACACTGGTAATTTTCAGATTGGCGATACCATCTATCAAGGAAAAACGCCGATTCAATTTGAGAAGTTGCCACAGTTTACGCCAGAAATCTTCGTGCGCGTCACCCCTAAAAATGTTATGAAACAAAAGTCGTTTCACAAGGGCATGCAGCAGCTGGTCCAAGAAGGGGCGGTCCAACTCTATAAAACTTATCATACGAATGACTACATTCTCGGTGCGGTTGGACAACTGCAGTTTGAAGTTTTCCAGTTTCGAATGTTGCATGAGTATCACTCCGAAGTCGTGATGACCCCGATCGGCTCGCGCATTGCCCGCTGGATTGATCCGGAACAGATGGACGAAAAAATGAGTAGTTCGCGCAACCTGCTGGTACAGGATGTTCACGGTGATCCATTATTCTTATTTGAAAATCAATACGCCGAGCGCTGGTTTGCAGATAAGTATCCGGATGTAAAATTGACGGCTAAACTTTAGTATTGGCAACAAAAAAAACGGCAACAGCCGCTTTTTTTGTTCCTGGATTTTGAGGCGCCTTTTTGCCTATACACAATAGCCGTTACGAAACATCATTTGATCGCCTAACGAAAGAACAAAGGGCCGCATTTATTCAGCCTGACGCTCTAACTTAGGGATCGTAATTTCAGCCAAGTGGTGTCCCATGATTGGCGAAACATCGTCAACGGACTTTTTGAGCAGCCGATCAAGCGTGTAAGCAATTTCTTCACGCTGAATGTTGCGGCGTTCGTTGGTAAACAATATCTCGATGTGCGCAGGTGCTTCTGTATAAACAACGGTGGTTTGACCGAGTGAAAAGACTTTGACAAGTCGGGCATCAGTACCGCTTAGTTGTTGGCTTACCAAATTTCTAAAGCTGTTGGTGACATTAATTAGTCGCATGGTCAGGCCCTCCATTTCTCTTGCTACCGGTTTTATTATAAAACAATTTAAGAAAAAATAATATTATGTACAATCGAAAGCCTGCGAACAGTTTGTCCGCAGGCTTTCTTTTTTTGCATCATTCGTTCTAATCGCTACGATCAGGTGATGACTGATCGTTGTTACTTTTTACTGGTTTTTGAAGCTGTTTCGGCTTTGGCTGGTTCACCAACCGTAATTTCACCATTGCTGATGCGTGCCTCAAGTTCCTTGGCATTCGGATGATCCAGGTAGAAGTCGGCAACGCGATCTTCAATCTGTTCCTGGATAACCCGTCGTAACGGTCGGGCACCCATTGAGGGATTATAACCCAGACTGACCAGTTTCTCTTTGACCGGATCGGTGACATGAATCGTCAGACCCTGACTCTTGAGATTGTTATTGGTGTCAGTGATCATCAAGGAGACGATCTTCAACAAGTCATCTTTGGATAATGGCTTGAATTCGACAATATCGTCAAAACGGTTGAGAAATTCCGGCTTGAAGTAATTGCCAAGCTGATCCAGGACACTGTGCGTCTTACCGCTTAAGGTGGCGCCAAATCCAACATTTGCTTCGGCATCGGTTGATCCGGCGTTAGACGTCATGATGATGATGGTATCCTTAAATGAAACGGTGCGACCCTGCGAATCTGTCAGCCGACCATCATCAAGAATCTGCAGGAACATGTTCATGACATCAGGATGGGCTTTTTCAATTTCATCTAACAGGATCAGGCTATAAGGATTCCTGCGAACTTTTTCGGTTAGCTGCCCGGCTTCCTCATAGCCGACATAGCCTGGCGGTGACCCGATCAGCTTGGAGACGCTGAATTTCTCCATATACTCCGACATGTCAAACCGAATCATGGCATCTTCCGAACCGAACAGTTCTTTGGCAAGTTGCTTGGCCAGCTCGGTTTTACCGACGCCGGTAGGTCCAACGAAGAGGAAGGAACCGATTGGCCGCCCCGTCTTGTTGAAGCCTATCCGGTTACGCCGAATGGCTCGCGCAACCTTGTCAACCGCTTCATTTTGGCCGATGACATGTTTTTCAAGATCACTGGCAAGGTTCTTCAACTGCGCCTGTTCTTGTGCCTTCAATTCACCGACAGGAATGTTGGTCTTTTCTTCGACAATTTTTTCCATGTCCTTTTCGGTGACTGTTGGGACTTCATTTTCCGGAAGGTTCGATTGTTTCTTGGCCAAGTCTTCTAGTTTCGTGACTTGATCGCGATAGAAGGCGGCTTTTTCGTAATCTTCCTGCTTCAACGCTGCCTGCTTTTGGTTTTCGGCATCTGCAATCTTGGTTTTAATCGTTTCAGGATCAACAGTTGCAATTGTCAGGTTCTTGCGCGACCCCGCTTCATCCAACAGGTCAATGGCCTTGTCGGGCAAGAAGCGATCCTGAATGTAGCGGTTGCTGAGCGTTGCTGCAGCTTCAATCGCGGCTTCTGTGTACTTAACGTGATGGAAGTCTTGATAGCGCGGCTGCAAGCCTTTTAGAATCTTAATGGTTTCGGCAACGCTAGGTTCTTCAACCATAACTGGCTGCAAGCGCCGAGCAAGCGCGGAATCTTTTTCGATTTGGCGGTATTCGTTGCTGGTGGTTGCACCGACCAGTTGTAACTCGCCACGAGCAAGAGCAGGCTTCAAAACGTTGCCAGCATCCATACCGCCTTCAGCATTGCCGGCACCGACAATTTCGTGAATTTCATCGATAAATAGGATAATGTTCTTATTTTGTTTGAGTTCATCGATTAATTGTTGCATCCGCTGCTCAAATTGACCACGAATACCAGTTCCTTGAACAAGGGAAACGACATCGAGACGAATGACGTGACGATCCTGTAACTTGGCCGGTACGTCACCATTGGCAATTTTCAAAGCCAAGCCTTCGACGACAGCGGTTTTACCGACACCGGCTTCACCGATCAGAACCGGGTTATTCTTCGTCCTGCGATTCAGGATTTCGATCACCCGCGAAATTTCTTTGTCGCGGCCGATAACCGGATCAATCTGGCCTTTGCGTGCCTGTTCGGTCAGATCAACACCGAATTGACCCAGCAATCCCTTACTACCATTGCCATTGCGGCCGTTGTTACCATTGCCGCCGCGACCTGCCTGGGTAGGCGGAATCTGCGCGTTAGGCTGTTGCGGCCGATCCATTCCCTGATTCATCGCACGGAAGATATCATCTAAGCTCCCGAACCCAAACGGATCACTTGCATTTGTTGGATTCATATTTCCTCCTGCTTGTTTCTTGAGTAATTGATAACAGTTTTGGCAGAGGTTGATCTCCTGCCGCGTCCCGTTAACAACGGTTGAAAGATGAATAGTGGCTGGATTCTTATGACAGTTTTCACATAACATTTTGTCACAACCTTCCTGTCTAATTAGGTGCCACATATAGTCGAAAAAAGGTTTGACCTTTCTTGACCTATGGCAATAGTATACACCCTCATGTCGAGAATGCAAGCACTCGGCTTGCAAGAGTGCTAAAAAGTTCCAAATATTTCAGTGATATCAGGCATTAGCGCTTTTTCAATGCCTACTTTTATGCTAACCTTATGAAGTGAGGTGAGGCAAATAGATGACTCAGAATTATGTCACTTTAATGGATGAGTTAAAAACTGGTCAGCGTGAGAAAATCACGGTGACGCCCGAAACATTTATGGCGTTTCGGACGGCATGGACAAATTATCCTGATCGTGAAGAGATTGTGGGGACGGCTAAACGTGATGGTGTCATCGAATACCACTACAGGTCAGTCGATTCCCGCTAAATAAGCGTCAAATCTCATGTGACGCTTGTGGCAAGCCACAAAAAATGGTAAGGTTTACATGAATTGTTTTGGGTGTTGGTGTGCCTATAAACTATTCGGAAAAACACTAGAAATCTAGTTATATGAAGGAGCAGATCAGTCATGGAAAAACGTGAATTTAACATTATTGCAGAAACCGGGATCCACGCACGTCCGGCAACTTTGTTGGTACAAGCAGCCAGCAAGTTCAACTCAGACATCAACTTGGAATATAAAGGTAAGAGCGTTAACCTCAAGTCCATTATGGGTGTTATGAGTTTGGGTGTTGGCCAAGGTGCCGATGTTACCATTTCTGCTGAAGGTGCTGACGAAGCAGACGCAATTGCTGCTATTACCGATACTATGGAAAAAGAAGGCTTGGCTGAATAATGGATGAACATTTGAAGGGAATCGCTGCTAGTGATGGGATCGCCACAGCGAAGGCCTATTTACTGGTTCAACCTGATTTATCATTTAACAAAAAAACGGTTGATGATCCTTCAAAGGAAATCAATCGGCTGAAGCAGGCACTTAATCAAAGTAATGATGAGTTGAAGGTTATCCGTGCAAAGGCCGCTGAATCGCTTGGCGAAGAAGAGGCTCAAGTTTTTGATGCCCATATGATGATTTTGGCTGATCCTGACTTTACTGGCCAGATCGAATCCAAGATCAAGGATGAAAAAGTAAACGCTGAACAGGCTGTGAAGGAAGTTTCCGAATTCTTCATCCAGACTTTTGAAGGCATGACTGATAATCCGTATATGCAGGAACGTGCTGCCGATGTTCGCGATGTGACAAAGCGTATTATGGCGCATCTGTTGGGTCGTACGTTGCCGAATCCAGCGTTAATTGATGAAGAAGTCATTATCGTGGCTCACGATCTGACACCTTCTGATACGGCGCAGTTGAATAAAAAGTATGTCAAGGCATTTGTCACCGATATCGGTGGTCGAACTGCTCACAGTGCGATTATGGCCCGTTCATTGGAAATTCCTGCCGTTGTCGGGACTGATGATGTGACCAAAAAGACACAAAACGGCGAATTGATTTCCGTTGATGGTCTTACCGGTGAAGTTGTTATTGATCCTTCGACGGATGAAATTACTAAATTCAAGCAAGCTGCTGAAGCATTTGCTAAGCAAAAAGCTGAATGGGCGCAACTGAAGACGGCGAAATCCGTGACGGCTGATGGCAAGCATTTTGATGTTGCGGCTAACATCGGAACACCTAAGGATCTCGACGGTGTGCTGGCAAATGGTGCTGAGGGTATCGGCTTGTATCGTACCGAATTCCTTTACATGGATTCTTCCGAATTGCCGACAGAAGACGATCAGTTCGAAGCTTACAAGAAGGTTCTTGAGACCATGAATCCGAAGCCGGTTGTTGTTCGGACAATGGATATAGGCGGTGACAAGCATTTACCGTACCTGCCATTACCGCAAGAGCAAAATCCATTCTTGGGTTATCGTGCGATCCGGATCAGTCTAGATCGTCAGGATATATTCCGTACCCAGTTGCGTGCTTTGTTGCGCGCCTCTGCCTTCGGTAATCTGCGGATCATGTTCCCGATGATCGCTACCATTTCCGAGTTCAAACAGGCTAAGCAGATCTTCACAGAAGAAAAAGAAAAGTTGGTCAAGGATGGCGTTAAGGTATCCGATAACATTCAACTTGGTATCATGATCGAAATACCCGCTGCGGCGGTTTTGGCTGATCAGTTTGCCAAGTATGTTGACTTCTTCTCGATTGGGACTAACGATTTAATTCAGTATTCAATGGCGGCTGATCGTGGGAATGAACATGTTTCCTACCTTTATCAACCATACAACCCATCGATCCTTCGGCTAGTCAAGCATGTGATTGATTCGGCTCATAAGGAAGGCAAATGGGCTGGCATGTGTGGTGAGGCTGCTGGTGATCCGATCATGGTTCCGTTGCTGCTTGGTATGGGACTTGATGAATATTCCATGTCTGCAACTTCTGTTCTGAAGGTTCGCAGCTTAATGAAGCGGCTCTCCACTGAGGACATGGCTAAAATGGCCGATGTTGCTCTAAATGAAAATATTTCGAATGACGAAAATGCGGACTTGGTTAAAAAGACAACCGGTCAGTAATGATGTCATGATTCGAAGAAGGCTGTCATCCCGAATCGGGTGGCGGTCTTTTTTTGCTTTGAAGGCTCTATGAAGGTGATTTGCCATTTCTGTCAAGTGAGGTCCATACGCCATCGACTCTGACTGAGCTATGGGCATGACTCTGACTCGCATGCATCAGTTTCAGAAAAGTGATATGGTTATTATGTAAACTAAAAAAGGTCGAGCCGCGATGCAGATCTCTGATAGTAAGTATGGTGGTTTACCGAATGAGGGGGAATTGCATGTATTTACAACATCAAACAAAAACAGGCTTGCAGCGCAGGACTGGTGCTTTTTCCACTGCGCGTGTTCGGTTACGACTGGTGGCGCTCATTTCGACTATGGGCGGTCTTCTTTTTGGCTATGATACCGGCGTCATCAATGGCGCTTTACCGTTTATTTCCAGTGAGCTCAAATTAGCACCGGGTTCACAGGGATGGGTCACCAGTAGTTTAACGTTAGGCGCGGCATTTGGAGCCGTGTTGGTGGGCCGAATCAGCGATCGTTACGGGCGTAAACGTTTGATTACCGGATTAGCCGGTTTATTTTTTCTCGCTACACTGGCTTCGGCGTTAGCGCCTAGTGCTGGTTGGTTGATTGGTGCCCGGATGATCTTAGGACTGGCGGTTGGTGGTGTTTCGGTTTTGGTTCCTAGTTTTCTGGCCGAAATTGCGCCAACGAATCGGCGTGGCCGGCTTGTGACCCAAAATGAATTGATGGTCGTCTCCGGTCAATTACTTGCCTTTATCCTGAATGCCGTTTTAGGGACGAATTTCGGTAATGTGCACGGTATTTGGCGGTGGATGATCGTCTTGGCCGTTATTCCGGCCATCTTGCTAGGCGTTGGTACCCATTTTGTTCCAGAGTCACCGCGTTGGCTGATGATGAAGGGGCGACAGAAGGCTGCAGAAGCCAGTCTTGCGGTTTTACGAACACCGCAAGAAGTTCCAGATGAGCTTGAACATTTAAGACAGACCATTGCAAAAAGTGCAGAACTTAAAAAGGTCAAGTGGGTTGATGCACTCAAGATTAAATGGATTCGCCGACTGTTAATGATTGGCATTGGCTTGGGTGTCATTCAGCAAATTGCCGGGATTAATGTCATGATGTATTATGGAACGTCGATTTTGCAGATGACTGGATTTGGCCGCAACAGTGCTTTGGTTGCAAACATTGCCAATGGCGTCACCGCGGTCGCTGCCACAATTGTCACGATGCAATTACTTAAGCGTGTCCCACGGCGACCACTACTGATTATTGGTTTAATTGGCACGTCACTTGCGATTATCGGTGTAACGTTTGCTACCCGTTTACCCGCAGGCTCTCCGTTGCGTTCCTTTACAACCATTCTGATGATGATGCTCTTTCTGGCTTTTTTTCAAGGAGCAGTTAGTCCAATGACTTGGCTGCTTATGTCGGAGATTTTTCCGGAGCAGTTGCGCGGACTAGGTATGGGCACAGCGACCTTCTTCCTGTGGTTGGCTAATTTTGCAGTCGGGGTGCTTTTCCCGATTGGCTTGGCACAGATGGGGATGTTTTGGACATTCGTTTGCTTCATTGCAACGAACATTGTATCGTTACTGTTTGTCGTTATCTTTGTACCCGAAACGGCGGGGAAGTCGTTGGAGGGTTTGCACCGCGAAGAAAAGGAACGGTTGAGTCGATGAACGAAAAAGTTATGTTGCGAGACTTCAATTTTTCTGAAACGAATGCTCATGCCCATAAACGCGTTTGCAGGTTTCTAACGATGTCTGCTCACGCTCCGCTCTGGGTAAAATATTTGCCCTTTCTCCAAAGTCTGGTAGGATAGGGTTGTATCAATTAATTCGATGAACCTTCACAAAGGGGAGCCATTGGCTGAGATTGGGGAGACCCGGACCCTTCGAACCTGTTCGTTAATGCGAGCGTAGGGATTTGTGAACGGTCGGAAGCGACCTTCTTTGTGAGTGGGGATTCACTGGGAGGCTTTTTTTATGCAACAACATAAGCGTCTGGTTGTTATTTTGGAAACAGCGATTATTGCCGCATTTGCGATGGCGCTAACCTATATTCCGCATACCACAGGGGTTTCGGCGATTGAGTTGAATTATGGCTTGATTCCGATTGCAGTTCTGGCGATGCGGCGTGGGGCGATCCCTGCCGCATGGGCTGGCTTTGTTTGGGGCATTCTGGATTTGATTCTGCGCGGCCTGGGTGGCAGCAGTGTCTTGAACCCGATTCAAGGCTTCCTTGAATATCCAATTGCGTTCACGCTGGTTGGCTTGATGGGATTGACGTATGCTGCGTTTCAAAAGAATGTCCGTGGCGGTGAAAAGGTGAAGGCTAGCGGCTATGCTTTTGCCGGTATTATTATCGGTACTTTTGCTAAGTACTTCATTCACTTTATTGCCGGCGTTGTTTTCTGGGGCAGTTACGCAC
Source organism: Lacticaseibacillus chiayiensis (assembly GCF_004123795.1). GTDB lineage: Bacteria > Bacillota > Bacilli > Lactobacillales > Lactobacillaceae > Lacticaseibacillus > Lacticaseibacillus chiayiensis. The sequence goes on along the minus strand of NZ_MSSM01000005.1, from coordinate 174,950 downwards.
CAAAAGGCATGAATGCCTGGATCTATTCGTTGATCGTTAATGGCGGATCCGCGCTGTTCAGTACCGTTTTGGCCATAGTTGTTGTCGGCATTCTGTTAACCGTAGCGCCACAACTCTTTATCGCCAAAGATGGCAAGTCACTTTCTACCAAAGCAGCTTAAACCGTTGCATCACTCATAAAAATGGTTGGCCGGTTTCTGTCTTTTCGCGTTGTAGGGGAGGCAACCAGGCCTTCAATCGGTTCCAAAGATGAAGCATATCTTTGGAACCGATTTTTTTGGCTTCAAGAAAATTGAAAAAGATTAGCGCGGAAGTTTTTGAATTTGAGGCGCGTTGCCGATTCAAATTTTCCCATTGAGAACAGCGATGACTCGGGTTTTAAACACCGCAAGTAATCATCAATCTTATCAAAACACGAACATTAGTTTAAAATAAGTCCAATATAGTTCCATTTTACGGTTGAATGTTGTTCCTCAACGTGCTATTCTCAAAATATCTTAAAGAAAGCAGGGAACAAGATGCAGAAAGTAGCTGTGGTCATGGGCTCAAGCTCCGATTGGCCAACCATGCAACAGGTTGCAACGCAATTGACGGCGTTGGCAATTCCTTTTGAAAAGCACGTGATTTCGGCACACCGCATGCCGGACAAGCTTTCAGAATTCGGCAAGCATGCGGCAGATCAAGGCTTTGGGGTCATTATTGCCGGAGCAGGCGGAGCGGCCCATTTGCCTGGGATGCTCGCTGCTAACACCCTTTTACCTGTCATCGGCGTTCCGATCAAAACACGAACATTAAATGGCGTCGATAGCTTGTTGTCGATTGTTCAAATGCCAGGTGGGGTACCAGTTGGAACTATGGCTATTGGTGATGCCGGTGCTATGAATGCTGCTTTATTTGCTGCTTCGATTCTGGCTTTAACTGATGAGGCATTAACCCAACGCCTTGAAGCATTTCGTGCCGAGCAGACCAAACGAGCCGAAGAAAGTGAGGCGGCTCTCAAATGATTGATTTGGTGACATCTCCGGCAACAATCGGCATTATCGGTGGCGGCCAACTTGGTCGGATGCTGACTCAAAGTGCCAAAGCCATGGGTTATCGTGTTGGCATTTTGGAGCCAACGCCGAACTCACCCGCTGGCCAGGTCGCGGACTTTCAAATTACCGCCCCATACGAAGATCAAGCGGCGTTGACCAAGTTGGCCAAGGAATCCGATGTTTTAACCTATGAGTTCGAAAACGTTGACCTCGCTGCACTTGAAGCGGTTCGCAATTTAACGAAGATTCCTCAAGGTACGGCAATCCTGGCAACGACGCGTGACCGCATCAAGGAGAAAACCTTTCTTGAGACCCATGGCGTGCCGGTGACACCGTTTGCCGCAGTTGATTCACCGACAACATTGAAAACTGCGATTGCCAAGATCGGCTTGCCAGCTATTTTGAAAACCACAACAGGCGGTTATGACGGACACGGCCAACAGGATATCAACACCATGGTAGATGTACCTGCCGGAGAAAAGTTGTTGGCGCACGGTCCGTGCATTTTGGAAAAACGCCAGCAATTTGATCGCGAAGCCTCTGTGATGATCACCCGTGATGGCCGCGATCAGGTGCGGGTTTTCCCGATTGTCGAAAATCGACACAAAAACCACATTTTGCATCTCACTTTAGCACCGTCGCCGAACATTTCAACGGTTTTAGCGCACAAAATTGATGACCTGGCGACCAAGATTGCCTTAGGGCTTGATTTACGCGGCGTGCTTGGCGTTGAGCTGTTCCTTGAAGGGGACAACGTGATTGCCAATGAACTGGCACCACGGCCGCATAACTCCGGCCATTATTCGATCGAAGCATGTAACTTTTCGCAATTCGATGCGCACATTCTGAGCATCTGCGGTCTGCCAATTCCGCCAATTAAGTTGAAGCAGCCGGCGGTGATGCGCAATTTGCTTGGTGACGATTTAACCCAGGCCAAAGCCAAGTGGCCACAGCATCCGGAATGGCACATGCATGATTATGGCAAAGCCGAAATTCGCCCGGGCCGCAAGATGGGACATTTGACCGTGACCGATGATCGCAATGTTTTGGACATACTCAAACAAATGGAGGCAGCATGGTGAAGAAGACAACGTTACTGTATACCGGCAAAGCCAAGCAGGTTTTTGCAACCGAAGATCCGGATGTTTTATGGATGGCATACACCAATCAGGCCACGGCGTTGAACGGTGAAAAGAAGGCGCAGATTGACCATAAAGGCGAACTGAATCGCGCCATTTCGACCTTGCTGTTTAAGGAATTGTCCGCCGCCGGTATTCCAACCCATTACATTGATTCGCCAGATGCTACTACCATGATTGTCAAAAAGGCGACGATGCTGCCGCTGGAAGTCGTGGTGCGCAATTATGCATCCGGGCATTTTGTGACAAAGTTCAACGTTAAGCCGATGATGAAGCTCGATCCACCGATTCATGAATACTATTACAAGTCCGATGAACTCGGCGATCCATTCATGAACGAGGCACAGATTTTTGCCTTGCACGAAGCAACGCCTGAACAATTACGCGAAGTTCGCGCCTTAACTGACCGGATTAACGCTTATTTAACGAAACGCTTCAATGAAGTCGGCATCACCTTGGTTGATTTCAAGCTTGAGTACGGGACATTAAAAGACGGCACATTAGTCTTAGCAGATGAACTGTCACCGGATAATTTCCGCTTGGTTGACCAGCAAACAGGCGCATCGCTTGATAAAGACGTCTTTCGTCAAAATCGAGGCCCGTTAACGCCGGTTTACCAAGAAGTACTTAATCGACTACAAGGAAAAGGAGCTGCCCATGTTTAAAGCCAAAGTTTACGTGACCTACAAGCCATCTGTACTGGATCCCAAAGCCGAAGTCATCAAGACCGCCTTGAGCCGGATGGATTACCACAATGTTGATGATGTCTTATATGGCAAATATTTCGAATTGAAGCTTAGTGGCACCGAAGCAGCAGTAAGAAAGCAAGTCGATACGATTTGTGATCAGTTGCTCGCCAACGTCAATATGGAAACTTATCGCTTTGACTTAGAGCCAATCACGGAGGATGAGGCATGAAAGCGGCCGTTATTTCTTTTCCCGGATCCAATTGTGATTTGGATTTGCAGTGGGCAGTGCAACAAATTGCCGGTGCCGACTGTGAACTGATCAAGCAGGAGCAAACCGATTTAAGCAGTTACGATGTCGTGATGGTTCCCGGCGGTTTTTCTTACGGTGATTACTTGCGCAGCGGTGCCATCGCTCGCTTTTCACCTGTCATGACGGCGCTAAAAGATTTTGCGGACGCTGGCGGTTATGTATTGGGTATCTGCAACGGCTTTCAGATTTTAACCGAAGCCGGTTTGTTGCCTGGTGCTTTGCAGTGGAATCGCGATCTGAACTTTATCTGCGAGCCGGTGACGTTAACCGTTGATCGTGCAGATACCGCATTTTCCAACCAATACCGGGTTGGTGAACAGTTGACGTTGCCAATCGCCCATGGTGAAGGCAACTATTATGCCGATCCCGAAACGTTGGCTGAACTCGAAGCCAATGACCAAGTGGTGTTCCGGTATACTGATAATCCAAATGGCAGTGTCCATGACATCGCCGGCGTAACCAATGCGGCTGGCAACGTTCTGGGCATGATGCCGCATCCGGAGCGCGCGGTTGAGGCCTTACTTGGTGGCACTGATGGATTAGGCCTCTTTCAGTCGCTCATCCAACAAACGAAAGGAGCCGACATTCGTGGTACACGTTGAAATGAGTCCAACGGCCATTGCCAAAAAAAAGTCCTATCTTGACTTGGGATTGACCGAAGCCGAGTATGATCGTTTTGCCGCGTTAATCGGCCACCAGCCTAATGACACTGAAATCGGGCTGGCGAGCGGGATGTGGAGTGAACACTGTGCTTATAAATACAGTAAGCCGATCCTGCGCCAGTTTTGGACCAAGAATGAACGCGTTTTGATGGGCCCAGGTGAAGGTGCCGGCGTCATCGATATCGGTGAAGGCAAAGCAGTCGTGTTTAAAGCCGAAAGCCACAATCACCCGTCGGCAGTCGAACCTTATGAAGGGGCTGCAACCGGTGTCGGCGGGATCATCCGCGACATTTTTTCCATTGGTGCTAAGCCAGTAGCTATGTTGGACTCATTAGCGTTCGGCGATCTCAGCCAACCGCACACCCAGCATCTGGTTGACCGAATTGTTGCAGGGATTGGCGGTTATGGTAACGCAATCGGTATTCCGACGGTGGGCGGCGAAACCAATTTTGATGGCAGCTACACACGCAATCCACTGGTGAATGCGATGTGTGTAGGCATCATGGACAAGGATCAAATTCAAAAAGGTAAAGCAGCCGGCGTCGGCAACGCATTGATTTATGTCGGTGCCAAAACCGGGCGGGATGGCATTAATGGTGCCAGCTTTGCTTCCAGTGAGTTTTCGGATGAGGAGGCGGCGGATCGCTCAGCTGTTCAGGTCGGCGATCCGTTTATGGAAAAACTATTGATGGACGCCTGCCTCGAGATTACCCAACAACATCAGCAGGCACTTGTCGGCATTCAGGACATGGGAGCGGCCGGTTTGGTTTCATCCAGCGTTGAAATGGCCGGTAAAGCCAATAGCGGGATGGCTTTGGATCTTGATTTGATTCCGCAGCGTGAAGCCAACATGACCCCCTTTGAGATCATGTTATCCGAGTCTCAGGAACGCATGCTGCTTTGCGTTCGCGCTGGCTTTGAACAGGAAGTTTTGGATGTTTTCGCTGCTTATGATCTTGACGCAGCCATTGTTGGCCATGTGATTGAAGGGCATCAGTACAAGCTTTATCATCACGGAAAATTGGTTTGCGATGTGCCGGTCAGCTCTTTAACCGATGATGCACCGGTTTATAAACAGGAAGCTAAAATGCCAGAACGACTGGCCAATCCCGCATCTGATTTTGATCCGATTGTGACGGATCCGGTGACCACTTGGAAAGCAATGATGGCAATGCCGACCATCGCCGATAAATCATCCTTGTATCGGCGCTATGACGCGCAGGTGCAAACCAATACGGTCGTTCTGCCAGGCAGCGATGCAGCGGTGATTCGTGTGCGTGGAACGCATCGGGCATTGGCGATGACGACCGACAGCAAGGGCCGGTATCTCTATCTCGATCCAAAAGTCGGTGCCGCAATCAGTGTGGCTGAGGCAGCACGGAATCTGGTTGCCAGCGGTGCAGAGCCACTGGGAATTACCGATTGCCTCAACTTTGGCGATCCTACCAAGCCTGAAGCGTTTTACGAGCTTGCCGAAGCAGCTAAAGGCATTATTCAGGCAACCAAGGCGTTTAATGCACCGGTGATTTCCGGAAATGTGTCGCTTTATAACGAAACGAATGGGCACGCGATTTATCCGACACCAATGATCGGAATGGTGGGGCTGATTGAAGATCTCAGCACTATCACGACGGCTGCGTTTAAGCACGCCAATGATCTGATTTATCTGGTCGGTGAAACGCATGGCGACTTTAACGGCAGTGAGTTGCAAAAGTTACAGACTGGTCATGTTGCCGGCCGATTATTCGATTTTGATTTAGAAGCAGAGCAGGTCAATCAGGCGTTTGTTTTAAAAGCAATTCGTCAGCACCTGGTCACTGCCGCTCACGATTTAAGTGATGGTGGACTGCTGGTTGCACTCGCAGAAATGGGTTTTACCAATGGTCTGGGTGCCAAGATTAAGGTGACGTTGCCAACCAGCTGGGGCTTTTCCGAAACCCAAGGCCGCTTCCTGATGACAGTGGCACCAGAAAACCGAGCAGCATTTGAAGCCTTGAACGGACCGGCCAAACTGATTGGCCATGTCCAGGCAAAACCACAATTTGACGTTACCACTGTCAGCCATCAATTTTCGGTGGTCTTGAGCCAGCTGCAAACTGCATTTGAGGAGGCACTCCCATGGTACATGAACCAAAAGGCTTAAATGAAGAATGCGGTGTCTTTGGTATTTGGGGCAATCCCAACGCTGCCAGTATTACCCATCTGGGCCTGCATACGTTGCAACACCGAGGGCAGGAAGGCGCCGGCATCGTTGGTCTCACCAAAGAAGGCATGCGGCGTCATTATGGTTTGGGGTTGCTGAGTGAAGTGTTTACCAACACAGACCAGTTACGGCCATTGATGGGTCGTGCTGCTCTAGGGCATGTTCGGTATTCAACGGCGGGTGGTCGCGTCCTTGAAAATATCCAACCTTTGCTTTTTCGGTTTTCTGATGAAGCGATTGCTTTGGCACATAACGGCAATTTGACGAACGCCATTAGTTTACGGCGTGAACTGGAAGATCAAGGTGCAATTTTTCAATCGACTTCAGATACCGAAGTGCTTATGCATCTGATTCGCCGGCAGGTTGGTCAACCGTGGCTGGTGCAGCTGAAAACGGCATTGAATGAAGTTCACGGTGGTTTTGCGTTTGTTTTGTTGACCGAGCATGGCTTGTATGCCGCGGTTGATCCTCATGGCTTTCGGCCGATGGTGGTTGGCGTGATGCCGGATGGCGGTTACATTGTCTGCAGCGAAACAGCTGCTTTGGATGCAGTCGGCGCTGATTTTGTTCGGGATGTGCAACCTGGAGAACTGATTATCATTGATGATGATGGGTTGCATTTGGATCACTTCACAACCAAGACAACGTTGGCAGTTTGCTCAATGGAATATATCTACTTTGCCCGGCCGGATTCCGATATTCACGGAATTAACGTTCATCAGGCGCGAGTTCGCATGGGTGAGCGTTTGGCGAAGGAACAACCAGCAGACGCCGATATTGTTGTCGGGGTGCCTAATTCATCACTGTCAGCGGCGATCGGTTATGCCAAGGCCAGTGGAATTCCTTATGAAATGGGGCTGGTCAAGAGCCAGTATGTGGCGCGGACGTTCATTCAGCCGACACAGGCCTTACGTGAAAAAAGCGTCAAAATGAAGTTGAGCGTCATTAAACCGGTCGTTGCCGGCAAACGGATCGTTTTGGTGGATGACTCGATTGTGCGGGGGACTACTTCCAAGCAAATCGTTAAATTACTAAAAGAAGCCGGGGCTGCGGAGGTTCATCTGCGCATCGCCAGTCCACCACTGCGGTTTCCGTGCTTTTACGGCATTGATTTTCAAACGACCAGTGAATTGTTTGCGGCGAATCATCCGGTTCCGGAAATGCGTGATTTGTTAAATGTTGAATCACTTGGATTTCTTTCGACTCAGGGGCTGGAAGATAGTATTGGGTTGCCGACGACGGCTCCAAATGGCGGGTTATGTGTCGCCTATTTCACCGGAAAATATCCGACGCCGCTTGACGATTATGAGTCAGCCCTGAATAAAGAAGTTGCGTCACTTAAAGTCAATGTTGCGGAGGTTAGCGCATGACAGATTATAAAGATGCCGGCGTTGATATTAAGGCCGGTGACGAAGCGGTGCAGCGAATTGCCGCGTTAGCTAAGGAAACAATGAATGAAAATGTGGTAGCTAGTGTTGGCGGCTTCGCGGCAGCATATCGGTTACCTTCTGTTCCACAGCCAACCTTGATTAGTGCTACAGATGGGGTCGGAACCAAGTTGCTGTTGGCCTTGCAGTGCGATGCGCATGAAACGGTTGGTATTGATCTGGTGGCGATGGTGGCCAATGATTTGCTAGCGACAGGAGCACAGCCGCTATTTTTCCTTGATTATATGGCGGTGGATCATTTGGATGTCGCTCGGGCGGAATCCGTAGTTCGCGGGATTACATTTGGTTGCCAACAGGCAGAGATGGCGCTCATCGGTGGTGAGACTGCTGAGATGCCGGACATGTATCCGCAACATCATTACGATTTGGCTGGTTTTGCAGTTGGAGTAGTTTCGGCACCAAAAAGATTACCGCAGGATGTCGCTGCAGGCGATGTGTTGATTGGCTTGCCAAGTTCCGGTGTCCATAGCAATGGCTATTCACTGGTCCGAAAATTGTTGGCTGAAACCGATTTGGGCAGTCAGACACTTGAAGACGGTTCTGAAATGATGCAAGCACTCATGCGTCCGACCCGAATCTACGTTAAACAGGTGTTGCCTTTGATGCAGCAAGGCTTGATCCATGCGGCAGCACACATTACCGGCGGTGGGATTACCGAGAACCTGCCACGGGTGATCCCGGATGGCTTAAGTGCCCACGTCGATCCACAAGCATGGCGACGGCCGGAACTTTTTGATCGTTTGCAACAAGCCGGTCATTTGAGCGAAACCACGATGCGGATGACGTTTAATCTTGGCATCGGTATGATTTTGGCGGTTGCTGAGGAATCGGTTTCCGATGTACAGACGGCATTGCCAAGCAGTAAAGTTATCGGCAAAGTTGTCACCGATCCGTCGGAAAAGATTCACTGGCAGGTGGCAGGCGAATGAAAGCATTAGCTGTTTTTGCATCAGGGAACGGAACTAACTTTGAAGCGTTGTTTGAGGCTTCACAGGCCCAGGATAGCGATTTTCGCATTGTGGTGGTGGTTTGTGATCGGGCACATGCCCCGGTGATTCGTAAGGCAGCCCATTATCAGATTCCAACTATTGTCGTGAACTTCAAGGACTATGCCGATAAGGCGGCGGCCGAAGCCCACATTTTGGAGGCACTTCCCCCAGTGGATGCGTTGATTCTGGCTGGCTACATGCGCATTATCGGCCCGACCTTGTTAGACGCATTTCCGCGGCGCATTATCAATTTGCATCCGGCACTGCTGCCAAGTTTTCCCGGGCGGCAAGGCATTAAGGATGCATTTGATTACGGCGTTAAAGTAACCGGCGTGACCGTCCATTATGTCGATGCGGGGATTGACACCGGCGAAATCATTGCCCAGGATCCTGTCCGTGTCCTGCCCGGAATGACGTTAGCGGAACTGGAAGCTGCCATTCATCGTCAGGAGCATCACACTTTTCCGGAAACTGTCAAGAAACTCATTCAAGAAGGAGCGATTTAAGTGAAACGAGCATTGTTAAGCGTCTCTGATAAAACCGGTTTGGTACCTTTTGCTAAGGGTTTGATTGAACGCGGATTTGAACTGATTTCAACTGGCGGCACCCATCGCGAACTGGCCGAAGCAGGCGTAGCCGTGACCAGTGTTGAAGATGTGACCGGTTTTCCGGAGATGCTTGATGGCCGGGTTAAGACGCTGCATCCCAAAATTCATGCCGGTATCTTGGCACGCCGCGATGATCCTAAGCATATGCAGGCGCTGGCAGATCATCATATCCAACCGATTGATGTTGTTTGTGTGAATCTGTATCCGTTTGCCGAAACGATTAAACGCCCCAATGTGACGCGTGCCGAAGCGATTGAACAGATTGACATTGGTGGACCTTCTGCTTTACGGGCTGCGGCTAAAAACGGCGACAGTGTCTGGGCGGTGGTTGATCCAGCTGATTATTCAGCGGTTCTGACCGGTCTTGATCAAGATGATGCGGCGTTGCGTCGAAAACTGGCTGCCAAGGTTTTTGCGGTAACGGCGGCTTATGACGCTCAAATTGTTCATTACTTAGATCCCGAACCATTTCCAGAGCAATTCACCCCGACTTACCACAAGCGCCAAGACTTGCGCTACGGGGAAAATAGCCATCAGCAAGCGGCATTTTACGTCGAACCCAATCCTGATCCAACCAGTTTGGCGGCTGCTAAGCAACTGCATGGCAAAGAGCTTTCTTACAATAATATTAAAGATGCTGACGCGGCGTTGGCGATGTTGCGTGAATTTAAACAGCCGGCTGTCGTGGCAGTTAAACATATGAATCCTTGTGGCATTGGCTTAGGCGAAACGATCGAAGCTGCTTGGGATAAGGCGTATGCAGCAGATTCGATGTCAATCTTTGGTGGCATTATCGCGCTGAATCGCCGAGTAGACTTAGCAACGGCCGAAAAAATGCACAAGCTCTTTCTTGAAATTATTATGGCTCCGGCATTTGATGATGATGCTTACGAAATTTTGGCCAAAAAGAAAAATGTGCGACTGTTGACGATTAATACGGCCGATATGCCAGAAGAACTAGGCACCGAAACGGTTTCGATTTTTGGCGGCTTACTGGTACAGACGCGCGACAATAAGACCGAAACACCTGCGGACATGACCGTCGTGACCAAGGTGCAACCGACTGCTGACCAGTTAAAAGCTTTAGCCTTTGCTCAAACCGTGGTTAAACACGTGAAGAGTAATGCGATTGTGGTCGCCCAAGCAGACCAGACGTTAGGCATTGGCGCCGGTCAAATGAACCGAATCGGGTCAGTCGAACTAGCATTGACCCAGGCACAACAAAACGATAACTTTGCCGGCGCTGTCATGGCCAGCGACGCTTTCTTCCCAATGGACGACTGCGTTGATTACGCCGCAAAACATGACATTAAAGCCATCATCCAACCAGGCGGCAGCATCCGCGACAAAGACTCCATCGCCAAAGCCAACGAATACGGCATCGCCATGGTCACAACGGGTGTGCGGCACTTTAGGCATTAGAGCGTGAACTGGCGCGGTTAGAAGTCTGCGTATAAGTGGCCTTAGGCGTGATGGCCCGAACTTGGCCATTACGCCTAAGGTCCTTATACGCAGACTTCTGCGCCAGTGAACGCGTTTTGGCGCCAGAAAGCTACAGTGTTACTAGTCTTTTGGCCTTTAACCATTGAGACTAAGGCCTTTAAACGCAGACTTCTTACCAGTCAACATGCATTTACGCCACCCTCACCACTCACACATATGCGCCCATACGCGCAAGGAGGTTTTATGAAAAAGGTTCTTGTCATCGGCGGCGGTGCCAGAGAAAGTGCCCTTGCTCTAAAATTTAACCAGTCGCCACAAGTTGATCATGTCTATGTGGCACCCGGTAATCCGGCCATGACGCTTTTAGGCGTTGAGCCAATCGGCATTAGCGAAGCCGAAGTGCCAGCATTAATTCTATTTGCCCGGGATCATCAGATCGACTTGACGTTTGTCGGTCCTGAAGTACCACTGGCAGAAGGAATTGTTGATGCTTTTCAAGAAGCTAATCAGCCGATCTTTGGCGTGACAAAAAAACTTGCGCAACTCGAATCGAGTAAGACGTTTGCCAAAGATTTTATGCACCGCCACCATCTCCCGACTGCTGCCAGCAAAACCGTGCATAGCGCACTAGAAGCTCATGCCGAGGCAACATTGATGGGATTACCGATCGTTCTTAAAAAAGACGGGCTTGCCGGTGGAAAAGGGGTCATCATTGCTCAAGACGCTACTGCCTTGGACGATGCGATTGACCAACTATACGAACGTCATCCGAGTGCCACCGTCCTACTTGAACAATACCTTGATGGCGAAGAAGCATCGGTGATGGCGCTTTTCAACGGTCAAAACCGCGTGATTTTACCATTATCACAGGATCATAAACGCCGATTTGCGGCCGATCGTGGTCCTAACACAGGTGGTATGGGCGCCATTAGCCCGCTGCCGCAATTTACTGCCAACCAAGTGCAGTCAGCTCAGTCCTTAGTGGATAAGACGTTGGCAGGGATGCAAGAGGACGGCCTTAGTGGGCAAGGTGTGATGTATATCGGTCTGATTTTTACTTCTGATGGTCCTAAAATTCTGGAATACAATATGCGTTTTGGGGATCCGGAAACGCAGGTGCTTTTGCCTCAGATCGAAAACGATTTTTATCAGATGGTAACGGATTTATCGAACGGTCAACAACCGGATTTAACGGTAAACGGTCGAGCTTACGCGTGCTTTGTTGCGGTGAATCCGGACTATCCCGAATCAGCGCATAAATCGGTGCCGGTGATTGTGCCAAATGATTGGTCTATCGGTACATGGTTGCCAGCAAGCGTCAACCAGATAGAAAATGGCTGGATTAGCAATTCAGGCAGAATTTTTTCCGTTGTAAGTGGAGCCCCGACACTGTCCGAAGCGGTTTCTAAAGCAAAAGCGGCGCTGGAAAGCATCCAAGGGGTTCTGGATTACCGCACTGACATAGGTTTCCATGCGCTCAAAGCCTGAAGAAAAGAGCTAGCAACAAAACCTGATTTTGGTGACTAGCATTGACAAAATAGGCACTGTGACAGCTTCTTGTCGCGGTGCCTATTTGCATATCCTTTTCAGTGTGCGAAGGCGATTTTAAATGAAATTAAAAAAATGATATTGACAACCATCGTTTACAGTTGTAAATTATAACTGTTGAGAGATTACAAGTGTAAACGGAGGCCAATTATGGAAACACCAACAGTCGATATTTCCCAGTCAGAATGGGAGGTCATGCGTATTATCTGGACACTCGGGCCTTTAAAAAGCAGTACACTTGCTGCTATTTTGACAGATAAAATGGGCTGGAAGGTCGCAACTACCAAAACCTTTTTAGGTCGCTTGGTAAAAAAAGGCGCACTTGTACCGGAAAAACAAGGTCGTGAATTTTTGTACCATGCTACAGTCGGCGAACAGGCATCTATGGATGCAGCAGTGACCGAGTTATTTAGCCATTTATGTCAGATGAAAATAGGCAAGACCTTGGATCACTTGATAACTCACGTGACTTTATCAAAACACGATATCAATGACCTGCAGCAAACATTGACAGCCAAGTTGCCAGATGCACCGGCAAAGGTTAGCTGCAATTGCTTGCCAGAAAGATGTAAGGAGGAAGTCCATGAAGGATAGTAAGATGGAACATGCAAACGAAACGACTGGTCAACCCAGTGAGATGCATCATGAGCGCATGCAGCATGATGACATGGCAAATATGTCAATGCAGCATGATCAGATGGGGCACCAAGCTGGTATGGAAACCATGGCCATGGATCAGGGAGCGATGAATCATGGCAACATGCATATGGACCATGGTGACATGAGCCATATGGATATGGATCACGGTGGTGGCCACATGATGCATATGGGGAATCTTAAACAAAAATTCTGGGTTAGCCTGATTGTGATGATTCCGGTGCTGCTGCTTTCCCAGTTTATGGGGATGAATATTCACTTAGGGGCTTTGCAACTGCCGATTGTATTTCCAGGATCCGACTGGCTGGTTTTGATTTTGTCGTCATTTTTGTTCTTCTATGGTGGTTGGCCATTTTTGACCGGAGCCAAATCCGAATTGCAACAGCGGCAGCCAGCGATGATGACGCTGATTGCAATGGGTATCACCGTTGCGTACGGTTATTCACTTTACGCGTTTGTGATGAATCATTTTATCGCGCCAAATGGCATGGTCATGGATTTCTTCTGGGAACTGGCAACACTGATCGTGATCATGCTGTTAGGACACTGGATTGAAATGAATGCGGTTATGGCAGCGGGCAATGCCGTTGAGAAACTCGCGGCATTGTTGCCAAGCCAAGCGCATGTTGTGCATGGCGATCACGTGATGGATATGCCGTTAGCAGAAGTTCAGGTCGGAACGCGTTTGCGGGTGCTGGCAGGTGAACAGATGCCAGCTGATGGTCAGATTGTTAGTGGCACTAGTAGCGTGAACGAGTCGCTGGTTACCGGTGAAGCTAAAGCTATTCATAAAGCTGAAGGCGATCGAGTCATTGGCGGATCGGTCAATGGCGATGGCGTCATTGAAATCAAGGTTACTGGTACAGGTGAAAGTGGCTACCTGTCGCAAGTGATGAAGCTGGTTCAAAGTGCGCAAGCCAATAAGAGCAAAGCGGAAAGTATGGCCGATAAGGTTGCTGGCTGGCTTTTCTACGCGGCGTTGGCAGTCGGTATCCTGGCATTCTTCATTTGGCTACCAGACGGCGCGGCGACTGCCTTTGAGCGCATGGTCACCGTTTTCATCATTGCCTGCCCGCATGCACTGGGACTGGCAATTCCATTGGTTATCGCGCGCAGTACCAGTATCGGTGCAACCAATGGCTTGTTGATTCGTAATCGCCAGTCACTTGAAACTGCTAAACATGCTAAGTTTATCTTAATGGACAAAACCGGTACCTTGACGGAAGGCAAATTCACCGTTGCCAAAACCGTCGCATTTGCCAATCAGGATGAAGCACAGGTCTTAGCATTGATGGCTGCACTTGAGAGTCATTCAGAGCATCCACTGGCAACCGGAATTAAAGCCGCAGCCAAGGATCAGCAATTGAAGGTCCCTGTCGCGGAAAATGTTCAGGTACTAAAGGGTATCGGCTTGCAAGGTGAAATTGATGGACAGGCTTATACCATTGTCAATGCGCGTTACCTGAAAGATCATCAGTTAAGTTATGATCAGGCCCAGGCTGATCAGTTGGCGGCTGCCGGGAACTCATTGGCCTTCTTGTTACAGAAGGATCAAGTGTTAGGAATGGTAGCTGAAGGCGACCAGTTGAAGCCATCAAGCAAGCAATTTGTAGTGGCCTTGAAACGTCAAGGCATCACGCCGGTTATGTTGACTGGTGACAATCATGAAACAGCTAAAAAGGTTGCTGACCAGCTGGGATTAACCGATTTTCAGGCAGAACTCAAACCTGAAGATAAAGTTGCCCAAGTCAAGGCTTATCAGCAACGCGGCGTTGTGATGATGGTCGGCGATGGTGTCAACGATGCGCCTAGTCTGGCTCAGGCAGATATCGGGGTAGCAATCGGTGCTGGTACGGATGTTGCCATTGATACAGCCGACGTGGTCTTGGTTCACAGCGATCCGGCCGACATTCTGAACTTCTTATCGCTGGCAAAGGCGACAAACCGCAAAATGGTACAGAACCTTTGGTGGGGAGCTGGCTACAACATTTTAGCTATTCCATTGGCAGCAGGTATCTTAGCGCCGATTGGTTTCATTCTCAGTCCGGCAGTTGGCGCGGCGATCATGTCGTTATCGACGATCGTGGTTGCGTTAAATGCCATGACCCTGCATTTGAAGCGCGCCTAGATTATAGTTGGCAAAATAAATATCGGCTCATCATCTACATCTTGATGGTGAGCCGATATTTTGTGTACAACCAATACTATATCTTGTAGTTGAAAGATGGTACGATTAAAAAGACTTATCAGTGTGAATGTTGCATTTATCAACAGGCATCCAGTTAAATGCCAGTTCGTAAGGTGATGACAGAATCAATTTAGAAAGAGGCAGATATTGTTATGACGACCAACCGCTTACCGCAGAATCCTAAACCTAAGGAATGGCTCGCTAGCGACCTTTCCCAGCAACGTATTGCGGATTACAAACCATTTAACTTTGTGGATGGCGAAGGAGTACGTTGTAGTTTATACGTATCTGGCTGTCGGTTTGCCTGCCCCGGCTGTTACAATCGGGTTGCCCAGAATTTCCGATATGGGAAACCTTATACCCACGAGCTAGAAGACCAGATTATTGAAGATCTGGGTCAGTCATATGTGCAAGGGCTGACGTTATTAGGCGGCGAGCCGTTTTTGAACACACAGGTATGCATCCGCTTATGCCGCCGCATTCGGCAAGAGTTTGGCCATGACAAAGACATCTGGAGTTGGAGCGGTTACACATACGAGGAACTGATGCAGGATTCCGAAGATAAGTTAACGTTACTAGGGCTCATTGACATCCTGGTTGATGGCCGGTTCTTGTTGGCCCAAAAAGATTTAACCTTACAATTTCGCGGCAGCGCCAATCAACGCATTATTGACGTACCGGCAACCCAAGCGGCTGGCGAGATCAAACTTTGGAAGAACTTGATTCGGTAATATAAAAAAGAGAACAAGTGACTTTCCGCAGTAACTGAATATCGGAAGTCGCTCGTTCTTTTTTGATAGCTTTTGCTGACTAAAAGACAGCATTTGCAGGCACGATAAATCGCGATTATCCGTATGTCCTTAGCTGTTAGCAGATTGCTCGCGGTTGGTTTTGGGATGATGGACCGTTTGACCGGGATCGCTGTAATAGCTGACGTATGGGAAATGAATGGTAACAGTGGTACCTTGGTTTATCACAGATGTTAGCGTCAAATGGTGGCCAAGTTTTTCGGAAAGCTTTTCCGCCAAGAAGAGACCCAAGCCAGTTGATTTGTGATTCGATATCCGCCCATTGCTTCCGGTAAATCCCTTTTCAAATACGCGGTGTTGTTCATCTTTAGGAATGCCAATGCCAGTGTCGGTAATCATGAGCTGGGTTTCTTTACCGGTGTTGCGGATCGTGGCACTGATGCGGCCGCCTTCCGGTGTGTACTTCACAGCGTTCGAAATCAGTTGCGCCAAAATAAACCGCAGCCATTTGTTATCGGTTAATACGGTTTGATCTTCCCCATTGAGCTTAAATGACAGGCGCTTGCTGATAAACCCGTTTCGTTGACTGGCGACGACATCATTCACAAGCGACTTTAGCGGCGTGTTGTGTAGGAGATAATCTTTGGAAAAACTGTCGAGCCGCGAATAATACAAAACCTGTTCGACATAAAATTCGATTTGGTCTAACTGCAAATTGAGATTATCCAGTTTGTCATCGGGCACCTGACCTTCAAAACTTTCGGCTAAAAGCGAAACCGCTGCTAACGGTACTTTGATTTCGTGAACCCAGGAATCAATGAAGTCTTTTTGGTCTTGCTGTTGGGCCAGTAAGGCGGTAATCTGTTGGCGATGTAGCGTCAGCATTTGGTTGTACGTATCGGCAACGACTTCTTCCATGCCTGATTCACCGCCTGGCAGTGGCCAGTCCAGCGCCGCATCCTTCGCTTCTTGGCGGGCATGAAGTTGTGTGGTAAAGCGTCGAACTCGGCTAAAGTGGGCCACAAAAAAAGCACTCGCAACAAGTGTTACCAATAAAACCGCGTACCAGAGTGTTGATATTTTAACTCGGTGTTGGGGATCCAGCCAGATAATGATGGCCGCTAAGCCAACACACAAAACGTAACCGCCAATAGGCCATAGGTGGTCTTTGACGTAATCGCGAAAACGCATGGCAGCCTCCTAAGGAACGATATAACCTTGACCGACTTTAGTTTGAATATAATCTTTTAAGCCGGCTTCTTCGATTTTTTTGCGTAAGCGATTGATGTTAACCGTCAGCGTATTATCATCCACAAAACGTTCATCTTGCCAGAGATCCTTCAAGAGACGGGATCGACTGACGATTTGCCCATGTTGCCGCATGAGAATCTGTAGTAGCTTGTACTCATTTTTTGAAAGATTAATTTCATTATTATTAACCTGCGCCATACCATTTTTTAAGTTCAACATAAGGCCGTTATGTTCCAAAACATCCGTTCCTTGATCGGCGTAATTATAGGTTCTGCGCAATAATGCGTTGATTTTGGCGATCAAGACTTCCATCGCGAACGGCTTATTTAAGAAGTCATCGGCACCCATGTTCATGGCCATGACCATGTCCATATTAGTGTTGCGGCTTGAGATAAAGATAACTGGCACCTTAGAGACTTCGCGAATCTTTTGCACCCAGTAATAACCGTCAAACACCGGCAAATTGATGTCCAGTAAAACCAAGTGAGGCTTTTCTTGCAGAAAATCATCGAAGACAGCGTTAAAATCGGTCACAACGACTGGTTCGAACTGCCATTTTTTTAGGTTGTCAGCGATCAGGCCACTGATGGTCTGATCATCTTCTACAATCATAATTTTAAACACGTGATCAACTCCATTCCTGCACTTATCGTATAAGTTTTAGCTACGGAGCACAAGCCGCAAGAACGGTTGGTTAATAAGAAAATAACGCTGATATGGGCAGGTTGTAGTGAAAACGATGAACAGCAGTCGACACTGGTTTTTGGTAAAATGATGACGGAGGTAAGCCATGGCAATTTTAGAAGTTTCTAATTTAAGTAAAATTTTCGGACAGCGACATGATCGGGTTCGCGCTTTAAATGACCTCAGCTTTCAGGTTGCAGCTGGCGAATTCATCGGCATCATGGGGCCAAGTGGTGCCGGCAAGTCGACCTTACTGAATATTTTGGCAACAATTGAGACCCCCAGCACGGGTAAAGTCAAAATTGCCGGATATGATCTGGAAGCCTTGAATGAAAGCCAACAAGCCGCATTCCGCCGTGATCATCTGGGCTTTGTCTTTCAAGATTTTAATTTGTTAGACGATATGACGGTCGCACAAAATATCCTTTTACCATTGACGCTGCAACGTCAGGTTCAACCGGATCGGGCTGAGCGCCTGCGTACGGTGTCACAGCATCTCAATCTAGGTCCGTTATTAAAAGCATTTCCTGGCGAGTTAAGCATGGGGCAGCGGCAGCGAGTCGCGGCTGCGCGGGCGGTGATTACGCAACCGAGTCTGTTACTGGCTGATGAACCGACCGGAAGTCTTGATTCATTGGCAGCGACAGATTTCTTAAGGTATCTCCAGCAATTAAATCAGCAAGAGAAAACCACGATTTTGATGGTCACCCATGATCCGTTCACGGCTAGTTTTGCCAGTCGGATTATTTTCATTAAAGACGGGGCTTTTTTTGCTGAAGTCACCCGCGGCAAATCCCGTGAGCAGTTCTTTGATCGTATTATTGATATGGAAGCGACGGTGAGCGGAGGAGGCCATGCACGTGTGGCAACAGATTAAGACCAACCTTGTGCAACATCGGCACGAAGACGGCTTGCAGATTATGATTGCTGCGTTAATCAACGCCATTATGTATGCGATTGGCACGGTGGCGAACAATCGGTTAATTTTGAGCGATGCCAGCAAGCGCCTAGGCAGTCTAGATATCGTACCAAGTCTGTTGATGATTGTCATGGTCCTGTTGGCTTTGTTTTCGATTAGTTTCCTGTTGTATTTAAATAGCCTGTTAATTGCCCGCCGTGACCAGGAGATCGGCTTGTACCGACTTTTGGGACTATCTGGGGCTAAACTTGGCTTGAACGTGTTTCTTGAAAGCTTGATTGTCGGTGTTATCGGGTTTGTGGCTGGGGTCTTGCTGGGGCTTATTCTGTCGCCATTATTAGGCATGGTGTTGATTCGCCTGATGGCTTTGCATACGCCGATCGGTTTTATGGTTTCGCCGTCAGCATTGTTGGATGTTTTGACATTGATGGGCGTTGTCTATCTGTTAATCGGTGCGGTTAACGCCATTTATGTCCAAAATCCACTTCGCCAATTCATTCGGCAACAAGATGTACCAGTTGCGCCTAAGCCCCAAACCTTGTGGCGTTTTTGGCTTGGCATTGGTGGTTTCACGTTACTGGTTGGTAGTTTATTAACCATGTTGCGCCTGCTGCCGATTAGCGGCAGTTTGATGCGCTTGCTGCCATGGATTCCGAGTCGAATCGTGCTGCCGATTTTATTGTTCGTAGTCGTGGTGGCTTTGTTACTGGGGCTATTTTTGGTCTTTGCCGATTTTCTTCCGGGATTGGTGGCGTGGTTTCAGCGCCATCATGAAATGCAGAATCGCAACGCAAGCGGGATTTCCCGTCATCTGATTATCAAACGGTTGCACGGCAATGCCCATTCACTGTGGCTAACGACTCTGCTTTGTGCAGTGACGATAACCATGCTTGGTAGTTCAGTTATGTTATTTCAGTACAAACAAGAACTGGTGTTACGCGAAATTCCGACGACTGTCGTGGCATCCGGCATCGGCGTTGATAACGTGACGGACGTTTTAAAAAAAGCTAGGGTTAAGCCGACCCATGCGATCACTATTTCGTCTAAACTTTTATATGCCGAGATTCGGCTAAGGGATCAAGTTGGCCAGGTTCGCAAGCAGCCTGGTGTTTACAATGTCGTTGCAATACGTGATTATCGTCGAGCAGCACGACTTCAAAGGAGTTTAACCCCAGTTCGATTACGGCAACGAGAAGCTCAACTAATGTTACCAACCAGAACCGGGTTTCAACCAGTTGGCGCGCGGCGTAATCCGAATCGAGCAATTATGTTACCAGGCAGTGATACGTCACTTCGGCTTACCCGGACGACCAATCTTTTCCCAACTGGGAGTAATAACTATTTTGACCGGGGATTGCTGGTTAGTGATCAGACATTTGACATGTTAGAAGGCACCCCGGACCGGCTATATATGGCTAAGCTGCCTAAAACCAAAGCCGCGCGCCGGGCACTAACACAACTGCAGCATTTGGACAATAGCCAGAATCTGCAAGAGTACGTCAATATTGGTGCCAACGAACGGGCAGGTGACGATTTGAAGGTCACTAATCGGGTAAGCGCCAAAATGAACTTTTGGCGTAATCCGATCGGGCTGCAAGCATCGCAGCAGAATTTTGTCAGTACGTTATATGGCTTTTTACTATTTTTGATCTTATTGTTAAGCGGGGTTTTTGTGGTCGCGACAGGCAGTATCTTATTGCTTAAACAAGTCATCGCTGTGCGTCAGGAGAAGCGGCATTTTCAGATTCTCAAGCATTTGGGGATGGATCCGCAACAGATTCGGCACACGATTTACCGTCAGGCAGCAGTGATCTTTGCTGTCCCACTTGTATTTGGCATTATTATGGCACTGTGTGTGATTAGTGTGATGAATAGTTATCTTGATAATCCGCCATCACGTTACCTTAGTCTGATGATTGCCATTTACGCCGGGATTGACTGGTTGTTTTACCAAGCGACTGTACATGTCATGATTCGCATGGTTGACGGACCGGTTAGCCGGTGGGTTAACGATTGATGAAAATGCGTCACAAAAACACCAGAATGGCCAGTGACGATTAGCGATAACGTTGGTTAATTATCTGGAGATCGGTTCTGCCGAATTCTGATGCTTAGATGTTAGCCAAAACTTACCAGTTCACGGATTAGCATGTAAAAAATTCCACTTACTTGGTCGGCTCGTTTTAATCCTTTTGATGGGCGTCAATGATGGTATAACCCGCTTCATGAAAGCCATTAGCCGAAGCGGCGCGGCGAATGAATTCCTTGACTGACGAGAGCGCTGGGGTATTCTTGAACTCGTAGTAGTCATTGCCGGATTGCCAGACAGAAACCACCAAATAATTATCCGGGTGTTTGACTTCTTGCGCTAAGAGAATATGCTTTTCGCCGAGTAAGATATCATGGTTATCGATGAGTTGTTTGATTTTTGATAGAAATACTTTGACATCG
Source organism: Lacticaseibacillus chiayiensis (assembly GCF_004123795.1). GTDB lineage: Bacteria > Bacillota > Bacilli > Lactobacillales > Lactobacillaceae > Lacticaseibacillus > Lacticaseibacillus chiayiensis. The sequence goes on along the minus strand of NZ_MSSM01000005.1, from coordinate 153,978 downwards.
TTCGTATCCAAATTAAAATACATGAACTGCACATAGCCGTTTTGTTCGGCTGACCCCAAGCTCATGATGACGTCATAACGCAATGGCGCACTGAACGTTGCTCGGCCGCTTGGATCATAAATCATGTAGTCCAAACCAGTTTGTGCCGGTTTTAACAATTTTAGTTGCGGATCGTGGCGCTCATCGAGCAGTTTAACAAGGAACGACTTGCTACCGAAGACTGTTTGTATTGTGGACATACCGACCACCTCCACACTTATTATAAACTTCTTGGCAGGTTTTCAGTTTGAAAGGGAGGAAAAAATCAATGAAATTGACAGTTTTAGGTTATCTTGGCGGTTATCCGGACGCCGGCCACGCGACGAGTACTTATTTGGTTGAAAGTGGCGACTATCACTTACTGATGGATTTAGGCAGCGGTGGCCTACTTGCTTTGGAGCGAGTATTTGATCCAATTCAATTAGATGCCGTCTTGCTAACACATTATCATCATGATCACACTGCGGATGTCGGTGTGTTGCAGTACTATTATCAGCTGCGTAAAGGTACCAAAAAAGTGGCACCACTACCAATTTATGGTCACACTAAAGATCCGTTAAATTTTGGCAGTCTGACATTTGGTCCGTATACCCAAGGACTTGGTTACTCGGGTGATAGTACGTTGCATCTCGGGCCGCTAACATTAACATTTCTTGAAACCCAGCATCCGGTTCCGGCATTTGCCGTGCGGATTGTTGAAGCGGGCACCAATAAAGTGCTGGTCAACACAAGTGATACGCGTTATTTTCCTGGGTTGATACCGTTTGCAAAAAATGCAGATCTCTTGATGGCAGATACCAATTTTCTGGCCGATCAGCCATCACCGCGCTGGCATTTAACCGCTCCCGAAGCCGGCCAGTTAGCAAAAGATGCCGAAGTGAAGCAACTCTTATTAACACATTTGCCACAACAACTCGATCTTAGCACCTTGAAACAGCAGGCCCAAAAGCAAGCGGTGGGCATACCAATTTTGATGGCGGCAGATGACTTGACAATTAATGTCTGATAGTATTGATAACTGTTTTCTTAAAATGAGAGAGGAATGTTAAAAAATAAGTTATTATAACTTGAGCTATTTTTCACAAGAAAACTTATAAAAACGCTGATTAGACAACATCTAGTGCGTTTTTTAAAAATTAGGTTTCAAATTTTAAAAAATTATTTTTCTAAATATGATTGCGCTGCTTTGATCCAATCTCGTATACTATACCTGTAGTTGTAAAGGATTCCTCGTCAAAGAAAAAGGAGCGAGCGCTCATGGTTATTTTATACACGTCCCCAAGTTGTACATCTTGTCGGAAGGCGCGCGCCTGGTTAAAGGAAAATAAGATTCCTTTTAAAGAACGTAATATTTTTTCTGATCCATTGAACGTGGATGAAATCAAGCGGTTATTGATGATGACCGAAGAGGGTACCGAAGAAATTATTTCAACACGTTCGAAGATCTTCCAGGAGCTAGGAGTAAACATCGATGAATTGTCGACTGGTACGCTGATTAAACTGGTAGCGAAATATCCGGGTTTATTGCGGCGACCGATCATGATGGACGACAAGCGTCTTCAGGTTGGTTATAACGAAGACGAGATCCGGCGCTTTTTGCCGCGGTCTGTGCGTACCTTGGAACTTCAACAGGCGCAATTATTGGCAGGATTTTAATTTAGTAAGTCGTGTTCTCATACCCGCGTGACTGTTGTACTTAAACAAGTTAACAGCCAAATGATCATTAATCATATAGCAAAATTGTCTCGACACGTTGCAAAAGTGTTGGGACATTTTTTTGGTTCAGTTGGGAGCGCAAATTTCAGGAGAGGGCGTGGTTTTGAAGGCGTGTTTACTTGGGCAATCCGGCTCCGAAACGCGTTCACTGGCGCAGAAGTCTACGTATAAGTGGCCTTAGACGCAATCGCCAAGTTCGGGCCATCACGCTTAAGGCCACTTATACTCCGACTTCTAAGCGCGCCAGTTCACGCTCTGGCTTAAACGCGTTCACTGGCGCAGAAGTCTGCGTCTAAGGACCTTAGACGCAATGGCCAAGTTCGGGCCATCACGCCTAAGGCCACTTATACTCCGACTTCTAAGCGCGCCAGTTCACGCTCTGGCTTAAACGCGTTCACTGGCGCAGAAGTCTGCGTCTAAGGACCTTAGACGCAATGGCCAAGTTCAGGCCATCACGCCTAAGGCCACTTATACTCCGACTTCTAAGCGCGCCAGTTCACGCTCTTGACTTGATCATAGCGTTTGCGTGCGTTAGAATGCCTTGACGCAGTAAATCTGCTATAATGTAGTAAGTGGTCATGTGATGAACCACAGAAGTCAGGGTTCCGTGACTAAAGTGAGGTGCAGCAATCATGGAAATGGAACGGATTAATGCAAATACGATCCGGGTCATGTTAGGTAACGATGATCTAGCGCAGCGGGGAATTACGGTTTTGGATCTGCTTGGCAATCACAAACAGATTGAGAGCTTCTTTTACAGCATCCTCGATGAAGTCGATAAAGACCATACGTTTGCCACAAACGAGGCCGTGACGTTTCAGGTCATGCCAAGTCAATCCGGGCTCGAATTGTTGATCAGTAAGAATGGTCAAAAGAATGATGATAGCGACACCGGTTCTGATGATGACAGTACGGATACCCAAGTACCGGATTATATTCGTCAGCAATTGCAGGGCTTAGACGCTAACGATCAACACGATCAACAGGCAGTCGACGAAGGTGGTTATATTGATGCTAAGAAAGCTCCGCAAACCGAACTCGTTTTGAAATTAAAGGACTTTGAAGATTTTATTAGTCTCGCGGATACGCTACGTTTAGAAGGCGGCAAAAGCGACCTTTACCGGTATAAGCAAAATTATTACCTCGTATTAACGTTCTATCCCAATGAGATTTCTTCTAACGAAGCACATGACGAGATGGCAGTTGCTCTGGAATTTGGCGATCGCTCGCCATTGTCTTCTGCAGTTTTGTCAGAGTATGGCAAGCGGTTGATGGAAACCAGCGCGTTGGAAACGGCGCGATACTACTTTAAATAAAATAAGTTACACAATTGAATCTTGTCAATCATCGAAAAAGAAGGCTCGCTCCATTTTCAAACTGAAAATGGGGCAGGCCTTCTTTTTATCTATGTTTGGCAGCAAACCCACAAGAAAATCAATGGCTTAAAATGGTGCATTATCCTCGATCGAATAACCATTCAGGTAATTCAGGAGCTGCTCTGCGTAACTAGGATGGTCATTGATTTCACGTAATTTGGCCTTTAACGTCCCTAATTGATCGGTAATGATGCCATCTGCATCCATAAAGGCCATTTTCTGCATATCGTCTGAGTCGTTAACGGTCCACGCATAAACCGCTTGGTGATGGGCGTGGGCTTGATCCGTGACGGTGGTTGAAAGTGTCGTTGCTTCCAAAGTATAGCCGCTTGCCGTCGTTTCTGGAAAAACCAGCGTATACGGTAAAATAAAGAATGTCTTGAGTGCCGGGACTCGTTCGCGTAACGTTTTGACCACGTGATAATCCAATGAATGAACTTGATCGCGATTGGCTAATAATCGTTTAGCATAACGCTGAATAAACCGATCCATCATTTGCAGGCTGTCATGCGGCGTGGTTTTAATCTCCACCAACAGCTTTTGATGAACCTGTTCGGCCGCAGTTAAATACTGGTCGAAACTCGCGACTTTTGCAGCATGGCCGTTTTCGCGCGCGGTCAGTTGTGTGATTTCAGCCAAGGTTAATTGATGAGGCGTGGCATCTTTGCCCGTTAAGACTTTCAGGTTTTCATCATGCATGACAACAAACTGATGGTCTTTGGTTTCGTGAAGATCTATTTCGACATAATCCGGTTTTTCCTTTGCTGTTGCCAGCAGTGCCGGAATCGTATTTTGGACACCGTTTCCATCATCAACTCCGCGGTGGGAGATCGTGAGTGGTTGCGTTGTTAGTGCTCCGGTGAGGTACTCATGGTAAAACAGACTCGTACCGCTGATAACCATCATGATTAATGTCAACGCGCCAATTCTGAAAAACAATGTGCGCGGCCGTTTTGGAGTTTGGAAACTGTGATCCTGATTGGCAATCAAGTGAAAGGCTTCCGCTTGTGAAGTCGCCAGCTGATAAAGCATCACAGTGAAAAATACCATGAGCAAAAATAGAATAGCTTGTAAAAGACCGAGGTTGATGGTAGCGCCGATCAGCGACCATTGCTGCCATTGCTGGTCTAAATAGGTTTGAAACGCATATAGGGCAGCTACTAGTAAGATTGAAAGGATCAGCGTCGGGATGATGATGAGCAAAACCGCCCACAGTGTTCGCCATGCCTGACCACGTGTTGCCCGCCAACTGCGCATCACTGCTGCATGCGGTTGGTCGTCACCGAGAATCAAGGCAGGTAATAACGGCAATAGGCGGATAGCCAGCCAAGTGCCCAATAAATAAAGTACGACGATCAAAACGGTTAAATACCAACGATTAAAAATATAATCGATGATGAAATCAGGAATTGTCAGCTTTGCCAATAAACTGGTATTAAAGACAATACTCGAGAAAGGAAAAACCAACCCGAAATAAGCTATCAGTGTCACAATCGTTGTTAGCGTCAGCCGCCGAGTTTTATGAACAGTGGCACTGGCTATTTGCCAAAAGCTTAAACGCGTCTGACGATGAATATTCTGAATACCCAATAACAAAAAAGCAAATTGCCAGTAAACAAAAAGTAGCAATAACAAGCCAATTAGCAGTAACAGGAATGCCGTTCCTGGCTTGGCTGTGACAATCTGGCCCAAATTCGTCCGCGTGATGTAAGGTACTTTTCCTAAGCGCAAGACTTGGCGCGCACCGAAAGTCAGCAGCGGGATGATCGCGAGGCCGACCACTAAATTCGTCACACCAATGAGTAAAAAATAGGCTCCCCAGTGATGCGCAAAGTCTTTGGTGTTGTGCTTAAAATAAGTCCATACTCTGATTTTCTCGTTCATGATAAGACTTTTAATTGACCCCTGAAGTCACTAATGGCATTGTAGCCCTTAGTTTGCATGACGGCACGTAACTCGCGGGTAAGCCGTGTAAAGGCAACTGTGCCTTCTTCTTGGAGAAGGGTACCGACTTGGACAAGACTTGCACCGGCCAGGATCAAATCATAAGCGTCCCTGCCGTTGGTCACGCCGCCGGTTCCGATTAGTTGAATCTTAGGGTCGAGACGCTGAGCAAATGCGCGGACGTTGGCAAGTGCGATTGGTTTGGCGTAAGCACCGCCGATTCCGCCAAAGCCACCTTTAGGCTTAATCAACGCCGTGTCGGTTTCTGGATCAATCATTAAGCCATTGCCGAGGCTGTTAATCGAGTTGACAAATTTAAGCGGGAACTGATTGAGGATCGTTGCCATTTGGTCGAATTGAGCAAGGTCGAAATAAGGAGGCAGCTTAACGCCAGCCGGTTTGGTAAAGAAGTCAAAAAGATTAGTCAAAACTTCCTGCGTCCGGTCAAAGTCGTAACCGGTCTGTGGCTTGCCGGGAACATTTGGGCAGCTTAAATTGAACTCAACCAAACCGTTAAAATCTGAATTTTCGATGGTGTGGGCCATCGCTAGATTTTCTTCCATAGAAAGTCCGGCAACTGAAAGAAAAATCGGCTTCTCAGGATGGGCTTTTTGAAAATCCAACGCATAGTCCAAATAATACTCGAGGCCTTCGTTAGGTAGTCCCATAGAGTTAATCGATCCTAGTTCTAAGGGGGCATATCGCGGGCTGGGATTGCCAAGCCGCTTTGTCTGTGTCGCGCTCTTAGTCACCAAAGTTCCAGCATCGCTTTGCGCCAGTTCATCGAGTTCGTCTTTGGTATAGCAGCGTACGCCACTTGCATTCATAAACACGTTGTTAAACTGAAACTTATCAATACTTGTATGCAGATCAGTCATAAGCCCACTCCTTCAATGTTTGCTGTTCCTATTTAAGCATAGAAAAGCGTGAGAAACCAGTCGCCAGCTCGCCAGTCAAGCAAAAACGCCCTGACGCCGCGAAAAAGACAGCATCCAGAGCGTTAATCATTAAGTGAAAGCGTTCAAAATCAAAGCAACTAAAGCAATCGCCGCACTCACCAACGTCAAACGACGAGCGCGTTCTGGAGGACGACGCCTAAGCATCAGCACCAACCAACTCAATAAACCGACAACAGCCGCCAGAACACCGATGACAAAGATTGCCAACAAGATCATTTGAAAAGTTTGCATCTTATCAGCGGCCTACAGAGCAACATTGTCGTTTGGGGTCACCAGACCCGCAAGCTTGGCGGCTTTTTGACGAATATCGTCTGGCGGCGTTTGCGGTAAGGTAAAGTGTGTCTCCATTTTGTGGGGACCAAAGTCTGGCGTGACACTCACTAACGAGTAGAAAACGTTACTTGAAACAGTATCTGGAATATCTGATAGTGTGTAGGCGCGGATCTCGGCTTCTTTTTTTGGCAGATGGCTTAAGAAATCAGCCAAGACCCGATATGAATAATAAACGGTTTCTTCATACGTTGTCCCGACTGCCTCAGCATTAGGGATATTAGGGAAACTAATGCGATAACCAGTTTTGGTTTTCTCGTTGCGCGCCACAAAATAATAGTGGCGTCCCGTTTTTGCCATCTTGACCACTCCTCTTCTTTCCCATTATTATAACACGGTGAGAAAGATTAACAACCAAATTACCGGCACTCATTTTTAAAATGTTTTCTCATTAAAATCATAGAAAAAAAGCTCAGTTGCGGCTTTGCAAATTCGCAGCGCCGTGATACACTTATATGCGTTGATTTGCGGTCGTAGTTTAGTGGTAAAACTCCAGCTTCCCAAGCTGGTGTCGCGAGTTCGATTCTCGTCGACCGCTGTATAGATCCGAAGAGAAAGAGGATGTCAGGTCAATCGGCGTTTTAACAGTGAGATCGGCTAGTGCAAACGATCACGTCAGACCAGACGGCGCGCTTTCGAGGATCAGTGCTTTGAGTGGACGTATGTCAAGTAGAGTGGTACCGCGGGTGAAGGCTCGTCTCTTCGATAAGGGAGAGATGGGCCTTTTTTTCGTGGCATCATCAAATGAGGAGGAGCTTATGGATTTTAAAAAACTTGTTGTGAGTGCCCTAAAACCGGCTTTGGAAGGCGAGTTGGATGACGCAACGATTGACTTACTCGTCGAAACACCGAAATCATCCGAATTAGGAGACTACGCGTTTCCAACTTTTTCATTAGCAAAAATTCTTCACCGTTCACCTAAAATGATTGCAGCTGATTTGGTCTCCCAAATTGATGCAACTCCGTTTGAACAGGTCAAAGCGGTTGGTGGATATGTCAATTTTTATCTGGACAAAATCAGCTTTGCCCACGAAGTTCTGCAGGAAATTGCCACAGAAGGTCAACATTATGGAGACGTCAAGTTAGGTCAGGGCAATGTACCGATCGACATGAGTAGTCCAAACATTGCGAAACCAATGTCGATGGGCCATCTTCGTTCAACGGTTATCGGCAATGCCCTTGCCAATATTTTAGGCAAGGTTGGCTATACCCCGATCAAAATCAATCATCTTGGAGACTGGGGCACACAATTCGGTAAGTTGATTGTGGCTTACAATAAATGGGGCTCAGAGGCAGCGGTTAAAGCTGATCCTATCAAAAATCTGCTTAATTACTATGTTAAATTTCACGAAATGGCAGAAGTGGATCCATCATTAGAAGACGAAGCACGTGCTTGGTTCAAGCGTCTAGAAGACGGTGATGAGGAGGCCGTGAAACTATGGCGATGGTTCCGTAGGGTTTCTCTAGCCGAGTTCAATCGGATCTACAAGATTCTTGGAGTGGATTTTGATTCGTACAACGGGGAAGCATTTTATAACGACAAGATGGCTAGTGTCGTCAAAACACTTGAAAGCAAGCATTTGCTCAAAACCAGTCAAGGCGCCGAGATTGTTGATTTAAGTAAATACAACCTCAATCCAGCGTTGATCAAGAAATCAGACGGGGCGACACTTTATATGACTCGTGATTTAGCGGCGGCTATTTTCCGCAAAAATCATTATCATTTTGTTCAGAGTCTGTATGTCGTTGGTAATGAGCAACGCGAGCATTTTCAGCAATTAAAAGCAGTCTTGCTGGAGATGGGTTATGAGTGGGCCAACGATATCCACCACATTCCGTTCGGGTTAATTACAGCAAACGGGAAGAAATTGTCAACTCGGCGCGGCAATATTATTTTACTGGAGAAGGTTTTACAAGATGCGGTCGGGCTCGCTAAGAAGCAAATTGCAGAAAAGCATCCAGAGTTACCGAACGCCGACGTTGTGGCACAAGAAGTGGGTGTCGGGGCCGTTATTTTTCATGATTTGAAAAATGAACGCCTAGACAATTTTGACTTCAATTTAGAAGAAGTCGTGCGATTTGAAGGCGAAACCGGGCCTTATGTTCAGTATACCAATGCCAGAGCGCATAGCATTTTGCGAAAGGCAAAAATTGCACCAGCGCCAGAAGTGGCGTTAAACGATCCGGCGGCGTGGGACATTTTGCGTGCTTTGGGCGACTATCCGAGCATCGTTGTTCGGGCTGCAAATGAATACGAGCCTTCCGTGATTGCCAAGTATGCGTTGCGTTTGGCCAAAGCTTTCAATAAATATTATGCGAACTTTAAGGTGTTGGTTGAAGACAGTGAATTACCGGCGCGATTGGCTATGGTTGCAGCGACCACGCAAGTTTTGGAGAATGCTTTACATTTGCTCGGTGTTGCAGCGCCGAAAGAAATGTAGTTTGTCAAATCATCGCAACTAACGACAGCAGTTTGGTGGAGGTAGTGGGATGAACAAAAATGAACGACAGGCAGCGTTGGCACGAATTATTAATCAAAAGCCTATTGCCACACAGGAAGAGCTTTTAGCAGCCCTAAAAGCGGCAGGTATCGATGCTACCCAGGCCACCATTTCGCGTGACATTCGCGAAATGAAAATTGTCAAGGCACAAGACGCAACTGGTACGCTGCGTTATACCATTTTTCGCGGTTCGGCAGAGTCACAGCTCGAACGTTTAGGACGTTCGATCCGTGAAGTTGGCTTATCCATTACCCGCGTTCAGTTTATGAACGTTATCAAGACATTGCCTAGCAATGGCAATTTGCTAGCTGCCATCATTGATGATATCAATTTTGATCAGGTTGTCGGTACCATTGCCGGCCATGACACCATTGTGGTTATTAGTCCCAATGAAAAACAGGCAAAGTGGTTTGAAGACGCTTACCGGCATGCCTTTGATCGCTGATCTTGCCGTTGTTCGGCGAATGGAAAGCGTGATTGTAAGAGACGCCATAACGGTTAGATGAGTCTGTTAACCGGTATGGCGTCTTTTTATTCTGCTAATGATTAAAAGGGTGTTGGGCTGATGACTGTGATTTCCTTATCGCTGAGCGGTTTTGTTAAACGAACCTGATACGCATGCAGCCGCATACGTGGTTCACTGCTAAGGTCTGTATATAAAGGATCACCAATGATTGGATAGCCAATACTGGCGAGGTGAACGCGGATTTGATGCGTACGGCCGGTTTCCAACTGAAGAAGAACAGTTGCAGTTGTTGATGTTTCTGCGATTCGCCGATAATGGGTGACAGCCGGAAAACCGTCTGGGCGAATCATTCGTTTTCGTTTGTCTTCTGGATCACGGCCAATCGCCGCGCGAATGCACCCCTTTTGCGCGATGCCGCGTTGAACCACAGCCAGATAGTCTCGATGCATGCTTCTGGTTGCCAGTTGCCGATTGATGATCGCTTGTGCTAACGGATTTTTAGCGATCACCAAAAGCCCGCTAGTTGCCATATCTAGGCGATGGGTAATCAATGCTGGTGAAGGAGCCAAGTAAGCTGCAGCTTGATTCATCAAAGTCCCGGTTTCGCCAGGTTGATTCGGGTGGGTTTTTATGCCTGCAGGTTTATCCACAATGAGTAAATCATCGTCTTCATAGCAAATCTTGAGGTGAGGCGTTTCAGGCACATAAGCAAGCTGCAGCGGTTCGTCATAGGTCATGGTGATACGGTCACCAGTGATGATGGACTCGTTAAAATGGCGATAGTGGCCGTTCACCTGAATCGAACGGGCAATACGCATTTGATGCTGACGTTTGCGAGGAATCAACCAGGATTGAAGTTGTTCACGCAGGCTGGCGTGGGTTTGGGCAATAGCAGTGGTTTGAAATAACAAAAGCTTTCCTCGATTCTTTCGACCATAAAGTTTGCTTAAAAACCTTCAGTTGGATCTTGGACATATTCTCGCTATGCTACAATGAATAAGATTCACAATAGGAGGGCGGACATGGAGTTCTTAGCACGTGTCTGGCAGGGCGTCCGGTGGTTTTTTCGCCGATTTCAGGTGATTCGTTGGCTGATTTTAATCGGATTAACGGTTATTTTGATCTTCTCTGCCTGGTTTACTTATAAAGCCAAAACCGCTGATGTGCAAAATATTAAGAGCACTTTGCAAACTAAAACGGTCATTTATGATGATAACAATGAAGAGGCCGGTACGTTGTATGGTCAAAAAGGTACCTACGTTGAACTGAGTGACATTAGCAAACAGGTACAAAATGCCGTGATCTCAACAGAAGACCGAACTTTTTATACTAATGGCGGTTTTTCAATTAAGGGGATTCTGCGGTCTGCATTCAATTATGTCATTCATCACGGCCAAATCATGGGCGGTGGTAGCACAATTACTCAGCAGCTGGCAAAGAATACGCTACTGACGCAGAAGCAAACGATTATGCGTAAGGCCCAGGAACTCTTTATGGCGATTCAGCTGACAAAAGTTTACTCCAAACAGGATATTCTTACCATGTATCTAAACAATGCTTACTTCGGCAACGGTGTTTGGGGTGTCCAGGACGCGGCTAAGCGGTATTTTGGTAAGAACGCTAGCCAATTGCATGCCAGTGAAGGCGCAATTTTGGCTGGCATGTTGCGCAATCCCAGTTACTATAATCCGGCTGATCATAAGGACAATGCCATTTCCAGGCGTAATGTTGTGCTACAACTTATGGTTGACAACAAAAAGTTGACACAGGCGCAGGCCAACGCGGCAAAAGATCAGCCAGTCCAAGTCGTGGATGCCTTTTCGACTGATAATGCTCAGAAATATCCGTCTTATTTTGATTCGGTTATTGAAGAAGCGCGCAGTGAAGGCATTAGTGTTGATGATATCCTTAACAAAGGATACAAAATTTACACCAATTTAGATCAAACCTACCAGCAGAACCTACAAACCAGTTTTGAGCAGAATTGGGCGTTTCCGCCAAATGCCGCTGACGGCAAGCAGGTACAGGGAGCTTCAATTGTTCTTGATCCCAAGACTGGCGGCGTACGAGCAGTCGTAGGTAATCGCGGAGAACATACCTTTTTAGGATTTAATTATGCCACACAGTTACGCAATTCTCCTGGCTCGACGATCAAGCCGCTGATTGTTTACACCCCAGCGCTGGAAAATGGCTACCATTACGATTCGCTTTTGAAAGACGAAAAGCTTAGTTACGGTAAAAATCATTACACGCCAACCAATGCGACAGGCATTTATTTGGGTACCGTGCCGATGTACAAAGCATTAGCTGATTCGATTAACGCGCCTGCTGTTTGGCTGCTTAATAAAATCGGGGTGCAAAAAGGCGTCTCCAGTCTTGACAGATTTGGCATTCATCTGAAACCGGGAGATCAGAATTTGGCTGCCGCCCTCGGTGGATTGAAAAATGGTGTCTCGCCGTTGATGTTGGCTAGGGCATACGCGGCATTTGCAAATGGCGGCAAGCTGCCGACGACACATTTTATTCGTAAAATTGTTGATGCTACTGGCCAGACCGTGGTCGATAACTCGCACCCAACGACTCGGCAGATTATTTCAAAAAAAGTAGCTCAAGAAATGACCAGCATGATGATCGGCACGTTTAACGAAGGCACCGGCTCGACTGCCAAACCATCGGGCTACACAATTGCCGGGAAAACCGGCAGTACCGAAGTGCCAAGCAGTTGGGGCTATGGTACTAAGGATCAGTGGGTTGTTGGCTATACACCTGACACTGTTAATGCAACATGGATCGGTTATCCGGCAACCGACAGTCAACATTTTCTGAAAGGTACCAGCACGTCTGGCGTGGCACCGTTGTTCAAGCTTGAGATGTCTAAATTGATGCCTAATACCCCGCAAACACCCTTTGATACCAAGGATGCCGCACAAATGGCAAGCTTACAGACACCGGAAAAAGATGACGATATATGGCAAGGAATTCAAGATGGTATCGATAAAGGTATAGACAGTGCCAAGCAAACTGTGGGAAAATGGTATGATAATATTAAGGGCTGGTTCAAATAGGCTCGAAAAGGTGAGGTAAAGTATGGCAAACATTTACGACACCGCTAATCAGATGGCGGAAGATATCAAGAACACTCAGGAATTTCAGGAGCTCAAGAAGGCTTTTGACCTGTTGAAGCTGGACAGCGTTGCTTACGGTTTGTTCCAGCAGTTTCAGCAAAAACAATACGAGATGCAGCAAAAGTCAATGAAGGGACAGGATTTTACCGATGAAGAAGTGAAATCGCTGCAGACACTGGGTGATAAGATGCGCGACATCCAACCGATCCAAAATCTGATGGCCAAGGAACAAGGGCTGTCACAGATGATGGACGAACTGAATAAGATCATTTCCCAGCCAATTGTTGATGTTTATCAAAGCAAACCTTGATTCATTAACTGGGTCGGTGAAGGGGCTGAATTCGTTTAGTAACCTGCACTAGAAAAAAGGTTCCGGAGAACATTCTCTGGGGCTTTTTTATTTTGGCGGCATATGCCGATCGCCTGAGACCTTTCTTGTACTTTGGTACTGACACCGGTATGATTTAGTTAGCTTGTATAGTAAAGGAAAAGGTGACAACCGTGGCAAAACGGCTTTTTGATTACCATAATGAAGAAGATGTGCGGCTTCCCGTGCTGATTAAATCGGCTGAAGTTCGAGTAGCCAAGAATGGCAAAAAATTTATTGCGATGATTTTCCAGGATAACTCTGGCCATATTTCTGGAAAGTTTTGGGATGCGACCGCTAACGATATAGCCCAGTTTAAAGCAGGTGAGGTTGTTCAACTATCCGGGAAACGTGAACTATACCAAGGTAATCCGCAAATCAAGATTTACTCAATGCGCCTTGCAACGCAGGAAGAAGGCAACGACCCGAGAACTTTCGTCGAGCGGGCACCGGAAGCACCTAATGCCATGGAAGAGGAACTGAATAGCTTTATTTTTGAGATCACCAACGCCAACTGGAATCGAATCGTCCGCAAACTGATTAACGATCATAAAAAGGCATTCTTTAGTTATCCGGCAGCTAAGTCGAATCATCACGCGTTTGCTGGCGGCTTGGCGTTTCATACGTTGAGTATTTTGCGATTAGCCAAAAATGTCACTGCCCAGTATTCGAGTCTAAATAAAAGTCTGTTATATGCTGGCGCTATTTTGCATGACTTAGGCAAAACCATCGAATTGAGTGGACCAATTTCGACGGATTATACGGTTTCCGGGAATTTAATCGGACACATTGTTTTAATTGACGAACAAATCGTGCTGGCTGCTCATCAGCTTAAAATTGACATCAATGCGGAAGACATGTTGTTGCTGCGGCATGTGGTTTTGGCCCATCACGGATTGCTTGAGTATGGCTCACCGGTTCGTCCGCAGTTACTGGAGGCGCAGGTGCTGCATGAGCTGGATGAAATGGATGCCTCCATCAATATGATGACGACCGCCTACCAACACGTTGATCCGGGTGCATTTACTGAACGGCTTTTTGGCATGGATAACCGGCGTTTTTATCGACCGACGAACGGTCAGACGTTCCCAGACCCGCATTGATCTCAATAACAAAATGTCTTTTCAAAAAGCAAAAGGTACACAAAAAGGCTCGCGCCATGTCAGCGCGAGCCTTTTTGTGTACTTTTTAAGACAGGCTTTTAATTGGAAGTGCTTGAACTGCTTGAGCCGCTGTTCAGGTAGGTTGATAGGACATCCTTAAGGTCATTGTCCTTGATGGAAACATTAGCCTTCTTCAGGACTTTAGCAATGACATCGTTCATCACAGTCGGGTCACTCTGCCATGAAGTGTAAATCTGGTTTTCCAGATCCTTCTTGTGCTCCTTCAGAGTGCCTTTCTTGCCGATGGAGATGGCACGAATGACATGGTAACCATATTGCGTCTTAACCGGTGTCGTCGTGATATCACCAGCTTTTTTGAGCTTAAAGGCCGCTGCCTTGAAGGTTGAATCCAAGCTGGTATCCGTGTTGTCAAAGGCAGCCAATTTTCCGCCTTTATTCTTGGTACCTGTGTCGATAGAATTCTTCTTAGCTAAAGCTTCGAAGTTCTTTTCGGTTGGATCCTTTTGGTAGTCCGAAATGATCTGCTTAGCTTCATCTTCGGTTTTAACCAAGATATGTTGCACTTGAATCTTGGGTTGATACTTCTTCCACTGAGCCTCGATCTGTTTGGTTGTCGGCTTCTTCATTGCCCTTAAAGCAACTTCTGAATATAACGTTGTCCGAATCTGATCCTTGAAGCTTGATTCGGTGTAGCCATTTTGTTCAAGCGTGGAATCAAATGAAGAACCATATTGCTTCTTCAGCTTGTTGAACTGGCTGTTGACCTTCTTATCGGATACTTTGTTCGGGTACTGTTGTTCCAACGCCTTTAAAACGATCATATTACGTAAGGTCGCTTGACCGGTTGCGGTCTTCTTCATGGCGTTATAATACTCATCTTTAGTGATCTTGGCACCTTTCATATTTGCAACAGTACCGCTTGAACAGCCTGCTAAGGTCACTGCTACAAACAAACCGACGACGCCGAGAATCCATTTTTTCATGCAATCACACATCCTAATCTAAAAAGTTTCGGTTAACACTGCCGTCTACTATACCATAACTTATCGTCAAACGCCGATCTTCACACAACTTTCAATAATCCGTCACGGCTTGGCGACAAATGTCTATGGCATTTTCAATGTTTTGGTTAAGGTTTATCTGTAGACGTCGGTGGTTTGGTGCCGAGTTCGTTGACCGCCTCGTTGATCTTGTCGACATGTTCCTGAATCGCTGCGGTGCGTGGCGCCGTTTCGAATTCGAACGTTTCAACGCTGTTAGTAATATCCTTCATGGCCGGCTTGAGCGTTTGATCAACTTCGACAGACAGGTTTGTTAAGGTTTGACTGAGGCGGTTAATACTGTGACGAACCTGAGTGACGCCCGTGGCAATGCCATTGAAATATGCAGCGATTTCGCGTTGCCGTTGTGGGCCGGATTTTTTGGCCGTCAATAATCCGTAAAGGGTGCCGACAACTGCGCCTAACAATAAACCATGGCGAAATTTCATGCTTGTGCCTCCAACTGGTTCCGAATTTTGGCAGCGACTGCCTCGAGCTTGGCATTGTCATATTGAGCGCTGTGATCACCGAAATGCATACCGAAATCGTCTTGATCGCCGTAACGCGGAATCAAGTGGATATGTGAATGAAAGACGCTTTGATAAGCAACTTTGCCGTTATTGTTCAGAATGTTCATGCCTTTGATGGCCGGATTGCTTGCCTTAATCGCTCGGGCAATTTTAGGAACCCGCTCAAAGACTGCGGCGGCCAAATCGGTATCATAGGCAAAAATATCGGGAACGTGTTTCTTAGGTACAATTAGCGTATGGCCCGGCGTGACTTGCGTGATATCCAAAAATGCCTTCACAACATCGTCTTCATAAACCGGAACGTTGGGAATCTCATTGCGAACAATTTTACAAAAAATGCAATCAATCATGTCCTTGCCTCATTTCTGCTTACGCTTTTGTTAATAGAAACCTTGATTTCATGCTATCATATCCCTAACTGAAATTATACAGATTGGGACTGGTAAGATGACTTTAACAATTGATGGACTCACTGGCGGTTACGGCAATTTAACGATTCTCAAAGATGTCAGCTTCACGGTACCTTCAGGCAAAATTGTCGGCTTGATTGGCCTTAATGGGGCAGGTAAGTCGACAACTATTAAACATATTATCGGTTTATTGACGCCCCAAACCGGCACGATTGACTTAGATGGCAAAACGCTCAAAACCGATCCAACCGGTTTTCGTGCTGGCCTGGCTTATGTACCGGAAACGCCGGTACTTTATCCCGAGTTGACGCTGCGCGAGCATCTTGACATGACGATCATGGCTTACGACCTCGATAAAGACGCGGCCTGGCGCGAAGCCGATGCGATGTTGAAGCGGTTCCGACTGGATAACAAACTGGACTGGTTCCCGGCTAAATTTTCAAAAGGGATGCAGCAAAAAGTGATGATTGTGGCCGCTTTTATGACGCATGCCCAGTTGTTTATCATCGACGAACCGTTTACCGGCCTTGATCCATTGGCCATTCATGATCTTTTGGACATTGTTACGGCTAAAAAGCAGCAAGGTGCATCGGTTCTCATGTCAACGCATATTTTGGCAACCGCCCAGCAGTATGCTGACGAGTTTGTGTTGATCAAATCTGGAAAAGTACGGGCAACCGGCGACATGGCCTCCCTGAAGCAACAATTTGGTTTGCAGGACGGCAGTCTGGATGATATTTACATGAAGATGACGGAGGAAAAAGCATGATCAAGTTATGGCGAACACGCCTCCGCCAACATGTGCAAGAACAGCAAAAATATTTGCGGTTGGTGTTTAATGATCATTTCGTTTTGATTTTGCTGATTTTGTTTGGCGGGGCGTTGTATGCATATAGTCAAGTTGTCAAAACGTTGCAACCGTCTGGATGGCTTGCATTAGGGATGGCACTGATTTTTGCCGGTTTTCTTAGCTTTGGTCAATTAGCCACGCTTGCGGAAGCGCCGGATCAAATCTTTCTATTGCCAAAAGCCGAAGCTTTTAAAGTTTACTTGTTAAGGGCGCGTCGTTATAGCATGATCCTGCCTGGCACCCTTTTGACATTTACAGGTTTAGCAATGTGGCCTTTGTTCGCCCAGCTCGGCCAGGATCCGGCCAGTGCAACGATAGCCTTGCTCCTAGCGCTTTGGCTGTTCAAGGACCTTGATTTATGGTTGCAGTTTTTACAGCGGTATCATTTGCCGATTCGCTGGCATCATCAGCGGCTCTTACTGTTGATCATTGCGTTCATTGCCTTGTTTGGTGGGTTTTATGTTCATCCTGCCATGACACTTTTAGTGGCGTTTATCTTGAATCTTGTTTTTAGGTGGCAATTAAAATCAGTGCTCGAACACGGACGCTTGAATTTTTCCGCCTTAGTCAGCCTGGAAGATGCACGCATGGGACGCGTGTATCGGTTTTACAATCTCTTTACCGATGTGCCTGGCTTGGCCAACAGCGTTCACCGGCGCCGGTATCTGGATGGCTTGTTGAAACTTGTCAAGCCACAACAGACAACGACTTGGCTATTCTTGTATTTACGCGGCTTTTTACGCGGCGGTGAATATCTTGGTTTGTATTTGCGTTTACTCGTCATCGGTGCCGTGATTGTGGCCGTTTTGTCGCCATGGTGGCTGGTACTGGGCTTTGCTATCTTGTTTCTTTACATGGTCGGGTTCCAACTGTTACCGTTTTATTATCAGTATGATGATATTGTTTTTGTCCATTTGTATCCCGTGGGACCTGAGCAGAAACCAGCTGCATTTGAGCGGCTGTTAACGGTTTTACTGTTGATTGAAGTGCTGGCATTTACGCTTGTGACACTTATTCGGTTGCAATGGGTGGCAGCAGGGTCAATTTTCATCGGCGGCGGACTTTTTGTCTGGGCGTTTACTCGCTGGTACGCGCGCATGCGTTTAAAACAGCATCGCGTCATGGTTTAATCCTGATTGGTTGACAGCTCCGAGTTAGCCATAACGTTCAGTGGAAAATGAAAAGCCTGCGTATTTCGTCGTGAAAGCTTTGATTGGCAATCGGTCTTGACGGGCAAATCGCAACTTAGTAATATGAAACGTGGACGCACGAGCGCCTGGGAGTGTCTTTTTGATGACTAGAACCATTCCTGCGGCCAGATATAAGGAGTAGTGCCTATGGAGTTTGAATTAGATGCCGGGTGGTCCCTGCAGCCTGCAGGCGGTGCCACCGGAAGTGCGTTTCTTGGGGTTTATGCGAATCAAAAGTATTTCCTTAAACGTAACGCTTCGCCATTTCTTGCGGCACTTTCAGTTGAACACATTACCCCGCGGTTGCTATGGACACGCCGCGTCAGTACCGGCGATGTGCTAACCGCACAAGAATGGCTAGACGGCGAAACGTTGACCCGCGGGCAAATGATGCAGCCGGTCGTTGCTAGAATGTTAGCCAAGGTGCATCATTCGAGTTTGTTAAAACGCATGCTTCGGCAAGTTGGCGGACAGGTATTGGATCCTGATCGATTAAGACAAGACCTGTTACATGATTTTCCGGAAAATCTTGCAGCGCAACCTCAGGTACAGCGGGCGTTGATGGATTTAGAGCGTTGGGTACCGCGAGTGACCGTGCAAAGTGTCTGCCACGGTGATTTGAATCACAAAAACTGGCTTCGTGCAAACGGTCGGCTTTACTTGGTTGACTGGGAGCAGGTCGCGTTAGGTGATCCGGCATACGACCTCGCCGACGTTATGGCGCATTATGGTAACCGCGACACTTGGCCGGCGTTCCTGGCAGCTTATGAGGCAACCGTTGATGAGCAGTTGCAACATCGCCTTTATTGGTACGGCGATCTGCATTTATTAAGCGATATGAAGACTGCCGCACTGCATAAACGGTCAGACGAAGTGGCTCAAGTCTTGCGCCAGTTCGAAACATTACAATCAGCACATTAATAAAATGGCGTAAGATGCAGTAAAGCAAAAGACCTTTGGCAATCAGTCTTGTCACAGGTCTTTTGCTTATGTGAGCGTAAACCAATACTGTAGACAACACTCAAAGATAAGGAAAGATACCAATGCGATTACGTAACAAAACTTGGGCCAAGCCATTAATTGCCGCACACCCTGAATTGATCCTCGTGCGGCCTGAAAACATGGCCAGTCAATGGCAGACGCGATTTGATAAGGAACAACCACTATATCTTGAAGTCGGCTCCGGCAAGGGTCAATTCATTGTTGCTATGGCCCAAGCACATCCAGAACATAATTTCATCGCCTTAGAACTACAAGAAGCTGCGATTGCGATGATTTTGAAGAAACAAGTGGCTTTAAAATTGCCAAACCTACAACTCGTTTTAGGGGACGGCGCTGATTTAACTGATTATTTTGACGATAGCGAAATTAGCGGCTTGTTTCTTAATTTTTCCGATCCGTGGCCAAAAACTCGACACGAAAAAAGGCGGCTGACGTATCGTAATTTTTTAAGCCAGTACCAGGCGATTATGAAGCCAAACGCGTTATTGCAGTTTAAAACCGACAATCAGGGTTTCTTTGAATACTCGTTAGTCAGCTTGAATAATTTTGGGATGACGTTTGAACTGGTCTCATTGGACGTGCACCATGACAAACGCGTTACCGATAATGTGCCGACTGAATACGAGGAGAAATTCAGCGCAGACGGTGGTCGAATTTACGAATTGGTTGCGCATTTTTAGCGGTTGACCTGACATGCCGACTGAGTCGCCATAACGTGCCATCTGGTTGAACGGCAAATTCAAATTGCTGACGTGTTTGGTTATTGTGAATGGTTAAGCCGCCTGTATAGACCCGGACGTGCTGATCGGCTGCCGTTTTGATGGTTGTCGGATACATGTTGATCCAACTACTTTCGATTGTTCCAAGGCTGACAAATCCGGCTTTCATGACAGCTAAGAGCCGGTTTGGGATGGTATGGTAATAGAGCCGGTGGTAGATAAGTGCCGATGTACCTGCTATGATGACTGGCGTTAACCAAACAGGACGAAATGTTTTCAAGTTTGACATACGCATCGTAACCCCTCTTTGTGTCGACATGACGTTGTGTATAACGCTCATCTTGTGACTAAACCCTTAACTTAAGTATAATGTAAATTGTAAATGGTAACATTGCGCATGCGCTGTTTTCCTGTTATAGTTACTTGTAAATAGTAAGCGAGAGGATGTTGGCTATGAAAGAACTTGGATCAAACACAGCAATTATGGACGAGGTTAAGCGACCAGGCAAGAAAATGTTGTTCTTTTCTGCGGATTGGTGCCCGGATTGCCGTTTCATCAAACCGGCGATGCCAGAAATCGAAAAGGACTTTTCTGATTATGAATTCATTGGCGTTGATCGGGACAAGAATTTGGAAGTTGCCCAGGACATGGGCGTCTTTGGCATTCCGAGCTTTATTGCTTTCAAAGACGGCAAGGAAATCGGTCGGTTTGTCAATAAAGATCGTAAAACGAAACAGCAAGTCGAGGACTTTATCAACGGCTTGCATTAATTTTGGAGGTTCACATGCTTATTACCAGTTATAATCACCCGGCATTCGGTGACACGTTGATTGCGATCACGGGACCGGATACAGAGGATCAGACGACGCAACAAAAGGGTGACATTGTCGCTATTTTAAATGATCAGGGCCAAGTTATCGGCTATAACTTTCTCAAAGTGAGCCAGTGGTTGGGCACCATTAACGCTAAAGGTCAGGTTAAGTTAACCGAGGATCAGGTGTCTCAACTAAATGCGGCTATTCAGCAAGCCGGGTTGCCTGGGAAGCTTGAAGTCGACGACAAGCCAAAGTTTGTGATTGGCAAAATTGTTGATTTCAAGGCTCATCCCGATGCCGATCATTTGCACGTGGCACAGGTTGATATTGGTGATAAGCAGGTGCAGATCGTATGCGGTGCCCCTAATGCAGCGTTAGGTCAGACGGTTGTTGTAGCATTGCCTGGTGCCATGATGCCAGATGGTAAAATTATTTGGCCGGATTCTTTGCGTGGAGTTGCTTCTTACGGCATGATCAGTAGCGCGCGCGAATTAGCGATCCCAGGTGCTCCACAACGCCGTGGTATTTTGGTGATGCCGGATCATTTAGCTGCCGGCACGCCATTTAATGCTAAAGAAGCAGCTGCGGTGGTTGCTGATCAAGCAAAATGAATTTAGACACGTGTATTAAATTAGCTCGAGAGCGAAACCGGCTCTCGAGTCTTTTTTTGCGTAAAAGATTATTTTTAATGATCTGGGATTCGAGGAAGCGGTCCTTATGCTAAAATAGAGACACTGTCAAAACACGATAAAAAGGGGATTCGATTATGGCACATTATGATGGGCCGGCATTTTTACATCAAAATCAACTGCCAACTCCCGAATCCGGGTTAACGAATTCAAAATGGACAGAATCACAAGACGAGGCTTATCACTTGCCGCCGCAGCTGTCGCATGAGCCTAAGAGGACTGTGACTCCGCGAAAGGTAGCGGAAGCACAGGCGGATTTGCGAGCAATAAGCCATCCGTACGACTTGCATGATCACTCGCACCTTGAAAGCCTGACAATGCCTGAAAGCACAGTCAGAGCGCTGCCAAAAGAACGGATTGACTATCAGCAAATTGCAACAGCTTTACGTCCGGATGAACAAAGTATTTATCTTTTTGCAGGACATGGTATTGCACTGAGCACCCCAACAGATGGGGCATCACTCACGATCACGGTGTCACCGTTATCACAAGCAGATGAAGAAGCGGCGTTTGACGCAATTTCGCCTGCTTCCCGAGAGCCTGCTTCAGAGCAAATGGTATCGACTACCGATGAAGTTGACGAAAGCCACGATGCGCAGGCTGATAACATTTCTTCAGCACCGGATGTTGCACGGGTCCCTGCTGATTCGAAGCCTCACCAGTCGCCAAGTGCTGAAAAAACCACACAACTATCGTCAGAAGCAGCTTCAGCACTGCTAAAATCTTCGATTGGCCATCCTGTGTCC
This sequence comes from Lacticaseibacillus chiayiensis, assembly GCF_004123795.1. Lineage (GTDB taxonomy): Bacteria > Bacillota > Bacilli > Lactobacillales > Lactobacillaceae > Lacticaseibacillus > Lacticaseibacillus chiayiensis. Next base: position 132,039 of record NZ_MSSM01000005.1, on the reverse strand, counting down.
GAAGCAAAGCCACATGGATCAAATAGTCGCAAAGCTGCGCGGATTGAAGCGTTGCGCCGTAAACATGAGGCCAAGAAACTGCGAAAAGCGTTAGCGGCGCAAAAGGCAAAGTCGTTAGCCAATAAAAGTGACGGAAAAGCGTCAGTCATGGCAACAGCTCAAGAACCTCACGACTCAAATGTGTCAACCGCGCCGCATTCAGTAACAGCTGGTTTGCCGGCATCCATGACGACGCCAGAGAATGCGGTCAAGCCAGTACCTGCAATAGATGGTTCCAATGCGAACAATACGATTCCGCCACTACGATTACTCTCTCCGCCTGTTATTGCCGATCAGACAGCCCAGCATGACTGGGTGGTTCAGCAACGGCAGCGGCTAGACCAAACACTTCACGCTTTTAACGTCGATGCGCGTGTTGTCGCCCATACCATTGGGCCTACTGTGACGCAATTCCAGATTAGTTTGGCTAGCGGTGTCAAGGTCAGCAAAATCACCAATTTGAATGATGACCTTAAACTTGCCCTAGCCGCTAAAGATATTCGCATCGAAGCGCCGATTCCAGGTAAAAATACGGTCGGTATCGAAATTCCCAATTTGAAACCGCGACCGGTTATGTTGCGGGAGGTGCTCGATACACCGGCCTTTCAGCAGGCAAAATCACCGCTGACCATTGCGCTCGGGGTTAATCTTTTTGGCCAGCCGGTTGTCACAAACCTAGCTAAGATGCCGCATGGTTTGATTGCCGGTGCGACTGGATCCGGTAAATCGGTTTTTATCAATAGTTTGCTGGTCTCATTGCTTTATAAAGCTACACCTCAGCAGGTACGGTTGTTGTTGATTGACCCCAAGGCTGTTGAATTAGCCGGGTATAACGGCTTACCGCATTTGGTTTCGCCGGTTATTTCCGATCCAAAAGCAGCCAGCGCGGCGTTGAAATGGGTTGTGACGACGATGAATGACCGCTATAAGAAACTAGCGGCTGCTGGCGTACGCAACTTGGAACAGTTTAACGCGAAAGCCAAACGTCATCAGGAATACAATCAAGTTCTTCCTTATCTGGTGATCATTATTGATGAGCTTGCAGATTTGATGTTAGCGGCGGGGAGCGAGATTCAAGACGATATTGCCCGGATCACTGCCAAAGCACGTGCAGCCGGCATTCACCTTCTGGTTGCTACACAGCGTCCCAGTGTTGATGTGATTACTGGCACAATTAAGAATAACATTCCCACGCGTATCGCTTTCATGACCGCTAGTCAAGTCGATTCCCGGACGATTATCGATACAGCTGGAGCCGAGCGCCTATTGGGTCGTGGCGATATGCTTTACTTAGGTAATGGTGCCAGTCAACCGATTCGGCTACAAGGGACCTTTGTGGATCGAGAAATCGATGATATTGTGGATTATGTGAAGGCGCAACAAGGACCACGGTATCTATTTGATCCAGCTGGACTCGTCAAGTCGGCGGAAGCAAGTAATGCCCATGAAGATGAGCTTATGCCCGATGTTTTGGACTATCTTGCCGGTGAGCGTCACATTTCGACGTCAAAACTGCAGCGGGTCTTTTCAATTGGTTACAACCGCGCAGCCAATCTGATTGATACATTGGAAGCCAAACACCTAGTATCGGCAGCTAAAGGCGCAAAGCCGCGTGAAGTTTACTACACACAAGCAAAGAAAGAGGAACAATCGTCATGACAAAGGCAACCTATTATTTTATCGGTATCAAAGGCTCAGGAATGAGTGCATTGGCATTGGTGTTACATGATTTGGGCTACAAGGTGTTGGGCAGTGATATTACCCAATACACGTTTACGCAAAAAGGATTAGTGGCAGCCGGAATCACCATGCTTCCATTTGATCCTGCCAATCTCAAGCCGGGCTATACTGTCATCGCCGGCAATAGTTTTACTGACGATCATCCGGAAATCAAGCAGGCCAAGGCGATGAGACTGACTATTTATCGCTATCATGAGTTCCTCGGCCAATTGATTAAGGGTTATACCAGTATCGGGGTTGCCGGTGCTCATGGCAAAACCAGCACAACCGGTTTACTTGCCCACACGTTAAGCGGCGTTGCCAAAACCAGTTATTTGATTGGTGATGGTACCGGCAAAGGGGTGCGCGATTCAAAGTTCTTTGTTTTTGAAGCGGACGAATATCGGCGTCATTTTCTTGCCTATCATCCAGACTACATGATTATGACCAACATCGATTTTGATCACCCTGACTATTATCATGGTTTCGAAGACGTTTACGATGCCTTTGAAACTGAGGCTAATCAGGTTCAAAAAGCGATTGTTGCCTGGGGTGACGATCCTTGGCTGCGCAAATTAAAGGCTAAGGTACCAGTTTATTATTACGGCACCAGTAATCGGGACGATTTTCAGGCGCGGAACGTGGATCGCGATACCAAAGGCAGCAGTTTTGATGCTTATTTTCACGATCAGCTGATTGGCCATTTCTTTGTGCCACTGTTTGGCGAACACAGTGTTCTCAATGCGTTGGCCGTTGTTGCCGTCGCACATATGGAGAAACTTGATGCCGGGTTGATTGCCCGTGAGCTGGGGAACTTCGGCGGGGTCAAGCGGCGTTTTGCAGAAAAGAATCTCAAGGATATGATCATTGTGGATGATTATGCCCATCACCCTAATGAAATCAAAGCCACGCTGGATGCGGCTCGCCAAAAGTATCCTGATAAAGCGATCATTGCGGTTTTCCAACCTCATACTTATAGTCGAACCAAAGCCTATGAACCACAATATGTCCAAGTCTTGAGCCAAGCTGATCAGACATTCCTGACACCGATTTTCAGTTCTGCTCGCGAAAAAAATGGCAACATTCGATCAGAGGATGTCGTGGCGCAAATCAAAGGCGCTGCGGTTATCCATCAGGAAGACATGCGGCCGCTGCTGAAGTTCCATCATGCGGTTGTCGTTTTCATGGGTGCCGGCGACATTCAAAAGTACGAAAAGACTTATGAATCATTGCTTGAACAGGAATCATCCTCAAAAAATTAAAATGACGAAATGAATTAAACAATTTTTGGTAACATATCCCGATATAAACCATTGCACTTTAAACTAAGGCAACGGTTTATATCGGGATTTTTATTTATGTATGATCAATAATGAGAGAACATTTATTGTGAATGTTATATTTCACGACCAATAATCAAAATTGATACAGAAAGTTTATGCTGACTTGATAGCGCCATCATGATAATATTATTAAACAATGATGAATGATTGCTTAAGACATTTCAATCATGAGATAGCGAGGCGAAAAGTATGAACCTGTTTGATTTCATTGAAAATAACGAGGCCAGAGATGTCAGACTATTACAGTTACTTTTAGCAGCCAGTACGCCGGGTTGTTCCTATCAGCAGTTACTTGAAAGTTTGCAGGTGACGCCAAGCACACTCGCTGCCACCGTGGCTTCCTTACAGCAACGGCTGCAAACTTTCAATGAAGCAGCTCAAATCAGGCAATGCAATGAAGGAAAGGGACGTCGGATTTTTTTGGAAACGAAAAAGCCGATTCTATTTGACGGGCTGTATCGTCAGCTTTTGCGGCAGTCAAAAGAATATCGTATTTTGGCAACGCTTCTTGAAAAAGGTAAGTGCCGAGTAGGTGATTTAACAACCGAACTTTACATGAGTAAGGCGGCGATCTTTCGTAAAATCAAGCAATTGAATCATGCGATGAAGCCATACGCTTTGAAAATTAAGAATAGTACTTTGATTGGCTCTGAAGTTGAGATTCGGTATTTGTACTATCAACTGGTTTTGAACAGCTATGATGCAAAACAACTGGCCGCTTTGGCAGAAACTTTTTCGGTTCGCCGATACATCAAGCGATTCGAGAAGCAATCGCAGTTTAAGTTCTCACATGATGGCGAAATCAAGTTATCGGTGTGGCTTGGCATTGCACTTAAACGGCATTTTACCAGTGACAAACGCTTTACCGACGTCTCTGAAAACATTCTTCAGCAATTGAAAAGTGATCGACTCTATCAGTTGATAAGAAACTGGTTATTTGAAATTGCCAAAAAGCATGCGTTGGTTTTGGACGAGTTTGAAGTCTATAACATTTATATTTTTATGTGTTCCATGGAAATTCTTGATTTATCAAAAATGGAATCGAGCCAAGTTCAAAAATACTTGGCCACGGCACTACCGATCATTCATCAAAGAAATCAGGAATTCTTAACGGCCTTGCATCAAATATTTCCAGCCTTTGATGCGCATGTTTCTGTTGCGTCGCAAATACGTATTCATTATTCGTTGAACCAATTACACCACAGGGTTCAGTTCTTTAACGAGAAGTTAATGCTTTTGGACAGTTTCGATAAGCCAGATGTCTTTGGGGAAGCGCTCCCTGTGGATGTCCATAATTTACAAGCACTTGCACACCGCTTGACGACTATCGCGGTTAAAGATCGATTCGCGTTTGACGAGGTCGCCAAGAGACGCTTCGCAGCGAGATATTATCTAAATCTTTTAATAGCCATCCATGAACAAATTGCCCAACCGGTCAGGATCGGTATTTTAATCCCGGGCGACTGGTTAGCCAGCGGAGGCTTGGTTAACCGAATGCGAATGGCCTTGGGCGGCGTTTGTCAAATTGCTATTGAGGCGGCAGAAACTTCAAAGACATATGACTTGTTAGTAACGACTTCTGAACTGACGCCAGCGCGCATGGCAGCCGATCATCTATATCGTATTAGCAAAATTGAAACGGTTTATGACATGGATCAAATCAAGAAGTTGGTAACCTCGATCCACCATGAAAAACAACCATTTTAGAGAGACTGGGATCCTAGCTCCGAAACGTTTTAAATTAGTGAATTATGACATTCTAAAGTTGCTAATATGGGTTCCGACACCTAAATAGTTTAGAGAGTTGCAGAAAGATAGCGCCTTTAAAACAGCATCTAATCCAATATTAATTATAAATAATTAATTTAAATTATAAAATTAAAAAGCATACAAAATTGGAAATTAGAACCAATAGTATTCACAATATCAAAAAATGTGAAATTTATGAGATTGTTCACCTCTATAAAATTGGTTTTTGTAACATTGAGTGTTACACAATTTGATAATTTGAAAGGAGTGATAAAGGTGCCGTCAAAGCACATGAGGTGGTGTTTCGTGCTATTAGCGCTATTTACGGTCGTATGCGTTGGTTGGTTTTTCTTGGTAGGAGATTCGAACCATCCGCAACTGCGGTTTAAAGGTCAAATTGCAGCCGCTGTGAAAACCGGGAAACAGCAAGGGACTGAAAGGACGCAACATAGCAAACTGAAGCAATCGGCGATGGTGCCTTTAAGTCAGACAGTCAATCAGCCTTTTTCGGCCAAATTGAAGCAAACAGGGGCGAGGATCGAAGGCCAGGATGCGGTTTTTAAACTTGGCGAATATTTTAGTACCCAGACAAGATCACGGTGGATGAAAGGCGCTTACGAAGCTGATGGTACCAGAGTCCCTTATGCGAACAGTGCCATTTGGCCGACGATTCCTGATAAGGTAAGAAATGCTACCCGGCAAATGGGGCTAAACGAGCCGGATAAACGTGTTGATACCTTGTATGATCAACAAAAAATTGACTTAGCGTTCTACTCGCGCTCAGGCAAGGTGGAAGGCAAAGGATCGGCAACTGCCAAGTATGGTGATGCCATTATTGTCGATGGTGACGAGACATCCACGAATCGTAATGCTATGGGTGTTCTATCGCTGGTTGACAGTGATCCGGATGGTGTCCTAAAAGTGATTGCCACGTCTGGAGGCAGCGGAGACAACGAAAAAATCAATTCGAAATTCGGGAACCGATTTTATGGTCGCTTTGAGTATATTTCAATGCGAGATCATAAATTTTTGAATTTGGGATATTATATCGACGGCTCTGTCGGTGCGACCGGTAATACCCGGAAGCAGGATTTCCTAAACCAATGGGGATTGAATCGGATACAGCCAGTGCACCTTGGCGACATTATCAAGGTTGTGAATGTTGAAGGAAAAATCAGATACGCCAAAGATTCGCAGATCCATACGCTTTCGGAAGCAGAATATCCCAATATCAAGAAGGCAGTTTTCTTTCAAATTACCAGGCAAGGATTCAAACCAATCAAAGTGAATCAGCTTGAAACCCGAGAGGTCGATGTGCCGCAAAACGCCACTGATGCCGAACTAAATGTCACATTCCCTAAAGCGCTTGGAATTAAATACAATATTGTTGCCAAACAATTCAGAACACGGCCGGACGTCAGCAAACCCGGAAAAACCAAAGCATTTGTCCGGACTTTTGAAGTGTTAGAAGAAGATCGGATTGCCGACTTTGACTATGAAGTGGATTTAAATGTGATTCCGGCTGGCGACATTAAAACACGGGATGGCCAGTTTTTACTAGGTGAGCAGTGGCGAACCAGAAATTTAAGACGCATGTTTGTCAGCGCTAACCAACTCGATGGGACACCGGTTCCCTGGGTGGATGATCAGATAGAAATATTGTTGCCACAGGGAGTAAAAGATAAGCTGAATACCGATAATTGGCGATTTGATGGGTTATTTCAAAACTTGCCGATGCCGTTTCAGTTCAACTCGAATACCGGCCATATTCAGTCAACCCAGACGGCAACCGCCACATATGGCAATGCGATTATCATGCGTGGTCAAGGCGATACACCCGGCCAATCTCGGGACGCAGGCGGCGCATTTGTTTTATTAGATGATGACGGTCTTAAAGTGATCGCAACATCCGGTGCCGTTATTGACAACCATGCGTTAAATGACCGGTTTAAGGGAACATCCTATGCAGCTATTGCGCATGTCGATATGACACAGGCAACCACCAAGAATCTATCCCAAGAAGCTTTAAAGTGGTTTGACGGTGGTGCTAAAAAACAGGACTTTCTCAACGCATGGGGTCAAAAGCGGGAACGCTCCGTTGCCCCAGGCGATGTCATCGTGGTGGCCAACAAAGAAGGGAAAATCAGCTATACCCAGGACTCCAAAGAAAAACAAATAACCCCGCTCAATCAGCCTACGCAAGTATACTTTGAAATCACGGATAAAGGCTATCGGCCGCTGCAGGTGAATCAGTTAAGGCCACAAAGCGTCAACATCCCCGTTCATGCCACGCAAGCGGAGATGGATCTTCGGTTGACGGAGTTCTTTAAATTACCGGGCAAAATGAAAGTCAAACACTTTGAAACTAACCCTGACGTGGCTAAAATTGGCAAAACATCCGCAAAAGTGGTCGTTTCCGAGCAACTTTTGAGTGGTAAGGAAGTCGAAGCCACCTATGACGTACCAGTGCAAGTCGTCAAGCGGGCAACCTTTGCTACACAACCGATAGCCTTTAATTTGGGCGAAACCGTCACCACCGAAAGGCTCGGGGGGATGTTGGTTTCTGCCAAAGAATATAACGATCAAAACATCATTTGGGGCGATCAAAAGCTAACGACTAACCGTCCGCAAGCCATCAACCAACTGTTGAATCCTAGGAATAAGCGGTTAACCAAAATCGGTAAACCTATCGAAATAACGATGCGTTTTGACGCCAGTACCGGCAGTCTATTATCAACTAACACCATGAAGGTCGGTTATGGGAATGCTATTGTCTTGAACGGTTATGAAATGATAGCGCGCAACGGTGGCGGTGTCATGGCGCTGGTTAAGGAGCAGAATCAGTGGCAAATCGTGGCAACAGATGGCCTTAGCGATGATGATCGGGCGGTCCATAGTGTCTTTTCAGGTCGCCAATACCTAAATGTGGCGCTTTACACAAGTCGTGACGCCATGTTAACTGTTCATGACCAAAAACAACTTGCTACCGAAATGACGGCAAAAGGCGACACCCGTAAGCAACAATTACTTGATCAGTGGGGTAAGGATCGGGTAGCTGCAACGAAACCCGGGGATGTGCTCGCTGTGCAACATACTGAAAATAAAGTGAGTTTATTTCGGGACGGTGTTGCCCAGAAAATAAATAAACGCTCAAACCCAAAAGAGTGGTTGTTTGAAGTCACCACAAAAGGGTACCGGTTGCTGGATCTAAATCAAATGGTTTTCTCACCGTTAACATTTGAAAACCACACACCGGTTTCTAAGGTCGAAAAAGTGATTAAAAACGACGTCGCAAAGCAACAATCTCAGTTGACGATCGAATCAATTGAGATACCGGACTTAAAAACGGTCGGGACAAAGAAGGTTCGGCTTAAAGTTAGCCAACTAAGCATCGCCGACCGCCAACACCGGATCGCCTATGTTTACGAAATTCCTATTGTCGTCACCGAAGGCAGTCTCAGCTTTGTTCAAATGCCAAAAGTGGTTAATTTCGGCAATGTCAGAATTGACGGACAACGAATAGAAGTTCCTAGAGTGGGCGACCAGTCAACCATGACCATTAAAATTCGCGACGGTCGCAGCCGCAAGACAAGCTGGACGTTAGATGTTCAACAATCGGTACCGTTTACTGATAGCAAAAAAAGGATATTGCAACAACCGCTATTATTTTTTCGCGAAGATGGCCGCGAATATCCGCTATTGATTGGGAAGAACCAACGGATTAAAAAGGTTTCTAATGCGCAAATCGATCACAGCTTTACTTATGATCCACAAGCAGGACTATTGTTGCGGATTCCGGAAAACCTGTTTGATTTTGCGCCTGACACTTATGATTTTAAGTTGCAATGGACACTAGGTGATACGCCGGTTTAAGTTGTAACTCACTTATTTAGGAGGAAGATGACTCATGAGAAGGAACAATCATTTAAAACTTTTGACGCTCGCAGCATTGACACTTGGCATGGCAACAAAGACAAGTTCGACTATTGTCTCTGCTGACGATGCGCGCTCTGTAACAACCGATGGCAGTGTCAAGATTTTGCGATCTGACGCGCCGACCAGTGTTTTAAATCCACTTAACCCAAAAGAAAAGTCGTCTAATGTCGTTGGCGGCCAAGATAATACCAAAAATGCGGGCGGTGATGCCTTGACACTGGACTATGTCTCAAAATTTGATTTTGGTCAATTAAAACTCGATCCCGACGCTGCCATCACCGTGTATGCCAAAGCTGATCTTTGGACCGATCAAAATGGCCAAAAGGTGGCCGTGCCCAATCGCCTTCAGGTAACCGACAAACGCTTGGGAGCAGATGCTTGGAAAGTCAGCTTATCTGCATCTGATCTTCAGTCAGAAGAAAAAGACAGCCAGGGGAAAGTCGTTAACACAGTCAAAATCAAGGATGCTTTCATTACGTTGCTTGAAAGTCGTGTGATCGACAGCCGAGCACAGGATGTGAGTGCACGGTTTGGTCTGAAAAAAGCTGTGAATATTTATATGGGCGACGGGCAAGCAATGGATATTTTGGCAGTTAACGACAAAGAAGTTGCCAAAGGAACGTTTATTAACCTTTTTAATTCGGCTAAAGCAGGTGAAGGGGTTTCGTTGACGGTACCGGCTGAAAGCTACAAGACAAAAGGTTTGAAATCAGGCGCGTTTACCAGCAAATTAACATGGACGCTAACCAGTGCGCCGATTTAGTCAGGATGGTAAGGACAAGTATCGGCGGTGGACTCGCAATTTTAGCCTTCATGATCTGCGCGACCCCCTTAAAGGATGCTGACGCAAGCACCTTAGAAACCGAGGCACGACTTGAAGTGAGGATTGATTCGCGGACTCAGGTTGTGGAAAACGGTCCGACAGATCCGACAGCGCCACTGCCTGACTTTAAACCGCTTCGTTTTGTCGATGCTGAAGTGTCCGAATTTGAGGCATCTCAGACGACCGCTGATTTGCGAAAAACAGGGCGCTTGCCAAAACTAAATGAATGGGTCCGAAACAAATCAGTTATTTTTGGTGTCGCTGTTCTTTTAATGGCAGTTGGTTTCTATTGGCGGAAGAAATGGACCATTCGCTTAACTCTGAAGAAAGGATAAACTTAGTGCAAAGGTCGGCATATGGCTAATCCCGTGGTAATTTTGGATCACCATGGCAGGTGACATTTTGGGCTAGTTGCAATAAGAAAAATGACTAAAAAAAATCGGTCCCTATGGTGCTTGGCTTTTGGACTTATCGCTGTTTTGATCGGCTTCAGCCCACAACAGACTTTGGCTGCCGATGATGCGGGATTCACGGTTAAGACAGTTTTGCCGGCTAATCAACGGGACTCAAGCCAAACCTATTTTGACTTAAGGGTCTCACCAAACCAAGAACAGGATCTAGAGGTCGTCATTCAGAATCGAAACACTACGGCCTTGACTGTTTTGATTGCGGCTCATTCAGCGTTTACCAATGATAATGGAGTCGTCGAGTACGGGAAGTCACCCAAACCGGCTGACCCGTCTTTGTCAGTGAACCTAAAAGATGTCGTGAGCGTGCCCGCCGAGGTAACGATCCCCGCGCTCAATCAGCGAGTCGTTAAAATTCATTTGAAAATGCCCTCGAAGCCGTTTTTGGGAACCGTGCTTGGTGGGTTACAGTTTAAAGCCAAGCCGGATGATAAGTGGACGGAAAAGGGTGCTGTCACTAATCGCTATGTTTATGCCGTGGGTTTGATGCTTACAGAGTCTGATCAACCTGTCGGACCGGATTTGAAATTGCAGAAAGTTGTGACAGCAAATGATCACAGGCGGCCAGCCATTCTTGCACAGGTTCAAAACTTTGAAGCAGCCATTTTGCGAAACCTTCAGGTACAAGGTTATCTGTATCGGGCTAGTGGTGGTAAAGTCATTCATCAGGCTGAGCAGGATCGCATTAACATGGCACCGAATTCCAATTTCAATTTTAAGATGGGCCTTGAAAAAACACCTTTGAAACCGGGAAAGTACCGACTTGAGTTAATGGCCAAAGGAAGTGGACGGACGTGGAAGTTGAAGCAGGTTTTTACAGTTTCTAAACAAGCTGCGAACCAAATCAGAACGTTGGCGAAACCCGAGCCGCCAAAGCAGGCGTTGCCGTGGTATTTATTTCTCGGTGGTGGCATTGTGATCGGAATTGTGAGCTACGCCGGTTTAAAAAAAATCCTTGCCCAGCGCCAACACCCGCGGTAATTTTGCTCGTATGATCTCGGACAATAACTTTCATGCCCTGTCGAACGCCGTCATTTCTGGCTGATCAGAACTTGAGTGGAGTGGCGTCGTCTGCTTTCATTTGGCCTACAATTACTCGGTTTCTCAAGCATCTTAAAACTTCCGACAAACGAGCTATATTGAAACAAGAGACAGGCACAATTTTCGAGCATATTGAAATTGATGCCTGTTTTTATATTGTGGCTGAGAATGATAACTTGGGCACTTTTGCTGTTCTTCAATCGTTTGACACTGATTTTTCGACTGTTAAAGCCGGCTAATGAACTAGAATTAACGATTTGACAAGATCGGTCGTTGGTCGGACTGACAAATGCTACAATAGCAGTTATAATGGATTTAGATAGTTGAAAGGAATGAACGCAATATGCAAGAACGCCGTGTTGTGAACGAGGCCGGCTTGACACAGTTCTTCTCCCGCATCTACACCTTGATGGGGAGCGGGCTGGTTGTGACGGCGCTCGTCAGTTATTTATTGGGAGTCACTTTTAAAACCGCTTACGTGAACTTTGTTAGTGGCCACCAAATTGTTTTTTGGATTATGCTTGCCCTGCCATTGATTTTGTCCTTTTTTGTCACAGGACGACGGGCACAGGCAAGTTCGGGTTACGCAACGTTGATGTTTTATCTGATGTCCGCAAGCTTTGGTTTTACTTTTGCGAGCGTGGCGATGGTTGCACGGACTTCAAATCTTGCAGTTGCACTGGCAACAACAGCGGTAGTCTTCCTCGTCATGTCGATGGTTGGCCATTTTGGCAAGCGTGATTTGAGCAAGGCTGGCAACATTGCAATGGTGGCGTTGGTCGGCGTGATCCTAATGTCGTTAGTTAATATGTTTATGGGTTCGACAGGTCTGCAAATGTTGATTTCCTATGCAATCTTGATTATCTTCATCGTCTTGACCGCTTGGGATACACAGCGTTTAAAGAACCTTTACCTGACAACCGGCAGTGACGGTCAGGCGGCAATTTCAGAAAATTCCCTGGCTGTTGTCGGAGCGTTGATGCTCTATCTCGACTTCCTGAACCTATTCACCGCTATTCTGCAGATTCTGGGCGTTGGCAACAATAATAATTAAATGCATTCAAAAGCTGGCTGATCGCCGGCTTTTTTTTCTGCACAAAACTAATGCTAACGGTGAAACCCGAATGTGAACCACCCGCCAAAAAAGCTTAGAATTTGGTACAATGATTGTGACGATTAACTCATGACATCTTCAGAGGTGGTCTGAGAAGAAAAGGAAGCTCATATATGACGAGTCAGACTAAGTTATTACTGATTGACGGCAACTCGATTGCGTTTCGCGCTTTTTTTGCCTTATACAATCAGCTCGATCGGTTCACCAATCAGGATGGGCTACACACCAATGCCATTTACGCCTTCAACAACATGCTCGAAATTGTGTTGAAATCGGTTCAGCCAGATGCGGCTCTGGTAGCCTTTGATGCCGGTAAGACAACGTTCCGAACTGCGAAATATGCTGATTATAAAAGTGGCCGGGCCAAGACGCCAAGCGAGTTACTGGAACAGCTGCCGTATATTAAAGAATTGCTTGACGACATGGGCATTCAGCATTATGAATTAAAAGATTATGAAGCTGATGACATCATCGGAACCATGGCGAAGCGTGCAGACGACGCTGGCTGGCAAACGACGATCGTGACGGGCGACCGGGATTTGACCCAGTTGACCACTGACCAGACCACGGTGCAAGTGACCGTCAAAGGCGTCAATGAGCTTGAGGCGTATACGCCGGAACATGTCAAAGAAAAGCTGGGTATTACACCCACGCAGATAATCGACCTGAAAGGCTTGATGGGTGACACCTCTGACAATTATCCGGGGGTTACCAAAGTCGGCGAAAAAACCGCATTGAAATTGTTGAAGCAGTATGGCAGCATTGACAACCTTTATGCCAACATTGACGAGATGAAAACGTCAAAACTGAAAGAAAACCTTATTAATGACAAGGACAAGGCCTATCTTAGTAAGCAACTTGCCACGATTGATCGGGACGCCCCTGTTACGGTCGACTTGGCTGACGTGGCTTATTCCGGGCCTGATTTAGCCAAGTTGCGAGATTTTTATGCCAAGATGAACATGAACTCGTTATTGAAAAAGATCGGCGGAGATGTGACTAAGCCCACGCAGCCGGTTCATTTTTCGGTACTGGATGACAAGTCCGTCTTGGCTCTAACGAAAATCACGGAACCACTTACTTTTGAAATCGAAATGTTGACCGACAATTATCATATCGCCGATCAGATCGGCTTCTTCATTGGCACGAAAGATGAAACATATGTCAGCACGGATGTCTCTTTGCTGACCATTCCGGAAGTGGCTAAGTGGCTTGGCGATTCGAAGCGCGACTTAACAGTATTTGATGGTAAGCGCAATATCGTGGCCGCTCATCGTTTAGGGTTAAAGCTACCAGACATCGCGTTTGACGTTTTATTGGCCTCTTATTTGATCAATCCAGATGAAAATAGCAATGATTTAGGCAAAATTGCAGAAGACCACGACTATCATGACCTGCCACGGGACGAAGATGTTTATGGTAAAGGAGCCAAGCGCCAAGTACCGGAAGATAAAAAGCTGTTCGCCCAGTTTGCCCGCAAGTCAATGGCGCTCTTTGCCCTACGTCCTGACTTAACCGAAGATTTGGCCAAGCAGGAACAGACCGATCTTTTCACGGATATGGAAATGCCTTTAGCGCGGGTGTTGGCAGAAATGGAGATTCAGGGCATTACGCTTGATGCGCAAACCTTGAAAGACATGGGTGCCGAATTTTCACAAAGTATTAAGGTGTTGGAAGAAAAGATTTACGGCGAGGCTGGCGTTAAGTTCAATTTGAATTCGCCGAAGCAACTGGGCGAAATCTTATTTGAAAAGCTGAATTTGCCGGTCATCAAAAAGACCAAGACAGGCTATTCCACTAGTGTTGATGTCCTAAACGAGCTGAAATCAGCTAGCCCGATCGTCCAGGACATTCTGGATTATCGCGGCTGGTCGAAGTTGAATTCGACGTATGTTGTGGGCTTACTGAAGGCGCAAATGCCGGATCACAAGATTCATACCCGTTACCTGCAGACATTAACCCAGACAGGCCGCTTAAGTTCCGTTGATCCGAACATGCAAAACATTCCGGCTCGCGACGAAGGTAAAATCATTCGGAAGGCATTTGTGCCGTCCCATCCGGATTGGCAGATTTTTAGTTCGGACTACTCACAAATCGAACTGCGTGTCTTGTCCCATATTTCCGGTGACGAGAATATGCAGCAAGCTTTCAAAAATGGTGTCGATATTCATGCCAACACCGCTATGAAGATTTTTGGCCTAGATTCCCCGGACCAAGTCACCCCGGACATGCGCCGACAAGCCAAGGCGACTAATTTTGGGATTGTCTATGGTATTAGCGATTACGGGTTAGCACAGAATATCGGAATTTCCCGTAAGCAAGCCAAAGCCTTCATCGATGGGTATTTCGAGCAGTACCCAAAGGTTCACGATTACATGACGAATATGGTTAAAAAGGCGCGTGAAGACGGTTATGTTGAGACACTATTTCATCGTCGCCGCTATTTGCCGCAAATTCATTCGCGCAACTTTAATTTACGTAAATTTGCCGAACGCACCGCGATGAACACGCCGATTCAAGGCAGTGCAGCGGACATTATTAAAGTTGCGATGATTCGCATGCAACAAGCATTAGCCAACGCACACCTCCAAGCCAAAATGTTATTGCAGGTTCACGATGAACTCATTTTTGAAGCGCCCACTGCAGAAATGGAGCAGCTTAGCAAGCTTGTGCCGAAGATCATGGACTCTGCTGTACAGTTGGCGGTTCCGTTAAAAGTCGATAGCCATTACGGTCCGACTTGGTTTGATGCGAAATAAGGAGAACGGGAATGCCAGAGTTACCTGAAGTTGAAACGGTTCGCCGTTCGTTATTGCCACTTATCAAAAATAAACAGATCACTGCAATTAGCACAAATTGGGAGAAAATTCTGATTAATGGCTTGTCGACTTTTCAAAAAGAGGTCGTAGGTGCTGCTGTCACCACAATTGATCGGCGAGGAAAATACCTGTTGATTCGACTGAGTAACGGTGAAACGATTATCAGTCATTTACGCATGGAAGGTCGCTATTACGTTGTGGCCGACGCCCATACACCATTTGACAAGCACGATCATGTGACATTTACATTCCAGGATGGGGGTCAACTGCGCTATCGGGATTTACGCAAGTTTGGCCGTATGCGGTTGATTCATACTGGCAAGGAGGATTCGGTGCCCGCGTTGGCAAAAATGGGACCGGAACCAACGCCAGCCACGTTTGAGGAGAAGACGTTTGCACAGAAG
Organism: Lacticaseibacillus chiayiensis; assembly: GCF_004123795.1. Lineage (GTDB taxonomy): Bacteria > Bacillota > Bacilli > Lactobacillales > Lactobacillaceae > Lacticaseibacillus > Lacticaseibacillus chiayiensis. The sequence continues at coordinate 116,585 of NZ_MSSM01000005.1, read as the reverse complement.
CTGAAACGACACCATAAAGCGATTAAATCGGTGTTGTTAGATCAAACCGTAGTTGCGGGCATCGGAAATATTTATGCCGATGAAGTTTTATGGCTAAGTCACTTGAACCCGTTACAACCGGCAGACACACTGACCAAAAAAGAAATTCATAGCTTACACGACAATATTATCAAGGAGTTAGATGCAGCCATTGCTGCTGGTGGCACCAGTGCTCATACCTACGTTGATGCAGAAGGTAACCGCGGTTCTTTTCAAGATGCCTTACATGTTTACGATCGGGAAGGAACCCCTTGTGATCGGTGCGGCACGCTCATTGTTAAAATCAAAGTCGGCCAACGCGGCACCCATTATTGTCCGCACTGCCAGCCTCTGCATCAAAGGAGGCGGCCGGCATGACTTATTTACTGGGCTTGACAGGCGGTATTGCATCGGGCAAATCAACCGTGAGCCGGGTTTTTAAAGCGGCTGGCTATCCAGTCGTGGATGCAGATGTGATTGCGCGTCGGATTGTCGAACCCGGTCGCCCTGCACTTGCCCGTATTGTCCAGGCCTTTGGACCGCAAGTGCTGCGCGAAGACGGTAGGCTTAACCGCGCCAAGCTTGGTGAAATTGTCTTTTCCCAACCGCGGCGTTTGGAGGCACTGAATCAGATTAATCGGCCGTACCTGCGCGCGGCGATTAATCAAGCGTTAGCACAGGCAAAGGCTGGTGGTGCTGCGATTGTGGTTGGGGACATTCCGCTCTTATATGAAGCCGATTACGCTGATGCCTTCGATGGTGTTGCTGTTGTGACCGTTGACCCTGATGTTCAATTGGCCCGCCTAATGATCCGCGATGGTTTGACAGAAGCGGAAGCCAAAGAACGCATCGCATCACAGATACCCTTAGCGAAAAAAGCGGCCATGGCTGATTTTGTTATCGATAATAATGGCCAAGCGGAAGCAACTATCGCCCAAGCGAAAGCCTTGATTCGGCAACTGCAGCACCTATCATAAGCGGCGTGCACGTGCTATAATAAGCTATCAAACTTTGATTAAGAAGGTGGAGTCGTGCAATGTCCCCATTGCCATCATAATAGTTCGCGGGTCGTTGATTCGCGTCCCACAGACGGCGGTCGGGCGATCCGACGCCGGCGTGAATGCGAGAATTGCGGGTTTCGCTTCACAACTTTTGAACGCGTCGAACAAACCCCGTTATTGGTAATTAAGAAAAACGGTACCAGAGAAGAGTTCAATCGTGAGAAGATTCTGAAAGGGCTGATCCGGGCGGCAGAAAAACGGCCGGTCACCATGGAGCAGATGCAAGGAATCGTTGATTCGGTCGAAAATCAGCTGCGTGCCATCGGCGAAAATGAAGTTTCCAGTCAAGCGATTGGAGAATACGTCATGTCCAAGCTAGCGGATGTTGATGACGTGGCGTATATTCGTTTTGCCAGTGTTTATCGTCAGTTCAAAGATATGTCCGTCTTCATGCAAAAGCTTCAGGATATGATGAAGAAGGAGAAGGCCAAGAAATAGTGAGCAGGAAACAAGCGGACCTGAGGCAGCTGTCTCAGGTCCGTTGTCTGAAAAGAGGTGAATTTCGATATGCAGCGTCCGGATACGTTTATGCCACAAGCAGGTTTTGTATTGACCAAGGCAGGTTATTTTAGTGATTTTGACGAAAAAGTAGCTATTTCGCTTTATCAACCGCTCGTGGGTCCGATTCCCATGGCACTTTATCTAAGCTTATGGCAGGAAGTCAAAGACCGTGCTCTGGTGACGGATCGGCGACCGCAACTCTGGCTGTTGGATTTGTTGGATATCGACATTGATCAACTCTTTGTGGCCCGCGTCAAACTGGAAGCGGTTGGCTTATTGCGAACCTATACGCAGGTTGATTCACTGGGACGCTATTATGCCTATGAACTTTACCCGCCAGTGCAGCCGGATGCCTTTTTTAAAGACGATTTGATGGGCTTGTTGCTTTATGACAAGGTTGGCGAAAAAAGGTATGACGAACTGGTCGCACAATTCAGTCTGAAACCAGTTCGTCGCCCGGAATGGCAGGAGATTACGGCAAAATTTTTGGACGTGTTTCGGTTTGACCACAATTTGCGTGAGGAACCGAGTGCGGTCGTTGCGGCTAAAAAGGCCATGGATCAAAGTCAGCCCCAGTTACCGCGGCTGGGCAACGGTGAAGGTTATGATTGGGAGCTTCTGCAATCGCTGTTAGCCAACAGCAATATTCAGTCAGGTCAATTAGCCAAGCATCAAGAGGCACTTTATCAAATCGCTGGGTTTTACGGGATTCAACCGCCTGATTTTGCGCGGCTAATCAGTCGGGCGACCGATGTGATGACGGGCAAAATCGACTTGAACGCTTTGCGGCGGCTAGCCGAGCAAAGTTATACCCGTCAGCAGCCACGAACCAAGGTGCAGCCAGTGGCAACCAAACCGCCAAAAGTCGCAAGTGCTGACGAGGCGCTGTTGAAACGGGCAAAAAGTATGCCGCCACGTCAGTTTTTAACCGCGACCAAACAGGCTAAGAATGATCGGATGTATCCGGCCAATAATGAACTGCGAGCGGTACAGAGTCTTAGTGAACGCAACGTTTTTGATGCCCCTACCATTAATATTCTGATTGATTATATTCTCCGAACGAATGACAGTATCAATCAAGCGTTGATGGATGCCATCGCAAATAGCTGGTTGAAGGCCAATGTGACGAGTCCGGAAGCAGCGTTGCAGCAGATTCATACGTTTGAACAAGAAAAAGCCACCGGGAAAAGGCGTTATCAAGCTCAGAATAAAGGTGTGCGGCAGGAAAAGCTGCCAGATTGGGCTAAGGAAGGTTATCGACCCAAGAAAAAAAAAGTCAGCGAAGCAGATCGCCAGACGTTGGCTGCGCAGTTGGAAAAGTTACGCCAACTCGGTGATGAAAAGGGAGGGACGAACTAGTGGAAGATATGCGCAAACGCTTGGCAATGTTAATGGACTCTCGGCAGTGGCGGGAGCGATATTTTAAGATGGTCAAAGCAGCCTTGCAGGATTCTGATGTCCAGACCTTCCTTAAGCAACACGAGGCAGAGTTAGCTGACGATGCGATTGATCGCGGCACGGCCAAAATCTATGAATTCGTCAGTGAGCGCAACAAGATTGCCCGCGGTGACTTACCATTGGCACCCGGCTATCAACCCACGCTGGTCGTTGCCAACGGGCTGATTGATGTTGCATATGAGCCGACAGATGCAAAGATGGCGGCTGACGAAGAGGCAAAACAGGCATCGCTGGTGACTTCGGTTAATATGCCTAAAGATATTCACGATGCAAGTCTCACGAATTACGATCCGACTGATGAGCGGGTGGATGCGCTTCTGGCCGCAAACCGGTTTGTTTTGGCAGTTGTCGCTGATCCCAAAACTTTTCATCAAGGCCTGTATTTAAGCGGTCCATTTGGCGTTGGGAAAACCTATTTGTTAGGCGCCATTGCCAATGATCTTGCCAGCAAGGGCGGCATTGCAACCACGCTGCTCCACGTCCCGACCTTTGTTGTTGAAATGAAAAGTGCCATTGGCAGCAATACGGTCTTGAAAAAAATCGATCGTGTCAAACGCGCGCAGGTACTGATGCTTGATGATATCGGCGCTGAAAGTATCAGTCCGTGGGTACGTGACGATGTGCTTGGCATTATTTTGCAATATCGCATGCAGGAAAAAATGCCGACGTTGTTCAGCTCCAACAAAAGCATGGCCGATTTAACCGAATCCTTGGCCGGAACTGACCGCGGCAATTCCGAGATGCTAAAAGCACAACGCATTATGGAACGAATCCGTTTTCTGGCTAAGGAGGTCACGGTTGGCGGAGAAAATCGTCGCAATCCGATGACAAATAAAGTGCCAAACGATAAAGAATAACGCAATTTTCAGAAAACCGCTTGCACCCAGCCGCGCAATGTGGTTCAATGTAGCTATCGAAGACGGAAGCAATAAAGGATCATCCGACAGAGAGCAAGGCCACGGCTGAAAGTCTTGCAAGACCTGATCCGAACCACTTCTCGAGATTGCCGAAAAGGCCCGATTGCGCAGGTTACGCGTTTAATGAAGTGGCCCGCAGCAAGACTGTCGGCAACCTGGGTGGAACCGCGATCACAAATCGTCCCTGATGTCTCTTAGGAGATGTTGGGGACTTTTTTTTAAGCGTGAGCCAGCCCGGTTAGAAACCGGAGAGTAAGTGGTCTTGGGCGTGATGGCCGGTCTTTGGCCATTGCGACCAAGGCCTTACACGCAGATTTCTGGGCTGGCGAACGCGTTATGAAGTGAGCACCAACCACCTCCCCGGATGATCTCTTCGAAAAAACAACAAAGGAGTCTTACTTTATGGCATTAGATATTACGTTCCCTGATGGCAATGTAAAACAGTTTCCAGACGGCACAACGGTGAAAGCCATCACAGAAGGCATTAGCAATAGCCTGGCAAAAAAAGCAGTTGCCGGTAAGCTTGATGGCGAATTGATTCCGTACGACGAACCAATTGCACATTCTGGCAAATTGCAGATTATGACAAAGGATGATGCTGAAGGGCTGACAGTTTTGCGTCAGACAGCGGCGTTTGTTTTGGCTGCTGCACTCAAGGCTCTCTATCCTGATATCCATTTTGGTAACGGTGAAGCAATCGAGGATGGTTTCTACTACGACACCGACCGGTCAGATGGCCAGGTCAGCGTCGATGATTTGCCAACGGTTCAGAAGAAGATGGAAGAAATCGTTAAAGCCAACGCCGCTTTGGAACCGGTTGTCCTCAGTCGTGCCGATGCTTTTGCGCGCTTCAAAGACGATCCGTTCAAGAAGCAATTGGTCGAAGCAGCTGGCGATCCGATCAAGGGCTACAAGTTGGGCGACTTTGTTGATTTTGAAGAAAAGGTCCTGCTACCGAGTCTCAAAGATTTGAAGCATTTCAAACTGCTGTCAGTGGCGGGCGCTTATTGGCAAGGCAAGAGCAGCAATCCAATGCTACAAAGGATTTACGGCACCGCCTATTGGAGTGAAAAGGGCCTTGAAGACGATGCTCAACGGCGCAAGGAAGCAGCCGAACGTGATCATCGAGTGATTGGTCGCGATCTGGATCTTTTCTTTGTCGATCCTAAAGTTGGTGCCGGTCTGCCTTACTGGATGCCAAATGGCGCAACGATTCGGCGGGTGATCGAGCGGTATATCATCGACAAGGAAATTGCCGATGGGTATGAACATGTTTATACGCCAGTGCTTGCTAACCTTGACTTGTACAAGACGTCCGGCCACTGGGACCATTATCGTGAAGACATGTTCCCGCCAATGGACATGGGCGAAGGCGAAATGCTCGAATTGCGGCCGATGAACTGCCCGAGCCACATTCAGATTTACAACCATCATATTCGCTCCTATCGCGAATTGCCGTTGCGTATTGCTGAATTAGGCATGATGCACCGTTATGAAAAGTCGGGCGCCTTGTCCGGCCTGCAGCGTGTTCGTGAAATGACGCTGAATGACGGCCACACCTTTGTCGCCTTGGATCAGGTTCAAGAGGAATTCAAGAAGATTCTGCGCTTGATTATGGACGTTTATGAAGACTTCAACATCACTGATTACAGCTTCCGCCTTTCCTACCGTGATCCTAAGAATACCGAAAAGTATTTTGACGATGATGAAATGTGGACTCGCAGTCAGAGCATGCTTAAAGGTGCGATGGATGATTTGCATCTTGATTACTATGAAGCTGAAGGTGAAGCCGCCTTTTATGGGCCAAAGCTGGATATTCAGACCAAGACGGCCTTGGGTAATGACGAAACAATGTCAACCATCCAGTTGGACTTCATGTTGCCAGAACGTTTCAATCTGACCTATGTCGGCAAAGACGGTGAAGAGCATCGTCCGGTCATGATTCATCGTGGGATTGTCGGCACGATGGAGCGCTTCATCGCTTATCTGACCGAAATCTACAAGGGCGCGTTCCCGACTTGGCTGGCACCAACACAGGCTGTTTTGATCCCGGTTAACAATGATCTACACTTGGATTATGTCAACCGCATCAAGCGCCAGATGCTGGCAGCTGGCTTGCGTGTCAAAGTCGATGATCGTAATGAAAAGATGGGCTACAAGATCCGCGAAGCCCAGACCAAGAAAATTCCATATACGGTCGTTGTCGGTGACAAAGAACTCAACGATGCTGCCGTTTCGGTTCGACGTTACGGTGATGAGCATACTGAAGAAGAAGCCGGTAACATGTTCATTGACGCTATGGTTGCCGAAGTGAAGAACTACAGTCGCGATGGTAAGGCCAAGTCCACTGAAGCGAAGAAGGTTTTAGGCGATTAATGCAATTGCCTTAAAAGACATAGGGGAAGGTCTGGGCTATTTGACCAGTCCTTTTTTCTTCATCGTTGCTCCAAACCAGCCATCCTTTAGCCTTGATTGCCATGTGTGATACACTGGACACATTTACGACAGACATCGAAGAAAGGGTGACTAGGTGGTTATTGCGTTATGGACTTCATGGCTCGTTTTATTTTTTGTCACAAAAGTTTTGGCAGCCAGCTTGTATTTCGTTGTTTTGCTGGTTTACTTGAGGTTGCCCTGGCGAACTCCCAGTCAACGCGGCCGCTGGCTCATTGCGCATCGCGGTCGTGGTTTACTGGTGCTGATGGGGATCGTGATGCTTCTAACGGCACTGGCCGCGTATGGCATTGCCAATTGGTGGTTCGGCAAAATTGAATTTCAACCTCAAGGCGTGGCGGTTTTCGGCAGTGTCGGCATCGTTTTATTGTCATGGCTGATCGGCTTACCTAAAAAATTACGGGATTTTCGATACAAAATGACGATTGATTTACATCATGACAACGGAGATGACAACAATGACTGATGAGCCACAAATTCAAAATCCCCAACTGATTCATCTGATGCGACTTTTACGAACCGATCAAAATGAAGACACGCAGGCGGCATTTTATGCTGGTTTAAAAAGTGCCAGGTTTATGCTGCCAGTAGGAACGGCACGCACAGGTGATCCGACCGTGGTGATGCTCACCGATGACAATGGGCATGACTATTTGCCGATTTTTACGGATCAGGCAAACTTTGCCAAAAGTCCGGATCACGATCATTTTGCGGTTGCGACAATTGCTGATTGTGCTAATTTTCTATATGAGGATCGCGACATTTTCGGCGTGGTCATTAATCCGTATGACGAAAACATGGTGTTATCCCGTGCCAATTTGTTTTATGTTGCCAAACCGGATCAGGCCAAACATGGAGAGGCCGTTCGAATTAGCGAGGCAACTCAGGAAACCGCTGACCTTGTTGATCGATTACGTGATTATCTTCCTAAAATCCCCAGCGTGCACGCAGCTTATCTTGTCACCATGATTCGGGCTGACGACGCACAAAGCTTGCTACTGGTTGTCGATGCCGATAAAGATGCTGATTTACATGCATTGGTCGGTTTTGCAGAAGCCTATTTACCGGAAACTCAGCAATTTCATGTCAGCCCAGCCGACAATGAACTAGGTAGATATGTCAGCGGTGAGTTCGCACCCTTTTACCAACGATAACATTGATAGGATCCCTCTTGACGCGGACGGATTGCTCCTGTATAGTTATCGGTGTTGAGAAAAAGCAGAAGTTCCCGCTTCTCGCCCATGTCTTTAGACCTCTAGGCTCATTAGTTCGGTATTTAATGAACAGCGGGGTCTTTGTGGCCACGCTGTTTTTGTTTTTTCTCTGAAATTCACACGGAGGTGAACAACCATAGCAAGAGATCTGATAGTCAATGACAGTATTCGCGCACGTGAAGTTCGATTGATCTCCCAGACCGGTGAACAGCTCGGCGTTAAGAGTACGCGTGACGCCTTGGCCATTGCCGAGGATGCAAACTTAGATGTTGTTTTAGTATCGCCAAATGCCAAGCCACCGGTTGCCCGCATCATGGACTACGGGAAATTCCGATTCGAGCTGCAGAAGAAAGAGCGCGATGCTCGGAAGAAACAAAAGACTGTCACCATTAAGGAAATCCGCCTGAGCCCGACCATTGGTGAAGCAGATTTCAATACCCGGCTTAAGAACGCGACGAAGTTCCTGAAAAAAGGGGACAAGGTCAAAGTGAGCGTTCGATTCCGTGGTCGAGCAATTACGCACAAGGATCTTGGTCGTAAGGTTCTTGAACAGATGGCGGATGCCGTTAAGGAAATTGCTACTGTTGAAACGCATCCAAAGATGGATGGTCGCAGCATGTTCTTAATGCTTGCACCGCGAGCCGATAAGTAATCATCGGCTAATGTTACAAAGGCGTGCACGGCTTTGAGTAGTCGTGCGCGCATTGATGTTTAGAGGAGGAAAAAGACATGCCAAAATTCAAGACCCACCGCGCTTCCGCAAAGCGTTTTAAGAAAACCGCATCAGGTGCCCTTAAGCGCGGTCACGCTTATACGTCACACCGTTTCCACGGCAAGACGAAGAAGCAGCGTCGTCAATTGCGTAAGTCAGCATTGGTATCCCACTCAGATATGAAGCGGATCCGCCAGATGCTCAGCCAGATGAAATAATAAGCTATCGGATTTGATTTGAGGAGGAATTCTAATGCCACGTGTTAAAGGTGGAACAGTTACTCGTAAGCGTCGTAAGAAGGTACTGAAACTCGCTAAGGGTTATCGTGGTGCCAAGCATTTACTGTTTAAGGCAGCCAGTGCCCAGGTCATGGTTTCATATCGCTATGCATTCCGCGATCGTCGCGCCAAGAAACGTGATTTTCGGCGTCTCTGGATTGCTCGGATCAACGCAGCTGCTCGCATGAACGACATTTCATACAGCAAGTTGATGCACGGCCTGAAAGTTGCCAATGTCGACATGAACCGTAAAATGCTCGCCGATCTTGCAGTCAGTGATCCAGATGGTTTCAAGGCCTTGGCAGACACTGCTAAAAAAGCTTTGGCTTAATAACGTTATAAATGTGTTTACTGATCCGCGAACCAAAAATGGAGAAAACTTTATGTCCAATGGTCAGCATTCGAGCCATTTGCACTTAGGTTTTTAAACGGGTCGGTTTATGCTTACTTAAAAAAGCACGTCATTTCATTCATCTGAATGAAACGGCGTGCTTTTTAAATGAACCGAATGATCATTTGTCTGTCTAATGATATTGCCGTACCCCAAGCGGTTGGTAATTTGCGATAAACGTGCTAATTTCCTGTAAATCAGATGAAAACAAGATATTATCGAACGCATCCTGATCAAAGAACCCTTGATCCACAGCCGTTTGATACATCTGCTGCAATGGTCGATAGTAACCATTTTGATCAAATAAAATGGTAGGACTCGGGTTTAATCCGATGCGCGAAAACGAAATGGCTTCCGTGATTTCTTCAAACGTACCGGGACCACCGGGTAATGCGATATCGACATCAGCCAATTCAATCATCCGTGCTTTACGGATGCCCATATCCGCAACCACTTCCAGATGCGTTAGGTTGGGCATTGCCAGACCACGATCCGCCAGTACCTGGGGCATAACGCCAATCACCTTGCCACCATGTTCGAGGGTGCTGCCAGCCACTGCACCCATCAACCCCAGCTTGCCACCGCCGTAAACCAAGGTGTCACCACGCTGGGCAATCCAGGCACCGACCCGGGTAGCCGCCTGAAGAAATGCGTTATCAGCACCATGATTGGCACCGCAATAAACTGCAATTCTCATATCTTCCCGCCTTTCCGTGCATGCGGTTATCATACGGCGGAAAGAAGTTAGTCGCAAGCAGTTTTTCTCAAGGTGGGCTACAGATGGTTGACGTCTTTACGAACAGGATGGATGATATGCCGATTCTGCATGACGACTAATTTTCCCGGAGCATGATGTGTCTCTAACATTTCGTGGCCGGCAATAACACCGTTGACATCAAATGGAAAAGTCTGGGCAACGCGGACCTGTAAGCCCCATTTTTGGGCAACATCCGTGAGGTAAGCAAAGCCATCGTGAACGGAATAGTCTTTCGATGGATTTAGCTGCAAATGCTTCACGGCAGGCTTGCTGCTGAGATCAACGTCGGCATAAGCGGTCGTCACATATTGACCATCTGGCTTAACCAACTTCAATGCGGCACCGTGATCGGCAGCGCCAAAAACGGCATTGACCACCGCATCAGCTGCATCCGTCGGCAAATCATCGGTATAGCCGAAGACTTGATCCGCGCCTAATTGATTCAAATAGTCACGGTGCTGATCACCAGCCACGGCAATAACGTTTAATTTTTCGAATTTGGCAATTTGAACCAAAATGGCACCGACACCGCCACTAGCGCCAACAACGCCCAGCGTTTGTCCGGGCTTCAGATCTAACATGTAGTGAAGAATATTAAAGGCGGCCAAACCGACCTGAGGTAATGCCGCTGCATCCAGGAAGCTCAGAGCAGTCGGCTTTTTGTAAACCTTAGAAGTCGATGCTGTCACAAATTCACTATAGCCGCCGATTGGCCGATAATTCAAAACCACATCGCCAACTGCAAAATCATTAACGCCTTCACCCAACTTGGTAATGCGTCCAACCACATCTGTTCCAGGCACCACAGGAAACTTAACCTTACGAAACGCTGCCTGTTCACCCCGTCGCAATGAGGCATCATACGGATTCAGTCCAAAACCCAGAACCTGCAACTGTACCTGACCGGGTTTCGGTTCCGGAACAGGGGCTTCAATACTTTGAAAAACACTTGGTTTGCCATATGCTTCAAACCCAAAACGTTGCATCAGATTCACCTCCGTTGCCAATCTTGCAGTCGGCCGCTGTCAGCCAACCATGATTTGGCGTTTGCTAGCTCTGCCTCATTTAAATTGTGACTTTGATCGTGCCGAAAAATGGTGACGTCAGCACCTCGTTCCTTGAGATAAGTTGCCAGTACCTTAAAGTTCTGGGCAGGAACGATGGGATCTTTGTCACCATGAGACATCCAGACTTTGACATCACTTAAATCTTGTTGGGAATCGACCGTAGAAAGGGCCATCGGGTGGAAGAAGATGCCCGGTGTGAAAAGTATCACGCCGCGTTAACAAGGCACGCGCAGCAACATTTGCGCCGTTTGAATAACCGACAACGATAAATCGGTTATAGTCGATATTGAATTTTTGGCAAAGCTCGTTCAATACCGAAAAAAGCCAAGTCGTTTCCTGTTCTAGGTTGGCTAAATCAAATCCGCCGTTTTCGGAATGACGGAAATAACGGTTCATCCCTTCTTCCTGAATACGGCCACGAATTGACAGCATCGGGCTATTAGGCGACAGGTATTTGCCAATCGGCAGCAAGTCATTTTCATTACCACCTTGGCCGTGCAGCAATAACAAGGGAGAGACGGTCGGATCGCCTTTTACAAACGTATAATTGACATTTTCTTCTGCCATAACAACCTCCACGTATTAACGACCGCGCCAATCGGTTTTGACCGGCGTTAGCTGCTTCTCGATCTCAGCACGTTTGCTTTCCAAAAATGGCGGCAACTCTAAGTGAATGCCGGCTTCATCGTAGGTTTCGTCTTGTAAGAAGCCTGGTCCGGTTGTTGCGATTTCAAAAAGAATTTGGGGTGCTGCCCGGAAGTACTCGGATTTAAAGTAGAAACGATCGACATACCCTGATTGCGGCAGGCGATATTGCTTGATGCGATCAATCCAGGTGCCAAGCGTCTCGCGGGTATCAGTGGAGAAGGCCGCATGATGAATGTTGCCAAAGCCTTCAACCGCAATCGGCAGATCTTCGCGATGTTCCAAAATGACTTGAGCACCATGACCGCCATTGCCAACTTCGTAAAGTGACCAGTTGCCGTCTTCAGCGATCTTGGTATAACCCATAATTTCCGTTAATACATATTGCATGTGGCCTAGATTGAAAATCGTCACCGTGACCGGGCCAAGACCGGTGATGGCAAAAGCTTCCGGAACGTCATTGTGTTTCCAAGGCGTACCGCCCGCAACGCCATGATTGTGTTCATCGGAGATAAGTTGGAATTGCTGATCATCCTGATCGTGAAAATTGATGATTTTGGCGTCAAACTGCGTGCTGATGCCATCATTGGCAACGCTTTTTTCCGCAAACCGCTTGAGCCAGTAATCCAAAGCAGCATCGCTTGGGACGCGGAAACTGGCGCGCGAAATCATGTTGGTTCCCTTTTTGCCTTTTTCCTGATTTGGAAATGTGAAGAAGGTCATGTCGGTGCCCGCAGTGCCTTGGTCATCGGTAAAATAGAAGTGATAGGTGTCTAATGCATCCTGATTAACGGTTTTCTTAATCAAGTGCAGGCCGAGCGTTTTACTCATAAAATCGAAAATGGCTTGAGGATCGCTTGCCATGGCGGTGACGTGGTTCATGCCGAGTAACGGATGTTCAATCATGGAAATCCACTCCTTTGGTTTTAAAATAACTTTTAATGGACGAACGCCTTGCTTCGAACTTCGGCGGCAGACCAAGTTTCTCGCCTAAATGCTCAAGCGGCTCGTCCAACGTAAAACCCGGTGACTGGGTTGCAAATTCAATGCGGTTGTCAGCTAAGTCGCGAACGTAAAGACTTTTAAACCAGCCGCGATCGGCGAACTCTTCAACTTCGTAGCCATGCTGTGCGGCAATCGTGCCCAGCCGCGGCAACGCCTCTTCATGATCAACAGTTAAAGCAAAATGATCCATACTGCCACGGCCAAACCGTTTGACATCATTCGTCAGGCTTGGTTGTAATGTCAAAGTGTTGCCCGCTGCCAGCTTAAACTGTCCATGCTCGGCTGTTTGGCCTAGCATTGCTTCGAAGAAGACTTTCTCGGCCTCGTGGTCAGCAACGGGGATGTCAACATTGATCAGTCCGGTGATTTGCCGATTGCCGAGGATGTCGTTAGGAACCGTTAAATGATCTGGCAAAGTTTTCTGGCAGGCAATCAGTCGAACCGGTGTATCAGAAGGATCAACCAACGTAAGACGGTCCGCGGCTTCAGAAATCACACAACCGGCTTGTTGCAGCCGTTCAAACCAAAAAGGCAAAGAGTCGCTGGGAATTGCCAAATCGATTCCGCCTAATTGATTGCGCCCGTCATAACGGTGGCCAAGTCTTTCGATGACGAAAAAAGTCACGACACTGCCAGGCGTTCCCTGATAATCACCGAAAAACAAATGCCGGACGTGAATGTTTTCCTGATTAACCGTATTTTTAACCAATCGCAATCCCAAAACATTTGTATAAAAGTGAATGGTCGCGGTTGCGTCGCCAGTTAAAAGCGAGACATGATGCAAACGGGTCATGGTGCTGCCTCCTATTTTGAAATGCTTACTAAAAATAAGTATAACAGGCTTAATAACGTAATGCGAGCGTTTGACTTCAAACTTATCGTACCTTGTTTGCCACAATAAGGCGATTATTTCGTCTTTTTAAAAAAGCGCTTTCATTAAAGACGTGCTGTAAGCAATCGGCAAACGGCCTCGCGCTGAGTCATCTTTTCCGCTATAATATAATGATATGAACAACCGGAGAGGGGAAAGATTTGTGGCAGTTTTTGAGCCGACTTGGCTGGTAACGAATATCTTCAGTCTGACGCCTGCCAGTCTGAAACAGCAAGGCATTAAAGCGGTGTTGACGGATCTTGATAATACGTTAATGGCGTGGAATCACCCCGAAGGTACCGCTAAACTGAATCGCTGGCTTTCAGATCTGAAAAAAGCTGGCATTCAGGTAGTGGTCGTCTCAAATAACAACGCTAATCGTATCCACAAAGCAATGGCCAAACTTCAAGTCGCGTATGTTGCGCGAGCATTAAAGCCGTTGCCGGTGGGGATTACCAAAGCACGTAAAGAATTAGACTTGAAACGTTCGGAAGTGGTGATGGTCGGGGATCAGCTCCTGACCGATATCTGGGCCGGCAATCTTGCTGGTGTGCGCACGATTCTAACGCAGCCACTGGTCGAAAGCGATGCGTGGAACACGCGGATCAATCGGTTTTTTGAAGGCTTTGTGTTTAAAGCACTTGCTAAAAAACGGCAACTAAATTATCAGGAGGACATTCATGGACACCATCAAAAATGATGAAGAGCGCCGCTGCATAGGCTGTGGCGCTATTTTACAGACAATAAATCCAAAGCAACCCGGATACTTGCCTGCCGTTACTTTAGCTAAAGCTGATGTTGATGATGAGATTTATTGCCAACGCTGTTTCCGGTTGCGCCACTATAATGAAATTGCGCCTGTCACGTTAACTGATGATGATTTTTTACGCTTGCTGAATGCCATCGGTGAAAGCAACGCCCTGATTGTGAATGTGATTGATATTTTTGATTTTAATGGCAGTGTGATTCCCGGTTTACATCGATTTGTCGGCAATAATCCGGTTATTTTAGTGGGCAATAAAGCCGATGTCTTGCCGAAGTCGCTGAATCCGAACAGGTTAAAAAATTGGTTGCAGCAACAAGCCAAAGCGCAGGGGTTACGCCCGGTTGCGACGATGCTGGCCAGCGCCAAAAAAGGCTTTGGCGTTGACGAACTATTGTCAGCCATTGAAAAATATCGGGAGCATCGCGATGTCTACGTTGTCGGCGTCACGAACACCGGTAAATCGACTTTGATCAACCGAATTATTAAGGAATTAACTGGCGTTGAGAACCTGATTACCACTTCGCGTTTTCCGGGAACGACGCTGGATCGGATTATGATTCCGTTGGATGACGGTCAGTCGCTGATCGACACACCGGGGATTATCCACCGACACCAGATGGCGCATTTTGTCGGACCTAAGGATTTAAAACTGGTTTCACCGACATCGGTTATCAAGCCCGCTACCTATCAGCTGAATGAGGGACAAACAATTTTTCTTGGCGGATTGGCGCGATTCGACTATCTTCGCGGCGGTCGTCAGTCGTTCGTGATCTATACGGATAATCAGTTGCCGTTGCACCGCACCAAGCTGGTCAACGCTGATGATTTTTACCAGAAGCATGTTGGCGGGCTACTTGCGCCACCGCAAGCAGATGAAGTGGCCCAATTTCCGCTATTGGTACGGTTTGAATTCACCCCAAAAGAAAAGTCGGATCTTGTTTTTGCCGGACTTGGTTGGATTACCGTACCGGCCGGTGTCACAATTGCCGGGTATGCTCCTAAGGGTGTTGATGTCTTATTGCGAAAAGCCTTCATTTAAGCGTGATTACGATCGCAAGGATACGGCTAGTCCCCGTTAAGTCAAAGTTGGCGCAAGTGCCATCAGAGGAGTTGTTTTAAAAATATGTTAACTGGTAAACAGAAACGTTATTTACGGAGCCTGGCGATGACAACCAAACCGTTGATTCAAGTTGGTAAAAATGGCCTTGGTGATGCGTTTGTCACTGGTGTCAAAGATGCGTTAGAAACACGAGAACTGGTCAAAATTAGTTTGTTGCCAACCGCCGATGATACGCCGCGGGAAGTTGCCGATACTTTACAGGCCGCGATTACCGGTTTGGAAGTGGCTCAGATTATCGGCCGCACGGTGATTGTCTACAAAGAAGCAGCTAAAACCGAGCATCGCCGAATTAGTCTTGAAGTGAACGCACGGTAGGGATTGCGATGGAAAAGACGCAGAGTGTCACCTTAACTCAGCCGGTCATCTCAGTGGCAATGCGCGAACAGATTCTGGGTGTGCATCGTCGCAAGCAGGTGGGTCTGTTCGGCGGAACATTTAATCCGATTCACAACGGCCATTTAATTATGGCAGAGGCAGCCGGTACCGAACTCGGCTTGGAAAAAGTTTATTTCATGCCGGATAATCAGCCGCCGCATGTCGACACGAAAACCGCGATTTCGGCACGACACCGAGTGAACATGGTACAATTGGCCATTGCTGATAATCCGCTTTTTGGATTGGAAGGCATTGAAATTCGTCGTGGCGGCATTAGTTATACCTATCAAACCATGCAGGAATTACGCCGTCTGCATCCGGATACTGACTATTACTTCATCATCGGTGCCGACATGGTCGATTATTTACCCAAGTGGGCCCATATTGATGAACTTGTCAAACTGGTGACTTTCGTGGGCGTTAAACGCCGCGGTTACACACCAGTCAGTCGCTATCCGATTTTATGGGTCGATGCCCCGCTAATCGATATCAGTTCGACCGCGGTGCGTGAACGGGTGCAAAGTGGACGCAGCCTGCGTTATTTGGTACCAGACCCAGTTATTGACTATATTCAAAAAGAGGGATTATATCGTGAATGAACATCAGTATCCTGACAGCTTGACACATGGCTTGAGTCGCAAGGAAATCTTAAATCGACTACGCAATCGCTTGGATGAACCACGCTATCAACATTGTTTGCGCGTGGAAGCAACGGCTATTGAACTGGCTAAACGGTTTGACTTGGATGTTGATCGTGCCGGTTTGGCGGGGTTGTTGCATGATTACGGCAAAGAGATTCCGGTTGAAACTTACAAACGGGTGATTGTCGAAGATGGTTTTGATCCTAGCTTGTTGCAGTATGGACGCGGTGTCTGGCACGGGGTTGTCGGCGTTCATTTTATTCAAACCGAAGTTGGCATTACGGATAAGCAGGTTTTGACCGCCATTGCCCGGCACACAACCGGCGATCCGGAAATGACGCAACTAGACGAGTGTGTCTTTGTTGGCGATTTTATTGAACCGCAACGGGCTTTGCCAGTCGAAGCCAAGGCGCGGAAGGCTGCCGAAACGAATCTGGAAGAGGCTAGTCGCATTGAATTGGAAAATACGCTGATGTACTTGATCGGCGCGCGTAAGCTGGTCTTTCCTAAAACACTGTTAACTTATAACGCATTTTTATCAAAGGAGTAGTCTATGGTCGACGCAAAAACAATGTTAGAAATTGCTGTTAAAGCCGGCGATTCAAAGCGTGCCGAGGATATCGTCGCTTTGGATATGCGCGGCGTGAGTTTATTGGCAGATTATTTTGTCATTATGAGCGGCACTTCGGATCGTCAGGTACAGGCGATTGTGGATGAAATCGAAGAAAAAGAAGAAGCTGCGGGTGTTGATATTCGCCGCATCGAAGGCCAAAAGGGTTCAAAATGGATGCTCATTGATCTAAATGATGTGGTGGTCCATGTCTTTATGCCAGAGGAACGTCAATTTTATAATCTTGAGAAGTTGTGGCAAAGTGCACCGCTTGTCAACGTTGATCAGTGGGTTGAGGCATGATTTACACCACATTTGCTGAAGTTTATGATCAGCTGATGGATCAATCGCTGTACTTACGCTGGCGCGACTATGTCAAAAAAAGGGTGGTGCCGAATCATCAGCCATTGCTGGAACTGGCTGGCGGGTCGGGTTTTCTTGCAGTGATGTTGGCTGAGGCAGGGTACCAGGTCACGAATTTTGATCTATCGGCCGATATGTTGACATTAGCAAAAGAAAAGGCTGTTGATGCTGGGGTCGAATTGAATTTGATTCAAGGCGATATGCGGGATTTGCAAGATTTGCCAACGTTTCCGGTTGTCACGTGTTTTGATGATTCCATTTGCTATATGCCCGATCTTGGTGCAGTTAGGCAAGTCTTCGCCCAGGTGGCGGCATTGCTACCTTCAGGCGGGGATTTTCTTTTTGATGCCCACTCGCTTTACCAGATGGATCAGGTTTTTCCTGGCTATATGTACAATTATCAAAGTGATGACTTTGCCTTTTTGTGGAATAGCTTTGTCGGTGAAAAGCCGCATAGTATCGAACACGATCTGACCTTTTTCATCTATGACGAGGGCTTAGATGCCTACAAGCCGCTAACTGAAACGCACAAGGAACGAACTTATCCGCTGGAAGATTATTTGGCAGCGTTGCAGGCAACCGGCTTTGAAAAGATTGAAGTCACGGCTGATTTTGGCATGCAGCCAGTTTCGGCCAAGAGTACCCGTTGGTTCTTTCATGCGAAGAAGCGATAGCAAAAGCGAACATGATGTCATTGACGAAGACGATTCTGGAGGTGTTTATGCAAGCTGTTGGCATGATTGCGGAATTTAATCCGTTTCACTCGGGCCATGCTTTTGCACTAGCTAAAGCGCGAAGTTTAACACACGCAGATGTCGTTGTGGTGGTCATGTCAGGCAATTATGTGCAGCGTGGCGAACCGGCGATTTTTGATAAGTGGGTACGCGCAGAAGCAGCATTGAGTCATGGCGCCGATATTGTGATTGAATTGCCGGTCACCGGCGCCGTTCAAGCGGCCGATCAATTCGCCCAGGCTGGTGTGTCGGCCTTAGCAGCGTTGCATGTGCCGGCACTGGCATTTGGAACCGAGCATCCTGAGCTAGCCTATTTAAAGCTTGCCGAGCAATTGGCGGCCACTGATTTAACGGATCCAGGTTTTGCCGATTACACGCAGACCTATGCGACCCAGCTTAATGCTGCCTATGCGAAGGTGGCGGGGATTACTCAGACCGATCCGAATTTTATGTTGGGCCTGAGTTATGCTAAAGCGGTTTTGGCATTACAGGTGCCAATGCAGCTTTATCCATTTGGGCGACAAAGCGTTGGACATGATGACCAGCAGATCAAGGCTAATCTTGCCAGTGCTTCAGCGGTGCGGCAGCGCTTGCGTCAAAGGGAGTCCGTCGCAGATATTGTGCCATCAGACTTGATTTCGATTTATGCTGAGCAACAGCAATATGGCTGGTCACAATTTTTCCCATGGCTAAAATTTCGCCTGCAAACAGCTGATTTAGCTGAATTACGGCAAGTGGCGACGATGGCAGAGGGGTTGGAATACCGGTTCACCCAGCAGATTGATGGTGTAAATGATATGACCGAGTTTTTGCGCCGGGTTAAGTCAAAACGTTATACCTATGCTCGATTACGTCGGCTTGCCTTAGCCATCACGCTCAATATGACAACCGCTGCTGTCACGAAAGCTCGGCGCCTGCCACAGTTACATGTTCTTGGGTTCACCTCTGTCGGGCAGCAATATCTGCGCACTGTCAAACACGACCTGCCGTACCCCTTGCTCACACGTGTCAGTGCTGATATGCTTGCACCGGATGGGGTCTTGGCCATGACCCATCGCGCAGATCGATTGATTACAGCCATTAGCGGCGTTGAACAGAATTATGGTCGACCGCCACTCATTCCAGGCGTATGAATCGATTTTTTATCCGAAGGTCCTGGGCTTTCGAATGTATTTTTAAGGAGGATCGCCATGTTGAAATGGACCATTCAGGAATTAATGAAACATGATGAACAACCGCTACACTTTAGTACCACGTTAGATGTCAAAGCTGATTTGCAGGATCGTGATCCGGAGATTCTTGACGTGAGTCCCATTCAGGTGAGTGGGGATGTGTTGTATGATCGCGGCGATTTTTTGGTCAGTGTTAATCTGACCGGTACGCTCGTGGTGCCGTCCACTCGGAGTCTGAAACCGGTGACGATGCCGCAGAACTTTACTTTTAGTGAAATCTATTTAACAGATGAAGGCCATGCGGATCAGTATGAAGATGGCGAAATTTTGATGCCACTCGAAGAATCCGAACTGAACCTTTTGCCAGCAGTCGAGGATCATCTGTTGCTCAGCATTCCGATGCAAGTGCTCACACCGGAAGAAGTAGCCACTGGTGATATGCCTGCCGGAGATGAATGGGAAGTGCTTGCCGAAGATGAGTACAAGAAACGGATAGAAGAGGGAAAGAAGGCAGATAATCCCTTTGCAAAGTTGAAGGGGATGTTTCCGGATCAGGATAAATCGTGATGAGTCTGCCTGTTGCTAAAAAACCAGCTAAGCCTGAATGATAAAAGGTGAACAGATACTAGGTTCAAGTCATGAATTAAGCAGTGCCCACTGGCATAAGTCGGGGCACTGCTTTTTTATAGGTTTGGTCACTACTCAGTCTAAACTTGACTAGCTTGAAAATAATACAGTTTACCTGCCTGGCAAGCCTTCTGAAGACTGTTAAATCAAGGCTGTTTCTGCTAACATGAGTGGTGTAAATGTTGAAATTAATGAGGAGGTCCACGTGATGGATAAACCACAAATCGGGGTTGTTGGCATGGCCGTGATGGGCAAAAATCTTGCCTTGAACATTGAAAACCGCGGCAATACCGTTGCAATCTACAATCGAACCGGAAGTAAAACCAAGGCGGTTGTGGATGAGCATCCAGATAAGAAGTTGGTACCAAGTTATAAAATCGAGGACTTTGTTGCTTCGCTGGAAAAGCCGCGGCGTATTATTATGATGGTCAAAGCTGGCGCCGGCACTGACGCGGTCATCAAAGAATTGTTGCCGCTGCTTGATAAAGGCGACGTTTTAATTGATGGTGGGAATACGTTCTTTGAAGACACCATGCGGCGGAGTGCCGAATTAGACAAATCGGGCATCAACTTCATCGGGATGGGTGTTTCTGGCGGCGAATTAGGCGCGCTCCACGGTCCGTCGCTCATGCCAGGTGGCCAAAAAGAAGCCTATGATCTGGTTGCGCCGATTCTTGAAGCCATCTCTGCAAAAGCTGACGATGGCGCGCCATGTGTGACCTATATCGGGCCAAATGGGGCTGGCCATTATGTCAAAATGGTTCACAATGGTATCGAATACGGTGACATGGAACTGATTGCTGAAAGTTACAACTTGATGCGGAACTTCCTTGGCTTGGATGTTAAAGAAATTGCCGACATCTTCAGCGAATGGAACAAAGGCGAATTGGACTCTTATCTCATTGACATTACCGCCGATATTCTGACACGCAAGGATGATCTTGGCAGTGACAAGCCGATTGTAGATGTCATTTTGGATCGCGCGGGTAACAAAGGCACCGGCAAGTGGTCGTCACAATCAGCACTTGAATTAGGGGTTCCGCAAAGTGTGATCACGGAATCCGTTTATGCACGTTACATCAGTGCAATGAAGCAGGAACGCGTAGCAGCAAGCAAGGTTTTGCCGAAGCCAGTTGCTAACGTTTCGGTCGATAAAAAAGAAGCCATCGAAATGATTCGCAAGGCTCTGTACTTCAGCAAGTTGATGTCGTATGCACAAGGCTTTGAACAGATGCGCTTCGCTTCAGAAAAATACGACTGGAATCTTCAATATGGTGAATTGGCAAAAATCTGGCGTGCCGGCTGCATCATTCGTGCCCGTTTCTTGCAAAACATCACCGATGCTTACAACAAAAAGCCAGATTTGCAAAACTTGTTGTTAGATGATTACTTCCTGAATATCGCCAAGAATTATCAGGAAAGTGTTCGCGATCTGGTCGGTCTTGCAGTTAAGGCAGGCGTGCCGGTTCCTGGTTTCTCCGCAGCGATCAGCTACTACGACTCTTATCGTTCACCAGTTCTTCCTGCTAACCTGACGCAGGCACAACGCGATTACTTTGGTGCCCATACTTACGAACGCACCGATCGTGAAGGTATTTTCCATTATAGCTGGTACCACGAGGCTTAAAATCTTAATAACCAATCAATCGAGTCAATCCGCAATCAAGGCGGGTTGACTCTTTTTTAGTTAGAGGTTGAGCTAAAGATGTACATCGATGGCTTGATAGTCATTATCGATAGACCACTTATGAAAATAAAATTAGAGAAGTACTGAGCGAGTGGGTAACGGGGTTGAGTATGAGAGTGGACCTGTTTATGAGAATCTATCCGGATTGAAAAATGAGAAAATCACCGAGCAAACTTTTTTCAAAGGTAATTGTGCCCATCATCACGCGGCTTATAGCCAAAATGAGAAAACTGTGCTAAACTGGCTTAGCATCGTTTTTTAATGAGAAATCACGAATAAAGCTGCGCTGCGTGTGTGGTGCTACTAAGAAAGCATAAGGAGACCCTGATGAGTAAAATACTGATTATTGAGGATGAAAAAAATCTTGCTCGATTTGTCGAGCTGGAACTAAAACACGAAGGCTATGAAACAGAAGTCCATTTCAATGGCCGCACCGGACTTGAGGCGGCGTTGGCTGAAGACTGGGATGCCATTCTGCTTGATTTGATGTTGCCGGAGTTGAATGGCCTTGAAGTCTGCCGGCGGGTACGTCAGGTCAAGAATACGCCGATTATCATGATGACGGCTCGTGATTCCGTGATTGATCGTGTTAGTGGCTTGGATCACGGCGCTGACGATTATATTGTCAAGCCTTTTGCCATCGAAGAATTACTGGCGCGATTACGCGCGTTGTTACGCCGAATTAGCATCGAAGGCGAAAATAACACGGCCAAACAAACTACGATCAAATATCGTGATCTTGTGATTGAGAAGGAAAACCGGGTTGTTCGCCGCGGTGATGACATTATTGAGCTGACCAAGCGTGAGTATGAATTGCTCCTGACTTTGATGGAGAACGTCAACGTGGTTTTGGCCCGTGATGTCTTGCTTTCCAAGGTCTGGGGTTACAATTCCGATGTTGAAACGAATGTTGTCGATGTCTACGTCCGCTATATTCGTAACAAAATCGATCGGCCAGGTGAACCAAGTTATATTCAGACGGTTCGGGGAACCGGCTATGTCATGCGTTCGTGATGGCAATTAAACAGACAGTTACTGGGCAAAAGAAGAAAAGTCCCCGCATCTCGTTAAAGGTCAAATGGGCCGTAACGGTTGGTGTTGGGATTTTTGTCACTTTTGTCACTTTTTCGATGATTCTATACGGCGCGATGCGACAAATCCTTTTGAATCAGGAGCGCCGAACCGTCACGGACACGCTTAGTACCGTCGTCCAACGACTTTCCCCAGTCAGTGGCGATTTGACCATTGCCCAGGTTGTTCCGCGGTTGGAAGGGACAACAGCATCGGACCAACCTTCGTTACCGGCACCGAGTGAATCACGAGAACGAATTTTCTCCGATTCGGTGATTCAAAAGTTGGCGCAGGCTGATGTGAGCGTATCGGTTTTCTCACGTGATCGTACGAATATTTTTCAGTCGCGGGATACGCCCATCACATTAGGCAAGGTTCATGGTACCGAGGTACAAGAGAGCCATATTGGCGATTTTAATGGTCTGGTAGGCACTGCGCCGATATACTCGGCTACGAATTCTAACTTAATTGGTTATGTACAAGTAACGAATAAACTAACGGCGTTTCATGCGACCATGCACGAAATCACGTTACTAATCGTGGGTTTAAGCTTTGCGGCGGTATTGATTTCAATTCTGATTGGTTATATTTTGGCAACGCGCTTCTTAAAACCAATTAGATTAATCACGAATGCCATTGATGTGGTGAATGAGGAGCCTGAAAGTACTGTCCGAATACCGGCGCTCAAACGTAACGATGAGCTTGGTGATCTAGTGCTCGAATTTAACGGCATGTTAGATCGCATTCAGCGGTACATTGACCAGCAAGGCGAATTTGTGCAGGATGTATCACATGAATTGCGGACGCCGGTTGCCATTTTGGAAGGCCACCTGCAACTGTTGAATCGGTGGGGCAAGGATGATCCTGAGGTTTTAGATGAGTCTTTGAAGGCATCGTTGCAGGAAATCACTCGCATGAAGAGCCTGATTCAGGAGATGCTGGATCTGACCCGGGCCGATCAGGTGGATGTCCAATTTCCTAATGCCGTGGTCGATGTGCATAAAACCGTTCAACAGGTTGTCGCTGATTTTCGTATGATTCATCCCGACTTCACCTTTACGTTAGATGATGACCTCGAGAAGACAACGTATGTTCGTATGTATCGTAATCATCTAGAGCAAGTCATGATTATTTTAATGGATAATGCGGTCAAATATTCGACTACCCGAAAAGAGATCCACGTTTCGATGGCCCAAAGCAGCGGGGATGGCGTTGCTTTGGCCGTGCAGGATTTCGGCGAAGGCATTGCCGAAGCAGATCGGCATCGCGTATTCAACCGCTTTTACCGCGTCGACAAAGCTCGTAGTCGGGAAAAAGGCGGCAATGGGCTCGGTTTATCGATCGCTCAGCAGTTAATCGAAAGTTACCACGGCCAAATTGAAGTTGACTCGGCGCTGGGCCACGGCTCTATTTTCCGGATTGATTTGCCGACGATTACTGAAGCAAAAGCTAAGGCACTTAAGGCTCAGGAAGAAGCCAAGCAGGCGGCTGCGCCAAAAAGCGGTACCACGATTAAAAGTAATTTGTGACTTCGAAGTTGACAGAAAACGAGTAGCGCTTTTCACGCAAAATCGGCTGCAAAGACAAATTTTGTCTCTGCAGCCGATTTTGTTATCGCACGGTTGAAGGTGATCGCGCACAGTATCAAAAAAGCCGCTCGAAAAAACGGGCGACTTGGAAATTTGACCGGCTTATTTGCGCGGTCGCTGCTTACCGGCATTACGCTTGCGTAATTTGTTATGGTCGATAGCATCAGGATCTGCTGGCTGGTGACTGTTGCCAGTTGCGCTTGCCGTAGCGGTAACTTTGCCCCAGTCATCAAAGGTATGTTCATTTACGACAATGACTGGCGGATTTTCTTCCATTTCTTCATCGAGTCGCTTACGAATGTTAGGCGTTACGATATAAGTCACAATGGCTTGTTGAATGATAAGGATGATGCCGCCAGCGCCAAAATAGAGACCCAACCCAGCGTTATACATCATACAAAAAATAAACGTCATGATCGGGTTCAAAAAGGCTGTTGTCTGCATTGCCTTTCGTTGCTCCGGCGGCACGCCCTGCAACATGATCAGGCTGACAACGATGTAAGGCAAGGTTGCTAAAATCGTGACAATGAAGTTGGAATGACCTAACTGAATGCCAAAAAAGGTCGCACGCGAGATTTCCGGTGAGTACGCAATGGCCTGATACAGGCCTGAGAAAATCGGCAACTGAATGAGCATCGGCAAACAGCCCATGGACGGAATCATACTCGTTCCGTTGGCGGAATAAATTTTCCGCATGTAGTTATTCGCGGCTAATTGTTGTTCCGGGGTCTTGGCCTTTTTGGTTGCTTCTTGGACAATTTTCAGTTGTGGCTGAAGGATTTTTTGTTTTTCCTGATAGGCTGTCATGGTCCGTTGTTGTCGCAACATGAGCGGTAACACGATCAAGCGAACCAGTAAAGTGATCACGATTATCGCAATCCCATAGCTGCTTGATGTGCCAACAAACCCAGCGATCCATTCCATCAGATGCTGAAGTGGCAACCCAATGAC
This sequence comes from Lacticaseibacillus chiayiensis, assembly GCF_004123795.1. Lineage (GTDB taxonomy): Bacteria > Bacillota > Bacilli > Lactobacillales > Lactobacillaceae > Lacticaseibacillus > Lacticaseibacillus chiayiensis. Next base: position 91,530 of record NZ_MSSM01000005.1, on the reverse strand, counting down.
TTTATAAAAAGTGCCAAAGAATGGATCCGTTGGTGGTTTAAGCGTGACCCCTTGTTTCGTAGTCGGTGAACACGCGGCTAATAGTAAAGGCAATAAGCCCACAATTCCTAGTGTAAATACTTTTTTCGACTTGTGCATGAATAATTTCCCTTCAAAATGTCATCGGGTTTAACTATACTGTATGGGCTGAATGGATTCAACCAGTGACGCGAAAACCGTGGAAATCAGGAATGTTTTCCAGTGGCTTCTCTTCATAAGTCGAAACGTTTGCATAGGGATTGGGGCCTGCTTTAACCTGGGCGACAAATTTGGCCAGATTAAGCGGTTCGCCGGCTGCCTGAATGAAAACAGAGCCGTCAGAACGGTTTTCGATGGTGCCACTAATGTTTAGATTATCTGCAATCATCTTCGTGGCCCAGCGGAAACCGACGCCTTGCACCCGGCCACGGACGACGATTTGTTTTGCGAGTTTGACCAAAAAGACACTTCCTTTCTTGCTATCACGCGCTCCTAGTATCAAAAGCTTCCAAGAGCGCTCATTTCGTGAGAAAACCGCCTGTGAAAAAGCATCAAAGTCTTCTACCGTGCTTTCTCCACAGTCCATACTAGTGTAGCATAAGGCTTATAGTTACGGCGACAATGGACTAAAGTTGGATTTTTAAAAAGATGGCTTGTCGCCAAAAGTGACAAACGCCGAACGTTGGCATTAGAAGGAGAATTTTTATGGAGTATATTTCATCACCTAAGAATGACAGAATCAAGACTGCTAAAAAGTTAACCGTTAAGAAACATCAAAAAGACGCCGGTCGCTACTTATTAGAAGGGCGCCACTTAGTTCAGGAGGCGCTGGCGAGTGGTCAGACGCCTTACGATATTTATGCTACCGAAAAGTATTTGGATGATCGCGTGCTCAAGCCGTTTTATGACAAGATCACCCAGATCTCGGAATCGGTGGCGGAACATCTCAGTGATACCGAAACGCCACAAGGTATCTTTGCCGTGATGCCGCGGCAGGCTGAGCAATTACCTGATCCCTTGAGTGGCCAATTTTTATTGTTAGATGCGATTCAGGATCCCGGTAATGTGGGCACCTTGGTACGTACGGCAGATGCTGCCGGCATTAAGACCGTGATTTTCGGGCAGGGAACGGCCGATGCCTTTGGACCAAAAGTTTTGCGGGCTATGCAGGGAAGTCAGTTCCACGTCCGCATTGTCTCCGCCAAGCTGATGCCGATCATCAAAGCGCTGCAACGTGCCGGCATTCCGGTTTATGGGTCAGAACTCAATGAGAAAGCTAAAAGTTATCGCCAGATTCAGCCAAGTGCCCAATTCGGTTTGATTGTCGGCAATGAAGGCAACGGGATGGATCCTGTTCTTTTAAAGCAAACCGATACAAACCTGTATATTCCCATTCGCGGAAAGGCGGAATCGTTGAATGTTGCGGTCGCAGCGGCAGTCATGATGTTTCATCTGGTTGGGGATTAAGAATCTATTATGAAGGTGCCTTTTGGGCGTGGAAGCTGTTATACTATAAGTGTGTTCATCAAACCACAAAAGGAGCAAATGTCTTGAGCAAAAAACGCGATTGGCAATCGGATGCTGAGTACGTAGGGTATGTGGCTGATTTATTGGCCAAGCCTGAGGTTCAGCGACTGGCAGAACACCCGCAACATCATTATTCTAACCGATTGGAGCACTCGATCAGTGTTTCCTATCAGAGCTATCTGATCGGGAAACGGCTGCATCTGAATGTTCGTGCGATCGCCCGAGCAGGCTTGTTGCACGATTTGTTTTACTATGATTGGCGCAAAACCAAGTTTGACTTGGGGACGCATGCCTTTATCCATCCCCGGATTGCTTTACGGAATGCTGAGAAGCTGACCGAATTGTCACCGATGGAAAAAGACATCATCATCAAGCACATGTGGGGCGCAACAGTTGGCTTGCCTAAATACAAGGAAAGTTTTGTTGTTTCCCTAGTTGATGATTATGCTGCGATGGATGAGGTCGTCGTACCATGGATGCACAAGCTCCGGCATCCGATTCACACTCACTTAAAAGCTTTAAATTAGGATCGTGAGATGACAGTGGAAGTTGCCGCTGTCCACACGGGAACCGCGGAAGCATTTCCGCGGTTCTTTTTTAGAAGAGAGACTGTCCCAAATGAACCTACTGAGTTACTTTATTAGCTAATTGAGCAAGTTTGTCTGGACTTTCTTATACATCGGGTTGTAATATTTTGCCAGTGTGGTATGCTTATACTATCTAAATGTAAGTAAGTGGGAATAATGAGGTGAGTAGAGTGGATGCAACAGTAACCAGTAAATCCGATTGTCAAAGTCAGCAAGTCGCTCTTTGTCCTAAATTTCAGCATACGTTTGAAATTTTAGGCAAGAAATGGAATGGTTTGATTCTGGAAGTGTTATTGAACAATGGCAACTCCCGTTTCAAGGATATTGCGAAGCTGATTCCGCGTTGTTCGGACCGGGTTTTGGTTGAACGGCTGAAAGAACTCGAGGGCGAAGGCCTGATTAATCGGTTGACCCATAAGGACTCAGCGTTGATCGAATATGCACTGACAGATAAAGGCCGCGCTTTGAATTCGGTGATGGCAGCAGCGCACGCTTGGGGCGATGCCTGGGTTTCGGATGAAGAGTGCCACGCTAATGAGACTCAGAAAAACGCGTGATTCACGCGTTTTTTCTTTTTAACGGGGGCCAACTGAAAAATCAGCTCTTGACGTCAGCGCTCAATTTGCTAAGCTTGTTCTATCTAAAAACATAAAAACCATGACGAAAGCCCAAACAGGCTGGTAAGACAGGGAGTGACGTTCAAAGGACTGCGAGACGTCTCTTACCAAAATGTTTGTCTTCACTTTCCGAGTTGACTTTTGAGGTGGCAACACTTAGAAAGCTCCGGCCTGGCCGTTACCTTGTTGAGTGCATGGATCAGTGTATGATCATGAACAAGGGTGGTACCGCGACGCTTCGTCCCTTTTGAAGAGGGACTTTTTTTATGCCTTCAAATGCATAAAATGCTGCTTGCAGTCAGTAATCAAGGAGGAAGAAAATGGATTTTCAAACCAAGCTCGAAGAACTTTTTCAACAAAACAACAACCGCATTAAAGAAGTCGATTCATTGGATGACTTGAATCAGATTCGCATACAGCTATTAGGAAAGAAGGGCCCGATTACCAGCGTTCTACGCGGGATGAAGGATCTCGCGGCTGACGAACGGCCAAAAGTCGGTGCATTTGCCAACAAAATTCGTGATGAGTTGAGTGCCGCGATTGAGACTCGTAAAGTGCAACTGGAACAGGCGGTTATTGATGCCAAATTGGCGTCGGAAACTATCGATGTAACGTTACCGGGCGATCCAGTTGTTGCGGGTACACCACATATCATTATCCAAATTATGGATGATCTTGAAAGTTTCTTTATGGGTATGGGCTATCAAGTTCTGAGCGGTCCGGAAGTTGAGGAAGATCATTATAATTTTGAAATGATGAACATCCCCAAAGACCATCCGGCGCGTGATATGCAGGAAACTTTTTATATCAACAATGAATTGCTGATGCGCTCACAGACGAGCCCAATGCAGGCGCGAACCATGGAAAAGCATGATTTCAGCAAAGGACCGTTGAAGATGATCAGCCCGGGCGTGGTTTATCGCCGCGATGATGACGATGCCACACACAGCCATCAGTTTCATCAAATGGAGGGGTTGGTCATTGATAAGCACATTACCATGGCCGATCTCAAAGGCACCTTATTGGCTATGTGTCAGCACGTGTTTGGCGCCGAGCGAACGATTCGGTTGCGGCCCAGCTATTTTCCATTCACGGAACCGTCTGTCGAAGTTGATGTTTCCTGTTTCCGGTGCGGCGGCAAAGGTTGCCCGGTTTGCAAGTATACCGGGTGGATTGAAGTCCTCGGTGCCGGTATGGTGCACCCAAATGTTCTGAGAGCGGCCAAGATTGATGCCGATGTCTATGGTGGCTTTGCTTTTGGCCTCGGTCCGGATCGGTTTGCCATGCTGAAATACGGTATTGACGATATTCGCAGCTTTTATACAGACGACTTGCGCTTCCTAACGCAGTTCAGCCAGGAGGGTTAAGATGAACGTTTCATATGATTGGTTAAAAGAACTTGTCAATGTACCAGTATCACCAGAGGAGCTGGCTGACAAAGTTTCCCGAACCGGAATTGAAATCGATGGGGTTAAGCACCCTGATGTCGGATTGAAGAAAATTGTGGTTGGTAAAGTGCTGACAAGTCAGCCGCATCCGAATTCTGATCATCTCAAACTTTGTCAGGTGGATGTTGGTGAAGCGGATCCGCGACAGATTGTTTGTGGTGCCCCGAATGTCGCTGCAGGACAAACGGTCATTGTGGCACTGCCAGGCGCGCGGATTGCGGATAATGTCAAAATTAAAAAAGGCAAAATCCGCGGCGAAGAAAGTCTCGGCATGATTTGTGCGCTTCAGGAAATCGGCTTTAATGAAAATGTGGTACCGAAGGCTTATTTAAACGGCATCTATGTTTTCAACGAACCACTGAAGCCAGGTAGTGATGCGTTAGCCGCGTTAGGCATGCATGATGCCATTTTGGATTTTGAAATCACACCAAACCGCGCGGATGCTTTAGGCATGCGTGGTGTCGCGTGGGAGGTCGGTGCCACTTATGCGGAAAAACCGCATTTTGTCGAAAAACCGTTAACTGAGGGCACGAAGCCGATCACCGATTATCTAAGCGCTGAGGTCAAAGATGCCCAAGATGCGTCGAGTTATCAGCTACGGGTCATCGATCGTGTTAAGGTTAAAGAAAGTCCACTCTGGTTGCAGCGGCGTCTCTGGAATGCCGGGGTTCGGCCAATTAATAATATTGTCGATATTACGAATCTAATTATGTTGGCATACGGTCAGCCGCTGCATGCGTTTGATTATGCCAAACTTGGTAGCCAGCACATCGAAGTTCGGCGAGCAAAAAACGGTGAGCCGCTAACCACCTTGGATGGTCGGGAGCATGAACTGGATGATCGCGATATTGTCATCACAAACGGTCAGGTGCCGGTTGCTTTGGCAGGGGTCATGGGTGGCTTGAATTCGGAAATCTCCGAAACAACCACAACCGTTGTCGTTGAAGCGGCCAGTTTTAATCCGGTTAATGTGCGGAAAACCGCCTTGAAATATAATCTGCGCTCGGAGGCGTCTTCCCGCTTCGAAAAAGGCATCAATGTGGCTGATATTAATGACGCGTTGGATGCTGCTGTCGCTTGGATGGCTGAACTGGGTGGCGGTCAATCCGCAAAAGGCACACTGAGTCCGACTGCTATTGAAGCCAAGGATGTGGTGGTAGATATCTCATTAGACCACATCAATCACGTCTTAGGCACTGAGCTGCAAGAAGACCAGATAACCAGCATTTTTCGGCAGTTAGGTTTTGGCGTCACAGTCGCAGACGGCTTGTTTGCGGTTGCGATTCCGCCACGCCGCTGGGATATTCACATTAAAGCGGATTTGGTGGAAGAAGTAGCGCGTATTTATGGCTTTGACAATTTACCAAGCACCTTGCCAACGACAACCATGACAATCGGGGAATATACTCCAAAGCAGAAACGCATTCGGCGGACGCGTCATCTACTTGAGGGATTGGGTTTGACGCAAGCGATCACTTATGGCTTAACAACTGCCAAAGCGGCCGAGCAATTCAAACTGCAACCAGGTAAACCAACCCGGGTTGATTCACCGATGACGACCGATCACGCTGTGTTACGCATGAACATGGTTACTGGGTTATTGGATGTCATTAAATACAATCGGGCTCGTAAAGAAACCAATGTGGCGATTTATGAGCAGGGCCGCATTTTCACCAAAACCGGAGATCAGGTTCGCCCGACTGAAATCGAGTACTTGGGCGGTGCATTGACCGGTCAGGTGACGACTAAGACTTGGAGCCAAGATGCCCGTCCCATCGATTTCTTTTATGTTAAAGGAATTGTCACCCACTTGCTTGAGGATTATTCCTTGACAGAGCCGGTGCGGTTTGTGGCTACGCAGACAGTGGCCGAACTTCATCCAGGCCAAGCTGCCGATATTTTTGTCGGTGACGAGCGTATCGGATTTCTGGGACGCTTGCATCCGGCATTTGCGCACGACCATCATTTGCCCGAGACATTTGTCTTTCAGTTGGATCTTGATGCGTTGTTCGTTGCACCAAAACAGGAAAAGATTGCCCAACCAGCGCCGAAGTTTCCGGCTGTCACACGCGATATTGCACTTCAGGTTGCCGAGACAATCACAAATGCACAAGTGATGGATGTCTTCCGTCAGCATGGCGGCGCTTATCTCCAGCAGGTCAAACTTTTCGATGTTTACTCAGGCAAACATGTTGCTGAAGGCCAAAAGAGTTTGGCGTATACCCTCACCTATCGTCGTGACGATCAGACCCTGACTGAAGACGAAGTGACGCAAGCCTTTGATCGCGTTAAATTGGCGTTAGAATCAGATTTAGCTGCTGAGATTCGTTAATCATCGGTCGCAATTTGCTACGCAGTTGGGTATGATGGTCACTAGGTTATTAAGCCGCTGTCGAAGATGATTTGGCAGTGGGTTTGGTTACATAAGCAGCTTGAATGCTTCTGGTTTGGATCACAGGTATGGTTTGGTTTAAGCCACGATGAGCAAAAGCGTTAAAGGGGGCATTTTTTTGGATAGGCGATCCCGACATGTAGAGGATAAACGGCGGTTGCGTGCCGATGAAAAAAAAGCGTCGCAGAAGATTGTCGCGTGGGTTCTGGGCATCTTGTTTGCGGTGCTCGTGATTGTTGGCCTGATGGGCTACCGGTATGTCCACTCCGCACTTCAGCCGGTGAATCCTAGTGGTCAGACATCTGTTAATGTGACGGTGCCTGTAGGTTCATCCACTAAACAAATTGCTGCCAAATTGGAAGCTAAGCACGTGATTAAAAGTGCCATGGTGTTCAATTATTACGTCAAGTTTCACAACATTGCCGATTTTCAGGCAGGCAGTTACCAGCTGACACAACGCGATTCGATGAATCAGGTGATTCAAAAATTGCGGGCTGGCGGCACAGAAGCCACCGCTGCCGGACAATTGCTTGTTAAAGAAGGCGCGACGATTGAGCAAATCGCAACATCCGTGAATAAGCTGGGCAAGTTAAATCAGAATCTGACAAGCAAGAAGTTCATGGCACTCATGAAAAATCAGACTTTCTTTGCTAAAATGGCCAAAAAATATCCGCAGCTTCTGAGTTCTGCTGCTTCAGCCAAGGGTGTTCGCTATCGCCTGGAAGGGTACCTTTTTCCAGCTACTTATAGTGTTAGTGCAGGCGAGACGGTAGAAGATTTGGTTGAAGCGATGTTAGCAAAAACCAACAGTGTCATGCAAAGTTACTACAAGAGTATCAAGAAACAGGGCTATACGGTTCAGGAGGTCATGACCTTAGCTTCGTTGGTTGAGCGTGAAGGGGTGACCCAAGAAGACCGTCGAACGATTGCCGGCGTCTTCTTGAACCGCATTGATGCGGGTATGCCATTGCAATCCGATATTTCGGTCATGTATGCTTTAAACACGCATAAAACCCATTTGACCAATAAGGATACCAGTGTTGATTCGCCATATAACCTTTACGTGCATACCGGCTACGGACCGGGTCCTTTTGATTCGCCAAGTGAGCAAAGTGTCAGAGCGGTGTTGAGTCCAAATGATCGCAGCAAGCACTATTTGTACTTTGTTGCTAACCTGAAGACCGGTGAAGTGCTGTATGCTACCACGCGTGAACAACACGATGCGAACACGGCTAAATTTGCTAGCGACAATGCGGCGGCTAATAAGTAAGCCGCGCGTCGGTCATAGCATGCATATCAACGGCTTTAGTGGCGCGATTTACTTTTTTGCTGATCTTGACAGGCAAGACGGAACAGTTTTATCGTGTTAGCAGCAATGGCAAAAGTTTAGTTACCCAATTAAAGAAAAACGGCCTTGGAAGTGATGGTTGAATGCCGAACATCATTTCCAAGGCTGTTGTGCGCAGTTTTTTGTTAAGGATCTAATGAAAGAAGGCCAGCAGATGCAGCAAAAGAAACCCATTGTGATTGGCGTGACCGGTGGCTCTGCCAGTGGGAAAACCAGTGTCAGTCGGGCGATTTTCGATCACTTTTCAGGGCATTCCTTGCTCTTGCTGGCACAGGATGCGTATTATAAGAAAAGTGACAAACCGTTCTCTGAGCGGAAGAAAATTAATTATGATCATCCGTTGGCATTTGACACACCGTTACTGAAGCATCACCTGGATGAGTTGATCCATCGCCATGCGGTTGATCAGCCAGTCTATGATTACACGGTTCATAACCGCTCGGATAAAACGGTGCATCTTGAACCTAAAGATGTCATTATTCTTGAAGGGATTCTGATTCTTGATGATGAATCATTGCGTAACATGATGGATATCAAGGTGTTTGTTGATACAGACGATGATATTCGGGTGATTCGTCGGATTCGACGGGATATGGTTTCGCGCGGGCGGACACTGGATTCCATCATTAATCAATATTTAAAAACCGTAAAACCGATGTATCATCAATTTGTAGAGCCGACGAAACGCTATGCGGATTTGATCGTTCCAGAAGGAGGTCAGAATCAGGTTGCCATTGATTTGCTGGTGACTAAGATAAAAGCCATTCTAACGGAACGCGGTTTGCAAGAGTAGTCATTGACAAATGGCTTCCGGATTAATAAAGTGACTAAGGAAAATAAGAAGCGAGGTAAGTATTTTATGGCAGACAAAAGCTATCCGATGACAGCAGAAGGTAAAAAGAAACTTGAAAATGAGCTTGAAGAATTGAAAACCAAGAAACGCCCAGAAGTTATTGAGCGGATCAAGGTGGCCCGGGGGTTCGGCGATTTGTCCGAAAACTCCGAGTATGAAGCGGCCAAGGATGAACAATCCACACTTGAAAACCGAATCGTGACGATTCAGACGATGTTGCGGTACGCTGAAATTATTGACGCCAAGGCAGTTGCCAAAAACGAAGTCTCCATCGGTAAAAAGGTCACCTTTGAAGAGGACGGTGATGAGGAAACGTACGAAATCGTCGGGGCAGCGGAAGCCGATGCATTTAATGGTAAGATCAGTAATGAAAGTCCCATTGCCCAAGGACTTATTGGTCGCAAAGTCGGCGATAAAGTCACCATCAACACCCCAGGCGGCGAAATGACCGTGACGATTACAAAAGTTGAAGGTTAATTCTTATTCATAAAGTCTGGCTGGCAGTCGCATCCTGATCAAGAGGACGCGGCTGCCGGCTTTTATTATGAGTGAGTGTCGTTTGCCAGTGAATATCAGCCTTACGCCCTAAGCTAGCGAGCATTTGATTCGTTATAATAAGTCAAGGATATGGTAGTGGGCTACGAATTAGGTGATGCCTCTCTACCAGATAAGTTCACGATTTTGATTAAAAGGAGGGATCGCAAATGCGCCGCTGGCAACTGTTTTTGGGGATTGAATTTGCGCTCTTACTCTGGCTAGGATTCCAGATCATCACGAATCCCATGGCGTTGGCAACGATCCTGATTGGTTTTCTGTTTCTTTTCTTAGGCATGCATTGGCACCGACTCCGCACTTTCAGCGTCACATTTGGCGGTGTTTTAATGGTGCTGGGAATTTTTATTAATCCTGCTATCTGGCTAATATTGCTGGTGGCTGGCATCTTTTTGATGATGGTGCTGACTAAGCCAAAAGCAGGTTTTTCGGTTTGGAATCATAAACAGTACGTGGCCCCAGTCACGGAAGCTCCTGGCAAAAAAGCCGGGCGCCGAACGATTCGTTCCTGGGCGCGGCGGCAAACGATTGCACCCAGTTATGACTGGGATGACATCAACATGGTAGTGCCAGCCGGTGATACCATCATTGACCTAGGCGACACTTTTTTACCCAAAGGCGACAGCGTGATTATGGTTCGCAAGGGCTTTGGTAAAACCAGGGTTCTGGTTCCTGTGGGTGTTGGCGTTGCAGTGGAACATGCGACGTTTTATGGGCGGCTACATTTTGAAGATTCCGATTCGATGTTGCATAGCCAAAGCGTGACAGCCTATTCGCAGGATTATGACGATGCGCCACGCCGAATCCACATTATCACGAATGTGGTGGTGGGCGACTTGGAGGTGCTGGCAGTATGAGGAGACGGATGTTAGTCGTTTTCTTTCTGATCCTGATGGTTTGGACGATTTTAGTCGAGACTTGTTTGGTATTTATGCTGGCAAAAGTGACCCATCATGATTTCTTGCAATTATTGTTAGCGAACGTGCTTTCAGCGCCGTTATTTGTTTATCTTTTTATTGGCGCCTTGCTGATTAGTTCCGGTGCTACCATAATCGTGTTGTGGCGGCTACGAGTGATGCGTAATCAGTTAGATAGTCGGCTGGCGCAATTAAATGCCGGACAATATCAGGCACCGATTTTTAACCGCTCCCAGCAAGCAGTTACCGCATTAGGCCAACAGCCGGCTGACTTGCTTGAAGCGTTACGGCAAAAAATGATACGCTTACAACGTGAAATTGAACGTTATAGCAATACGCCTGTCCGGTTTTCCGGCGAAACCCGTGAGGCCATTCTGACCGGTGAGAGGCACCGGTTAGCCCGAGAACTGCATGACTCCGTTTCCCAGCAGTTGTTTGCGGCGATGATGATGTTATCGGCATTGCGGAGTGTTGCCGAACGTGATCCCAAGCAGGAAGCTTTGCAGAAGCAGTTGGATACGATTCAAAAGGTCATTAATGAAGCCCAGGCGGAAATGCGAGCGTTGCTATTACATCTACGTCCGACCAACCTTGAAGGTAAGTCGCTAAAGCAGGGAATCATTCAGTTGTTGAAAGAATTGCAAACCAAGATTACAATCAAAATCACATGGCAATTGGATGACATTAAGTTAAATGCTGCGACTGAGGATAATCTTTTCCGAATCGTTCAAGAGTTGCTTAGCAATACTTTACGCCATGCGAAGGCCGACAGCCTCGAAGTTTATCTGAAGCGGTTGCAAGATATGGTTATTTTGCGTATGGTTGACGATGGTGTTGGGTTTGATCCAAAAGAAACTAGTGGCAACGGGAACTATGGTCTTGCTAATATCAAGGAACGCGCGGCGGCCATGGGCGGAACAGCCAAGGTCGTGAGTGTAGTTGGTCAAGGAACCAGTGTTGAAGTCAGAGTACCGTTATCAAAGGATGTTGCGCATGATTAAAGTATTGATCGTTGATGATCACGAAATGGTTCGATTGGGACTGGCGACGTATATTGGCGTTCAGCCTGACTTAGAGGTGGTCGATCAAGCTGAAAACGGCCAGGAAGGTGTCGATATGGCTTTGAAGGATCGGCCTGATATTATCTTGATGGATCTGGTAATGCCGGTAAAAGATGGTATCACGGCAACCAAGGAGATCCTGAAAGCATGGCCTCAAGCGCGGATTATCATTTTGACCAGTTTCATCGATGATGCCAAAGTATATCCAGCCATGGAGGCAGGGGCGGCAAGCTATATTCTTAAAACCGCAACGGCGGAAGAAATTGCCAAAGCCATTCGTCAGACTGCTAAGGGCGAACGGGTACTGGAGCCGCAAGTGACCACCAAAATGATGAACCGCATGAACCATCCGCAACCGCAGTATGACGAACTGACGAACCGTGAACGTGAAGTTTTGCAGTTGATTGCGCAGGGTAAGTCGAATCAGGAAATTGCCTCGGCGCTATTTATTACTTTAAAAACGGTTAAAACGCACGTCTCAAACATATTAGCCAAGTTGGATGTCGAGGACCGGACCCAAGCAGCGATTTATGCACTCAAGCATGGTCTGGTCAAAAATGATCAAGGAGATGATGGGGTTGCAACTCGCGATCACTGATAAAGCAAGTCAATGGTTTCACCGTGAATTGAATTTACCGGATCAAGGTGCCGGCATTCGCTTCTTCGGGAAAGCTTATGGCAAGACCCAGGTTCATGATGGCTTTAGCGTGGGCATGACAAGGGATGATCATCCCGAGCATCCAATCATGTCGGTTGATAAAGACGGTGTGACGTATTTCGTCAATCCGACTGATGCATGGTTCTTTGAAAACCTTACGATGACGGTTGATTACGATGCCCATCTGGATGAACCTAAATACGAATTTAAGGAAGAATAGGCTAGTTTGCTGGCATACTTCGCATGTTAGTGATCTGCCACAAATAAAAAAGGATCCTTTGGCCAGTTGTTATTGTCCAAGGATCCTTTTTGCTTATTTCACGATTTTCTGCAGGTCTGGCGGTACGACCAGCTTGCTGTCAGAAGCAAGCCAATAATCGTTATCAGGCTGCCCCATCCCAATAGTGGCGATGTGTAACGCATGGTAACGCGATAGTGCCCGGGCTTAAGCGGGATCGCCATGAAAAAGCCTAGACTGGTTTTGACTGAAACCGGACGACCATTAACGTGGACGTGCCAGCCTGGTGCCGTGGGAATCGTTGTTTGCAACATTTGGCGTGATTTAAGGATGGTGACATCAGCAGTGATAGTGGTGTCAGTGACGCGCTTAACCCGCCAACCGCCTACTTGTAACTGTTTGAGATCATGCTGAATAATGCCGACATCAGCTTGATACAGGCCGAGATTATCAAACCACGCTTCTTTTTTATTGAGCTGAAACGTTAAGGCTTGTTCTTCTAATCCTCTTTTAGGTGTGACGTTCACTGTTATCGTGTCATTAAAACTGTCAGGTAGGACCACAGTTTTTCCATTTTGCTTGAGGTTCACTAGGTGATTGGCAAATTGACTGCCAAGCGTCAGAACGTAGCACTTTCCTGCTTGTGGTTTAAAACGATAGGTCACAGTATGGCGGCCCTGACCAACCTTGGTAAATGTCGAAGTGCCATTTGATGTTGTGCGGCGAACGCCAGAAAGCGTCGGTTCGGGGAGTGGCACCGCGCTAAAATAAGGAACGGTGTCTTTTCCCAGGGCGGCCTGGAGAATAAACGATTGATTGGCAACAGGCGTATCACGATAAAGCTGCTGTTTCAGTAAATCGGTACTGGCCGCAAAGCCGATTTGTTGAGCGAATGGCGATCGCAGAATTTTCCAAGGGCCAACTCGATTCACTTGTCGATACCACTTTAAATCAGGCCGTTGCCCGGCATCAGGGAGAGAAGACCGCGCATGAGCCGGCGTCAAAAAGTACTTCATCCCCATCAGACTATCGGTGATTAACGTGCCATTGGTGTAAGCCACTGATCCATCGTCTTCGGGTTGGCCAATTTGTCCAAAGAATTTCGGCAAAGCAGGCTCGAGCAGCGAGTTAAATTGATCGGCTCCGCGATAGTCGCCGGTCATCGGATCGTTACGCGTCCGAATCGTGGTTTTGCCAATGCGAAAAAATCCGTGATCGTCTTTCTTAACGGCGTTGACTCCTTGAATCAGTGCCGCGGTATAATCGTGGTAATCACGGTGGTCGAGGTAAGCCAACTGATTCAGCGTCAGAATCATGCTGCCGCTCATATCGACTAGGACGATGGCAAAGCCAAACCATAACGGCCGATGCTGGTCGAGACTGAGCCACACTAGTACCAGCAACAGTGAACCGATGCCAAACACGAGATTACCGAAAGTCAAAAAGCTGAAGTGGTTCAGATTAAGTGCCACATCAACGTAAATCAGCCCGAATACGATTAGCAAAATGACGAGCTTTTGAAGCGATAATCCTGTTTCTATCTTTGTCAGGCTGTTGATACCTAAACTCAGGAACCAGAAGCACAAAACAAACGTAAAACGGTATGGATACCAAACCGGAAATTGAAAACCATGCCACAATAAATCCAGCGGTTCGAACATGCACGAAAGCAGTAAAAAACCGGTCATCAAGGCAGCGGCGATTTTTTGCCGCCATGACTGCTGTTTGGATAAAAAGAAAAGAACTACCAGAACACATCCTAAGGCGCCAATGTAAATGTTCGGGAACCCCGAAGGCATTTGATCAAAGTTGAAACTGCCCGGGATCAGCTTGCTCAACAAGTGATCTGGTGCGTATTCAAAACGCCACTGGAACGTTTTGACCGTATAAGTAGCTTTGGATTGGGTCAGTTGAAACCAAGTCGGAAGGAGCACCACGGCGCTGCACATACCCGCCATTAAGCTTGCGACCGTGAAGCGCAACCCGATGCGCCATGTATGCCGCCAAGACATGGCATGGGCACCGAGCCAATAAGCAGCGTACAATACCAGAAACAAAGCAATCATGTAGCCTGTGTAAAAGTTGATGATAAGGGCAGCCGCCAGCCAGCTGATGTAGGCCATGGTCCGTCCCTCGGTGAACATTGCCTCTGCACTTTGAACGATCATCGGTAGCAAAATCGCTGCATCTAACCACATCAAGTTGAAACTATTCGCCATAAACCAACCACTGAGTGCATAAGCCAATCCAAAAGCAGGAATCATCAGCCCGTTAACCCCGTGGCGTTTGGCATACCATCCCATGGTCAAGCCTGCTGTGCTGATTTTTAGAATCATGATCAAAAAAGCAGCAACATCCAGCATGTCAGTGGGGAAAAGAACCACCAACAAATTAAATGGACTCAATAAATAATAAGCAAAGACGCCAAACATATCGCCGCCTAATCCTTTATTGAAGGCATAAAAAAGCTGTCCCGGATGACCGAGCAAGGTTTGACGAAGATAGGCAAAAAAATCAATATACTGCTGACCTAGATCAACCGTGAGCACGCTGCTGGAGCCAAATGGGAAGACCCCGCGAATGGCAAAATAAAAACCGACTAACAATCCCGGCAGTAAAAAGCTAAGGATCAGCGGATTGTTTTTTAACCATCGTTGTCGCACAAGGACCCACCAACTTCTAAATTAAAATTAATTCCGGTTCATTTTCGACCGGCATCGTTATTTCAAGCATATCATAAGACACATAGCGTTTTGCCGGGTTCTTTGCTACACTTTAAAAGATAGAGATTTCAAAGGAGCATTCAGGGTGAAGTACATTCGTACACCGCAGCCGAAACGGAATAAAAGTCGCATTCCGTTTCGCCTAAATTTATTGTTTTTCATTGCGTTTCTTTTGCTAGCGGCACTGGTTGCCCAACTGGCTTATTTGCAGATTCTAAATGGTCCCCGATTGGCTGCCGAAGTCGATCGGACAAACAAAACAACGGTCACCGGCAATGTACCGCGAGGGTTGATTTTCGATAGCAAAGGTCGCGAACTTGTGACTAATAAGGCGAACAATGCCATTACCTATACCAAGAGTGTCGGAACCAAACCGCAGCAGATGTATGACATTGCCAATCAGTTGGCCAAGTTAATTGATAAGCCAGCAGATAACCTGACCCAACGTGATTATATTGATTACTACCTGGCTCAGACCAAGGTGGCAAACCGAATCACCAAAAAACTACCTAAGCAGATTCAAAAATTGCCTTCAGCGGATGCTGATAAATTATACAAATATCAAGTCGCCTATGTTCGTAAGCATATGCCGACATTAACACCCATTCAAAAAGAGGCAGCCGGACTTTATAAAATCATGAACGGCGCGACGCAGCTATCTACGGTTTATTTGAAAAACCAAAACGTCACTGCCCATGAAGTCGCCGTTGTCGGGGAGCGATTGACACAGATGCCAGGCGTTAACCTCGGCACTGATTGGGAACGGTCATATCCTAATGGCGAGTCGATGACCTCGATTATTGGTCGGGTTTCTAACGAAAAAAGCGGTCTGCCTGCCGATGAACTGAACGCATACTTAGCAAATGGGTATGCACGCAATGATCGTGTCGGCACCAGTTACTTGGAAAAAGAATACGAGAATGTTTTGAAGGGTTCAAAGAGCCAGACTCAGGTTGAAATCGGCAACAATAACCAAATTGTCCAGTCGGTTTCTAAATTCAAAGGGCAGCAGGGTGCCAATCTGAATCTGACCATTGATTCAGCATACCAAAAGAAGGTCGAAAAGGCCTTGGATGACACCTTTAGTTCAGTTCGCTCAGCTGGTGCGGGCAGTTTATCGGATGGTGCTTATGCCGTGGCAATGGATCCAAATACCGGTCGGATTCTGGCCATGGCTGGGCAGCATCAGAATGTACAGACGCATAAGGTCGAAGACGACGCGCTTGGCGTTATCAACCGTGCTTTTGTTGTCGGATCTGCGGTCAAGGGGGCGACAGTTCTCGGTGCGCTTCAAGACGGCGTTATTACGGTTGACCACAATACGCAGGCAGATACGCCGATTTATTTGCCAGGGACGCCAGTAAAAAAATCCGTTTACCCTATCGGAACGTTCAGCTCACTGGATGCTGCCTCAGCGCTAGAAGTGTCCAGTAACATTTACATGATGTGGCTGGCGATGAAGGAAGGACATTATGCATACTCACCGAATAATTATCTAAAACTAGACAACGACATTTTCAGCAAGATGCGTGGCTACTTCAATCAGTTCGGCTTAGGGCTTAAAACCGGTATCGATTTACCTGGTGAAATTGCTGGTTTTGAAGGTCCTACACACAACAGTTCTGGCAACTTATTGGTAGGGTCGGCATTGGACTTGGCTTACGGAAACTACGATAACTACACCTTGATCCAGATGCTGCAGTACATCAGTGCAATTGCCAATAATGGATACCGCATGCGTCCTTACCTGGTGAACAGTATTAGTCAGACACTGAGCGATGGTAGTAGGGGGCCGATTTTAAGCACGACTCAGCCGTCTGTGACCTCTAAAGTCGAGAATACGCAGGCACAAATCGATCTAGTTAAACAGGGGATGTGGCAGGTTGTCCATGGTACGAATGCGTGGACGACGGCAACGTCTCTAAATTCCTTGAACCCTGGGGTCGCCGGAAAAACCGGGACCGCGCAAGGTTTTGCCCGGCAGTCAAAAGGGTCGCCGTTAACCGAGACTATTACAGAAAGTTTTGTTGGTTTTGCCCCGGCGAAGAATCCCAAGATTGCGATCGCGGTTATTATTCCCAATTTGAAGGCTGAAACCACGACGCCTTATCAGTTGCAAATTGCCAAAGAAATGTTTAGCGATTTCTACAAGATGAATGACATCAAGGAAGACAAAGGCTATTCGATCCATCAAAAGACAATCAATGGTTAAACGTTGTTTTGTTGGCAGCGTGTGTAAAAAATGCTAAACTACTACAAGAACATGGCCGTCAAGTGATTGATTGGCATTGGTGGCAATGAGAAAACAACAGGGTCACCTGTTGTTTTTTTAGCGAGATTACTATTAGGCGACGGTTATAAACGCACTTGTTGCTCGGGGAGTCAGGTTAGAAAGGATTTCAATGAACTACGCAAATTGGCGCTCACGCTTTAAAAATTCAGCCTATGTGACCAACTGCATTTTGGCCGTCACGATTTTGGTGTTCATTTTAGAGACACTTTCCGGTGGCAGCACCAATACTGGAGTGTTGATCGCTTATGGGGCTCGTGCTAATCCGTTGATTTTATACGGTCAGTGGTGGCGGCTGATTACACCGGTATTTGTTCATATTGGCTTAACGCACATCTTGATGAATGGCTTTTCCCTATACTTTTTGGGCGAAATGACGGAACGCTTATTTGGTCACTGGCGGTTCTTTCTACTTTATTTCATTTCCGGTTTCGCCGGTAACGTGGCAAGTTTTGCTTTCAGCCCCAATACTTTGGCAGCAGGAGCAAGCACAGCGATTTTCGGATTGCTGGGAGCTTGTTTGATGTTGGGGGATACCTACCGCGAGAATCCCGTTATTCGTCAATTGGCGCGGCAATTTTTACTTCTCGTCGTCTTGAACCTAGTGTTTAACCTTTTCTCAAGCGGTGTTGACATTTATGGGCACATTGGCGGTGTGCTAGGCGGTTTCTTGGCGGCTGGTATGCTAGGAGCACCAGCGCTTGGTCGTATGGGCACTGTCCGGCGGGTCGCTTCGACTGTGACTTTGATTTTTGGACTGGCTGCCTTGATTTTATTTGGAATTCAGCGTGGAATCGTATGAAAACTTATTATGATGTTTTGCAATTATTAAAGGGTTATGGCACGTTTATCCATGTCGGCAAACGGGTGTGGGATATTGAATTGGCAGCACTAGAATTAGACCGCTTGCATCAGGCAAAATTGATTGACGATAAGGTTTATCTGAATGCGAAAGTCGTTCTACGGCATGCGCATGAGCAAGAAAAGCAGGATCCCTTGAATCACGATTTACCTTTGCATTCGGATCAACGGAGGAATGATCAAAATGAATAATCAAAAGTTAATTGGGGTTGACTTAGGCGGCACAACCATTAAATTTGCTATTTTAACGCAAGCCGGCGATATCCAGCAGCGCTGGAGCATCGACACCAATATTCTAGATGAAGGCAGCCATATTTTGCCGGATATTGTGACGTCAATTAATGAACATCTAAAACTTTACAACATGTCGCCAGCCGATTTTGCCGGCATCGGCATGGGCTCGCCAGGTTCTGTTGATATCAAAGCAGGCACTGTTATCGGTGCGTATAATTTGAACTGGAAAACGTTACAACAAGCAAAAAAAATCATTGAAGCGGGCACTAAGATTCCTTTCAACATTGATAACGACGCCAATGTTGCGGCGTTGGGTGAACGTTGGAAAGGCGCCGGTGAAAATGACCCGGACGTGACTTTCGTGACGCTTGGCACCGGTGTTGGCGGCGGCATTATTGCAGATGGCGAGCTGTTACATGGCGTTGCCGGATCTGCCGGAGAATTGGGCCATGTGACCGTTGACCCGGTCAATGGGTATCTTTGCACCTGTGGCAAACGCGGCTGCCTCGAAACAGTAGCTAGTGCGACAGGCGTGGTGCGGGTTGCCCGTGACATGGCAGAAGAATTTGCCGGTGACTCAAAGTTGAAGCAAACGTTGGACGATGGCGACGAGATTTCCAGTAAAATTGTTTTCGATTTGGCTAAAGATGGCGATCGTTTGGCTTTGATGATCGTGGACCGGGTTTGCTTCTATCTTGGTTTGGCCTTAGCGAACGTAGGCAACTTATTGAATCCGAAGTTCATTGTCATCGGTGGCGGTGTGTCGGCAGCAGGCGACTTTTTGCTTAAACGTGTTGATAAATATTTCAAAGAAAACACGTTTCCGAATGTTCGTGAAACCACCAGACTGCGGTTGGCCACACTGGGAAACACAGCAGGCGTCATCGGAGCCGCAAGTCTGGCACTAAAGTAAACGAAAAAGGAGAGTTGTGTAAGTGTTAACTTATCTGTTAATCCTTGTTGGATTATTTTTAATTTACTGGGGCTTCAGCTGGCTGTGGAGCTATTACCAAAAGTCAAAATTTAAGGCTATCGGTGGTGAAATTGCTCCCGAAGAATTTGAACACACGATGCGCAAAGCCCAGATTATTGACTTGCGCGAGCGTAACGAATTTAAAGCGGGTCATATTCTTGGTGCGCGCGACCTTCCCTACACGCAGCTGCGTGAACGGTTAGGTGAGATGCGTAAAGACTTGCCGGTCTATCTCTATGACAAAACCGGTGTTCTTTCGTTGCGGGCAGCTCGGCGTCTGCGCAAGAACGGTTTTGAGAAGATCAGTTGGTTAAAAGGCGGTTACGATAATTGGTCAGGTAAAACCAAAAAAAGCCCAACCAATTATTGAGCCGTACATAGGCAGCAAAAAAAGCAATCGACCAGTGCGATTGCTTTTTTGTTAAGCGGCGCCTGCTAACTTAGCCTTGATGAGCTGAGAAACGTTTGCGATTAGCTTTGCGTCGATTTTCATTGATTTCATCGGCCTTGGTTTCAACAGGTTCGACATAGTTTTTCTTAAAGGCGAAAACACTGCCGGCAATGGCGCCAAGGGTCATTAGCGTGCCAACGAAAAAACCGCGTGCAAATTTATGTTTCATGAGAATCCCCCCTGATTGGTGATCTGTGATACTAAATTTATTATACTATATTGATGGAGCTTAATGAAATGGATAAACCGGCAAAACGCATCGTCATGATTGTTGGCCCGACAGCTGTGGGTAAAAGTGATCTCGGCATTTACTTAGCTCAGCAGCTTCAAGGTGAGGTCATCAATGGCGATGCGTATCAAATTTATCGTCATATGAATATCGGTACAGCCAAAATCATGCCTGACGAGATGGCTGGCGTCCCACATCATTTATTGGATATCGTCGAGCCAACGATGCCATACACGGTTGCCAAGTTCAAAGCAGCTGCTGAAAATGCAATCACGACGGTCAATAATCGGCATCATTTGCCGATTTTAGTTGGTGGCACCGGTTTTTATCTGAATAGTTTACGCTTGAATCTGCCACTGGGTGGTAAAGCGCCGCCAAAAAGTGTCCGTCAGCGATGGCAAAAGGCATTAGCCGAGCACGGCGCGCTCTGGTTATGGACGCAGTTGGCGCAGCGTGACCCTGTCGCGGCCAAGCAGATTGAACCTGCCAACACACGTCGAGTCATTCGCGCGCTGGAAGTCATCGAATTGACAGGCAGACGGTTTTCCAAACAACCCCAACCTCAACCGCTTTATGACACACTGGTCATCGGCTTGACCACGCAGCGAGCGATTTTATACGAGCGGATCAATGTGCGGGTGGATGCTATGATGGCTGCGGGACTGGAAGAAGAAGTCGCTAATTTGTTAAAAAAAGTTCCGCCTGATGCACAGGCGATGCAGGCCATTGGCTACAAAGAACTGGTTCCATATTTCGAAGGTCAGGCTAATTTGGCTGACTGTGTGGCGCTCATCAAGCAACATTCGCGCCACTTTGCTAAACGGCAGCTGACCTATTTTCGCAACCAAATGCCGACACACTGGTTTGATTTGGTTGCCCATCCAGAAGAAAAACAGGCAGTGGTTACCTTAGTGCATCAGTGGCTGAAGCAACCGGATAAAGGAGAAAAAGATGAGTTGGACAGATAAATTTGATCCCGCCTTATTAAAAATGGTCAAGGAAGTCGATACCCAAATCGCACCGCAACTGGCCGCGATTGATGAACGTATCTTGGAAAACCAAGATAAAGTTTTAAATAGCTTTCAGAAACATCATGTTGCCGAAAGCTATCTAACCGGGTCGACCGGTTATGGACACAATGATGAAGGCCGCGATGTGCTTGAGGCCATTTATGCTGACGTTTTAGGCGGTGAAGACGCGCTCGTTCGGCCGCAATTTGTCTCCGGCACCCATGCAATCGGGGTTGCATTGCTTGGACTTGTCCGCCCAGGTGATGATATTTTGTACATCACGGGCAAGCCATATGATACTTTGCAAGAGGTGCTGGGGCTTGCTGGCAACGGCATTGGCAGTCCTAAAGAATATGGTATCGGGGTTGATTATGTCGATCTTTTGCCGAATGGGGCAGTCGATAATGATGCGGTTAAGGCGCGATTGACCGATAAAACAAAAGTCATCGCGATTCAGCGTTCGCGTGGATATGCGACCCGCGATTCGTTTACAGTTGATCAGATTGCGGCGATGATCAAAGTCGTCCGCAGTGTTTTACCGAATGTCTGGATTTTTGTTGATAACGCATATGGCGAATTTTCCGAAACAACCGAGCCGCTTGAAGTTGGTGCCGACGTCATGGCCGGGTCGCTGTTTAAAAATGCTGGCGGCGGTATGGCTAAAACCGGTGGGTATATTGTCGGTAAGAAGGATTTGATTGAGCGCATCAGTTATCGCTTTACAGTGCCTGGTCTTGGTGGTGCCGAGGGGGCGACTGTCGGTGCGCTGGCTGATATGTATCAAGGCTTCTTTATTTCGCCACAAACAACCGGCAATGCGATTAAAGGCGCGATCTTTGAAGCGGCCTTATTTGCAAAGTTAGGCTTAGATGTGTCGCCAACCTGGGATGCGCCGCGGACAGACCTGATTCAAACGGTTAATTTTGGTAATCAAGCTGATATGGTCAAGTTTGCCAAGGCGATACAGGCCAATTCGCCGGTTGACAGCTTTGTGACGCCGATTCCGGAAAAAATGGCTGGTTACGAAGACGAGGTCATCATGGCCGGTGGGACGTTTGTCGCCGGCTCGACAGTCGAATTTTCCGGGGATGGTCCGTTGCGCCCTCCCTATACGCTTTATTTGCAAGGCGGGTTGACTTACGCGCATATCAAGCTGGCAACTATGGGAGCGGCACAATCGACTTTTTTTGATCAAGCAAAATAAACAACTTGCATGCAAAAAACGTCAGCGTCACTGCAAACGGGCAGTACGTTGGCGCTTTTTTGATCTAGTTTTACCACTGGAAGATTTTAAATCTATGTTAATGTTCGGCTACAACCTGCACGTAAGGCTCACCGTCCGCACCGGTCACAATACCCTGAATCTCTGGTGTAAATCCGGGAAAACGGCGAATGCCGGCAAATAATGTTTGAAAATAGTGAATGGCCACGGCTCGCCAGCGTTCACCTGGCACGACAACGAAAATGCCTGGAGGATACGGCAATGCTCCGGCAACGGCGATTCTGCCTTCCGCAGCTTGCAGTGGCACGGTGTCAAATTCTCCACGGACAAAACAGCGGTCAGCCGCTTGTGGCGTCATGGCAGTCGGTATGTTATTTGTATTTCTGAAAAGTAACTGTTGCTGCCGGGCTAATTTAGCTTCGCGGAAAAAATCGGACATTTGCTGACCCAGTTCGCGTAAAGTCAGATTCTTGTATGCCTCACCAGTTTCAGCAATTAATTTTGGCAATGTCTCGGCAACGGTTTTGTTGGCAAAGAATTCTTTTTCAAATTGTTGCAAAACTCGACGCAGGTGTTGCCAATCGGTCGCGGCAGAACCCGGTGTCACCAAAAATAGCAAACTGTTCAAATCGGCCTTTTCTGGGACAATTCCGTGATCAAGTAAGTAGCGATCAACCAACCAGCCGCTAACACCCAGCGTTTTTGTGGCCGGTAAAAGCACCGTGATTTTTCCAGGATCAAGAAAGGCTTGGTTCGTTTTTAAGTGTAGGAGTTGATGCCACTTGGCGTTAGGCGCCATTGCCCAGGGTTCCGCAGAGGTCGTTGCCTTTTCCGGGGGGATTGCGGTTAATGTCGGATTTTGATAGGCCGAAAACAAGCGAGAATCACTTAAAGAGCGACGGAAGGCGAGCGCTGCCTGAAGAGCATCGATCCAGATTTTATGACCCCGGCGGCCTTGATTGATCGCGGTATTAGCGACCAACGATGCATAAAGTGGGTAGGAGTAGCTAGTGGTGACATGTTTAAGGTACGCATGGTTAAATTGTTCGTGCGTGACATAGCGTGGTTGGCCTTTGATGTGTGCATCTTTTTTATGGATCTGGGACGCTTGGCCGAAGCCAGATTGTTGTTTGTGAACGCTTTGTGTGACGATGATACCGGGATCATCCGGACCCAATGGCACCTGTAAAGGATCCATCGGCTTCATGGCCGGAATGAATGGCTCATAGCCGCCCCAAGCCGCATCAAAGGCGATGTAGTCCGTTAGTGGGCCAAAAAGATCAAGCAACTGACAGATGTTAGGGACAATACCATCGAAGGTTTCCAGTTCAAGAATGGCAAGCCTAAATGGATGTGGTTCATTAGCTTTTTGCGGATCAATGGCGGCCGCCAGTTGACGTAGTCGGTTAGCGCTGATATCAGTCAGATCAAGTGGGCCGATTAACCCCTGCTGCGTACGGAGGGTGTCAAGGTAAATCGGGCGGGCTCCATTTTGCACCAGCGCGGCATTATAGAATGATTTGTGATTATTGCGGTCAAATAAAACCAGATCACCCGGTGTCAGCAAAGCACTGGCGACAATATTATTGGAGCCGGTTGTTCCATTGGTAACAAAATAGGTCTCATCGGCATGGTATAACCGAGCCGTGGCTTGTTCTGCTGTCAACGGACTGCCGCCATGTGTCAGCATATCGCCCAGCGAAGTGACGACATCGCTAGTATCGCTGGCAAAAAAAGTATCACCATAAGCTTGATAAAGTAAATAACCGGCAGGCGCTAATCGATCATAATGGCCGCTGTGGTGACCGGGAGTGGCAAAACTTGTTGGGTTTTCCTGCGCAAAGGTTAATAGATCATTTAGAAAAGTGGGAATCATGGTCTGTTCGTAGCGAGTGGCTGCCGCGGTGATTTGGGTGAGTAATGCCGAATCAAGTCGTGGTGCTTCAGTCACGATCAGCTCGCCGTTTGAACTATTTTGACATTGGCCAATGACAAAGACTGGCAAAGGCAGTTCACTGGCAACAAGTTGGGCAAAGACATTTTGATCGGCCGCATGTACCACCACTGCATTGAAAGCGGCCAAAGGGTAATCATCAAACGGAAGCCAATCGATAGGTAAATTGACAGATTTCATGTTCGGGGTATATCCAACGTGTAAATGTAAGGTCATGATGACAAGTCCTTTCAGAAACCAAGCTACTGTTATCATACGTTTCATGGTTCAAAATACCTAGAGAAAATCTGACTCAAGGTAAGGTTTCGAATTGCCCGGACGATACGAACGAGAGTGGCAAGTTGACTTGGCGGAAAGCGTTTCTCATCTTCAATGACAGACTCAATATATTGGTCTATAACAAGTTAACCGTAAAAGTAAAAACATTTCATTTTTTGCGGTAAATGTCAGAAAAACTTACATGTTGCGTTGACACCGGTTATCTGGTTTGATAAGCTGACATCGTTGTAAAGGAGGATGCCTATGGCTGAGATCGCTGATCTGAGAACGCGATCGGTTTTGCCGATTGGTACAGTTATGTTGTTAACAGACTTGACGGCCCGCCAGATTCGTTACTATGAAGCACAGGGGTTGGTCAAGCCTGAGCGCAATGCCGGCAATCACCGAACTTATTCGCTTAATGACGTTGATGAACTGCTGGAAATCCGCAGTCAAATGGCAGATGGTTTCACGCTGGCTGATGTTAAGCGGTTGAAGCATCCACGTCATCGAGAGGATAGCGATGCCGAAGTTCGTAAAGTGTTGCGCGACGAACTGTTGAATCAGAGTCGACTTAATCAAAGCCCGGATCCGGGTCCCACCATTGGCTTCCGACAATCACACTAAAGATAGGAGCTCACGTGTATGGCAAGAAAAGCAATTACCGCTGATGAGATTCGCCAGACAGTTAAGGATGAGAATGTCTTATTCTTGCGCCTGATGTTTACCGACATTAACGGGATCATTAAGAACGTCGAGGTGCCGATTTCCCAGTTGGAAAAGGTGCTGAATAATAAGATTACCTTCGATGGTTCGTCAATTGACGGTTTTGTTCGAATCGAAGAAAGCGATATGCTGCTCTATCCGGATCTTAACACTTGGCTATTGTTCCCGTGGGAGAATGATCACGGTAAGATTGCCCGGCTGATCTGCTCGGTTCATCGTCCAGACGGCACACCTTTTGGCGGCGATCCGCGTAACAATCTGATCCGTGTCGTGAATGAAATGAAAGAAGCCGGCTTCACAGCTTTCAATATCGGCCCTGAACCGGAATTCTTCTTGTTTAAACTGGACGAAAACGGTAATCCGACAACGAAGCTGAATGATCATGGTTCTTACTTCGATTTTGCGCCGCTTGATATGGGCGAAAACTGCCGGCGTGATATTGTCCTTGAATTGGAAAAGATGGGCTTTGAAGTTGAGGCTTCCCACCATGAAGTTGCGCCAGGCCAGCACGAAATCGACTTCAAATATGCCGATGCGTTAGAGGCTGCCGATAACATTCAAACTTTTAAACTTGTGGTCAAAACCATTGCCCGCAAACACGGCTTATACGCGACCTTTATGCCAAAACCGCTTCATGGCATCAATGGTAGCGGTATGCACATCAACATGAGCCTCTTCCACGATAAGGGCAATGCTTTCTATGATCCAAATACCGATGATCAGTTGAGTGAAACAGCGATGCACTTTCTTGCTGGCGTTTTGCGCCATGCTTATGCGTTGACCGCGGTTAACAACCCAACCGTTAACTCGTACAAACGGCTGGTACCAGGATTTGAAGCGCCGGTGTATGTGGCTTGGTCAGGCAAAAACCGGTCACCACTTATTCGAGTGCCACAGTCGCGCGGACTGTCAACCCGCTTAGAGCTACGTTCGGTTGATCCGACTGCCAATCCTTACTTAGCCATTGCCGCGATTCTTCAGGCGGGGCTTGATGGCGTTAAGAACAAGCTGAAGCCGGAAGAAGCGGTAGATCGCAATATTTACCGGATGCAAGACGATGAACGCAAAGCAAATCATATTCAAGACCTCCCATCAACCTTGCACAATGCATTGAAGGCATTAGCGGCTGATGACGTGGTCAAGGCTGCCCTGGGTGAACATCTGTATCAAAGCTTTATGGACTCGAAGAACCTCGAATGGTCCGCATACCGCCAGCAGGTTTCCGAATGGGAACGACAACAATACCTGGAATTGTATTAATTTCAGCCACCCAAAAGCTGTTGTTAACCTTTTCTTTGACTAACTGGTAAAAACAGTCAAGCATTCACTATATTTAAAAAGGCTTCGGGCGCGATTTCGTCTGAAGTCTTTTTTCGCTATCAGTGAAAGTCACCATCGTCACAAAGCGCGTTTACGCTGATTAACGGATTAATAGTTGAAAACGCTAAATGAGATGGCTACACTGAATTTATCACATTTCTCTCATAAAGGACGGCACTGCTCATGAAATTAAACCAATTCGCGCGGTTGACACCTGAATTTAGTCAACAATTGACGGAACTTGCCCGCATCGGCTTGCCGGCGGATCCTAAAGGTAACTTTGCAGATACGGCTGCGGCTATGTACGCGGCTTTTTTCCCGGAGGCTTATCAGCCCGCCGCCAAACAAGATAAATTCGCTCAGATTGCTGTTGATTCCCGACAGAATCTGGCTGAATGGTTGGCATCGGGACCCGCACAGATGACCCGGCGCGACTTTTACAATGTGGCCCTGCAACTGCTGGGATTTGAAGCCTTCATTGATTTCGATTTGGCGGATCCGTTGGCGTATTTAGCGGCAACAAAGCTACCAAGTGTTGACCATGATCTGCTTGACACCGCGGATTTTCTTAAGGCTAGTTACTTATTATTGGCGACGCGAACCAAACATCTGGTTAACTTTCTCGATGATTTAGCCAACCGTGGCTTTTTCAAAAACTTTCAATCGTCGTCAAAGCAACCGAAGCCGTTATTGTTTAATGGCAAAGTGCAACAGGTTTTCGATGCCCGCCAAGCCATTCGTGAGGTGGTATGGATCGAGTCTGATGTTGATTCAGACCATGATGGGAAACGGGATCTTTTAGAAGCGACGATTTATCGACCAAAAGCCACTGAGCAAGGATTGAAGGTTCCGGTTTTATTTACTGCGAATCCTTATTTTCATGGGACTAATGATGTGACGGCCGCGACGCATGTTCCGGAAACAGTTTTGGCAGTTAAATCGCATGGAGCCTCGAAGGCGGAAGTGACGGCTGGACCGGTTCAAATTGATGATTTACCGAAGCGGGCCGTTACTGGCGAGGCGACAGAGGCGGAGGCTTATGCCGAAGAAAATAGTATGTATGCCTTCAACGACTATTTTCTCGCGCGGGGATTTGCCGTAGTTTACTCAGCCGGGGTCGGGACGCGGTATTCAGACGGTTTTCGAACGATTGGCGGGCCGGAGGAAACTGCCGGCGCCGTGGCGGTCATCGAATGGCTGACCGGTAAGCGCCGGGCGTTCACAAACCGCACTGCAGGCGTTGCTATTAAGGCCTGGTGGTCAACCGGCAAAGTTGCCATGACCGGCAAATCATATTTGGCCACGTTAGCCATTGCTGCGGCGACGACCGGCGTTGAAGGGTTGAAAACCATTATCGCCGATGCCGGCATATCAAGCTGGTACGATTATTACCGCGAAAATGGACTGGTCGTGGCGCCCGGCGGCTTTCAAGGCGAAGACGCGGATGTTTTGGCAGTCGATACGTTTTCGCGGCAAAAATCTGGCGGCGATATGATTCGCATCAAGTCGGCTTGGGAGCGGCATCTTGCTGCGATCACACGCGATCAGGATCGGACAACTGGCGCCTATACCGCGTGGTGGGATGCGCGTAATTACCGCAAAAATGCAGCTAACGTCAAAGCTGACGTGGTGCTGATTCAGGGACTCAATGACTGGAATGTCAAGCCTAAAAACGCGATTCGTTTCTGGCAGGCAATTGCGGATTTGCCGATTCAAAAGAAACTGATCCTCCATCAAGGACAACACGTCTATGTCCACAATGTTCGCTCGCTAGACTTTTTGGACATGATGAATTTATGGCTGACACACGAGTTATTAGGGGTAGCCAATGATGCTGCAGGTGCTTTGCCTAACGTTATCGTGCAAGATAACGTGACCCCGCAAAGCTGGTCGGCCTATACCGATTTTGCTAATCCGGAAGCGGAACATGTGACAACTGAGGTCAATCTGAAGAATGACTTTGAAGCAGCTACTGATCAGTTTACCGATCACGCAACTGCTACGTTTAAGGCGCAACATGACACCAGTGCCAGTTTCGAAAAGGCCATTATCACCCCTAACAGTGCTTACGCTAACAGCCGGTTGTGGTTGACTCAGCCTGTACTTGATCGTGATCGGGTCCTGGAAGGCATTCCGCATCTTGAGCTGACGTTGGCAGTTGATGCGCCAACTGGCATTCTTAGTGTTCGGCTCGTGGATCTAGGTGAGGCCAAACGTTTTGGCGAAACCGCAGCCACCGTTGCGCCAAATGATTTACAGTTAGGTTTTGATTTTAAAACAACCGACATTGTCGAATTCAAGCCGGCCGCCAAAACGACCCCAAGTAAACTGATAACGTTAGGACATATTAATTTGCAAAACCCTAAAAATGCCTATGAAGTGCAGCAGATTACACCTGGCCAGTTTTTTCACGTGAGTCTGGATCTGCAACCGACGCATTATCACTTACCGACCGGGCGTCAGCTTGCATTGATCATCCATGGAGCCGATATGGCGCAAACCATTCGTCCGACAAAAACCACGCATTATCAGGTTGACTTAGCGAAAAGTACCTTAACATTGCCATTTCGACTTTAAAAAACCGTCTCCACTTTCGAACAACATCTTTTACGCCATCACGGGAAAAGGTCGTGAACGGGACGATCATCAGGGATGCCAAATTAATTTATGTTGGGTTGATCACCGATTGCGGTTAAAGAATGAGGTGTCTAGGGAGGCGGTTACAGGCACTAAAGCTATTTAGAGGTAACATTTAACTAACCTTGGGGGAAACAAAAAGCCCGAAACGTCAGGCTTTGTTTAGACAAACTATTTAACTTAAGTGTACCAGCCGGGATTTGAACCCGGGACAAACGGTTTAGAAGACCGTTGCTCTATCCAGCTGAGCTACTGGTACAAATCGTTATTAAGTATACGAGAAGCGAGGGTACGCGTCAACGGAATGTTGAGGAATGAACTTGAACTTTGTAAGCGCTCCTGCTCACGCTCTTGACTTCCTAACAATAAGTGAGTAACATACACTCAATCGCTACCGAAGGCCATTCACATTTTTTAGGAATGGAGGGATTCTGATGGAATATCGAATCCAACTGAACATGAAGACGCAAGAATTCATCGCTATTGATCCGCACAATGCTAACCACACTGGCAAAGGTGAGACAATTGAAAAAGCGTTACAACAATTGAAGAAATAATGTCTTGCTGCTAGTGTGTGACTTATTACCAACGGCTTTTTGGCCAAGGGACTGGTGACATGAACACGTTCTATGCTATATTAGGTTCCTTGGCAGGGGCAGGCTCAGATTTTTTCTGGGCCTTTTTCTTTGGCTCGAAGTCGCGGACTAAACGTTTCCTTGTTGAAACTGTTTGGCTTGGCTATAATTCCATCCAGGGGGTGGCATTTATCATCATTTTGCTGAATATCTTCATTTTAATGGTTACCGCCGCATTGCTGATAACGGTAACCACCCAACTCAGACAACCGATTAATTGGGTCGTTGATGGCATTTTATATGTAGCCTTATTGATCATTAATGCAGCGTTTGGCGGCTGGTTGACTTTCTTTACCCTGATTTATGCGCTTTATATGCCTGCAGTCATCATTGGTGTTTGGCTTTACCGTGAGCAACACTTGCCGCAGTAAATCAGTTTTTGAGAACCGCAGACTTAAATTGGGAGCATCCGACCAAGTAAGTGGTGCCAAGCCAAGTTGAAAAATGGCTGGCAGATTTGTACCAAACGGAAAAGCCGCTATTATCGGCGATATGCTTGCAACTTGGCTTGCTATCTGGTAGTATTAATCCGTTGTATTTGGCACCCCTCCTATGCAACCGCACATCGTTAGGTTTTAAGCGTAAGCACCTAACTTGGCGAGTCTTCAGGGGAAAAGCCGAGAGGCAAAACAGGAGGTGCACACAGTGTACGCAATTATCAAAACAGGCGGCAAACAGTATAAAGCTGAAGTCGGCGAAGCCATTTATGTTGAAAAGCTTGATGCCGAAGAAGGCAAACAAGTTACTTTTGACGAAGTGATTATGGTTGCTGGTGAAGGTGATGCCAAGATCGGCACACCAACCGTAGCCGGCGCAACCGTGACTGGCAAAGTCGAAAAACAAGGGCGCGAGAAAAAGGTTGTTACTTACAAGTACAAGCCTAAGAAGCACTCTCATCAAAAGAAGGGCCATCGTCAGCCATACACGAAAGTCGTTATCGACGCGATTAACGCATAAGAGGTCAGTTTATGATCAAGGCAGTTTTTCATCGTGATGAGCATGGCGATATCGTCAGTTTCGAACTGAGTGGCCATGCCGACGCCGGCAAAACCGGTAATGATATCGTCTGTGCTGCTGTATCAGCCGTGAGTATCGGTGCTGTCAATGGTGTCGAAGCCTTAGCGGGCTTTAAACCTGACGTTGATGCGGATGAGGTTAATGGTGGCCATTTGCAAATGGCACTTAAGTCAGCAATCACTGGCGAACAGTTGCACATTAGTCAGATTTTGTTGGAAAATTTATTGCTCGAACTGCAGAGCATCCAAGATCAATATCCTGATCGCATTTTGATTACGACAAAACAACTAAAACAAAATTAATTCTCGGAGGTGTACGTTATGTTAAAGATGAATCTACAATTCTTTTCTCACCATAAAGGTGGCGGTTCAACATCTAACGGCCGTAATTCTGCAGGCCGGCGTTTGGGCAGCAAGCGTGCCGATGGTCAGTTCGTTAAGGCAGGCAACATCTTGTATCGCCAGCGCGGTACCAAGATCCATCCTGGTGAAAACGTTGGCCGCGGCGGCGACGATACCTTGTTTGCGACTGCTGACGGCGTTGTCAAGTTTGAACGCTTCGGCCGTGACAAGAAGAAGGTTTCAGTTTATCCGGCAGCAGCTGCTGAATAATATTGATGACGTCCCGGTAATCGGGACGTTTTTTTTTCAAAATTTTAAAATGACGTCAATAGGGAGTGGTTTGGATGGATCGAATAACAGCATTGCAGGCGCGGATTCTGGACAAAAAATTAGATGGCTTTTTTGTCACCGATGCCACCAACATTACTTATTTGACAGGTTTTACCGGTGAAGAAAGCGCCTTGCTGGTGACGCCGGAGAAAGCTTATTTTATAACCGATTCCCGGTTTACCGAGCAGTTTAAGCAACAGGTACATAACGCCAAACTGGTGTTGCATCAAGATGGTTTGTATAAGGCGGCGGGAGATTTAGCCAATCGGTTGCAGTTGACTCGCATTGGTTTTGAAGCCGTTCATCTAAATTATGCCGATTACGAAGCATTTGATCTTTTAACGCAGGGAACACTAGTGCAAACACGTGACTTTGTCGAAACACAACGCGAAGTCAAAGACGAGGAGGAACTGGCTTTAATTAAGAAGGCAGTTGCCATTGCTGAAAAAGGGTATCAGCATGTTCTTGATACGATCAAACCAGGGATGCGGGAAATTGACATCGCCAATGACTTGGACTTCTTCATGCGTCAACTTGGTGCCAGTAATGTCTCTTTTGAAACAATCGTAGCTTCCGGCATGCGTTCGGCAATGCCGCATGGCGCCGCAACGGAAAAGAAGATTGTCAAAGGGGATATTGTGACCCTCGATTGGGGTTGTATCTATCATGGTTATATGTCCGATTTAACGCGGACATTTGCAGTCGGTGAGCCGGGAGCCAAACTCAAGACGATTTACCAAATTGTTTATGCGACCAATCAAAAAGTGCAACAGGCTTTGAAACCGGGTGTGACGGGACGAACGATTAATGACTTAGCGCATCACACAATTAATGATGCCGGCTATGGTCAATATTTTGGCCATGGTACCGGACATGGCATTGGCTTGTCGATTCATGAAGGTCCTGGCGCCTGGGGTCCTTATCTCGATGTGCCAGCTGCAAAAGGCAATGTCGTAACCGATGAACCTGGCATCTATGTTCCGGGTCTTGGCGGTGTCCGAATCGAAGACGATTTGTTCGTAACAGCAGACGGTAATCAAAGTCTTAGTCAACCGGCACCGGCTGAATTATTGGTCCTGTGAGGCGCTCTACGTGGCATGGCTGTTGCAAGCATCTTCACCGCTTGCTAGAATAGATTTAGCTTACAACTGAATGTATGGAGGAAGTTCATGATATCTGTTAATGATTTTAAGAATGGTTTGACGATTGAGGTCGACGGTGACCTGTGGCGAATCGTTGAATTTCAACACGTTAAGCCAGGCAAGGGTTCGGCATTTGTTCGTTCGACTTTGAAGAACCTGCGCACGGGTGCGGTGCAGGAAAAAACGTTCCGATCAACTGAAAAGGTTGAAAAAGCGCAGATCGACAGTAAAAACATGCAGTACCTTTATGCTGATGGTGATAATTACGTCTTCATGGACACCGATACTTACGATCAACTGACGCTTCCCGGTGATGAGATTCGCGACCAGTTGAATTATTTAAAAGAAAACATGAATGTTAAAATTATTATGCACGGCAATGAAACTTTGGGTATTGAGTTGCCGAAGACCGTTGACTTGGCGGTAAAGGAAACCGAACCGGGCATTCGTGGCAATACCAGCAGTGGCGGTTCGAAACCAGCTACCATGGAAACCGGCCTAGTCGTTCAGGTGCCGTTTTTCATCAACACTGGCGATGTGCTGACGATTAACACGGATGACGGTACTTACATTTCACGTGCCAATAATTAAGGCTTAGGAGGGTTCTCGCCATGGCTGAAGAAACCAATATCATATTAGCAAATCGGACAGATGCCCAAGGAACCATTGAAATTGTTCCTGAAGTTTTAGAAGTCATTTTGGGCATTGCTGCCAGTCAGGTGGACGGTGTTTATCAAATGCGCGGTACATTAGGGTCTTCAATTAACGCCTGGTTTGGTCGTGCCAACCACGGCAAAGGCGTTAGTGTGACAGTTGCCGATGATAAGATTATGGCTGATGTCTACGTCTATCTGGAATACGGCGTCTCTGTTCCGAAAGTGGCTTTGACCATGCAAGAACAGTTACGTGAACAGTTACTCTTTATGACGGATTTGACGTTAAGCGAAGTGAATGTGCATGTCGTTGGCGTCATTCCTGAAAAAGCGGAAAAAGTCAATCCGGATGATCTGTTTAAAGATGACGACACCGATGAACCATCAACAACAAGCAGCAAGGATGACGATTAACATGGAATCACG
Organism: Lacticaseibacillus chiayiensis; assembly: GCF_004123795.1. Taxonomy (GTDB): domain Bacteria; phylum Bacillota; class Bacilli; order Lactobacillales; family Lactobacillaceae; genus Lacticaseibacillus; species Lacticaseibacillus chiayiensis. Next base: position 57,882 of record NZ_MSSM01000005.1, on the reverse strand, counting down.
ACACGCGATCCGTGAAGCTGCCTTTCGAGCACTTTTTGCTTTGGCAACGAATCCGGAAGCAGATAAAAGCGCAGTATATGCAGAGGTTTTACCTAAAGATGCTGAAGTGCCCCCTTATTTAAGCGAATTGGTGGAAGGCGTCTTGACGCATCAGGAAGCGTTGGATGCTGCTTTAACCCCTCAGCTTAAAAAAGGGTGGACGTTGAGTCGTTTGACCAAACCGGATTTAATGATTCTGCGCTTGGGCCTGTATGAAATTCGCTATGAAGAAGCGATGCCGGAAGCTGCGGCAATTAATGAAGCCATCAATTTGGCCAAACGTTATAGCGATGACCAATCTGCTAAGTTTGTAAATGGCATTTTGGCTAATTTTATTGAAGCATCGCCGAAAGCGTAAGTTAACCCGGTCAAAGACAATTACTTTGGCCGGTTTTTGCTTTATACCGGTACTTGACGCGATCGAGAAATCGATAACGTTGATTTTTAGATCAGACAATGCTAATCAAATGGAGAGTGGTTTTTGTGGCAACGCGATTGGATGGCAAGGTAGTTTCAAAACGCATTCTTAGTGAACTCCAGCAGACAGTGACTGATTTGGCACAACAAGGCGTAACACCGACACTTGCAGTCATTTTGGTGGGATCGGATCCGGCCAGCCAGGTTTATGTGCGTAACAAACAACGGCGCGCGGAGGAAATCGGGGTTCGTTCCCTAATGTTTAAGTTGCCAGAAGAAACCTCTCAGGAAACCCTATTGGCTAAGGTAGCTGAATTGAATCAAGATCCTGATGTGGATGGCATTCTGGTCCAGCTGCCGTTACCCAAGCAACTTGATGAACGAGTTGTGATTAATGCGATCGATCCTGATAAAGATGTGGATGGCTTTAGTCCGGTGAGCGTGGGCCGCCTGTGGACCAATGAACCGACTGTTGTGGCCTCGACGCCATATGGGATTATGGCGCTCCTAGATGCCTATCAGATTGATGTCACTGGTAAGCGCGTGGTCATTGTTGGCCGCTCGAATATTGTGGGCCGACCATTGGCTGGTCTGATGGTGAATCACGATGCTACGGTAACCATTGCCCACAGTAAAACGCACGACCTTAAAGCGTTGACGCGTGAAGCGGATATTTTGGTTATTGCAATTGGCGTGCCGCATTTTATTGGTGCCGATGCAGTTAAACCGGGCGCAACAGTCATTGATGTCGGTATTTCGCGCGGAGCTGATGGTAAACTGCAAGGCGATGTCGATGCCGAGGCGGTTGATGCTATTGCCGGTGCTTTAACGCCGGTACCGGGTGGCGTGGGGCCAATGACGATTGCCTCGCTAATGGCCCAAACAGTTGAACTGGCAAAGAGGCGATTGCATGGTTGATTCCGACCAGTACTTAAGTGTCACAGCACTTACCCAGTACCTAAAACGTAAATTCGATGCAGATCCTTATCTGGCAAAGGTTTATCTAACCGGTGAAATTTCTAATTATCGCAAACGGGTTGGCAATCAATATTTTTCACTTAAAGATGATCACGCCAAAATTGGTGCCTTGATGTTCCGGAATGCCTTTAGCAAGTTGCAATTCAATCTTGAAGAAGGCATGAAGGTTCTGGCAGTTGGCCGCGTCAGTCTGTATGAACCAAGCGGCGAATACCGGCTGATTGTGGAACGTTTGGAACCAGACGGCGTTGGCGCACTCTACCAAGCCTTTGAACAGTTAAAGAAAAAGCTGGCTAGCGAAGGGCTATTTGATCGTAACAAACGCCCGCTGCCGTTGTTTCCTAAACGTGTGGCGGTTGTGACCAGTCCCAGCGGTGCGGTGATTCAGGATATCATGACCACTGTGGCGCGCCGTTATCCGATTCTACAGCTGACCCTTTTTCCGGCGGTTGTCCAAGGCGATCAGGCGGCGGATTCGATTGTCAAACAGCTGAACCGCATTAAGGCCATGTCGGGCTTTGATGCCGTGATTATCGGCCGCGGTGGCGGTTCAATTGAAGACCTGTGGCCGTTTAACGAAGAGAAAGTGGCGCGGGCTTTAGTCGACATGCCCATTCCGATTGTGAGTTCAGTCGGACATGAAACCGATACAACGATTACCGACTTTATTGCCGATCGTCGTGCTGCCACACCAACAGCTGCTGCTGAAATTGTAACGCCTGTGACCTTGGTAGACGCACTTAATCGCATCTCGGAAGATCGTGTGCGTCTGGTTAATGCGATGCACAACCGACTCCAAAATGCTGCAAGCCGACTTCAGCGCTCTGCAGAAAGCGTCGTCTTAACCCAGCCTGATCGTTTGTACGACCAGTACGTGCAACGCGTTGATCAATTGCGGCAGCGGCTTAATCAAATCATGGTCAATCAATTGCGTGAAAATGACCATCGTTTGGCCATGGCGACGCAACAACTTGATGGACGCCAATTACTGATAAAAGTCGTGAACCTCAAACGGCAGCTGGTCGATGATCTACACCGCCTGGATCGGGCGGTCGTCAGTGTGGTTAAAGTCAAGCGTCAAGCGGTAGCTAATGCAGCGCTGGGGCTGGACCATTTGAGTCCGCTGAAGATACTCGGCCGGGGATTTGCTTACGTGACAGATGATGCCGGGCAGATGCTTAAGAAGACGAGTGACTATGCCGTCGATGCCGATATCCACATTCATGTTGCGGATGGCCAAATTGGCGCTCGTGTAATAGCAAAGGAGAAGAAACATGGCTGAACCTACGTTTGAAGAGAAACTTGCCCAACTTGAAGCAATTGTCAATCAACTGGAGCAAGGCGATGTACCACTTGAAAAGGCTTTGGATCAATTTAAAGCCGGCGTGAAATTGAGTCAGGAACTTGAGAAAACGCTGAAGTCAGCTGAAAAAACGGTGACAGAAATGGTGAGCGACGATGGCACCACGCAACCGTTTCAACCTAAAGAAGGCCAACAATGAATCCGATCTTAAGTCAGTGGCGGACAGCCGTTGAGCATACATTAAATGAAACACTGGCAAAGGTGCCTAACCCGCATTTGCGTGCTGCGATGGCTTACTCCGTCGATGCTGGCGGCAAACGATTGCGGCCTTTGTTGTTGTTGAGTGTTGTGGCAATGTATGACGGTGTGATCGCTGAAGCCTTACCAGCAGCTGCTGCACTTGAATATGTGCATACTTATTCATTGATTCATGACGATTTGCCCGCGATGGATAATGATGATTTGCGGCGCGGCAAGCCAACGAATCACAAACAGTTTGGCGAAGCGTTGGCGATCTTGGCCGGTGACGCACTTTTAACCGATGCCTTTGCCTTATTGAGCCAACATTATCCGGAAAAAGGCGCTGCGCTGGTTCAGATTCTTGCTGAAGCGGCTGGCAGTTCCGGGATGGTTGAAGGCCAAGTCCTCGATATGGACGGTGAGCGGGTTAACTATGATCTGGCGACACTGAAGCATATGCACCAAGCTAAAACCGGTGCTTTGATTCAAGCCGCTGTGGCGATGGGTACCGTATTCATCACGATTCCCGAAGCTGATCAGGCAGCACTGGCGAATTTTGCGACTGCTTTTGGCCTCGGTTTTCAGATCAAAGATGATATTAATGATGTCACCAAAACAACTGCTGAGTTAGGCAAAACAGCGGATAAGGATGTGGCCGAACATAAAAACACTTTCCCCGAGCTACTTGGACTAAAAGGTGCTGAGCAGGCGTTGGCAACTCAGATTCAGCAGGCTGATGCAGCGTTAAAGAGCTTAACTGTTGATGCTGCGGCACTTCAATCGATTTTGGCGGTGTTGAAATAATGGAAAAAGTCAAAAAAGAACGGGTAGACGTCCTGCTAGTTGAACAAGGGCTGTTTGAATCACGGGAGCAGGCTAAACGCTCCGTCATGGCCGGTGAAGTGTATGATCAGAATAATCAACGATTAGATAAGCCTGGTGTCAAGATCCCAGGTGACGCGATCCTGCATGTGAAAGGCAAAAAAATGTCGTATGTCAGTCGCGGCGGACTCAAACTGGCCAAGGCTCTGAAATCGTTTCACCTTGATCTAACCGGGAAAACGGTTTTGGATATCGGTGCGTCTACGGGCGGTTTCACCGACGTTGCGTTACAAAACGGTGCCAAGATGAGCTATGCCTTGGATGTCGGCTATAATCAATTGGCATGGAAGTTACGCGAAGATCCGCGGGTCAAAGTGATGGAACGCGTGAATTTTCGCTACAGTAAACCGGAAGATTTTACTGACGGCCCGGTTGAATTTGCGATGACGGATGTTAGCTTTATTTCATTGAAGTTGATTTTACCACCACTAAAGGCGATTCTGATTCCCGATGGCCACGCGGTTGCGTTAATTAAACCGCAGTTTGAAGCTGGTCCGGCCCATGTCGGCAAGCACGGCATTGTCCGTGATCCCCAAGTGCATCGCGATGTTTTAAAAATGGTCGTTGACTTTGCCAGTGCGACTGGTTACAACGTTTTGGGGTTAGACTATAGCCCGATTAAAGGCGGAGAAGGTAATATTGAATTTTTAATTCATTTGCAAAATGCCGAACAAACTCCGGGTGAGGTCGCGTCAAATGTGGATATTGAGGCAACTTTAAAGGCAGCTTATGCCGAATTGAAACGCCCTTAATGTATATTTATGCAAAAACGTGGCAACCCTGCAGTGCATGCGCTATGCTAAAGCTGAAGCATTCTGAGCTACTGGGATGCCATTTTTGATAGAGGTGAGCATATGCGCAAGCGTGAACGACAAGCAATCATCCAGCGGTTAATTCGGGATGAACCCATTGAGCGGCAAGAAGACTTGGTGGCGCGCCTTAACGATCTGAACATTCCGGTAACGCAAGCAACCATTTCACGCGATATTAAAGAAATGCAGTTGATTAAAGTGCCAGCAGGTGAAGGCCACTATCGTTACAGCATGCCGGTTGAAAAGCAGCTTCCTGCAACTGACAAATTGAAGCGGACGCTTGTAACAGCGATGAAGTGGGGCGAAGCCATGGATAACTTCGTCCATTTAGCGTTGTTACCGGGAACGGCTGCAGCAGTTGAAACGTTAATTGAGCAGCTAGACGATCAGCGTATTTTTGCAACGATTAGTGGTGATGCCTCTATTTTGATTATTTGTCGGTCGGCGCAATATGCGTCAGCAGTGTTGTCTGAACTTGAGGCAATGGTGGGGTGAAGCAATGTTACAAGAGTTAGCAATTCATGATTTTGCTATCATTGACAACTTGGCACTGAGCTTTCAGCCGGGGATGACGGCACTTACAGGAGAAACCGGTGCCGGTAAGTCAATCATTATTGATGCAGTCGGTCTGCTTGCCGGTGGGCGCGGATCAGTGGACTTCATTCGGACCGGTACCGCCAAAGCCAGTTTGGAGGGCTTGTTTGATGCGCAAGCTAATCCGGCTACTGAAGCCAAATTGCAAGCATATGGGGTCATGGATCCGGATCAAAATGACACGGTTTTATTGCAGCGAGAGTTATTCCGAAGCGGTCGCAATGTTTGCCGTGTCAATGGACATTTAGTGAATACCGCAACGTTGAAGGCAATTGGTGAAACGCTGGTGGATATTCATGGCCAAAACGAACATCAACAGTTGATGCATCCCGAGACGCATCTAGGTTTACTGGATGCGTTTGCGGGGGATGATCTGCTTAAAATCCGTCAACAATATGCCGAAATCTACCGTCATTACCAACATACGCTCCAGGCAGTCAAGCAAAAACAGGCAAACGAACAGGAATGGGCGCAACGACTGGATATGCTGAAGTTCCAGGTTAATGAAATTCAAAGCGCAGATCTGCAGCCGCATGAAGATACGGATCTAAGTGCCGAACGGGAGCGCCTGGCCAATTTTCAAAAGATTAATTCCGCGTTACAGGAAAGCTATGCCTTGCTAAGCGACGAAGAGGTTAATGCGCTTGACCAAATCGGCCAGGCAATGTCGAGCATGCAAAGTATCGCGGATTTGGATCCTGATTTTGCGGCCATTGCGGATAATCTGCAAAGCGCCTATTACAGTTTGCAGGATGTCCAAAATGACTTATCTAACGAGCTTGACGACCAGGAATTTGATGAGGGTCGGCTTGATGAGGTTGAAAAGCGTCTTGATTTATTTAATCAGCTCAAACGCAAATACGGTGAAACACTTGACGAAGTGATTGCCTATGGTAAACGTGCGGCCGCAGAATTAAACCAGATGGAGCAAGCCGAAACTTCGGTCGAAGATCTGGACAGTACTTTAAAGGAATCTCGAGCGCAGTTGCAAAAACTGGGGTTGGCCTTGTCCAAGCGACGGCATGCAGCGGCCAAAGAACTGACCAAAGCGATTCATGAACAACTGGCATCACTATACATGGATAAGACAGTCTTCTCGGTTCATTTCACGAAGGCCAAAGATTTTCGTCCTGACGGTTTGGACGAAGCTGTTTTCTATATTCAAACTAATCCCGGTGAAGAAGCAAAACCACTGGCTAAGATTGCCTCTGGTGGTGAACTGTCGCGTTTGATGCTTGCGATGAAAACTATTTTTGCTCGGTCAGAAGGTGTGACAGCCATTATCTTCGATGAAGTAGACACAGGCGTATCGGGCCGGGTCGCTCAGGCGATTGCCAATAAAATCAGTTTGATTGCCAAATCTTCGCAGGTTCTTTGTATTACGCACTTGCCGCAAGTTGCCGCTATGGCTGATCATGAGTATGTCATCAGCAAGAACGTTTATGACGGGCGAACTACCACGCAAGTTAACAAATTAACGGCTAAAGCGCGGGTCGATGAAATTGCCCGGATGCTGGCTGGTGAAAAGATCACCAAACTGACGGTTGAACACGCGGAAGAGTTGTTGAAAATGGCCGATGAATTTAAACACGGTCGGACATGAATTTATTTGGTATTCAAGCCTAGGCAATCGGGTTCCAGCCGTGCCAAACTTCGCAATCTCCGGCCAGCTGGGTTGGCGACGCGAAGTTAGAGCGGAGGCATGGCTGATTCTTATCTGGCCTACGATTGCTCCGCTTTGGCACTAATATCTTAACAACTCGAACGAACTATCCTTGTGGAAGAAAAAAAGAACGTATTCCCGTAATCAATTTGGAATGCGTTCTTTTTTATTTTGGGTGTCGAAAATTATGATCCATTTTCATCATTTTTAGTTTTAAAGAAGTGCCAGCTGCAAGCTCTGTTGTAAAGCACGCGATGATGCAAACTGCTTATTCAACTTGAGTTAGAAGAGGCGGTTCTTAATATGCAGTTTTAAAGTCGAATCGGGATTAAGTCCAAAAACCTGCTAATCAAAGCGCTTGATAAAGTTAACACTTGTGCTGGTCATGACGCGGAAAACGTTGCTGTGGTATGCTTTGACTAGAAAACGGTTATTGCCGAGTGTCCGAATAATGTGGCCAACAAAAGGTGATGATTCGTGATTGAAGAAGAGTGCCACTTTATAGTGCCGCTGCATGGCCTGGTCAATGAAAAGATCCACCTGATGCATTGGCATGCGGGCAGTGGGCGCTGCCAGATCGAATATTTCGCGATAAGAAGCCACAAGATGCTGGGTGACGCTTTGCAGTGCTGATGATTTGTTTTCCATGATCAAGCCTCCGAACGTTTGTTTGTAACTTCATTATACGAACATGTGTTCAAACTTGCAACTATTTTTTTAACCTACGATCGCTTCAGTCACAAGATGATATGCAAACGGAGGTGTTTTAGTTTGACCCTTGCAGTTGTTTTCGGTGGTGGCGCGGCGCATGGCGCATATCAGGCAGGCGTGTGGACTGTTTTGGGTCCGCGACTGGCGCCGACTTTTGTCATTGGTTCTTCAATCGGCGCTATTAACGCGACGGCAACAGCCCGCATGACGCCATTCCAATTAGCGCGCTGGTGGCAATATTTTACAGCGCGTCAAATGAACGGTCCGGTGTTTGCCCGCCGTAATTTTGTTCCATTGCTCGATCAAATGCTGAAGATGCCCAAACGCGATGACCGAGCGGTGTTGGTTGTGACAACCTCGCTGCCGGACTTTAAGGCTCATGTAGCGCGGCTAGATGTGCTCGATGCTACGGATGCCAGAGAATGGTTATTAGCGTCGAGTGCGATGCCGGGTGTGTTCACTCCAGTTAAACGACAAGGCATTAGTTTTGTGGATGGTGGCGTGGTCAATGATTTACCGGTTGATCTTGCCAGAGATATCGGTGCCGATTTTGTTGTGGCGATCAGCGGTGAAGGCATTGGCCGTATTGGTCATGATCACGGTGATTGCTATCTAAAACCCAGTCGCCGGTTGCCGCAACTCTTTGATTTTAAACCGGGCGCAATCGCTTCCATGCTGGAGTTGGGTCGTCAGGATGCCGAAAATGCGTTACACCGCATGACGTTTTTGTTACCAGATCAGTGAAGCAGTTGAAATCAGCGTCGAAAAAGTGCAAAATGTTCAGTAATACTTAACGAAAGAGGTTCACACATGCACGAACGGGGGATGCTGATTGTTTTGTCCGGCCCGAGTGGTGTCGGCAAAGGAACGGTTCGTCAGGCCATGTTGAATGGCAATTATCGGGATTTTCAATATTCAATTTCAATGACCACACGCCAAATGCGGCCCGGTGAGGTTGACGGGGTTGATTATTATTTCAGAACCAAGGCGCAGTTTGAGCACGAAATTGCGACAGGTGGTATGCTTGAATATGCGAAGTACGTCGACAACTATTATGGTACGCCGCTGAAATATGTAAATGAGACGCTTGATTCCGGGCGTGATGTGTTACTTGAAATCGAAGTCAATGGTGCCATGCAAGTGCGCAAGAAATGTCCCAACGGCGTTTTTATTTTCCTGACGCCGCCAGATTTAGGTGAGTTGCGCCATCGGCTAAAAGGCCGTGGTACCGATGACGATGAAACGATTGATAAACGCATTCGCAAGGCAGCTTCGGAAATCACGATGATGGAGAACTACGATTATGCTGTGGTCAATGACAAGGTTGATTTGGCTGTGAAGCGGATTGAACGCATTATTGAAAGCGAACATTTACGAGTGCCACGCGTGATTGATCGGTACAAAGGCATGTTGGCAAGTGCCGACTTAGCCAGATAATGACAGGCTGACTGCTTGCGATGGCAAAGCGGCTATTATGACAAAAAGGAGTTTCGTCTTATGATTATTTATCCTTCTATTGACAAGTTATTAGAAAAGGTGCCATCACGGTATTCACTAGCTGTGTTGGCAGCAAAACGTGCTCATGAACTCGAATCCGGCGATTTGAAAATGTTGTCTGACTACAAGTCTGATAAGAGTGTCGGCAAAGCGCTTGAAGAAATTGCAGCTGGTGATGTGGTCATCGATCCAAAGTCCAAGTTACTCGAACGCGATGCTGAAAAGCTGGATCGTAAGGAGCAAGCATAAACTATACATGCTGGTCATCCATTTGGGTTTGTGCTAATAGGAAAGGGAGGCAGGGACATTGCAAAAAGTCCACTGCCTCTTTTTTGAGTGCGAGCGCGTTATTCTGCGCTGATCTTCAACGATTGTCATCCAGACTTTGGGTTCTTGCAAGCATGCCGGCATTCCGCTAGCTGTTTGCTATAATGAATCTAAGAATACGGAAGCAAAAGAGGTGCCTCATGAAGAAGCAACAGATAGCCTTGTTTGTCACTGGCGGTATTGCTGCTTACAAAACGCCGTTACTGGTCCGGGCTTTGGTCAAAGCGGGCCATGACGTACGCGTTGCGATGACAACAAGCGCTGAAAAGTTTGTCACGCCGGAAACACTTGCAATTGTTAGTAAGCACGCCGTTTTAACGGATGGAGGTGAATTTGATCATCCCGAACATGTCGCTCACGTAGCTTTGGCTCACTGGGCCGACTTAGGCGTTATTGTGCCAGCTACGGCCAATACCTTGGCAAAACTGGCGGCAGGCATGGCCGATAACGTGGTGACGACGACTTTATTGGCAATGGCCGCTCCCAAACTCATGGTCCCGGCTATGAATGATCAAATGTGGCAAAATCCACAAACGCAATACAACATAACAAAGCTAACCGAGCAGCAAGGGTATCTTTTACTCCCACCGGCAACTGGCCAGTTAGCGGAAGGCTATGTCGGTGTTGGACGAATGCCAGAGCCAAATCAGATTGCCCTCTATATCGAAAACTTGGATGAACCGCGACTAAAAGACCGGCATATTATCGTATCAGCTGGGGGCACCAAGGAACGGTTGGATCCGGTACGATTTTTAACCAATGATTCGTCTGGTAAAATGGGCACCGCTATTGCCAATGCAGCTGCTGGTGCCGGTGCTACCGTCAAGCTGGTTACGACGAAGCAGTTGCCGGTTATTCCCGGCGTGACAGTTAAACAGGTGACGAGCGCTCAATCAATGGCGGATACCATTTTGAATGAGTTTGCGGAGGCCGATGCCGTGGTGATGGCGGCGGCGGTGGCGGATTACCGGGCACCGATGATCAGTGACCATAAATTGAAAAAGGCTGATGCTAATAGCGGCTTAACGTTGACCTTGGTTCAGAATCCGGATATTCTGGCGATGTTAGGCCAAAAGAAAACCCATCAGGTGGTGATTGGGTTTGCCGCCGAAACCAACGACGTGTTGGCCAATGCCCAAGCAAAGCTAACGAAGAAAAAAGCAGATATGATCGTCGCCAATGCTGTTGATGCAACGCACGGGTTCAACGCCGATACGGATGCTGTTACTCTATTGCGGCCAAACCAGCCGCCAGTCACGCTACCGGAGATGCCTAAGCATCAGGTGGCTGCCGCATTGGTTAAACAGCTAGCAACGATGTTACCGAAACAAAAGGGGTGAGCGCTTGGCAACGATTGCCAAAGTGATTGTGGATGTTCCGACCATGCAAACTGATCGGCCGTTTGATTACCTAGTGCCACCACGTTTGGATGGTGCACTTCAAGTAGGCATGCGTGTTTGGGTGCAATTTGGAAAAGGGGATCGCAAGGTTAGTGGCATGGTTGTGGCTATTGTCAATCAGAGTCAATATGATGGCGAGCTTAAGCCACTCTTAGACGTACTCGATCCAGCTCCAGTACTTAACCAGGAAATGTTGGCGCTGTCCAAATGGTTGGCGAAAACCACCTATTCGTTTTGGATTGCTTGCATGCAAACCATGTTGCCGACCATGTTAAAAATCGATGCTGTCAAGGTGGCTGAGCCGCTTGCGCTGTCTGCTGATGAGCACACGCGGTATTTCGGTCAAGCGGACAGCGTCGCCATGAATACACTGACTGACGAACAGCAGATTGCACTGATGAAGTTGGCACAAGCCGGCAAAGTGGCGATTTCATACATTAAAAAAGATCGTGCGCGCGTCAAAAAAGTCTTTTATCTTATACCGCAATTATCGCCTGAGCAGGCTGAGGAGCAAAGAAGGCAGGTACGCAAAAACGCCGTCAAACAGCTTGAACTACTTTCCTTCATGAAAACATGGTCGGCGGAACATCAGCGACCCCTGTTAACGGAAGTGGAGCATCGCCATCATCTGACAAAAGCAGTTATTAATCAGGCAGTGGAAAAAGGCTGGCTGAAACTGGAAGCGCATGAAACCTACCGAGATCCATATCCGCAACTCCAGCATCAACCGTTGACGCACCCACTGCCGCTTACAGACGAGCAGCAGGCAGTGGTCAAAACCATTAACGCGGCTGTTAAAGCTAATGAACCTAAGACGTTCTTGTTGGAAGGCGTAACTGGTTCCGGCAAAACTGAAGTCTATCTTCAGGTAATTGCTCAAGTGTTAGCAGCTGGGCAGACAGCCTTGATGCTGGTTCCGGAAATTGCCCTTACCCCGCAAATGGTGGATCGGGTCAAAGGACGGTTTGGCATGCGTGTGGCGGTCATGCACTCAGGCCTGTCAGACGGTGAAAAATACGATGAATGGCGGCGCATTGCCCGCGGTGAAGCCCAGGTGGTCGTTGGCGCCCGTTCCGCCGCCTTTGCACCGCTAAAGCATATTGGCGTCTTCATTATGGATGAGGAACATGAAACCAGCTATAAGCAAGACTCATCGCCGCGTTACCATGCACGTGATGTCTTGTTAAAGCGGGCACAGATTCATCATGCGCCTGTGGTTTTAGGCTCCGCGACGCCTTCACTGGAATCACGCGCTCGAGCAGAAAAAGATGTCTATACGCTTTTGCGCTTACCACACCGAATCAATGATCAACCGTTGCCACCGGTTCACATTGTGGATATGCGCGAAGGCTTTGCCAAGGGTGCGCAGGAGGACTTTTCCGCTCCGTTGTTAGACGCTTTGAAGTTGCGGCTTCAGCGTCATGAGCAAAGTGTTTTATTGCTGAATCGCCGTGGTTATTCAAGTTTTGTTATGTGTCGGGATTGCGGTTATGTTGCAAAGTGCCCTAACTGTGACATCAGCCTCACGTTGCACATGGACACGTACACGTTGAAGTGTCATTATTGTGGCCACGAAGAAGCCATTCCACGCCGCTGCCCGCAATGCGGTTCGGATAAAATCCGTTACTTCGGCACTGGTACGCAAAAAGTTGAAGCGCAACTGCAAAAGTTGCTGCCAGATGCACGGATTTTGCGTATGGATGTCGATACCACGCGGCGCAAAGGTGGTCATGCGCGGATCTTGAATGCTTTTGGGGCCCACCAGGCAGATATTTTGTTAGGGACCCAAATGATTGCTAAAGGACTGGATTTTCCTGACGTGACACTGGTTGGTGTGATTAATGCCGACACGGCACTAGGTTTGCCGGATTTTCGGGCAAGTGAAAAGACTTTTCAGTTGTTGACGCAGGTTAGCGGCCGTGCTGGGCGTGCCGACAAGCCCGGTGAAGTATTTGTTCAGACCTTTAATCCGGATCATTACGCCATTCAATATGCCAAGCGTCAGGATTACGAAGGCTTTTTTCGGCAGGAAATGGCGGTTCGCCATCAAGGCAACTATCCGCCATATTTCTTTTCAACTAAAATCGGTGTCAGTCACGTCGATGAAACCCAAGCAGCTAAAGCTATTTTTTCGTTGGCAAAGGAGCTACGCGACCGGCTTTCCGATCAGGTGATGATGCTTGGCCCGACACCTGGACCGATTGCCCGCTTGAAGAATCGCTATATTTATCAGATCGTTCTAAAATACAAACATGAACCCGCGTTGGCTAAAACATTGCAACACATTCTTGAAGAAACTCAACAAAGCAGTCGACAGGGCTTTCAAGTGACGATTGATCCCGAACCACTGTCATTTGTTTAAAAACAACAACCGATTCGCTAGTATTAACGAACTTAAGATTTGGAGGAAAATATGACTTCAGTAATTTTCTTAGGCACACCCGATTTTGCTGTGCCCATTCTAGAAGGTCTGATCGACCGCAACTATGATGTCGTGGCGGTCATGACGCAGCCAGATCGGAAAGTCGGCCGCAAGCAGAAGGTGGCTGCCAGTCCGGTCAAGCAGGCTGCCGTCGCCCATGGCATCCCCGTATTACAGCCGGAAAAACTTAGTGGCAGCCCCGAATTAGCCAAGGCCATTGCTTTAGCGCCTGATTTAATTGTAACGGCAGCTTATGGGCAGTTCTTGCCGACCAAGTTTTTGCAGGCAGCACATATCGCGGCAGTCAATGTTCACGGATCCCTGCTACCAAAATATCGCGGCGGTGCGCCGATCCAATACAGCATTATCAATGGCGATGCCGAAACCGGCGTGACGATTATTGAAATGGTGAAGAAAATGGACGCCGGGGACATGTTTGCCCAAGCTAAGTTACCACTAACCCGCCAAGATGATACCGGCACCGTTTTTGCCAAGCTGTCATTGTTAGGCCGCGATTTGCTGTTGGCGACACTGCCGAAGATTGTTGACAACACAGCAACTCGCATCCCACAGGATCCTGAAAAAGTGACGTTTGCGCCCACGATTACCAAAGAGCAGGAACATCTTAATATTCACTTGTCAGCACCAGCCTTGGATCAGTGGGTGCGTGCGCTTCGGCCTGATATCGGGGGCTATGTTGATTTGAATGGCCAGCGCACGAAACTGTGGGCAGTGACGCCGCTGTCTAAAAAAACGGATTTACCTGCCGGCAGTATCGTGGACCGTAATAAGCATCAATTGGTGCTGGCTGCGGGAGATCAAACCACCTTTCAAATTGACGAATTGCAACCGGCCGGTAAAGGCAAGCAACATATTGCTGACTATTTGAACGGTCCTGGCCGTGATTTCACAGTTGGACAGCAGGTGATCACCGATGAAGCCAAATAATCCGCGATTACTGGCAGTTCAGACGTTGACCCGCGTTGTGGGCAAAGGCGGTTATTCCAATCTGACGCTTGATCACGCCATCACTAAGTATCGGCTTGACAGTCGGGACGCTGGCTTACTGACCAACATCGTTTATGGTGTGATTCAGCATCAATTGACCTTGGACTATCTACTGAAACCGTTCGTCAAAAAACGTCAGCTGGATCCCTGGATTCGGTGTTTGCTGCAAACTGCGGTTTATCAGTTACAGTATTTAGATAAGCTGCCAGCGCGCGCAGTGTTTTATGATAGCACTGAAATTGCCAAACAGTTGGGGCATCAAGGTATCGCTAAGTTTGTGACCGGTGTGTTGCGCGAGGCGCAGCGTACAGGTTTCCCGGAGCCTGAATCCATTCGCGATCCGATCGAACGACTTGCTATCACTAGTAGCACGCCAATTTGGCTTGTCAAAAAGCTGCGGGAACAGTTGGGTGTCACTAAAACTGCCAGTATACTGGCGGCAATTAACCAACCTGCGCATGCATCAATTCGCGTCAATACCACCAAAACAACACCAGATGCGTTACTGAAAACCTTAAAGCCGAAGTTCCCCGAGTTGCGGGAAAGCTCACTGACACCGATCGGTCTAATTGCTCCTGGTGGACATTTAGCAGGCACGCCTGAGTTTGCTGCAGGCGATTACACCATGCAGGATGAAAGCTCGATGTTGGTGGCGCCGAGTCTGGATATTCAGCCAGGGGATGCTGTGTTGGATGCGTGTGCAGCTCCCGGTGGCAAAACGACCCACATTGCCCAGTATCTTGATTCTGATCAGGGTGGCCGCGTCACGGCATTGGACCTCCATGCCAACAAAATTCGGCTAATAAAACAAAATGCCAATCGTTTGGGATTAGCCGATCGAGTTTCTGCACAGATGTTGGATGCACGTCAGACCGATACAACTTTTGCCCCAGAATCGTTTGACAAGATTTTAGTTGATGCTCCATGCTCCGGCTTGGGACTGATTCGCCGAAAACCGGAAATCAAGTACACCAAGCAGGCAGATGATCCGCTGCATTTACAACAGATTCAGCTGGCGATTCTTAACAGCGTAGCGCCGACATTAAAAATCGGTGGTCGCCTGACGTATAGTACATGTACAATGGTTAAAGAGGAGAATCAGGATGTTGTCGCGCATTTTTTGGCAGCTCATCCCGAATTTGAACAGGTACCGGTTTTGACGCTCAAGCCATTAACCAAGACTCATGGGGCACCGGCACTACAACTATTTCCAGACGATTATGATACCGACGGCTTTTTCATTGCCAGTATGATTCGCCGTAAATGAGGGGTTTGTATGGAGTTTGCTTATCGCACTGACATCGGTCGGCGGCGACCAAATAATCAAGATTATGTTGGCATTTTCAAGAACCAATCCGAAGCAACGCTTGCCCTAGTAGCTGATGGGATGGGTGGCCACCGCGGTGGTGATGTTGCCAGTGAAATGGCAGTATCGCATCTCGGTTATGCTTTTGAAAAGACCGATACAGCTGAAATCGAGTCAATCGTGCGTTGGCTTATTTTTGAGTTGCAACAAGAAAATGACATGATTTTACAAAAGGCTAAACAGTACACTGATCTTTCCGGTATGGGGACAACGGTGGTGGCGGTCATCATCAGCGGTACACGATTTGTTGTGGCCAATATCGGCGACTCGCGCGGGTACCTTTATCGTAACGGTCACCTGATTCAGATTACTGAAGATCATAGCCTGGTCAATGAGCTGGTCAAACATGGCGAATTGACCCCTGAAGAAGCCAAACGTTTTCCGCAGCGTAATGTGATCACCCGTTCTTTAGGAGTCAGCAGTGATGTTGATGCAGATGTAACGATTTATGACATGGAGTATGATGATTATCTTCTGCTATGTTCAGATGGACTAACTAACATGGTAGACAATGAAAGCATTGCAACGGTTTTGCGCGAAGATATGCCGATTGGGAGCAAGGCCCAGGAGTTGATTCTTCAAGCGAATGCTGCGGGTGGACCGGATAATATTAGCGCCTTGATCATTCATCAGGATCGGAGGGAGCCGTCATGATCGAGCCGGGAATGATTTTAAATGAACGCTATAAGCTCATCAAAACATTAGGCGAAGGCGGCATGGCCAACGTCTATTTGGCGCACGATCTCATTCTCGATCGCGACGTTGCGGTCAAGGTTTTGCGGCTTGATTTACAAAACGATCCTGACACGGTTCGGCGATTCCAACGTGAAGCTATGGCGACCAGCGAGCTGGTGCATCCTAATATCGTGTCGATTTACGATGTCGGCGAAAGCCATGGACAGCAGTTTCTGGTCATGGAATATGTTAAAGGCTCTGATTTAAAGCATTATATCGTTGAGCATTTTCCGATTCCTTATCAGCGCGTCGTCGATATGATGGAAGAAATTCTCTCGGCAGTTCAAACGGCCCATGACCACAATATTATTCACCGCGATTTAAAACCGCAGAATATTTTGATTGATGCAAACGGACATGCCAAAATTACTGATTTCGGGATTGCTGTCGCGTTATCGGAAAATTCCATGACGATGACCAATTCGCTGTTGGGATCGGTTCATTATCTATCTCCGGAGCAGGCTCGGGGGAGTATGCCGACACGGCAAAGCGACATTTATGCGCTCGGGATCATTCTCTTTGAAATGCTGACAGGTTCGGTTCCGTTTGAAGGTGATTCAGCGGTCTCGATTGCGTTGAAGCATTTTCAAGAAGAGGTTCCTTCCGTTCGGGCGTTTGATCCCCATATTCCGCAAGCTCTTGAAAATGTTGTCTTCAAGGCAACTGCCAAGAATCCAGCAAATCGGTATACCAGTGCGGAGGCCATGGCAAGCGATTTGAAAACTGCCTTGAGTCCTACTCGAGCCCATGAAGCCAAGTATGTGATACCTAAGGACGATCTGGATGAGACCCGGATTGTGCCGATCGTTCCCAATGGTCCGACATCGCCGAACAACCATAATGGCCACGCAGATGAACCAGCCAAGCAACCTGTTTCGGAGAATCGCCCCAAAAAGAAGCGCCGTCGATGGGTGATGATGGCTATTGGCGCTTTTGTGGTGCTTTTACTTTTAATTGGCATGGGCGTGGTGATTGCTAATCAGAAATCGGATGTCAACGTACCTGATTTACGCGGTATGACGACTGCACAAGCCAAGACGGCGCTCAAGAGTGCACGGTTAAAGATTGGCAAGTATCGTTATGCTTATTCAACCAAGATAGATAAGGGGTTGGTGATTGATTCCGACCCGAAAAGGCAAGTCAGCGTCAAAGAGTTATCAAGTGTCAACTTGATTGTAAGTCGTGGGCAACCGCGTTTTAGACTGGATGATTATATTGGCCAGGATTACAGTGATGTGAAGGCTGATTTGCAAAAACGCGGCGTGACGGTAAAAGAAAAACAGATTAAAACAAATGAAGCGAGTGCCGGCAAGATTTTAAGCCAAAGTATTAAAGCCGGAACAAAAGTTATTGCCAGCAAAACAACCATTACATTTGGCG
This sequence comes from Lacticaseibacillus chiayiensis, assembly GCF_004123795.1. Classification (GTDB taxonomy): domain Bacteria; phylum Bacillota; class Bacilli; order Lactobacillales; family Lactobacillaceae; genus Lacticaseibacillus; species Lacticaseibacillus chiayiensis. The sequence goes on along the minus strand of NZ_MSSM01000005.1, from coordinate 40,108 downwards.
TTGCCGAGCCGGTCAAAGTCAATAAGGAAAACACAACATTTGCCTTACGTGATCTGACCGGATATACGGAGAAAAGCTTACGCGACTATGCCAATGAAGTCGGCGTAAAAATTGTTATCAGCCAAAGTTATTCCGATTCTGTCGATACCGGTATGGTGATCAGTCAGAATCCGGCTGCGGGCACGCAGGTTCAGTCCGGCGCTACGGTGAACGTGACGATTTCTCAAGGCCCAGATCCTAATGAGGTCAAAACCGTTTCGAGGACTATCTCGATTCCTTATCAAGCACCGTCTGCTTCTAGCAGTACTAGTGCAAGTGCAAGTAGCAGCGGCGTGACGCCAAATGGCATTCAGGTTTTTATTGGTGACAAGACGCACAACATTAATACCATCAACAAGACATTCAACATTACGGCCGATGACCAAGTCACGATTACGCTGCAGGTCAGCAAGAAGTATCCAGGTAGCTACCGCATTGTGCGAGATGGCACGGTGATTGCGCAGGAGGACAATATTACCCAATGAGTGATGAATTAACAGGAAGAATTATTAAACAAATCAGTGGGTACTATGATATCGCGGTTGGCGAAAAGATTTATCGTACCCGCGGCCGTGGCAGTTTGCGCAATGACAATATTACGCCATTGGTCGGCGACTTTGCTGCTTTTCAACCGGGTCGCGGGGATGATGAAGCTATCTTTTGCGGATCCTCCCGCGGCATAATGCCTTGGTACGTCCACCGGTTGCCAATGTGGATCAAGCGTTATTAATTACTTCTGCGGTTGAGCCGGACTTCTCTTTAAACTTGTTGGATCGCTTTCTGGTTTATCTTGAAGGACACGCCATCCACGCTGAAATTTATTTAACCAAAACCGACCTCGCTTCTGCCAAGTTGCTTGAAAAGATTCGAGCTTCATTGACAGGCTACCGAGTAATCGGCTACCCTGTTTTTGCACCTGAACACGTTTTTAATTCAACGGTTTTAAAGCAGGTTCAGGCAAGCTTTGCGGATAAACTAACGATTTTTACCGGGCAAACAGGGTCGGGAAAATCGACTTTAATCAACCACTTGGTACCGGGACTGGATTTGGCGACAGCTTCTATCAGCCGTGCGCTGAATCGCGGCCGGCATACGACGCGGACAACGGATTTATATCCGATTCACGGTGGTTTGGTAGCTGATACGCCGGGCTTTTCGTCGCTGGGTTTGCTTGATGTCACGCTGGCTGACTTGCGCGATCGCTTTCCTGAGTTCGTTGCCTTGGCACCTAACTGTAAGTTCCGCGGGTGTCAACACGTCAGCGAGCCGCACTGTGCGGTCAAAGCTGCTTTGGCTGCGGGCAAAATTATGGCAAGCAGGTATAAAAATTACTTGCAGTTTCGCGAAGAATTAAGCGGCAAGCGGCCAGTTTATAAGAAAAAGTAATCGATCATGTGTGGACTGGTTTTTAACCGTGCCAGCTCACGCTTATATTAACGCGTTCACTGGCACAGAAATCTGCGTGTAAGGACCTTGGTCGCAATGACCTAAGCCCGGGCCATCACGCCCAAGGCCGCTTACACTCCGATTTCTAACCGTGCCAGCTCACGCTCACATTAACGCGCTCGCCAGCGCAGAAGCCTGCATGTAAGGATCTTGGTCGCACACGCCCAAGGCCACTTACACTCCGGCTTCTACCCGCGCTGGCTCGTGCTCACGGAGGAATCTATATGAAAATTGCCCCATCAATTTTAAGTGCTGATTTTGCTTATCTAGCTCGCGATGTTGAAAAAGTCGAACAAGCGGGAGCGGATTTGTTGCATGTGGATGTCATGGATGGCCATTTTGTCGGTAATCTGACGTTTGGTCCGTTGGTTGTTCAGGCATTGCGTCCGGTGACCAATCTGCCGTTGGAAGTGCATCTTATGGTGAGTGATCCGGGCGTCTGGGCGCCGGAGTTTGCCGAGGCCGGTGCCGATACGATTTTGGTACACGAAGAAGCAACCAGCCATCTTTATGGCGTCTTGCAACATATTCGCGCTGCCGGGGTTCGTGCCGGGGTGGTTGTGAACCCCGGTACGTCATTGAGCAGTTTGGATGAAGTGCTGCCCCTTGTTGACCAGGTTTTGGTGATGACGGTCAATCCTGGATTCGGTGGTCAGAAGTTTTTGACGCCAATGGTAGACAAAGTTGCCCGATTGTATCAACTTAGGCAGGAACGGGATTTGCATTTTGCGATCGAAGTCGATGGCGGGATTAACGACCAAACAGTGAAGGCGGCAGCAGCGGCCGGCACCGACATCTTTGTGGCGGGTTCCTATGTGTTCGGCGCGTCAAATGTCGGTGATGCGATTACGGCTTTGCGTGAGGCGGTCAAATGACAGACGTCAATATCATGGCTGGCGGGCCACAGGATAATCTTTCGGGTGATTGGCAACAATTAACCGGTAAATGGATCGGGGTTGATCGTGGCGCCTTGCGATTGGTCAAGGCAGGCATTCAACCCGTGCTGGCAGTTGGCGATTTTGACTCGTTGACGTCGGAAGAATTTCAATTGGTTCATGACCGGGTTCAAGAAATTGAACAGGTTCCTTCGGCAAAGGACGATACGGATACTGAACTGGCGATGAAGGTGGCCTTAACGGATTTTTCTGCGGACAAAGTGACGCTGGTCGGGGCAACCGGCGGCCGACTTGATCATCTTTTGTCCAACTTGTTTTTGCCGCTTCAGCCACGTTTTCTTGTTGACATTGAGCGGATCCATCTTCTAGATGAGCAAAATCACGTGGATTATTACGGTCCGGGAACACATGAAATTCAGCCGTTATCGGGTTATCGTTACGTGGCTGTTATCAATTTAACGCCGGTAACAGATTTGGCCATTATTGGAGCCAAGTATCCGCTAAAGTCTTGGAGCGCCGCATATCCGTATGCGTGGGCATCAAACGAATTCATCGGAAACAATTCATTTACGGTCAGATGGACGACAGGTCAAGTAGCGATCATTTACAGTCGTGATCGCGTTGGTCAAAAAGCTGACAATTAGCCAGCAATTGACGAGCAATGGGTCAGAATTAAGCGGCTAAATCATGGCTGTCAAGTAATTTTACTTTGCAAAACTTCTTGCATTTGCCGCGGGCCTATGATAAGTTAGTTGAGTGAAAAATTCGAGGGTGACCTTGAGAAAAAGGAGGTCATATTGTGGCTAAAGATGTTATTACAGGTCGTCATACCACGTTTGGCAACAAGCGTTCACACGCTTTGAATTCAAGCCGGCGCACATGGAAAGCCAACCTGCACAAGGTTCGTATCCTTGTTGATGGTAAACCAAAGCGGGTATGGGTTTCTGCACGTGCCCTTAAATCAGGTAAACTGACCCGGGTTTGATCCCATAAATACAAAAAGATCCTGACAATGAATGTGATGCACCCTTCATTGTCAGGATCTTTTTGCTTATCCAGCAGGGAGCTGAAACAACCGCAAAAAGAGAACCTAGGCAAGCATTCATACAAACGCGGGCGCTTTTAATGCTTTCTTGCCTATGCTACACTAACTGTTAGAATTGTACGCGGTGTGGAAGATCATCGTGAATGGCTAGGAGGATTCAGCATGGCGGTCAAAATCAAAACCAAGTATGGGATTATCGACATTTCCAACAATGTCATTGCGACAGTAGTTGGCGGTGCCGCAACATCGATTTACGGCATTGTCGGGATGGCAAGCCGCAACCAGATTCGGGATAATCTCAATGACATTTTGAAGCGTGAAAATTATGCGCGCGGTGTTGTGGTACGCCAGACTGATAATGGCGTCAAGATTGAAGTCAATATCATTGTCAGTTATGGCACCAAAATATCCGAAGTTTGCCGAAATGTCCAAGACAAAGTAAAATACAACCTCGAAACGATGTTGGGGGTCACAACTGACGAAGTGACCGTCATCGTCCAGGGCGTCAAGGTATTAGGCGACTGACATTAAGACACTGTCATCTGACGGTGTGACGATATTAAAGTTCTTCGAGGAGGATGTTTCGTGGCAGTAACCGAGATAACGGCGACTAAATTCCAGGACATGATCCGGGTAGCCGCACATCGCATCAATAAAAATGCTGATTTTGTGAATTCATTAAATGTTTTTCCGGTGCCTGATGGCGATACCGGAACCAATATGAATCTGACGTTCCAAACCGGTGCCAAAGCAGTGTTGGAATCCAATGATGCTAAGGTTGGCGATCTCGCCAAACACTTAGGCAAGGGGTTGCTGATGGGCGCCCGGGGTAACTCGGGGGTCATCAGTTCCCAGCTTTTCCGTGGTTTTGCCAAAAGCGTGGAAGGTAAAGAGAGTCTGACCGCTCAGGATTTGGCTGACGCGTTTGCTCATGGTGTCGAGACGGCTTATAAAGCGGTGATGAAGCCGGTTGAAGGCACTATCCTAACTGTTGCTCGCGAAGCAGCCAAGGCTGGCTTAAAGGCTGCTAATGGCTCAGATGACGCTTTGGTCGTTATGACGGCCGTTGTTAAGGGTGCTAAGCGGGCATTAGCCAAGACGCCGGATCTGTTGGCGGTTTTGAAAGAAGTCGGGGTGGTCGATTCTGGCGGTCAAGGTTTGGTCTTCATCTACGAAGGATTTCGTGAAGGTTTATCCGGGGAAGTTAGTTCGGATGTTCATGATGTCACGGACGAAGAAATGACTGAAATGATCAACGCTGTCCACCACCAAAGTGCCCAAACTCAACTGGATCCGGCCGACATCGTTTATGGTTATTGTACCGAAATGATGGTTGAACTTGAGACCGGCGATCATTTTAAGCACTTTGATTACGAACCGTTTCGTAATTATTTAAATACCCTTGGTGACTCGACATTGGTGGTTGCTGATGAAGAAGTGGTAAAAGTTCATGTTCACACTGAACATCCTGGCATGGTTTTTCGTTACGGCCAGCAATTCGGGGAACTTTTGAAAATCAAAGTCGATAATATGCGCTTGCAACAGGAAAGCATTATTGAACGAGAAGGTTCGCTAGATGCTCATGCCAGTGACCTACCACTCGCGGAAATGGGTGTTGTTGCTATCGCTGCCGGTCAGGGACTTGGCGAGTTATTCAAGAGTCTGGGCGTGACATACGTGTTAAATGGCGGGCAAACCATGAATCCAAGTACCAATGACATTCTAGACGCTGTGAAGACTGCTCACGCTAAGCATGTGATCGTCTTACCAAATAACGGCAATATTTTCATGGCGGCAGAAGCTGCTGCCAAGGCGGCGAGTGACGTGGAAGTAGCCGTTGTGAAAAGTAAGACCATCAATCAAGGCATGACGGCTATGCTTGGGTACAACCCAGACGCCGATTTGGCTACCAACCAAAGTGAAATGACCGCACAATTGCCGAATGTGATTAGCGGTTCGATTACGCAAGCGATTCGTGATACCACCATTAATGGCCTTTCTATCAAGAATCACGATTGGATGGGGATTATCGACGGTACGATTAGCGTTACTGATCAGGATCGGCAGCAAGCGGCTATTGCAATGGTTAACAAGATGATCAACGATGACAGTGAAATCGTCACGATCATTGTGGGTGCTGATGCCAATCAAGACGAAGCTAAGAAAATTGCAGACGCGGTCGGCAAAGCGCACCCGGATCTGGAATTTGAAATTCACCAAGGCGATCAGCCGGTTTATCCTTATCTTGTCTCAGTCGAGTAAACAAGTTGCTTTATTGCCAAGGTGTCCCGCATGCGGGGCACTTTTTTGCGACATGAACAGGTAAGCCTGTTTTATCGTTTGCCGGCTTATTGCGAAAGGAGGGATGATGATGGCGCTCACGGACCCAGTTAGCGTTTTGCCTGGAGTCGGTCCTAAGCGTGAAGAAGGCTTGGCCAGTTTAGGCATTCATACGGTCGGCGATGTCCTTTTTTATTTTCCGTATCGTTATGATGACCTTAAAGTTAAAGACCTTGCGGAAGCAGCCGATCAAGAAAAGCTGACAATCAAAGGCGTCGTGGTGGCTGATCCTGTCATTAGCCGTTTTGGTCCGCACCGCAGCCGGGTGAATGTCAAGCTACAGGTCGAACGCAGCGTCATTCTGGTCACTTTCTTCAATCAGCCGTGGTTAAAAGATCGTTTTCAGATGGGTGACGAAGCAGCAATTTTTGGCAAGTGGGATGCCCAGCGCCGCAGTCTGACCGGTATGAAAATTCTGGCCACCCAGTCACAGGATCAGCCATCCATGGCAGCGATTTATACCGTGAATAAAAACATCCGGATGGGTACGTTGCTTGACCTGATTAAAGCGGCGTGGGCGCGTGATCATCAGCATATCCATGACCTGATTCCTGCTAGCATTCGTGAGCATTATCGGTTAATGACGGATGAACAGCTGGTACATGGCATGCATTTTCCCGACACACCGCAGGAAGCCAAGGCGGCGCGCCGAACCGGTGTTTTTCGCGAATTTTTCCTGTTTCAACTGCAAATTCAAGCACTTAAACAGCTTAATACCAATAGCAGCAACGGTCTTGCCATTCCGTATGACAATCAGGCGTTGCGCGCATTGATTGCAACACTGCCGTTTTCATTGACCAACGCGCAAAAACGGGTAGTGAATGAAATCTGTGCCGATATGCGTCGGCCCAATCATATGAATCGGCTGTTGCAAGGCGATGTAGGCAGCGGGAAAACGATTGTCGCAGCCATTGTTCTGTATGCGGCAGTCACGGCCGGCTATCAGGCTGCTTTGATGGTGCCGACTGAAGTGTTGGCGGAGCAGCATTTTGCCAAGTTGCAGAAACTTTTCGCCGATTTTCCGGTTAAGCTGGGGCTTTTAACAGGGTCGACAACCGCGAAAAGGCGACGCGAATTGCTGGCCGATCTCCGAATGGGCACGGTTAATCTGATCATCGGCACCCATGCGTTGATTCAAAAAGGCGTTGATTTTAAAGCCTTGGGGTTGGTAGTGATCGATGAGCAGCATCGTTTTGGTGTCAATCAGCGTAAAGTGCTTCAGGAAAAAGGCCAGAAACCCGATTTATTGTCCATGACGGCAACGCCAATTCCTAGAACCCTGGCGATTACGGCTTATGGGGAAATGGACGTTTCCACCATTGATGAATTGCCGGCCGGACGTAAGCCGATCACGACCACCTGGCTGCGCAAGAACCAAGTCGGTCAGGTATACCGGCTGATCCGCAGCCAGGTGCAGGCAGGAAGTCAGGTTTTTGCCATTACCCCGCTGATTGCGGAATCGGAAAAAATTGACCTGCAAAATGCCGAGCAGCTTTTTGCAGATATGCAAAAAGCGGTTGGCAATCTTGGACAGGTTGCGTTGTTGCACGGCAAAATGAAGTCGGACGAAAAAGACCAGATCATGCGGTCGTTTAGCCAGGGTGACATTGCGGTGCTGGTGTCAACGACGGTGGTTGAAGTTGGGGTGGATGTACCCAATGCGACGGTGATGGCCATTTTCGATGCCGATCGTTTTGGCCTATCGCAACTTCATCAACTTCGTGGCAGGGTGGGTCGTGGCAGCAAGGCAGCGCAGTGTTTGTTGATTGCTGACCCTAAAAATGAGCAAGGGATTGCGCGCATGCAAATCATGACCAAAACCAATGACGGCTTTTTATTAGCCCAAAAAGATTTGGAAATGCGCGGTTCGGGTGATATTTTTGGAGATAAGCAGTCAGGGCTGCCGGAATTTAAAGTGGCTGATCCTGTCGGGGATTTTCCAACGCTGGAAGCTGCTCAACAGATTGTGGCCCGGATTTTTAAAACTGATCCGCACTTGCTGGACCCTGAACATCAACCGCTAGCCGCTTATTTGGCAGCTAGTCGGCAGATGACCGGCAGTTTGGATTAAATGCGAAAGGAAAGAAAGATTTTATGAAAATTGCAATTGATGCAATGGGCGGTGACCATGCGCCGGAAGTTGTGATTGCCGGAACGGAAAAGGCGCGCGACCATGACGCCGATTTGGAATTTATCCTTTATGGGGATGAAGCCAAAATCAAACCTTTGATTCATAACCAGGATCGGCTGACGATTGTGCATACAGCCGAAAAGATCAACAGTGACGATGAACCGGTTCGGGCAATTCGGCGCAAGAAGCAAGCTTCCATGGTGTTGGCGGCTCAGGCAGTCAAACAGGGTGAAGCGGCCGCAATGGTTTCGCTCGGTTCTACCGGTGCACTGTTAGCAGCAGGTTTATTCATTATCGGCCGGATACACGCTATTGAACGGCCGGGCTTGTTGCCAACGTTCCCGACTGTTGACGGCAAAGGCTTTGTGATGTTGGATGTCGGCGCCAATGCGGAAAACCGTCCGTATCACTTGTTGCAATACGCGATCATGGGAAGTTACTACGCCAAAGATGTCCGCGGCGTCAACAATCCACGCGTGGGTTTGCTAAACAACGGCACAGAAGCAAACAAAGGTGACAAGTTGCACCAAGAAGCGCACGATCTTTTGGCTGCGGCCCCCGGAATTAACTTCGTGGGCAACGTCGAGTCCAGTGATATTCTCAATGGACCTGCCGATGTCGTCGTCACCGACGGCTTTACTGGTAACGCAACGTTGAAAGCAATTGAAGGCACTGTTCGTACTGTCATGCACATGTTAAAGGGTGCCATTTATGATGGTGGGATTTCTGGAAAATTAGGTGGTCTGTTTTTGAAAAACAACCTTAAGTCAATGGCGCAGACCTTCGACATCTCTTCTTATGGCGGCGCCGTCTTGCTTGGACTTAAAGCCCCGTTGGTCAAGGCTCACGGCGCGGCTGATGCTGACACGGTTTATTACACCTTGTTGCAGACAGCCAAAATGGTTAAGAATGGCACGGTAGCCAAAGTGGTGGATTATTTTGACGCTCACCCTGAAGTTGCCGAAGCGAAGACCACCGACAAAGCGTAGACAAGCGCGTCGGAAACAAGTAAACTAAATTGGCAAATGAATGGAGGAGCGGCATGAGTGAAGACGAAATTTATCAAAAGATCGCAGGCTTGATTCAGGATCATTTTCAATTAAGCCCTGACAAAATCAGTCCAAGCTTGAATTTCAAGCAAGACCTTGATGCAGATTCGATTGATATTGTCGAATTTGTTTTGGAACTCGAAGATGCATTCGGCGCAGAAATTCCAGACGACGATGCAGAAAAGATCCAAACGGTTCAAGATGCGGTTGATTATATCAAAACACATCAAAAATAATGACTTTGCGAGCTGCCAGTGATGGCGGCTTTTTATTTTGCTATTTAAAGCAGGCGACATAGTCTTCAGATGGCCTAAGTCAATTCATGAAATCCGGAGATTTGCTAATTTTTTTGTTCTCATCAGTCACATCCAAAGAAAGGACGTTTTCTTCAAAGTAGCCGGATTTTCTGATATGATCAGTTTGCAACATCATGTTGAGGATGATGTTTTTTCCTTAAAGTCCCCCGCCTTGTGCGTGAAGCGAAGATGAATTCAACCGCAAATTTCACGTTTTAATCGCGTTGGGACGCAATTTTGGCTTGCATAACTACTATAATTTCTTTATACTTAGAGACAATTATTTCAAAAATCTCATCTTGTTTTAATCTTGCGTCAGGAACGCAACGAGGAGGAGTTCGTTTGGATAAACCTGAAGATTTGCTGCTAGATGTGCAACATCTGCACACCGGATTCAGACTTGGAGATGCTTTTTATGATGCTGTCGATGATGTCAGCATCACGTTACGAAAAGATGAGATTCTGGCGATTGTAGGTGAATCAGGCTCCGGCAAAAGTACTTTGGCCACCAGTATTATCGGGCTTCATGATATGCGTAATACAAAAGTGACTGGTGATATTTTGTATAACAACCTGAATCTGGTCGGGTTAAATGAAACCCTGTTTGATCGGATTCGCGGTAAGGATATTGGCATGATTTTCCAAGACCCTTTAGCTGCGTTGAATCCGTTAATGCGGATTGGCGAGCAAATTGAAGAGACACTGGTTTACCATACCAAGATGAACAAGGAAGAACGCGATAAACGGGTATTGGAACTGCTGAGTCAAGTTGGCATTCCTAATCCTAAACGAACAGCGCGTTCTTATCCGCATGAACTATCTGGCGGGATGCGGCAGCGGATTGTGATTGCCATTGCGATTGCCTGCAAACCACCAATTATCATTGCTGATGAACCAACTACCGCTTTGGATGTTACGATTCAGGCACAAATTCTGGATCTCTTGGAAGACATTCAGCGAGAAATGCATTCAGGCATTATTTTAATTACCCATGACCTTGGCGTTGTTGCCGAAACCGCTGATCGCGTGGCGGTGATGTATGCAGGGCAGATTGTCGAAAGCGGCACGGTGATGGATGTCTTCAAACATCCGACCCACCCGTATACGCGTAGTCTGTTGCGCTCAATGCCGCAAGCCGAGTCTGATGATGACGAGTTACACGTTATTCAAGGCGTGGTACCGTCATTGAAAAATATGCAGATGAAAGGCTGCCGATTTGCTCCACGAATTCCATGGATTCCGGCATCTGCTCACGAAGAGCATCCGACCATGCATGAAGTCGCACCTGATCATTTTGTTCAATGCACGTGCTACAAAGACTTCTATTTTCCGGATGACGACCAAGCGGCTGAAAAAGGTGAGTAATTATGGCAATGATTGAAGTAAGAAATCTAAAGATCCATTATCCCATTCGTTCTGGCTTCTTTAACCGCGTGACAGATCATGTGCTGGCAGTTGATGGGATCGATTTTGACATTGAACAAGGGGAAACATATGGACTGATTGGCGAATCCGGCTCCGGTAAGTCAACGACAGGCAAGGCAATTGTCGGACTTGAACCGGTGACGTCTGGTTCGATCATGTACAAGGGTCAGGACATCACCAAACGTAGCGTTCGCAAGCACATGCAATATAACAAGGATGTGCAGATGATCTTTCAGGATTCACTGTCCAGCTTGAATCCCCGTAAGCGAATTGAAGATATCATTGCAGAACCGATTCGTAATTTTCAAAACTTGACCAAAGACGAGGAGCGGCATCGCGTTCAGGAACTGCTGGATATTGTTGGGATGCCGAGTGATGCCTTGTACAAGTATCCGCACGAATTTTCCGGTGGTCAGCGTCAGCGGATCGGGGTTGCCCGAGCCATGGCGACGAATCCTAAGCTCATTGTTGCCGATGAACCTGTATCGGCTCTGGATCTGTCCGTTCAAGCACAAGTGTTGAACTTTATGAAACGCATTCAGGAAGAATACAACATTTCGTACTTGTTCATCTCACATGACTTAGGTGTTGTGAAACATATGTGTAAAAAGATGGCGATCATGCACCGGGGACGATTCGTTGAAATCGGAACTCGCGAAGATATTTATAATCACCCGCAGCATATTTACACGAAACGTCTTTTGTCGGCAATTCCTGATGTCAATCCGGATGATCGCGAAAAGAACAAAGAACATCGGCGCGAAGTTGAACGCATCTTTAAAGAAGAAGAATCAAAATATTATTCCAAGGAAGGCCGCGTTTTGAATCTCCAGAAGATTTCCGATACCCATTCCGTTGCGCTGCCAGATTCAACAATGAAGGGAGTGCATGATTAATGTGGAAAACAATTCTACGCCGGATCTTAATCATGATCCCGCAACTGTTTTTGTTGAGCGTTCTGGTTTTTATCCTCGCGAAAATGATGCCGGGGGATCCGTTATCCGGTAGTTTTCAACAAGGGCAGAGCGCTGCGCAGATGGCGGCCTTGCGTCAGCAGTATGGTTTAAATAACCCGTGGTATATTCAGTATGCCAGTTGGGTTGGCAACATGCTCCACGGAGATTTGGGTCAGAGTTTCGTATATAAACGGTCAGTTACCGGACTGATCGGTGAACGGGCTGTGAATACATTTTGGTTGGCGTTGATGTCCACCGTAATTCTTTACGTTATCGCTATTCCAGCTGGTGTGATTGCCGGTCGTTATGAAGGTAGCAAGCGAGATTCTGCAATTTCGGTTACATCGTTCATCTTAATGGCTGTTCCACCTTTTGTTTTCTACTTGTTAGCGCTCATTTTCTTTGGTTTCTTCTTGCAGTGGTTTCCAACTGGGGGGAGCGTGTCGTCAACGTATAATCCGGGAACACTGGGTTACGTCTGGGATCGGATTTATCATATGATCTTGCCGGCGTTAGTGGCGGGCATTATCACGACGCCAAGTACGATTCAGTATCTACGTACAGGGGTCATTGATAATACCAACCAGGATTTTGTTCGAACCGCTCGTTCTAAAGGGGTGCCGGATCGCGTCATTTTCAATAAACATATTCTGCGTAATTCCTTATTGCCGATTGCGGCGTTCATGGGCAATCAGATTACCAGCCTGCTCGGTGGCTCGGTAATATTAGAAACGGTCTTCAGTTACCCGGGAATGGGGCAACTTTTTGTTTCCTCGATGACTAGCCGCGATTATCCGGTAGTTATCTCGCTAGTGCTTTTGTTCGGCTTCCTGACGCTGCTTGGCAACTTGCTGTCAGACATCATCATGAGTATTGTGGATCCGCGGATCCGGATCGAATAGAAGGTGGGGAAAGTTTATGCAAAACAATGCAAATGAAGTGGCGGCTAACACCACAAAAATTGAACAATCGCCTTCTAACTTCAAGGTGATCGTGAATGAATTTCGTAAAGATAAAGTGGCAGTCGTCTCACTAATCTTGGCAATCGTCATTATCCTCGCTTCGTTTATCGGTTCCATGGTGTTTAACGTTGGCGGTGCTACGCAAGTTAACATTATGGATCGTTATACAGCACCTGGCGTCAATGGATATATTCTCGGCACTGATGAAGGCGGGCGCGATATGTTCAAATATCTGTTCTTCGCTGCCCGCAACTCGATTACCATTGGGATTTCCGTCGCATTGATTATCGAGTTTGTCGGGGTTGTTCTTGGAACAATTTCTGGTTATTTCGGCGGTTGGATTGATGCCGTGATTATGCGATTGGTTGACTTTTGGATGATTATTCCATCGTTACTGGTTATCATTGTGTTAGTTACAATCGTCCCGCAGTATAACGTTATTAGCATTATCCTCATCATGTCAGCCTTCTACTGGATGACGACAACACGACTGATGCGATCCTTGGTGCTGTCTGAAGCGCGAAGTGAATATGTTATGGCATCAAAAACGTCAGGAACATCTGATTTTAAAATTATGTTTACTGGTGTTTTGCCTAATATTAGTTCGTTGATTATCACCGACTTGACACTGACGATCGCCAGTTCTATCGGAATCGAAACTGCTCTATCTTTCTTAGGCTTTGGATTGCCGATGCAAACACCAAGTTTAGGGACCTTGATCGGTTATGCATCGAATCCTGATTTGATCTTTAATCGCTGGTGGGTCTGGTTCCCGGCCGTGTTGGTTCTGCTGACGCTGTCTCTCTCAATTAATTTTGTCGGTCAGGCGCTGCGACGTGCGGCTGATTCACGGCAGCGTCGCGCCTGATGATCTGTTTAGTTTTCTGAAAATTTATAAAGAAACGCCCAATGTTAATCGAGGGGGCTCTTTATTTTCTTTATTTTTGAAGAAAAAAAGAAAAAATTGTGGCTAACCATTGGCCTTTTCATTCTAATTATGCTATCATTTAATTCACATGAAGCGTTGCTTCGCTTACATATTGCGATGACGGCGCGGAAGGGGGAAAAAGTATGAAAAAGCGTTCTGTGCTCGGAATGATCACGCTCGCTACCGCTCTGTCGATTACCTTGGTAGCTTGTGGCAGTAAGAGTTCGAACTCCAGCTCAAGCACAGCTAATAAGGCGGTGAAGTTCCCAGTCTCTTATAACAACACTGCAAAGGCAGTTAAAGGCGGCAATGTCAATGTTGCGGTGGTTGATGATTCACCATTTAAGGGGGTCTTCAACGAAGAACTCTACACTGATCAGTACGATTATGATTACATGGGTCCTGCCTCTGAATCTCTATTTGCTTATAATAGTAAGTTCAAATTCAATAACAATGGTGCCGCAACTTTGAAGCAGGATAATAATGCCAAGACAATCACTATCACCATTAAGCCAAACGTTAAGTGGTCAGATGGCCAACCAGTTGTTGCTCGTGATTTGGTTTATGCTTATGAAATCATGGCTAACAAAGGTACCAAGAGTCAGCGGTATACTGAGTCGCTTCAAAATATTGAAGGTTTGACCGAGTATCATGATGGCAAAGCAGATTCCATTTCCGGCTTGACGATGCCCAAAGGTGATAATGGTAATACGATGGTTATTCACTTCAAACAAATGAAGCCTTCGTTTAACACTTCAGGAAATGGTTATTTCCTTGAAAATGCAGCACCGTATCACTATCTACACGACATTGCCTTCAATAAGTTAGAGTCCAGCGATAAGGTTCGTAAACAGCCGCTATTCTTTGGCCCTTACAAGATTAGCAAGGTTGTTGCTGGGCAAAGTGTTCAATATACTCCAAACAAGTATTACTGGAGGGGTGCACCAAAGCTAGATAAAATTACCTTTGAAAATGTTTCGTCTGCTTCTATTACTTCTGCATTAAAGAACCATAAGTATGATGTGGTTTACGGCATGCCTGCAGATTCTTATAACGAATGGAAGAATATTTCCGGGTATAAGAATCTTGGACATCAATCGCTGGCCTATAATTACCTCGGCTTCAAATTAGGCAAGTGGGATAATAGCAAGAATGAAAACGTCTATAATCCAAAAGCGAAGATGGCGAATAAGAGTCTTCGTCAGGCAATGGGTTATGCACTGAACAATGATGAAGTGGCGGCTAAGTTCTACAACGGTACGCGGACGCGCGCGACAACTTTGATTCCGCCTGTCTTTGGTAAAGATGTACATGCCAATATCAATGGTTATGACTTGAATATCAAGAAAGCCAACAGTTTACTTGATAAAGCCGGCTATAAGAAGGGCAAAGATGGTTATCGAACCGATCCTAACGGTAAGAAGCTAACCATCCACTTCGCAACAATGGCTGGTGGTTCGACGGCACAACCGTTGGCACAGGATTACATTCAGCAATGGAAGAAGATTGGTTTGCGCGTTAAGTTAACAACGGGTCGCCCAATCGAATTCAACTCCTTCTATGATAAGATTCAAAATGATGATAAAAATGTCGATGTTTATGCGGCTGCTTGGAGTCTTTCATCTGATCCTTCACCAATGGATTTGTTCTCACAGAAGGCACCGTTTAACTATACAAGGTTCGTCTCTAAAAAGAATACTGAGTTGCTGAACAATATTGATGGTCAGAAGGCCATGGATCCGGCATACCGTGCTAAGGCATTAATTGCATGGCAGAAATATGCCAACGATGAAGCCTTTGCGATTCCAACACTTTATCGTGAAGAAATCTTCCCGGTTAACAAACGCGTTAAGAACGCAAGCGTTGATTATGCATCAGCTAATTACTTGAACTGGGCCAAACTTGCTGTTACCAGCAACAGCACAGCGAAGAACTAGTCAAAGCAACTCTAAAAGGCATCTGCAATCGCAGGTGTCTTTTTTGGTGCGCTCTTGTATAATTAGAAGGTGATAAAAAGGAGGGCTCTTCATGGTTGCCTCAGAGTTTGTGAGTGAATTGCGTCAGCGTTATGGGATTGAATTTCACGATCTCAGTCTATTGGATGAAGCCTTCACGCATTCCTCGTATGTTAACGAACACAAAGAATTAGGGTTAAAAGATAACGAGCGACTTGAATTTCTTGGTGACGCGGTGCTTGAACTGACCGTTTCCGACTACCTGTATCGTAAGTTTCCGGATAAACCGGAAGGTGATTTGACCCGTATCCGTGCTGCGGCGGTTCAGACAGCAGCCTTTTCTGCATTTTCAAAAGAGGCGCATTTTGATCGCTATATCAAGTTGGGAAAAGGCGAAGAAAAAGCAGGTGCGCGCAAGCGGTTAACGTTGCTTGAAGACCTGTTTGAAGCGTTTAACGGCGCCTTATACTTGGATCAAGGCCGCAAAGCCAATATCAAATTTGCTGAACAGATTATTTTTCCTAAGATTGATGCTGGTGAGTTCTCGGCTAACCAGGATCATAAAACCGCGTTGCAGGAAACCTTGCAGCAAAATGGCGATGTGGCTATTGTGTATCACCTCCTGGACGAAAAAGGTCCTGCCCATGAACGGCAATTTCACGTTGACGTGGAAGTTGAGGGCCGAGTATTAGGGACAGGGTTCGGTAAGAATAAAAAAGCGGCTGAGCAAGCTGCAGCCAAGGCAGCTCTAGCCCGCTTGAAAAAGTAAGAACTAGAATGGGGTCATCATGGAATTAAAGCGTTTGATCATTAATGGCTTCAAATCATTTGCAGACAAAACCGAAATTGATTTTGTATCGGGTCTGACTGGGATTGTCGGACCGAATGGTAGTGGAAAAAGTAACATCACCGAGGCGATTCGCTGGGCATTAGGTGAACAAAGTGCCAAAAGCTTGCGCGGCGAACGAATGGGTGATGTTATCTTTGCAGGTACGGATAGCCGGCCTGCTTTGAATCGTGCCGCCGTTACCATGACTTTCGACAACAGCGACGGTTATCTCAAAAATCAGCCGGCTGAAGTTTCGGTGACGCGTCGATTGTATCGCGATGGCACCTCGGAGTTTCTGCTCAATAATCAAGATGTTCGGTTAAAGGATATTGTCGATCTGTTCATGGATTCCGGCTTGGGACGTGAGAGCTTTTCATTTATTTCGCAAGGCCGGGTTGAAGCGATTTTTAATAGCAAACCAGAAGAACGCCGGGGCATCATCGAAGAAGCCGCTGGCGTTTATAAATATAAGCAACAGAAAACCAAGGCTGAGCGTGAGTTAGCCAACAATGACGATAATCTGGCGCGGATTAATGACATTATTGTCGAGTTGAAGCATCAGGTTGAGCCGCTGCGGGAACAAGCCTCACTAGCTAAGGATTATCAGCAGCAAACGGCAGATTACAAAGAGATTCACCAAACGCTTTTGGCGCTGGAAATCGAACAGCTGGCGGCGGAGCAGGAAAAGACCCAAGGCGAAGCGAAAGTGACTAAGGCGACCATTGCGGCGCTAACGGCAAAAGTCAAGGATCTAGAGAATCAGTCTGAAGAATTGAGTGCGGTGGATCATCAACATGAGGAACGGTTAAATCAGCTGAATGACCAAATTTTAAGTCGCTCGATGAAGGTGGAAAATCTCAGTGGTGAAGCTAACCTCTCTAGCGAACGCTCAGCCAACGCGGCGACAACACTGGCTGATTTAAAGGACCGATTAACTCACGCCCAACAAGCTTTATCAGAAGCAAACCAGCGGCTGGCCAACTTAACCAAGCAGCTCGATGCTTCCCAGAAAAAGCAAAAAGATCTCAAGGAGCAGTTGGCCCAACAAAAGCAAGCCAGTCAAGACCCGGTTGCTCTGAATCGTCAGTTGGAGTCTGCCCAGAATCACTACATTGATTTGTTGAAAGCCCAAGCCGACAACAAAAATGCGCAGGCAGCTTTGCAAAAAGACCAACAACTTGCGGCAAGTCAAAACGCTGCGCACGATCGCCGAATTTATGAATTGAGTAAGCAGGCGCAGGATCAGGAGGCCAAGGTCAATACGCTGCTAAGTCAGCAGCAAAAGTTACAGGCCAAAGCAGAGGCACAGCAAACTGCCGTTGAAAAAGCTAAAGCCAAGTTAAACCAACTGCAACAAGACCACAGCGCCCAGCAGCAAACTTATCAGGATGAAATGGCAACTTACCAACGCGCCCGCGCCCGGTATGAAACCTTATCAGAATTGAATGAAGACTATGCGGGCTTTTATAATGGCGTTCGGGTCGTACTGAAGCATAAAGCAACTTTGCCAGGTGTGGTTGGGGCAGTGGCCGAATTGTTGGAAGTGCCCACTGATTATCAACAAGCGTTTGATTTAGCGTTAGGTAGCAATCTACAGGCCATTGTTACCCGTGATGAAGCAGCAGCCCAACGAGCTATCAGCCTGTTAAAACAACAGCGAGCCGGTCGAGCGACTTTTCTGCCAGTTGCCGTGATGCGGCCACGGGAACTGCCGAGTGCGGTTTTGCAACTTGTCAAAGGCGCAGATGGCTTTTTAGGCACGGGTTTGCAACTTGCCCAATATCCAGCTGATCTAAAGTCAGTGATGGCTAATCTGCTAGGGAGTGTCTTAATTGTTGATACCCTACCGCACGCGATTACCATTGCCAACACCACTCATCACCGATATCGCATTGTGACCACGGCTGGGGATATTTTAAATCCAGGTGGCTCACTGACAGGCGGACAGGTCAAACAAGGCAGGCAAGCCTCACCACTGGCCCGCAATCAGGAAGCTCGCCATCTCAAAGTTCAACTCCAGAACCTGGTTGAAGATCTGAAAAAGAAGCAAACTGCCTTGACTGAACTGACCCAACAGGAGAATGCCGCCCAAACCGCGTGGCAAGACGCTCAGGCGCAGTCTCAGGCATTAGCGGCTGATCTAACGACAATTACCAGTCAACACACTGCGCAGGCAGAGACGTTACGCCAGGCGCAGCGGCAACTGGCTGCCGCACAGCAGGCCAATACTGCTCAGGCTGATCTAAGCGCCAAAATGACCGAGCTTCATCAAGCTGGCAAAAAAATTGCCCGTGACATCGAAGACGCTCAAGTAGAAATTGAACAGTTGAAAACTGCTGCGGCTGCTGCGGCCGATTCCCGTTCGAAACAAGCAGCAGCCGAGAATGCGTTGAAGACGAAGCTGGCCGTGGTGACTAATGATTTGCAGACGCTGCACGATCAGCATCAGCAGTGGCAAACGCAGGCCAGGGATGCAGATGAACAAATCACTGAACTTCAGCAACGCATTGAGCACATTACGGCCACGGCTAAAGAAACAGCGGCAGAAAAATCAAGTCGTACGGCTACGATTGCCAAGTTGCAAGAAGAACTGAAGCGCTTGAAAGCCGAGCAAACCAAAGTCACCCAGACCAAGGCAGCTAATCGCGGCAAATTAAGCGAGATTTCTGCCAGGATTACAACGACTTACGAGCAGCAGCATCAAGCCATGGCTTCCTCCGAACAACAGGCAGTGGCGCTGAACCGAGTGAAGTTGGCTTTGGATGCTCGTCTGAACACATTAGCCGAGGATTATCAGGTCACTTACGAAGCGGCCAAAGCTGCCGTAACCCCGGATCACGCGCCGATTCCTGAATTAAAAAGCAAGTTGAAGCTCTTGAAACGGGGGATCGATGAACTAGGGCCGGTTAATTTGAATGCGATTGAACAGTTTAAAGAAGTGAATCAGCGTTACGGGTTTCTCACCAAGCAGCAAGATGATCTTTTGGCGGCTAAACAGCAGCTTGAAGAAACGATGCACGAATTGGATGAAACCGTCAAAACACGATTCAAAAATATGTTTGACCAGACGAATAGTGCGTTTGAAGCGATTTTTCCGCAAATGTTTGGCGGTGGGCATGCCCATCTCAGCTTGACCGATCCTGATGATCTATTGGCGACCGGGATCGAGATTTCTGCACAACCGCCTGGCAAAAAATTAACTCGACTGTCATTGCTGTCGGGTGGCGAACGGGCGCTAACTGCGATTGTGCTGCTCTTCGCGATTCTAAAAGTCCGTCCGGTGCCATTTTCGATTTTGGATGAAGTTGAAGCATCACTGGATGATGTCAATGTTAACCGCTTTGGCGAGTTCTTGCGCCATTATGCCAGTGCGACGCAATTTATCGTGATCACGCACCGTCACGGCACGATGATTGCGGCTAATGTCTTGTACGGCGTGACCATGCAGGAATCCGGTGTGAGTCGGATTATGGCAGTCAGTCTAGATCAATCACAGAAAGAGGCGACAAGTTAATGGGACTTTTTGATGCGATTAAAAAAGCGTTCACCGGGGAAGAGCCGGAAACGCCGGAAGAAAATAAATATGATGAAGGTCTTGAGAAAAGCCGCAGCAGTTTTGGTGAGAAGCTTAATGCGTTATTTGCCAATTTTCGAACGGTGGATGAAGACTTTTTCGATGACCTTGAAGAGATGCTCATCGAATCCGACGTCGGGTTTGAAACGGCGGTTCGTTTGAGCGATGAATTGCGCCAAGAGGTTAAGCTTAAAAATGCGAAGGATCCTAAGGCTGTTTCGAGAGTCATCGTTGAGAAGTTGGTGGATATGTATGGTGAGGCCGGCAAGGATGAAGATAACCAGCTCCACTTTGCCGAAGAAGGGCCAACTGTCTTTCTGTTTGTGGGCGTTAATGGCGCCGGCAAGACAACCACAGTCGGCAAGCTGGCGCATCAGCTTAAAGAAGAAGGCAAACGCGTCTTGTTAGTGGCGGCCGATACCTTCCGTGCTGGAGCCATTCAGCAGCTGCAAGAATGGGGTCGGCGCGTTGATGTGCCAGTGGTAGCCACAAAAGAAGGCGGTGACCCCGCTGCCGTTGTTTTTGATGGCGTTAAGCGGGCAAAAGAAGAAGGCTACGATGTGGTGTTGGTGGACACCGCCGGCCGTTTACAAAATAAAGTTAACCTAATGAATGAGTTGAACAAGATTAAACGCGTGATCGTCCGCGAATTGCCAGACGCCCCGCAAGAAGTCTTGTTAGTGCTGGATGCCACAACCGGCCAGAATGCGTTGAATCAGGCGAAAGAGTTTAACCAGACGACTCAAATTACCGGTATCGTGTTAACCAAGCTGGACGGTTCTGGCAAGGGCGGCATTGTCTTGGCTATCCGCAATGAGCTGCATGTACCGGTCAAGTTAGTGGGACTGGGTGAAAAAATGGACGACTTGCAGGTATTTGATCCGACGAAGTTCGTGACCGGCTTGTTTAAGGGCCTGATTGAAGTCAAAGCCTAAGTCAGTACAATCAAAAGAACAGAAAAAAGCGTTGCACCCGTTCGTTCAAGTGCAACGCTTTTTTATATGAGCGTGAGCCGGCGCGCTTAGGAGTCGGAGTGTAAATAGCCTTGGGCGTGATGGCGAACTTTGCCATTGCGACCGAGGTCCTTACACGCAGACTCCTGCGCCGGCGAACGCGTTAACGTACATCAATCCAGCGCGTGGATGATTTAGGCTGTCTGGACTTTCTTTTCCCGGCCAAAAATAACTTGCAAGATAACCAAGACAAGGTAGCCGATCAGCAGGTAAGTGAACCAAGCGGATGGTTGGACTTTACTTGCAAACCAGTATTGTTGCCATGCCGTATTGCTCATGATCCATGCAAATAGCCAGCCTAAAAGACCGAAGATGGTGTTGATAATAGCAAAGAACCATAAATTGCCGTTTTCATGATTGCTCAGATAGACACATGAGAAAACCAAACTCCATAATCCCCATGCAGCAAGAACAGCAAACACGCCCCAGTAAATAAAGGTTGCGACCATATTCTTCCCTCCAATTTTTCACATGTTCAGTGTACCACGAAATGAGGTAAAACCGGAAATGTGTATCCGCTTTCGCAGCTCATCCCCGAAGGCAGCTTTCTGACTACACAAGCTGGACATACTCCTTAATCAGCGTCACTTTATCTCGGTCGCTACGATGATACACCAGCTCTTGCGCTAGTGCGATCGCCAGAAAAAGATAATCGTTTTCATCAAGCATATGGAGGGTAGCGTCAACTAAATCATCGGTATTTTTAAAACCTTCTGCAAGCATTTTTAGATCCGTTTTTGGCATGTGAAACCCCGTCCTTTCCAAATTAACGACAAGACGATTGTAACCGGTTACATTATAAAGACCAATATGATATTCGTCCAGTTTGTCGTTATTTTTTGTAACCATGCTAAACGGTGAGATGCGTTGATCTATTTGCCACTGCTAATTGACCATTTCCGGCGATACCGGTATCCTTATACAAGGACCATGTTCAAGCGGCCAGAGACTGATGTGCCGGCAATCATGGGATTAAAGGAATGACATGATGGAAATTGAAAAAAATTATCGCATGAACTCATTGTTTGAGTTTTATGGCCCGTTATTGACGGATAAGCAACATGCGTATTTGGCGTTGTATTACGGCGATGATTATTCGCTGGGCGAAATCGCGACTGAGTTTAACGTGTCGCGCCAGGCGGTTTACGACAATATCCGACGAACCGAAGCCAGTCTGGAAGAATATGAAAAGAAACTGCATCTTTTTGCCAACTACCAAGCGCAAAATGAGGCGGTGGATGCGCTTGTGGGTTATGTTCGCATCCATTACCCGGATGACAAAGCCTTGAGCACATTATTAGAACGAGTCGCGGATCAAACCGCGAAATAGCAGGGGGATACTATGGCATTTGAAGGATTATCGGAACGATTACAAAAAGCCTTTAGCGGATTACGGCGCAAAGGTAAGGTCAGTGAAAGCGACGTTCGCGAGGCCATGCGGGAAATTAGGCTGGCGCTGCTGGAAGCCGATGTCAATTTTGATGTGGTTAAGACCTTTATCAAAAACGTTCGCACTAAAGCAGTTGGCACAGAAGTACTCGAAAGCCTGACCCCGGCCCAACAAATCATTAAAATTGTCAATGACGAGTTAGTCAAAACCATGGGCGAAGCAGCGGTTCCACTTAACAAGGCACCGCATATTCCAACCGTGATTATGATGGCAGGGCTGCAAGGGGCCGGGAAAACCACAACAGTCGGCAAGCTGGCCAAATATTTGATGGACAACGAAAAGGCACGGCCTTTATTGATCGCGGCTGACGTTTATCGACCGGCAGCGATTGATCAGTTGCAAACCATTGGTAAGCAGCTGAATGTGCCGGTATTTGAGATGGGTACCGACACCGACCCGGTTGAAATTGTGCGGCAAGGCCTGGCCACCGCCAAGGAAAATAAGAACGATTACGTCCTCATTGATACAGCCGGTCGCTTGCAGATTGATGAAAAGCTTATGAACGAGCTTAAGAATATCAAAGCACTGGCGCATCCGAATGACATTTTACTGGTTGTGGATGCCATGACCGGTCAAGCAGCGGTTGATGTTGCCAAAGGCTTCAATGAGCAGCTGGATATTACCGGGGTTGTTTTGACGAAGTTAGATGGCGATACGCGTGGCGGGGCGGCATTGTCGATTCGAGCAGTCACGGGCAAGCCGATCAAGTTCATCGGTCAAGGCGAAAAGATGGATGCCCTGGATGTTTTTTATCCAGATCGGATGGCTAATCGGATTCTTGGCATGGGCGATATGCTGACGCTGATTGACAAAGCCCAAAAGAACTATGATGAAAAGCAAGCTCAGGAAGTGGCCGAGAAGATTCGTGAGAATTCGTTTGATTTTAACGATTTTCTCGATCAGATGGACCAAATCAGCAAAATGGGGCCGCTTGAGGACATCATGAAGATGATTCCCGGAATGGCGAATAATAAGGCACTGGCAAATGTCAAAATGGATCCTAAGGACATTGCCCACATGAAGGCCATTGTTTATTCGATGACTCCGCAAGAACGGGAAAATCCGGATTTGCTGAATCCGAGTCGGCGGCGGCGGATCGCTGGTGGTTCCGGCCGGCCGGTTGTTGAAGTCAATCGAATGATTAAACAATTCAATCAAAGCAAGCAAATGATGAATCAAATGAGCAAAGGCAACATGAAAGGTCTTGACGGACTCATGGGTGGCGGTGTTTCCGGCAAGCTAGGAAAAATGGCGATGAATTCCATGGTCCGCAAGCAAAAACGCAACAAGAAGAAGCGGCTTAAAAAGGCCAAGCGATTCCATTCATAAGCCAAGCAATTTTCTGTGTAAAGAAAAAAGGCTTTACAGCTTAAATTTTTTTTGCTATGCTATCAAGGTTGATAAATGAGCAGGAGGTGGACTTAGTGGCAGTTAAAATTCGTTTAAAGCGGATGGGTTCAAAGCGTAAGCCTTTCTACCGGATCGTTGTAGCAGACTCACGTTCGCCGCGTGACGGTCGTTTCATCGAGGCCGTGGGCTATTACAACCCGTTGACTAATCCAGTCGATTTAAAGTTAAATGAAGAAGATATTTTGAATTGGCTTCAAAAAGGCGCACAACCTTCAGATACTGTACGTAACTTGCTTGGTAGCAAGGGCATTATGCAGAAGTATCATGAAGCGCGCTTTGCTAAGAAATAAGGGCGGTCGTAAATGGTGGATATCGGTAGTTTGATCAAAGCCATTGTTACCCCACTGGTTACCAAACCAGAAGCCGTAAAGGTGACGGCACATGAAACAGGCGAGTATATGGCCTTTGATCTGGCTGTTGCGCCTGAAGATGTCGGCCGCGTGATCGGCAAACAGGGACGGGTTGCCCAGGCAATCCGAACCATTGTATACAGTGTTAAAAGCCCGTACGATAAGCGGGTGCGGCTCAATATTTTGGATGCGCCGCATACAAAATAAAAAGGCTGGCGCATACCGCGTCGGTCTTTTTGTTTTGAACTGACTGGCATAGACATAAGGAGGAAATTAACAGCACTCAAATATTTCGAACAATATGGAATCAAGCGGTACAACATGGACAGAATAATTAAGTGGAAGCTGTCTGTGTGTTCAAACCAAGTTAACTAGCGAAATGTATTGACAAGAACCTGAATCGGTACTGTATGATGGTTCTTACCAAAGTTCCGCTAGTTAGCATTGATTTGAATGCCTACTCTGAGCTTCCTCTCAAGTGGCGTTTAACCAGCTAATTGAGAGGAGGTGACAACTTTTGATTAAAACGCATAAGATTAAGCTCTATCCCAATGCAACCATGCGGCGTGAACTGGAGCGATTGTTTAATTATCGCCGGTTTTGCTGGAATCAAGCCTTAGAAACATGGAATAGCATGTATGATGGTTCTCTGGTGATGGCGGACAAAACTTTGCGACCAAATGAACGCAAAGTACGGGACGAACTGGTTTGGAATAAAGCCGATTGGCAGTACGAACAGTCAGCCCGAGTTCTGCAGCTCGTGGTAAACGATTTAAGTAAGGCTTGGAAAAACTACTTCAATTCGAAGATGCCAGGTCACGATGACTATCATTGTTACCAGTGCGGGGTGAAGTTGCGGCGAGACGAAAATGCGGTTGAAAATCTGATAGCTTATGCGAAATCAAAGGTTACGGGGTAGGCTATACCCTTAAAGTTCAGGAGACGGTCACTGTCATGATGAATTGTTTCAGAGTGGGAATACCGTTGTTGACGGGACTAAATGAAATGTAGGATTGTCAATCAAGAAAGGAAATATATAAAACCTTTATTGGTGTCAAAGAGACATTCTTCCACGTTTTATATAGCAGTGATTGTATGCCCGAGTATTATGATATTGGCACGATTGTGAATACCCATGGCATCCGCGGCGAGGTTCGTGTACTTGTGACGACGGATTTTCCGAAGCAGCGGTTTCAGGTGGGAAAGATAGTCTATGTTGCCACTTCACCAAAAACAGCGCTGACGATTCAGTCGGTTCGCGAGCATAAAGGGCTCACGATGCTGACGTTTAAAGGCTATACGGATATCAACCAAGTTTTACCGTTTAAGGGGAAAAAGCTGCAGGTCACTGATGCTGCCTTGCAGCCGCTCGACGCCGGCAGCTATTACTATAAAGATATTATCGGCTTGACGGTGATTGATGAGCATGGTCAAACACTCGGCCAAGTTAGTGAGATCCTCAGTCCCGGCCCTAATGATGTCTGGGTGATTCCACGTATCGGTAAAAGCGAAATTTTGTTGCCGTTTTTAAAGTCTGTGGTACAGTCGATTGATCTGGAACGCAAGGAAGCGCACGTCATCGTGCCGGAAGGGTTGATTGACGATGCAGATTGATGTTTTAAGCTTGTTTCCAAATATGTTTGAGCCATTGCGTGAAAGCATGATCGGGAAAGCCCTTGAACGCCATTTGCTTAACTTTGATGTGGTTGATTATCGCAGTTATAGCCATGACAAACACCATCACGTCGATGACACGCCTTATGGTGGCGGTGCAGGGATGTTGCTTAAGCCGGAACCGCTGTTTGAGGCCATGGATGGGGTTAATCAACGCCATCCGGGACCTAAGCGGGTCATTTTGATGGATCCGGCAGGCAAAAAATTCGATCAGCAAGCCGCGCGGGAACTCTCCCAAGAAAAACACCTTGTCTTCATTTGTGGGCATTACGAAGGCTATGATGAGCGGATTCGGACACTTGTCACCGATGAATATTCACTTGGCGACTATGTTCTGACTGGAGGCGAACTGCCAGCAATGGTCATGATTGATGCCATTGTCCGGCTTTTGCCAGGCGTTTTGGGTAATGACGAAAGTGCCCACACCGACAGTTTTGAAAATGGCCTGCTCGAGTACCCGCAATACACCCGTCCGGCTGAATATCGCGGCATGAAGGTGCCGGAAGTGCTGCAAAATGGCAACCATCAGCTAATTGCGCGCTGGCGGTTAAAAGAAAGTCTGCGCCGAACCTATCTGCGGCGGCCGGATTTGCTTGAACAGGTCGAGCTTGATGATGCTGCCAAAAAACTGTTACGCGAGGTTAAAACAGAAGAGGCCACAAAAGCAGCAGAAAGACGATTGAACGCTTTCGACCAGAACACAGAGGATACCGATTGAGAATAAAGCGCGAAATGATAGGACGCTTTTGGCGGAATCTGTATTGTTGTGTCGGTGCATAGTGGCTGCCAATCTTGTAAAGAATTTTATCTTTACACGCATCACCGGACATGCTAAACTTACTGATTGTGATACGTCACATATCAACGGCATTCCGCTGTTCGGGATGATTATGAATGTCGGCAAAGGAGAAAGACCAATGAACCCATTGATTCAAGAAATTACCAAGAAACAGTTACGCGACGATATTCCTGACTTCCGTGCAGGTGATAACGTTCGCGTCCACGCCAAGATCGTTGAAGGCGAACGCGAACGTATTCAGCTCTTTGAAGGCGTTGTAATCAAACGCCGCGGTGTTGGCATTTCCGCTACCTACACTGTTCGTAAAATCTCAAACGGTGTCGGTGTGGAACGGACATTCCCGTTACACTCCCCACGGGTCGAAAAGATTGAAGTCACCCGTCACGGCCAAGTTCGTCGGGCAAAACTCTACTACCTACGCGCACTCCGCGGCAAAGCAGCACGTATCCGCGAAAAGCGTCGTTAATCTTGGAAAAGGCCGGAAACGGTCTTTTTTTGTTTGAGCGCGAGCAGGAGCGCTTAGAAATCGGAGTGTAAGTGGCCTCAAGCCTAAATGGCTGGGCTTTGGCCTTTAGGCTTGAGGTCCTTACACGTAGATTTCTGCGACTGCGAGCGCGTTATGGGAGTTAACGGTGATTCCGGCCTCAAAAAATGGCTGCGCTTTAGCCATTTTGGGCTAGAGGTCCTTACACGCAGACTTCTGCGCCGGTGAACGCGTTATGGGAGTTAATGGGGATTCCAGCCTCAAAAAGTGGCTGGGCTTTGGCCATTGCGACCAAGGTCCTTACACGCAGGTTTCTTGGCTGGCGAGCGCGTTATGGAAGTTAACGGGGATTCCCAAAATGGCTGGGCTTTGGCCATTTTGGGCTAGAGGTCCTTACACGCAGACTTCTGCGCCGGTGAGCGCGTTATGGGAGTTACGTGAATTCCAGCTCTAGCCCAAAACCACCCCACCACTGCGCCGCGACAGACTCGAGGTGAAGGCCTATGAATGATCAGTTTATTTATGTTGTCTATTACGCAGACCGGTTGGCGCCTATCGAGTTGCTCAAAGCCTTCTCTTCTCGGCGCCGTGCCGCAGAATATGTTGCGATGTTACAAAATGCGCCGTATCCTGATCATGAAGCCGCGAATTATCACTACCACGCGGTTCAACTAAATTAAGTGATGATTTTAAAACTTAGGGGGCAACATGATGGCACAACAACCAAAAGAACGACTGGATCGGATCAATGAGTTAGCCAAGAAGGATCGCAGCGTAGGGTTGACACCTGAGGAAAAAGTCGAACGTCAACAGCTACGTGAAGCTTATTTAAAAGATTTCCGTGCGGGTTTACGCAATCAAATCGAGCATACACAGGTTTTTGATAAAAAAGGACATGAAATCACCAGCAAAAAAGTCCAAAAAATTCAGCGTGAACATGGCTGGCGAAAAGATTAGTCTTTTCAACAACAAATCGCTTTAGTACAATGAGAAATGAAACTTGAAGGAGGCCGCACATTGCTAATCACAATACTTGTGGGGATCATTGCGTTACTGGTCGGCTTAGCAGGCGGGTTCTTCGGCGCACGGGCATATATGAAAAAGTATTTTCAAGACAATCCGCCTGTGAACGAAGACATGCTGCGCACCATGATGATGCAAATGGGACAAAAACCATCTGCTAAGAAACTGAACCAAATGATGGCGCAAATGAAACAAGCCCAACGTAATGCTAAGTAATTGCTAAGAAAACGCGATGACAGTGATCCTTTCTGTCATCGCGTTTTCGCGTCCTAACGTTGATTGTGCTATCATGAGAGAATATTCATAACTAACGGCGCTTATGAGAAAACATAAGTCATTTATTTCATAAAACAAGCAGCCTGATTCTGAACATGCGGATCAAGCTGACGATTTAAGGAGCAGCATTGTTGTGGGAATTTTTAGAAAATTAGGGTGGTATTTCAAACAGGAGTGGCGGCGTTACCTACTAGGTGTGACTTTTTTACTATTAGTAGCGTTGGTTAATTTAATTCCGCCAAAGGTCATCGGCGATTTGGTTGATGCGATGAGTAAATCACGGCTGTCTGGCAATTATCTTGCCCTTATGCTAGGCCTGCTGCTGTTTTCCGGCATTTCGCAGTATCTCTTCCGCTATGGCTGGCGTAATGCAATCTGGGGCGGTGCCGCAAAGTTGGAGCGCACGTTACGGACCCGTCTATTTTGGCATTTTATGAAAATGGATGCGACTTTTTATCAGAAACATCGCACCGGTGATTTGATGGCGCATGCTACCAATGATTTAAACGCGGTGCAAAATGTGGCTGGTGCCGGGATTTTGACCTTATTTGATTCATTCATCACTGGAGGCACGACGATTATCGCGATGATCTTGGTGGTTGATTGGCGCCTGACAATTGTGGCCATTTTGCCGATGCCTCTACTGGCCGTGATGGCACGTAAGTTGGGCACCAGACTGCATGCAGCGTTTTCCGAGTCGCAGGCGGCATTTTCGCGGCTGAATGATAAAACGCAGGAAAGTGTCAGCGGTATCAAGGTGATTAAAACATTTGGCCAGGAAGCGGAGGATACTGCCGACTTTAACCGGATTGTCGATCGGACCGTGCAAATTAATCGCCGGGTGAATTTTATTGATGCGTTGTTTGATCCGACGACTAGTCTAATTATGGGGCTTACCTATGTGATTACGATCATTTATGGTGGCTGGCAAGTGGTGCACGGCCAAATTTCGATCGGCCAACTGGTTTCATTTGTGACCTATGTTTCGGCGTTAGTCTGGCCCATGTTTGCGATTGGCCGCTTGTTTAACATTCTTGAACGCGGAAATGCCAGTTATGATCGGGTCAACGAGCTGCTTCAAGAGCGCTCGACGATTCTTGAAGCCAAAGACGCGATTACCACGCCGGCACACGGTAATATTAGGTATCAAATCAACAAATTCAGTTATCCCAATGATCAGCAAGTGGCTCTAAGTCGGGTTCATTTTACCCTGCTGGAAGGCAACACACTCGGGATTGTCGGTAAAGTCGGCGCTGGCAAAAGCACGATTTTCAAACTCTTGTTACGCGAATTTGACAATTACGATGGCTTCATTGAGTTCGGCGGTCATAATATCAAGGATTATTCGCTTGATGCGTTACTTGATTCGATCGGCTATGTTCCACAGGATAATTTTCTGTTTTCAACTACGGTCGCGGACAATATTCGCTTTTCCGCCTTTGAAAAGAGCCAGCAGGATGTGGAAAATGCTGCCAAGGAAAGTGCGGTCCATGATGATATCAGAAAATTCACGGCAGGCTATGAAACATTAGTCGGTGAAAAAGGTGTCAGCTTATCCGGGGGCCAGAAACAACGGTTGGCCATCGCCCGCGCGGTTATCAATGCGCCTGAATTGTTGATCCTAGATGATGCCCTGTCAGCAGTGGATGCGAAAACCGAAGAAGAAATTCTTACCAATATGAAACGTGACCGAGCCAATAAAACGACAATTATTGCGGCACACCGCTTGAGTTCGGTGATGCATGCCGATGAAATTATCGTTCTCGAAAATGGCCAAATCATTGAACGTGGCACCCATGCCCAATTACTGGCTAAGCATGGGTGGTATGCCGAAATGTGGGCAAAACAGGAAATGGAAGCTGCGGAGGAAGGTGACGTGCGTGGCAAATAAAGGTTACGAAAGTGCATGGTCTAAAAGTATTCCGGTGCGCCAACAGATTAAAATTATGCGTCGGCTCATGGGCTTTACCCGCCCGTATAAACGCCAATTCATCGGCGCCATTGTCGCTGCGGCGTTATTGGCAGGCATGAATGTCTTGCTGCCAAAGATTCTGCAGATTTTTATGGATCGTTATTTGGCGAATCAAAGTGCGACCGTCAAAATTTTGTTATTGTTTGCGGCCTTATATGCATTTGGCACTCTTGTTAAAGCCATCTTTCAGTTTTTCCAAACCTTTTTATTCAATATGGGCGCTGAACGTGGACTTGAAGATGCGCGGCGGCAGTTATTTGCCAAACTGCACACACTGGGCATGCGGTATTTTGATCAGACACCGGCTGGCTCGATTGTCTCGCGGGTCACGAATGATACGATGACCTTCTCTGATTTCTGGAACGTTATTTTGGCGGTCATTGTCGGTCTGTTCTCGGTTATCAGTAGCTTTACCATTATGTTTGCGGCAAACCCTAAAATTGCATTGTTGGTGGCCGCGTTCTTACCCATTTTGCTAGTGGTTGTTTGGTACTACAGTACGTATAGCTCCAAAGTTTATCGTCACATGCGCGAAAAGCTTTCCGAGTTGAATACTCAGCTGAATGAATCGATTGAAGGCATCAGCATTATTCAGCAATTTCGGCAGGAGAATCGGATTAGCCGCGAATTTGAGGCGACCAATCAGGAATACCTTGACGCTCGTAAGGCTATGATTCGTGTGAACTCCTTGCTGCTGTCGTCTGTGATCAACCTATTATATTCGCTTGCATTGATTGCTGTTTTGTGGAGGTTCGGGCTGATTTCAATGCACAGTTACGTTGAAGCCGGTTTGGTATACGCGTTTACCACTTATACGGCTAACTTCTTCAATCCGATGGTTAACATGATGGATAACCTGTCGTTTCTGCAAGACGGCGTGGTAGCTGGCAGCCGGATTTTTCGGATTCTTGACAGCAAAGAATATGCGCCTGCGCAGCACCCTGACGCCCATGCGGTCATTCAGCAAGGTAAAATCGAATTCCGCCACGTTAGTTTTGCCTATGATGGCAAGCACGATATTTTGCATGATATCAGTTTTGTTGCTAACCCCGGTGAGACTGTAGCATTAGTCGGCCATACCGGCTCTGGTAAAAGTTCGATTATCAATGTCATGATGCGATTTTACGAGTTTGGTGAGGGGCAGATTTTAATTGATGATGTCGATATTCGTGATTATCCGATGGAAGAATTGCGGAAGAAGTTAGGTCTGGTGTTGCAAGATTCCTTCATGTTTTATGGAGACATCAGTAGCAATATCCGCTTGTTCAATAATCAGATTACGGATCAACAGGTTCAACAAGCGGCTGAATTTGTTCAGGCGGATCGCTTCATCAACAAATTACCGGATCGCTATCATGCCAAAGTTATTGAAGGCGGGAGTGAGTTTTCCAGCGGCGAACGTCAGCTCATTTCATTTGCCCGTACGGTTGTGACGAATCCCAAGATTCTTGTGCTGGATGAGGCAACCGCCAATATCGATACGGAAACCGAGTCAGTGATTCAAGAAGGCTTGCGGCGTATTCGACAAGGACGAACCACGATAGCCATTGCCCATCGACTTTCGACGATTCAAGACGCCAATCTTATTTTGGTGCTGAATGCCGGACGGATTGTCGAACGCGGTACGCATGAATCTCTACTGGCAAAACAAGGTCGCTATTATGAAATGTATCATCTGCAAGTCGGCGATAGTAGCAGTGAGTCTACTGAAGAATAATGGCTACCCGAAAATTTTGTGTTAAAAAAAGACATCCTCTGCTTGGTGAGCGTATATGACATACCTCACTAAACAGGGGATGTTTTATTTTTTCGCCTTTTCTTCATGCAAGGCCTTATTGGTTTCATCCTGACTAGCTTTAAGTAGCTCAAGCTGTTGTCGGGTTTCTGTCAGCTGGTTGACCATCTCGCCCATGACTTCGACTGTTAGTCGCTGACTTTCAAATAAATTCGGGTTATCATCGGCAATAATATGGTCCAATTTGGAATGAAGCAAGCGAATTTCTTCTTCTGACTTAAGATTAACATGATAGTCATTTTTTGCTTCAAGTCGATCGTATTCGGCTGCACGGTTCTGACTCATCATAATGAACGGCGCTTGCAACGCTGCCACCATACTCAAGAAGAGGTTCAACAAAATGAACGGAAACGGATCAAACTTGTGGCCAAAGATGCCCACGGTGTTAAGAATCATCCAAGCCACCATAAAAATCGAGAAGATGATGATAAACGGCCATGAACCGGCATACTTGGCAACTGCATCAGCAATTCGTTCGCCGAATGTGTTTGTCGCTTCCATGTTGTCATAAACATCGGTCAGTTTAAAATCATCCTTGACCAATGCTTGCGACATTTTGCGGTTGATCTTCTCATGTGCCCGTTCATCTTGGCGTTGCTGACGCCGCATTCGTTCGAGTCGATAATTTAATAAATGAGCATTACAGATAAAACTGTTCTTAGTGGCCTTGGGATAATCGTTCTTGATCATGTTGACGAGTTTGGTTTCCAGATCACTTAAGAAAAGCCCATCACTGATGGCGTATACTTGACCATCCACAAGGCAGGTTGCTGTTTGTTTATTGACCAATAGTTATTTTCCTTTCTTAGAGTTAATGTCATGCGAATTGTTATCTGATTTTTGCTTCGGAAACATGCCCATGTCTGATGCCATAACTGAAATAAATAATCAAGCCAAATGCAAACCAAGCGAGACTCATGAGCCAGGTTTCGACACTTAATTGGGTCATGAGTAATAGACAAAAGAGAAACGACACGATTGGCGTCACTGGGTAACCAGGAACGTGGAATCCTTCGTTTGTGATTGCTTTATGTCGGCGTAAAGGAATGATGCCGATGGAAACAAACGCAAATGCAATCAACGTGCCGATGTTCACGAGGTTGACCAGCTGGTTTAACGGTACCAGTCCGCCCATGATTGCGATAATAGTGACCACTGTCCAGAGAGCATTTTCTGGCAGGTGTCCGCTAATGTGGCCAAACCAACGAGGAAGCAAACCGTCACGGCCAATGGCATAAATTAGTCGGGATGAACTGTAAATCATGGTGACCATCATTGTGAACATACCGGCCAGCGCACCCACCGAAATGAAACCGCCGAGACCGCGTAAATGAACCGCTCCGAGCGCATACGCAACCGGATCAGCTACGTCCAGTTTGGTAAATGGCACCATCCCTGTCAAGACAATAGCGACTAAAACGTATAAGATTGTGGCAATGATCAAGGTACCGATAATACCACGAGGCAAGGTGTGTTGAGGTTGTTTTACTTCAGGAGCCGATGCCGACACTGCATCAAAGCCAAGGTAGGCAAAGAAAACCATGGCAGCCCCAGCAAGAACGCCTTTGGCACCAAATGGTAGGTAAGGGTGCCAATTCGCCGGCTGAACGTAAAAGAAACCGACGATCACGAAAATAAGAATAATCAGTAACTTAACTAAAACCATGAGTCGATTGATCGCCATCGAAGACTGTATGCCGCGCGAAAGCATGACACCGATTAGCAAAACAACAAGGACAGCAATCAGGTTGACGTAAGTACCGTGGCTAGGTGAAAACGGTCCGGCAATTGCTGCGGGCAAATGAATATGAAAACCTGTCAGTAAGCTGGCAAAGTAGGCGGAAAAGCTAGTCGAAACCGCGGCAACCGCCAACATATATTCAAGGATGAGCGCCCAGCCAATGATCCATCCAAAAACCTGCCCAAAAACGATGTTGCCATAAGCATAGGCAGAACCCGCCACCGGCAGTGCCGAGGCAAATTCCGCATAACACATGGCGGCTAATGAACACACAATCGCCGCCAAGATGAACGCAATCGTGATCGCAGGGCCACTCGTTGTAGCGGCAACGGTACCAGGCAAAATAAAGATCCCGGTACCGATAACGGCACCAATGCCCAATGCAATCAAATCCCGTGTCGTCAAACTCCTTGTCAGTAAATCATCGGCTTTAAGCGTAGCCGCCAAATCTGGCTTACGGGTCATTCTTTTCCAAAGATTCATGAACAAACTCTCTTTCTTGGTTGTGAGCGTGAGCAGGAGCGCTTACACGGAGCTCTTTGCGACTGCGAACGCGTTATGGAGAAGCTAATTCCTTGCTTTAGTGGAAGGGTCGTGAATGCAAACTCCAGGACTGACATTATAGTATGTGAACATTCACCAGCTTTTGCACTAAAAGTACAAAACGCCATACCCTTTCAACATAATAAGTCCATCCAACGAAAAAGGTTCGACAAGCGAACCTCAAACTTCCCCATGTTCTTTTTCTTCCAAATATTTCTTCTTATCAGGAATGTACTTATAATTCGGATTGATCGCGCGATCTAGCGCTGTAAAACGTTCTTGCAATTGATCGCTAAATGCCGTAAGTGCTTCATCGTTCAACCGACCTTTTGGTGGGTCAACTGGTGACCCGAAACGGACAATTGCAGGTTTGCGTTTAAACAATGACCAAAAAGTTCCTGGGCCTTGATAAACTGCCGGTACAATCGGCGCTTTTGCCAGCTTGGCAATCAGAATCGCGCCACCTTTCATATCTGCGGAATACCGCGATCCAGTTGGAAAAATCATCAATGCTTTATTCTCTTGTTTTAAAGCGCGAACGGGAACCTTAATCGCGCTGGGACCTGGATGAGCACGGTCAACCGGAAAGGCACCAACCTTAACAAGCAACCAGCGCAGCATAGGATTTTTAAAAAGTTCGCTTTTTGCCATAAATGAAAAACGGTGCGGCCAAGCGGCAAGTGCGAGGAAAACGGGGTCGAGCCAGGAGCGATGAGGCGCAACCAGGACAAATGGCCCTTCAGGCAATTGGTGCTTATCCTGAGCCTTAACGTGTCCGTTAATGAGCCAGAGTAAACCGGCTACGACATAACGCAGAAAACTATAAAACATGGCTTATTCTTCCTTCATGGTTAAACTTTTGTGGTAAATTATACCATTGTAAGCCAACTTTCGGAGGAAAAAGGTGTTGGAGATGTCATTATTGCCAGGTGAACGGGTCGATATGCTAGCCAGTCGCAACATTAAAATCATACAAAGTGCCGCGGTTTTCTCGTTTTCATTAGATGCGGTTTTACTGGCTGATTTTGCCCAAATCAAACGTCACAGCCGCGTGGTTGACTTAGCAGCCGGCAATGGTGCGGTCGGACTTTTTTTGGCGCGCGAAACAGATGGCCAAGTGACCATGGTTGAGTTGCAACCGCGGTTGGCAGATATGGCGCGTCGCAGTGTTGAATTGAATCATTTAACAAATGTCGATGTGCACGCGGGTGATTTAGCACAGACAACACATGTGGTTGCCAAAGATTCTGTTGATGTTGTGACGTGCAATCCTCCCTATTTTAAGGTGAGTGACCAAAGCATTACGAACCCGAATGATTATCTTGCTTTGGCGCGACACGAATTAACCACTGACTTCGTGACTGTGGCAAAAGTCAGTGCCGATTTGTTGAAATATCAAGGTAAAGCCTATTTTGTTCACCGCCCGGAACGCTTGGCGGAATTGCTGGCAACTTTGACCTCGGCTGGGTTGGCACCTAAGCAATTGCAATTCATTCATCCGCGCGAAGATCGAGAAGCAAATATGGTTTTGATTGCCGCCATTAAAGCTGGACGACCAGATGGCTTGCGAATCATGCCGCCGCTGATTGTGCATGAGGCAGACGGCAGCTATTCGCCAGTCGTCAGGAGATTGTTGCATGGAGAGTAAATGTTACTACTTTTACGTGCTTTTGTGTGCCGATGGAACGTTCTATGGCGGATTTACGGATGACGTTGAAGCGCGATTAGCAACGCACAATGCCGGTAAGGGTGCGAAGTATACGGCATCGCGGCTGCCGGTTCGACTGTTGTACCATGAAGCTTTTTCTGAAAAGCATGAAGCACTGTCGGCGGAGTGGCATTTTAAACATCAAAGTCGCCACCAAAAAGAGCAATTTTTAACCGCGCATCATGTCAAGTGGCAGGGCTTGTCAAAGTTGTGAAAAGTCTGTATACTTTATCGAGTGCGGTATGCACAAACCACATTGACTAACTGATCGTGAGTGGGGTGCTTCTTTTGAAGTCCACCTGCGAGCTGACGTTGTCAAGAGGAATAAAACCATAATGGAGGAACAAACACATGGCAGTATTAAGCATGAAACAGCTTCTTGAAGCTGGTGTACATTTCGGGCATCAAACCCGGCGTTGGAATCCTAAGATGAAACCGTATATCTTTACGGAAAGAAATGGTATCTACATCATCGATCTGCAAAAGACCGTTAAGATGATTGACGATGCTTATAATTTCGTTAAGGAAGAAGCACAAAACGGCGGCGTCTTTTTGTTCGTTGGAACAAAGAAGCAGGCACAAGATGCCATTGCTGAAGAAGCAACCCGCGCTGGTCAATACTATGTCAATCACCGTTGGCTTGGTGGCACCCTGACCAACTGGAACACGATTCAAACACGGATCAAGCGGCTTAAAGACATTAAGAAGATGGATACGGATGGCACTTTTGATGTCCTTCCTAAGAAAGAAGTTTCACTTCTGAAGAAGCAACAAGAAAAGCTTGAAAAATTCCTTGGCGGTATCGAAGACATGCCACGGATTCCGGATGTCCTGTTCATTGTTGACCCGCGCAAAGAAAAGATTGCAGTTCAGGAAGCACAGAAGCTGAACATTCCGATCGTTGCGATGGTTGATACAAACACTGATCCTGATGATATTGATGTCATCATTCCTTCTAACGATGACGCGATTCGTGCCGTTCGTTTGATTACTTCCAAGATGGCTGATGCGATCATTGAAGGTAACCAAGGTGAAGACCAAGGAGACGAACAGGATCAGCAGCCAGCTGCCGATAAGAAGGCTGACTCTATGGAAGATATCGTGGAAGCCGTTGAAGGCGACAACAAGAGCGCTAACTAATTAATTTAACATTAAGCTGTCTGAGGGTTTCGCATACTGCAAGATCTGCAGGCAGCTTTTTTACAATCAAGGAGGATCAGATTCATGGCTCAAATTACTGCTGCACAAGTTAAGGAATTACGCGACCGCACCCAGGTTGGGATGATGGATGCCAAGAAGGCGTTGGTTGCAGCTGACGGCGATATGGACAAGGCAATTGATGTCCTACGCGAAAAGGGTTTGGCAAAAGCGGCTAAGAAGAGTGGCAACATTGCGGCTGAAGGCTTGGCAGAAATTGCTATTAACGGTAACACCGCCGCGATTGCTGAAGTGAACTCGGAAACTGATTTTGTCGCATCAAATGACCAGTTTAAAGACTATGTCAACAAAGTAGCAGCGGCGATTGCTGCTACCAAGCCATCTGATCTTGACGCTGCCAAGGCGACCAAGATGAGTGATGGCCAAACAATCGATGAAGGTGCTGTTGCGTTGACTGCGGTTATTGGCGAAAAGATCAGTTTGCGGCGATTCCAAGTCGTTACCAAGACGGACAATGAACATTTTGGTGCCTACTTGCATAACGGTGGACAAATTGCTGCTTTGACGGTTCTGGATGGTGCCGATGATGATACTGCAAAGGATGTCGCAATGCATGTTGCTGCTATCAATCCTGAATATTTGGATCGCAGCAAGGTGCCAGCTGATGAATTGAAGCATCAGACAGACATTTTCACTGAAGAGACCAAGAATGAAGGCAAGCCTGAAAAGATTGTACCGCGCATCGTTGAAGGCCGGGTTAACAAGTGGCTGAGTGAGATTTCATTGGTTGATCAGGAATTTGTCAAGGATCCGGATCAAACCGTTGCTAAGTACGTTGCTGCTAAAGGCGGGACAGTAAAAGGTTACGTTCGTTATGAAGTCGGCGAAGGTATTGAAAAGAAACAAGAAAACTTTGCTGACGAGGTCATGGACCAAATCAAGGGTTAATGGCCCAGCAAAAGGGGACTGTCGACGAGGCAGGGCCCTTTTTCTATGGCAAAATGGAGGCGCTCCTACTGCTTTTTGAATTAACGAAAAATCGCACATGGCAGCTGTCATGATTATTTGCCATCCAGTTGAAGAGCTGGTAAAACAAGGCAGTTGTCTGCAGCTTCTTGCCGCAGAAATGTTGCGACTATGGTAAAATAGTGCCAGCAACCAACGGAGGGATAAGATACATGGTCAAATATAATCGGATCGTTTTAAAAATTAGCGGAGAAGCGCTAGCAGGAGAGGCTGGATTTGGCATTAAGCCACCGGTCATCGCGACGATCGCTGAACAAATCAAGCAGGTGCATGAACTGGGTGTGCAAATCGCCATTGTTTGCGGCGGGGGTAATATCTGGCGCGGCGAAACCGGTGCCGAAATGGGCATGGAACGCGCGCAAGCCGATTACATGGGCATGTTAGCTACCGTCATGAATGCACTGGCCTTGCAGGATAATCTGGAAAGCCAAGGCGTCCCGACTCGGGTACAAACGTCTATCGAGATGCGGCAGATCGCGGAGCCTTACATTCGACGCAAGGCCATTCGCCATTTAGAAAAAGGCCGTGTGGTGATCTTCGCTGGCGGTACCGGTAATCCATACTTCAGCACAGATACAACAGCGGCGTTACGTGCTGCAGAAATTGGCGCTGACGTCATTTTGATGGCGAAGAACAATGTCGATGGCGTTTACTCCGCCGATCCTAATAAAGATACCCATGCCGTGAAGTACGAAAGCCTCACACACATGGACATCATCAATAAGGATCTGAAGGTCATGGATTCAACTGCCAGCACGCTGTCAATGGACAATGACATCGACTTAGTTGTCTTTAACTTGAACGAGCCCGGTAATATCAAACGTGTTGTGGAAGGTCAAAAGATCGGCACCACAATCGAAGGGAGAAGCTAATGGCAAATCAAATTATCGAACAAGCAAAAACCAATATGGGCAAAACTGAAGAGTCACTGCAGCGCGAACTAGGTAATATTCGCGCAGGACGTGCCAATGCCAGTTTACTTAATCAGATTACGGTGGAGTATTATGGGGCGCCGACTCCGCTGAACCAGATGGCAGCTATCACTGTTCCTGAGGCACGGGTCTTACAGATCAGCCCTTATGACAAGTCTGCACTGAAAAATATCGAAACGGCCATCAATGCCAGTGATCTGGGCATTAATCCGGCCAACGATGGCGACGTGATTCGCCTTGTGATTCCGCAACTCACAGGCGAACGACGTAAGGAAATTGCCAAAGAAGTCGGTAAGTTTTCCGAAAATGCCAAAATTGCAGTGCGCAATATCCGGCGTGAGGGGCTCGACAAACTGAAGCGTCAGGAAAAAGACGGCGATATCACCGAAGATGAATTGCATCGGCTTGAAAAAGATATGCAAAAAGTCACGGATGACGCAACTAAGCGCATTGACGACATTGCCGCGGCTAAGGAAAAAGAAATCACCGAAGTTTAATGGTTGTGGGCAAGAGGCTGAGTCATAATTTGCAGCCATAAGAAAAAAGGTGAACAACGCACCGTTTATCGGAATGCGATAATCCCTTTATGGTTGTCAGATGAAATATCATAATTCATCTGATGATCATGGAGGGATTTTCTATGCCCAGATCTAAGCATACAGCTCAAGAAAAGTTACTCATATTGGAGGAGTTCAGACATTCGAAGACAAGTATCAGTAGTTTCTCCCGTCAACACGGTCTTGGTGATCGTACATTACAACGTTGGCAGGCGCGCTATGAACGTGATGGGATTAAGGGATTAGAGGAAGCTCGAAAGAATCAACATTATACCAGAGAGCTAAAGCTTGAAGCAGTGCTTGCTTATCTTAGTGGTGAAGGGTCA